>NZ_JAUSZN010000001.1:2500-648000 GCF_030817595.1 Neobacillus niacini
GGACTTTGTCCCTGTGAGAGTAGGACGTTGCCAGGCGAAAGACAGAAATATCCTTTCTGTCTTTTTTAATCCCATTTATAAAAATGGAAAAAACTTTCTGTTGTTTGATAACACCGACGGTGTTATGATATGAAAAGTCGCTCAGAAAACAACCTTATCAGTTCTAACTTAGTTCTCTAGTAAATTGGAAATATTTTATAATTGACTATAGTAGTAGAAAAGCGATATACTATTATTCCTGTCACTTCGACAGATGATATTGTTCTTTGAAAACTAAACAAACAAGAACGTCAACAATCAATAAAATTTAGTTTCTTCTATAGAAACTAGCCAACGTAACAATGAGCTATATCAACTTTCTTGGAGAGTTTGATCCTGGCTCAGGACGAACGCTGGCGGCGTGCCTAATACATGCAAGTCGAGCGAATCAAAAGGTGCTTGCACCTTTTGGTTAGCGGCGGACGGGTGAGTAACACGTGGGCAACCTGCCTGTAAGACTGGGATAACTTCGGGAAACCGGAGCTAATACCGGATAATCCTTTTCCTCTCATGAGGAAAAGCTGAAAGTCGGTTTCGGCTGACACTTACAGATGGGCCCGCGGCGCATTAGCTAGTTGGTGAGGTAACGGCTCACCAAGGCGACGATGCGTAGCCGACCTGAGAGGGTGATCGGCCACACTGGGACTGAGACACGGCCCAGACTCCTACGGGAGGCAGCAGTAGGGAATCTTCCGCAATGGACGAAAGTCTGACGGAGCAACGCCGCGTGAGCGATGAAGGCCTTCGGGTCGTAAAGCTCTGTTGTTAGGGAAGAACAAGTATCGGAGTAACTGCCGGTACCTTGACGGTACCTAACCAGAAAGCCACGGCTAACTACGTGCCAGCAGCCGCGGTAATACGTAGGTGGCAAGCGTTGTCCGGAATTATTGGGCGTAAAGCGCGCGCAGGCGGTCCTTTAAGTCTGATGTGAAAGCCCACGGCTCAACCGTGGAGGGTCATTGGAAACTGGGGGACTTGAGTACAGAAGAGGAAAGCGGAATTCCACGTGTAGCGGTGAAATGCGTAGAGATGTGGAGGAACACCAGTGGCGAAGGCGGCTTTCTGGTCTGTAACTGACGCTGAGGCGCGAAAGCGTGGGGAGCAAACAGGATTAGATACCCTGGTAGTCCACGCCGTAAACGATGAGTGCTAAGTGTTAGAGGGTTTCCGCCCTTTAGTGCTGCAGCTAACGCATTAAGCACTCCGCCTGGGGAGTACGGCCGCAAGGCTGAAACTCAAAGGAATTGACGGGGGCCCGCACAAGCGGTGGAGCATGTGGTTTAATTCGAAGCAACGCGAAGAACCTTACCAGGTCTTGACATCCTCTGACACTCCTAGAGATAGGACGTTCCCCTTCGGGGGACAGAGTGACAGGTGGTGCATGGTTGTCGTCAGCTCGTGTCGTGAGATGTTGGGTTAAGTCCCGCAACGAGCGCAACCCTTGATCTTAGTTGCCAGCATTCAGTTGGGCACTCTAAGGTGACTGCCGGTGACAAACCGGAGGAAGGTGGGGATGACGTCAAATCATCATGCCCCTTATGACCTGGGCTACACACGTGCTACAATGGATGGTACAAAGGGCTGCGAGACCGCGAGGTTTAGCCAATCCCATAAAACCATTCTCAGTTCGGATTGTAGGCTGCAACTCGCCTACATGAAGCCGGAATCGCTAGTAATCGCGGATCAGCATGCCGCGGTGAATACGTTCCCGGGCCTTGTACACACCGCCCGTCACACCACGAGAGTTTGTAACACCCGAAGTCGGTGGGGTAACCGCAAGGAGCCAGCCGCCTAAGGTGGGACAGATGATTGGGGTGAAGTCGTAACAAGGTAGCCGTATCGGAAGGTGCGGCTGGATCACCTCCTTTCTAAGGATAATGCAGTCCTTGTGGACTGATAAACCGTTGACCGTTACTTGTTTGTTTAGTTTTGAGAGTGCAATTCTCTCATTATATTTTGTTCCTTGAAAACTAGATAATCGTAAGAAGAAGTCAAAGTAAAACCGAGAATCGCCACATTAGTTTTTCTCTCTTATTTAATAAGAGTATAACCATTTAGGTTAAGTTAGAAAGGGCGCACGGTGGATGCCTTGGCACTAGGAGCCGATGAAGGACGGGACTAACACCGATATGCTTCGGGGAGCTGTAAGTAAGCTTTGATCCGGAGATTTCCGAATGGGGGAACCCACTGCTCGTAATGGAGCAGTATCTTTACCTGAATACATAGGGTATTGAAGGCAGACCCGGGGAACTGAAACATCTAAGTACCCGGAGGAAGAGAAAGCAAACGCGATTCCCTGAGTAGCGGCGAGCGAAACGGGACATAGCCCAAACCAAGAGGCTTGCCTCTTGGGGTTGTAGGACACTCAACATGGAGTTACAAAGGAACGGGGTAGATGAAGCGATCTGGAAAGGTCCGTCATAGAAGGTAAAAACCCTGTAGTTGAAACTTCGTTCCCTCCTGAGTGGATCCTGAGTACGGCCGGACACGTGAAATCCGGTCGGAAGCTGGGAGGACCATCTCCCAAGGCTAAATACTCCCTAGTGACCGATAGTGAACCAGTACCGTGAGGGAAAGGTGAAAAGCACCCCGGAAGGGGAGTGAAAGAGATCCTGAAACCGTGTGCCTACAAGTAGTCAGAGCCCGTTTATGGGTGATGGCGTGCCTTTTGTAGAATGAACCGGCGAGTTACGATCCCATGCAAGGTTAAGTTGAAGAGACGGAGCCGCAGCGAAAGCGAGTCTGAATAGGGCGAATTGAGTATGTGGTCGTAGACCCGAAACCAGGTGATCTACCCATGTCCAGGGTGAAGTCCAGGTAACACTGGATGGAGGCCCGAACCCACGCACGTTGAAAAGTGCGGGGATGAGGTGTGGGTAGCGGAGAAATTCCAATCGAACTTGGAGATAGCTGGTTCTCTCCGAAATAGCTTTAGGGCTAGCCTCACGTTGTAAGAGTCTTGGAGGTAGAGCACTGTTTGGACTAGGGGCCCTCATCGGGTTACCGAATTCAGACAAACTCCGAATGCCAAAGACTTATCCGTGGGAGTCAGACTGCGAGTGATAAGATCCGTAGTCAAAAGGGAAACAGCCCAGACCACCAGCTAAGGTCCCAAAGTTTACGTTAAGTGGAAAAGGATGTGGAGTTGCTTAGACAACCAGGATGTTGGCTTAGAAGCAGCCACCATTTAAAGAGTGCGTAATAGCTCACTGGTCGAGTGACTCTGCGCCGAAAATGTATCGGGGCTAAACGTAACACCGAAGCTGTGGATTGACACCGTATGGTGTCAGTGGTAGGAGAGCGTTCTAAGGGCGTTGAAGCTAGACCGTAAGGACTGGTGGAGCGCTTAGAAGTGAGAATGCCGGTATGAGTAGCGAAAGATGGGTGAGAATCCCATCCACCGTATGCCTAAGGTTTCCTGAGGAAGGCTCGTCCTCTCAGGGTTAGTCGGGACCTAAGCCGAGGCCGAAAGGCGTAGGCGATGGACAACAGGTTGATATTCCTGTACCACCTCTTTATCGTTTGAGTGATGGGGGGACGCAGGAGGATAGGGTAAGCGCGCTGTTGGATATGCGCGTCTAAGCAGTTAGGCTGGTAAGTAGGAAAATCCGCTTACCATAAAGGCTGAGCTGTGATAGCGAGGGAAATATAGTACCGAAGTTCCTGATTCCACACTGCCAAGAAAAGCCTCTAGCGAGATAAAAGGTGCCCGTACCGCAAACCGACACAGGTAGGCGAGGAGAGAATCCTAAGGTGAGCGAGAGAACTCTCGTTAAGGAACTCGGCAAAATGACCCCGTAACTTCGGGAGAAGGGGTGCTTTTTGAGGTGAATAGCCTCGAAGAGCCGCAGTGAATAGGCCCAGGCGACTGTTTAGCAAAAACACAGGTCTCTGCGAAGCCGCAAGGCGAAGTATAGGGGCTGACGCCTGCCCGGTGCTGGAAGGTTAAGAGGAGGGGTTAGCGCAAGCGAAGCTCTGAATCGAAGCCCCAGTAAACGGCGGCCGTAACTATAACGGTCCTAAGGTAGCGAAATTCCTTGTCGGGTAAGTTCCGACCCGCACGAAAGGCGTAACGATCTGGGCACTGTCTCAACGAGAGACTCGGTGAAATTATAGTACCTGTGAAGATGCAGGTTACCCGCGACAGGACGGAAAGACCCCGTGGAGCTTTACTGTAGCCTGATATTGAATTTTGGTACAGCTTGTACAGGATAGGTAGGAGCCTGAGAAACCGGAGCGCCAGCTTCGGTGGAGGCGTCGGTGGGATACTACCCTGGCTGTATTGAAATTCTAACCCACACCCCTGATCGGGGTGGGAGACAGTGTCAGGTGGGCAGTTTGACTGGGGCGGTCGCCTCCTAAAGAGTAACGGAGGCGCCCAAAGGTTCCCTCAGAATGGTTGGAAATCATTCGTAGAGTGTAAAGGCACAAGGGAGCTTGACTGCGAGACCTACAAGTCGAGCAGGGACGAAAGTCGGGCTTAGTGATCCGGTGGTTCCGCATGGAAGGGCCATCGCTCAACGGATAAAAGCTACCCCGGGGATAACAGGCTTATCTCCCCCAAGAGTCCACATCGACGGGGAGGTTTGGCACCTCGATGTCGGCTCATCGCATCCTGGGGCTGTAGTCGGTCCCAAGGGTTGGGCTGTTCGCCCATTAAAGCGGTACGCGAGCTGGGTTCAGAACGTCGTGAGACAGTTCGGTCCCTATCCGTCGTGGGCGCAGGAAATTTGAGAGGAGCTGTCCTTAGTACGAGAGGACCGGGATGGACGCACCGCTGGTGTACCAGTTGTCTTGCCAAAGGCATCGCTGGGTAGCTATGTGCGGACGGGATAAGTGCTGAAAGCATCTAAGCATGAAGCCCCCCTCAAGATGAGATTTCCCATAGCGTCAAGCTAGTAAGAACCCTGAAAGATGATCAGGTTGATAGGTCAGAGGTGGAAGCGTGGTAACATGTGGAGCTGACTGATACTAATCGTTCGAGGACTTAACCAATTTTAAAAGCGAACTCGTTTTACAAACTTCTTCTGAAATTATCTAGTTTTGAGGGAATGAAACCTCAAATTAAATAGTCTGGCAACAATGGCGAGAAGGTCACACCCGTTCCCATACCGAACACGGTAGTTAAGCTTCTCAGCGCCGATGGTAGTTGGGACTTTGTCCCTGTGAGAGTAGGACGTTGCCAGGCATTGCCCCTTTGGGGTTTTTATTTTGTGAATTTTCGAATGGCCCCTTGGTCAAGTGGTTAAGACACCTCCCTTTCACGGAGGTAACACGGGTTCGAATCCCGTAGGGGTCACCATTGTTTTTTCTTTAGCAAAAATAACTTTCCTTTATATGGAGGATTAGCTCAGCTGGGAGAGCATCTGCCTTACAAGCAGAGGGTCGGCGGTTCGATCCCGTCATCCTCCACCAAAGTTTTTTCATGATAGTGAAAATAACTTTCCATAATGCCGGTTTAGCTCAATTGGTAGAGCAACTGACTTGTAATCAGTAGGTTGGGGGTTCAAGTCCTCTAGCCGGCACCATTTTTGTTTGAGCCATTAGCTCAGTTGGTAGAGCATCTGACTTTTAATCAGAGGGTCGAAGGTTCGAGTCCTTCATGGCTCACCAAAGTTTTTTGCGCCAGCAATATAACTTTTAATATGCGGGTGTGGCGGAATTGGCAGACGCACCAGACTTAGGATCTGGCGCCGCAAGGCGTGGGGGTTCGACTCCCTTCACCCGCACCATTTAAATTTGTGCGGAAGTAGTTCAGTGGTAGAACACCACCTTGCCAAGGTGGGGGTCGCGGGTTCGATTCCGGTCCTCGGCACCAAAGATTTTTGCGAAGGAAAAATATCTAAGAGTTTTTTCGCGATAGCGAAAGCAACTTTCAATATAATGCGCCCGTAGCTCAATTGGATAGAGCGTCTGACTACGGATCAGAAGGTTATGGGTTCGACTCCTTTCGGGCGCGCCATATGCTACGGGAAGTAGCTCAGCTTGGTAGAGCACTTGGTTTGGGACCAAGGGGTCGCAGGTTCGAATCCTGTCTTCCCGACCAGTCGAAGATTACATTAATAACATGGGGCCTTAGCTCAGCTGGGAGAGCGCCTGCTTTGCACGCAGGAGGTCAGCGGTTCGATCCCGCTAGGCTCCATTTATATTTATTGAAAATGGCGGTGTAGCTCAGCTGGCTAGAGCGTACGGTTCATACCCGTAAGGTCGGGGGTTCGATCCCCTCCGCCGCTATATATGAAATTAATACTAATGTTGTTATTAATGTTAGTGTTAATGGACCCTTAGCTCAGCTGGTTAGAGCAGACGGCTCATAACCGTCCGGTCGTAGGTTCGAGTCCTACAGGGTCCATATATCTGGAGGAATACCCAAGTCTGGCTGAAGGGATCGGTCTTGAAAACCGACAGGCGGGTTAAACCGCGCGGGGGTTCGAATCCCTCTTCCTCCGCCATACTTATGCTAAGAGCATATGGCAAACACTTTATATTTTCTATTATCGCGGGGTGGAGCACGTTCGAATAAGCTGCTTCGAATGATCTACAGCGCACCGATTGAGTTGCTTCTTGAATAGACTTTCTGAAAGCGGGGCGGTCTTTCAAATTAAGAGCATGATCGGAGTTTATAATTTCTATTATCGCGGGGTGGAGCAGTCTGGTAGCTCGTCGGGCTCATAACCCGAAGGTCGTAGGTTCAAATCCTGCCCCCGCAATTTGGTCCGGTAGTTCAGTTGGTTAGAATGCCTGCCTGTCACGCAGGAGGTCGCGGGTTCGAGTCCCGTCCGGACCGCCATTTTTATCCCGGTAGGTTAACTACCGTTGATATAGATTTTATGGCTCAGTAGCTCAGTCGGTAGAGCAAAGGACTGAAAATCCTTGTGTCGGCGGTTCGATTCCGTCTTGAGCCACCATTAAATGTAATGATCAGTAAGGTCTCCTATTGGAGGGGTAGCGAAGTGGCTAAACGCGGCGGACTGTAAATCCGCTCCTTCAGGGTTCGGCGGTTCGAATCCGTCCCCCTCCACCAAAGTTTTTTCACGAAGGTAAAATAACCATAATGGCGGTTGTGGCGAAGTGGTTAACGCATCGGATTGTGGTTCCGACATTCGTGGGTTCGATTCCCATCAGTCGCCCCATTTCATTTTTATTATTGGGCTATAGCCAAGCGGTAAGGCATCGCACTTTGACTGCGACATGCGTTGGTTCAAATCCAGCTAGCCCAGCCATGCTTAAAGGCAGCATAGCCAATTGGTAAGGAAGAGGTCTCCAATTTTAGAAATGCGGGTGTAGTTTAGTGGTAAAACCTCAGCCTTCCAAGCTGATGTTGTGAGTTCGATTCTCATCACCCGCTCCATATGGGCCTATAGCTCAGCTGGTTAGAGCGCACGCCTGATAAGCGTGAGGTCGATGGTTCGAGTCCATTTAGGCCCACCAGAATTTTTTAGAAGCAAAATAATTTTCCATTGTTCCGCAGTAGCTCAGTGGTAGAGCAATCGGCTGTTAACCGATCGGTCGTAGGTTCGAGTCCTACCTGCGGAGCCATTTTTACGTCTATGGGGAAGTACTCAAGAGGCTGAAGAGGCGCCCCTGCTAAGGGTGTAGGTCGGGTAACCGGCGCGAGGGTTCAAATCCCTCCTTCTCCGCCATTTCTATATATGCGCCTTTAGCTCAGCTGGATAGAGCAACGACCTTCTAAGTCGTGGGTCAGAGGTTCGAATCCTCTAAGGTGCGTAAAAATAACAATGAAGAACAACTTAAAAAGGTTGTTCTTTTTTGTTTGTCTTGAGGGACAATGAGACCGATAAATAGTATAAGGAAATTAAGTTTTATTACTTTTGAAAACAATAACGTACCTGAATCAGCTCTATCTTTAGTAACAACATTAACGAATAGCAGGTAATTGTACCAGTGTAGTTTTATTTTCAGAGAAAACGGTAACCAATAGCAGCTATTCGTACACCCCTTTAACTCTATAAAATAGAAAAAAGATACATAGTTGAGGAAAAGACGTACTAATGGATTCTGTGTTAAGATAATATGTGGTTGAAATTTTTCAAAAGAGGATAATAGGCTAGTTTTTTAATAGAAGGAAGTGTGTTTATTTTGTCTAGTGCATTAATAATAGACGACAATACTTTAAATCATTTACGTGCTGACTGTGAAAATTGCTTTGGTTTGTGCTGTGTGGCACTGCCTTATGCAAAATCAGCCGATTTCGCCTTTGATAAAGACGGTGGAACTCCTTGCCGTAATTTACAATCCAATTATTTATGCGGTATACATAATGACCTTCGGAATAAAGGGTTTCGTGGCTGTTCTGCTTATGAATGCTTTGGGGCTGGTCAAAAGGTATCTCAAAGTACATATAATGGAAAGGATTGGAGTACGAACAAAGATATTGCCCAAGAGATGTTTGATGTTTATCCAATGATGCAACAACTCCATGAAATGCTATGGTATTTGACTGAAGCATTAACTATAGACGCTGCCAAATCAATCTATAAAGAATTGCAATATTGTCTTGTAGAGACGGAAAAACTAACCGGCAAAAGTCCAGAAGGTATTTTGCGCATAGATGTGACTGAGCATAGAGCTAAGGTAAACACATTACTGATTCGTACTAGCGAATTGGTTCGAAATCAGGTCACTAAAAAGCAAAAAGATATAAGGCGGGGAATGGATTATTTAGGGGCAAAGTTGAAGGGCGCAGATCTAAGGGGTGCAAATTTAAGAGGTGCCTTACTAATTGCAGCAGACCTTAGAAATGCTGATCTTAGATGGTGCGATTTCATCGGTGTGGATTTTAGGGATACGGATATCAGTGGAGCAAATCTTACTGGGAGTATTTTTCTTACTCAGGCACAAGTGAATGCCGCTAAAGGGAATAAACATACAAAATTACCAGCCACATTAGTGAGGCCTGCTCATTGGTCGTAAGGAAACTAGTTTTTTGAATATATACACTAAGGAAACATACTTGAATTTTTACTATAAGTAAGCCTAAAATATAAGAAGTGAAAATTTACAACGATATTAATATGATAAAGTAGGGAAAACACATGATTGCAAAAACAGAAGAAGATATTCAAGCACTGAAAGAAATCGGCAAAATCTGTGCCGAAATTAGAGATGAATTGGTACAAAGAACGGTACCTGGTATAACTACAAAGGAACTAGATGATATAGCTGGACAGCTTTTCGAAAATGCTGGTGCCATTTCAGCGCCAAAGGGTGAATATGATTTTCCCGGCTACACATGCATAAGTGTCAATGAGGAAGTGGCCCATGGTATTCCAGGGAAGAGAGTCATTAAAGAAGGTGACATCGTTAATATAGATGTATCTGGTTCAAAGAATGGCTACTTCGCTGATACAGGTATTTCTTTCGTAGTAGGTGAAGGCGAAGAAATATTAACAAAAATTTGTGAAGTGGCTAAATTGGCTTTTGAAGCTGGTCTTAAGAAAGCAAAACCTGGTTCAAAGAAAAGTGGACTTGGAAAAGCCGTAATCCAAACGGCGCGACAGCACGGATTAACAGTCATCATGAATCTAACAGGACACGGAATTGGACGAAGAATTCATGAAGCCCCAGATCATATTTATAATTATCATGATACGTGGGATGACGAACTTTTAAAGGAAGGTATGGTAATCGCATTCGAGCCTTTCATCTCAACCAAAGAAGAGGAAGTTTTTCAAGTTGAAGGTGACGACTGGACCTATGTGACAGAAGAAAGTTTTGTTGCGCAGTACGAACATACCATCATCCTTACGAAAAATGGACCAATCATTACAACACTATAATAATGACTATAAGTGCCAGCTCGAGCCTGGCACTTTTTTCAATGTAAGGTATAAACGAATGGAAACAAAGAAAAAAGCGGAGTCCCGAAGGATCCGCTTATTTTTATTCCTTTTTAAATTTAATTGTACTTCTTACTGTATTAATGGGACGAACGAGTCTTTCGATTTGATCGCGTTTTGATTCAAAGAAAGGGGGGAGTGATAATTTTTCACCAAGGGTTTCATATGGTTCGTCACCCATAAATCCAGGGCCGTCAGTTGCAAATTCAAATAAAATTTGTGGAGCCACTCTTGAGTAAAGTGAACCGAAAAAGTAGCGATCCACAAAGCCAGATGTTTGGAATCCAAAGCTCTGCATTTGCTGATCCCATTCCTCTAATACGGAACGATCTTCAACCCGGAATGCTGCATGGTGAACCGTACCAAATCCTTGTCGTGCCTGTGGAAGGACCGCATTGTATTCCACCACTACTTGCGCGCCATTTCCTCCTTCACCTACTTCGAATAAGTGAAAGGATTCTTCTTGAGCAATCTCTTTAAAGAGCAGTACCTTCTCCATCATTTCTTTAAAGTAATCAAAATTAGCAATCCGTACAAAAATAGGACCTAACCCGGTAATCGCATATTCCAATGGAATCGGGCCATTTTGCCAAGGTACACCAGAGGCAACTCCCTTATTGTTTTCATCAGAAATCAATTGGTATTGTTGATCATCAAAATCAACAAACGATAAGGTTTTTTTACCAAATTGCTCCTTTATTCCGGTATGGGTTACGTTCAAGCGGTCAAAACGCTTTACCCAATAATCTAATGCAGCGTCGCTAGGTACCCGGAAGGAAGTTTTTGATATCTCATTTGTTCCATGCACACCCTTTGGAATTCCGGGGAAATCGAAAAATGTCATATCAGTGCCAGGACTTCCAGTGTCGTCTGCGAAGAATAAGTGATAGGTTTGAATATCATCTTGATTGACTGTTTTTTTAACCAAACGCATGCCTAGTACATAAGTGAAAAATTCATAATTCTTCTCCGCACTGCTTGTTATTGCTGTTACATGGTGTATACCTTTTAAGTGGTTCAAGTTTATTCCTCCATTTACATGTCTTTATTTATTTTTGCCTTTTAAAGTCGAATTCACTCCATAGGACAGGGTGATAGTAGATATCTCAAAAATATTTATCTTTAATTCGAGATAAATATAACACGGATAAAAACGGCTGTCAATTTCTCTGCCATAATTCGTTCTCAAATTTATCACATTTACAAAGTTATTTCTGTATCAATGATGTTAATCACAAACAGACATTTTAAAAGGTGTTATTTTATGTATGAGATTAGTTATCAATACCTTAAATAACCAACTTACGAAGGAGAAATTCCAATGAGTGAATTAATTAATAACCGTGAACAATTAACGAATAACCCAAATAAACGTCAGGCTATCTTAAAGCAAATTTTTAAAGATCTCCACGAAGGAAAAAATGTTAATGAGGTAAAAGCTCATTTTGATGCGTTTATTGGAAAAATTACAATTGAAGAAATATCACAACTTCAGCATGATTTTGGTGATCTATCAGTAGAAGAAATGCACCGTTTACATGCAAAACACACAGAAATCTTTAAAGGAGCAATTGAAGAAATAGAAAAAACAAACAAGCCAGAGGAACAACCTGGCCATCTGATACACACCTTTATATTAGAAAATAAAGAATTAGATAAATTGGTAAATACTCAACTTCAAGTTCATTTGGATCAGTTTCAGATTGAAGATAATCAAGAAAATGTACTTCTCCTCTTAGAAGACATCAAATTACTGCTCGATATTGATAAGCACTATAGCCGGAAGGAGAATTTAATATTCCCTTATTTAGAAACCTACGGCATTTATGGGCCAACAAATAACATGTGGCGGATCAACGACTTTATCCGTGACTCGATTAAAGACGCAAGGAAAAAATTGGCCACTTATAATGGTGAGAAACAAGCCGTTATCGAAGTGATTAAATTTGTTATTCAAGAAGTTATTACCATGATTTATAGAGAAGAGAATATTCTTTTCCCGATGGCATTGAACAATTTTACCGAAGATGAATGGGTGAAAATTGCACGAGAGAGTGACGAAATTGGATATTGCTTGATTGCACCAACAGAGGTTTGGAAGCCTGAAAGACATGCATTGGATGAAAAAGCAATTTCCGAAGGGTACATTAAAATGGAAACAGGAATATTATCTTTAAAACAGCTAGAGCTGCTGTTAAATCATTTACCTGTAGATCTCACGTTCATTGATCAAGATGATGTGGTACGATACTTCTCTCATGGTAAAGAAAGAATTTTTGCTCGAACAAAGGCAGTTATTGGTCGTACAGTTCAAAACTGTCATCCACCAAGAAGTGTACATGTGGTGGAGGAACTTTTAGCTGACTTTAAAGCAGGGAGAAAGGATACAGAAGATTTCTGGATCAAGTTTCGTGATAAATATGTATACATCCGTTATTTTGCTATTAGAGATGAGAGTGGTAAATACATGGGGACACTTGAATTTACGCAAAACATTGATCCTATAAAAGCCATCGAGGGGGAAAAAAGAATTATGTCATAATAAAAATGACGCGTGGTAATCTCCACGCGTTCTTGTGTTAGAGTGTAAATATGAATCTCCCATAGAAAATCATGTTGGCCAAGTTACCGTCATTCTTTATGCTCTTTAGCCAAATCATGGATATGCTTTAAATAATGTGTATTTTTATATATCCAAAACCAAATACTATAATTGATATTCCTGTAATATCGCATTTCAGAGTATCCCTATACTAACTATTGAGGTGATTCATTGTGAGTACTCAAGATCATTTGGATCCACATTCTCAAAAGTTCTTCAATAATTGGACAAGGCCTAAGCGTGCTAGTTCTCAGGTAAATGGACACACAAAAATTTCTCAGCATAACATTATCGCGAGATCAAATGCAAAGGCACATAGGTGGTAAAGGATACATCTGAGTAAAAAGAAAGAAGACGAAATTAGTCTTCTTTCTTTTTTATGGAAATCAAAAATATGGTAATAAAAGTATATATCAGTAAAATATTTCAAGCGTGGATACATAAATTGGAATAATGATTAAGAAAAAGTGCTCATCCAAAACATAAATGATTATCTATAAAAAAGCCTTTCAATAAACAAGAAAGCGCTTTAATTTTTATAAAAAATAAAAAGTTCTGAAATATTGAAATAATATACTAGACTAACAATGAAAAAAGTACTACAATAACTTATGTTAATTAATTTAGCCTATAAACAAATCTCATGGGGTCAAGAAAGGTACTAATCTATGATTCTTAGTATCTGAAAATTCAATCAAAGGGGGAAAATTCCATGAAAAAGAAATTAGCAAGTGTGTTTATGGCATCTACCATCTTTGCTGGAGTATTAGCAGGGTGTGCAGGTGGAGCGAAAGAAAGTTCAGGAGGCGGCAATTCAGATACCATTAAATTGGGTATTAACTTAGAGCTATCAGGAAACGTTGCATCATATGGTGAATCAATGTCAAAAGGGATTGAAATGGCTGTTGATGAAATCAATAAAAATGGCGGCGTTGATGGTAAAAAGTTTGATGTTGTGAAAGTAGATAATAAATCAGAAGCAGCAGAAGCTACAAACGGTATTATTAAATTAACAAGCCAAGACAAGGTAACAGCTGTAATTGGAGCAGCAACAAGCGGTAATACAGTTGCTCAAGCGCAAATTGCAAATGACACGAAAACCGTCCTAATCGCTCCAGGTGGTACAAGCCCAACTGTTACTGTAGATGAAAAAGGGAAAGTAAGACCATTTGTATTCCGTACTTCTTTCATTGATCCTTTCCAAGGTACAGTTGCTGCGAACTTTGCTTTAGATACGTTAAAAATTAAAGATGCAGCGATTTTCGCTGACAACTCTAGTGACTATGCTAAAGGATTATCTGACGCCTTCAAGGAAACGTTTGAAGCAGCTGGAGGTAAGATTGTTGCTGAAGAAGCTTATGTCGCAAAGGATACAGATTTCCGTGCAACACTAACACGAATCAAGGCAAAAAATCCGTCATTCATTTTTATCCCTGGATATTATGAAGAAGTTGGTTTAATTGTAAAGCAAGCGCGTGAATTAGGAATCGATGTTCCATTAGTGGGTGCTGACGGCTGGGATTCACCAAAGTTAGTTGATTTGGCTGGAGCAGAAGCATTAAATAATACCTACCTAATCAACCATTACTCATCTGAAGATCCAGATGAAAAGGTACAAAACTTTGTATCAGCATTTAAAGAAAAGAACAATGGCGAAGCACCTAATGCCTTTAATGCACTTGGATATGACACGGTTTACTTTTTAGCGGATGCGGTTAAGCGTGCAGGCAGCACTGATTCTAGTAAGATTCAGGCAGAATTAGCAAAAACAAAAGATTTAAGCCTTGTTACTGGAGTAGTAACAATTGATGAAAATCATCATCCAATCAAAACAGCAACAATTTTAGAATATGTAGATGGTAAACAAGTGTTTAACACAAAAGTAAATCCTTAAAAGTACTATTTTAGTAGAATGGAAGGATAATCCTTCCATTTTACTTTTGTAAAGAGTTAATTCTGGAAAAAATAGGAGTGAGAACAATGGAGTGGTTACAACAATTGATAAACGGAATATCACTCGGTAGCATCTATGCCTTAATCGCATTAGGCTATACCATGGTTTATGGAATTATAAAATTAATTAACTTCGCCCATGGTGATGTTTTTATGGTAGGTGCGTTCGTCGGGTTTTATGCGATTAAGGGATGGGGTCTAGGCTTCTTTCCAGCATTATTATTCTCAATGGCATTTTGTGCAGTATTTGGAGTATTGATTGAAAGAATAGCCTATAAACGTCTTAGAAATGCTACTAGAATAGCGGCCTTAATAACAGCAATAGGAATGTCGCTATTAATTGAATACGGAGTAATTTACGCTCGTGGAGCTCAGCCTGAGGCGTATCCTGATAATGTGTTACCAAGCACAAGCTTTAACCTTTTCGGAGCTCAAATCAGCAGTCAGTCTCTTTTCATCCTTAGTGTGTCTGTCAGCTTAATGATAATTTTACAATTTATCGTTCACCGCACGAAGATCGGTAAAGCGATGCGTGCCGTTTCACATGATATGGATGCTGCACGTTTAATGGGGATTAACGTAGACAGGACCATCTCCTATACCTTTGCAATAGGTTCTGCATTAGCAGGGGCTGCCGGTGTTATCTTTGGTGTGTATTATACGAAGATTGAACCACTGATGGGGATTATCCCTGGTTTAAAGGCCTTCGTTGCCGCTGTTTTAGGTGGAATCGGAATTATCCCGGGCGCCATGGTTGGCGGTCTTATTCTTGGGGTTGTGGAATCAGTCGTAAGTGCAATGGGATTCTCACTCTGGAGAGATGCTGCAGCATTTATTATCCTAATCCTGATTCTTATTTTTAGACCTTCTGGCATCTTTGGAAAAAATACAAGAGAGAAAGTGTAGGTGAGATAGACAGATGAAAAAGGTAAGTAAATTCTGGCTATTTCTCATTTTAGCAGTACTGATTTATGGAATTGGCCAAGGCTTGATTCAAACAGGTATATTAAATGCATTTTATAGCAACATGCTGATCTTAATGATCATTAATATCATTTTAGCGGTCAGTCTTCATTTAGTTATTGGGATTACCGGACAATTTTCGATTGGGCATGCTGGATTCCTAGCAGTCGGAGCGTATGTTTCAGCGATCATTACCATGAAATTTGAACTGCCTTTTGTTTTAGCTATTATTATTGGTGGAATTGTTGCGGCATTAGCTGGCCTTCTTGTTGGTATTCCTACTTTAAGACTTCGAGGAGATTATCTGGCTATTGCTACTCTCGGATTCGGTGAAATTATCAGAATTGTGTTTTTAAATATCGAGTATGTTGGCGGCGCTGCAGGAATGATGGTTTCCAATATGACGACTTGGACAAGCGCATTTGTGTGTCTCGTTATTACCATTCTTGTGATATCTAACTTTACGAACTCACGGCATGGAAGAGCGTGTATTGCGATCAGGGAAAATGAAATTGCGGCAGACGCAATGGGAATCAATACAACTTTTTATAAAGTCGCCGCATTTGCGATTGGTTCCTTTTTCGCCGGAATCGCCGGCGGATTATTTTCTCATAACTTTTACATTATCCAGCCAACCAACTTTGGTTTCTTAAAATCCTTTGATATTTTAATCTTTGTGGTTTTAGGCGGACTTGGAAGTATGTCCGGATCCGTAATTGCTGCTATCCTTTTAACCATTATTTCAACATACTTACAGCAATATCCTGAGACTCGAATGATTATATACAGTATCGTATTGGTTGTTGTCATGCTATATCGTCCACAGGGCTTAATGGGTACCCGTGAAATTACAGAATTCTTTGGGAAAAAGAAAAGTGTGAAAGGAGGAAATTAACGTGGGAGCTTTACTACAGGTTAAAAATGCAGGAATTCAGTTCGGCGGGCTTAAGGCGGTTTCAGGCTTTAATATGGAACTTAATCAAGGAGAATTGGTCGGTTTGATTGGTCCAAATGGTGCCGGGAAAACAACAAGTTTTAATTTGCTGACTGGTGTATATGTCCCAACAGAGGGTGACATTTTATTTGATGGGAAAAGACTAAATGGTCTTGCTCCATATCAAGTAACACGAAATGGAATCAGCCGTACGTTTCAGAATATCCGCCTATTTAGTGAATTATCCGTATTAGATAATGTTAAAGTGGCTTATCATTCTTTAGCGAAGCATTCCATTTTAAGTTCCATCTTTCGCCTTCCTTCTCATTTCTCCGAAGAAAAGGTGATGGAGGAAAAATCACTAGAATTTTTAAAGATTTTTCAATTGGACCGTTTTAAAGATGAAAAAGCAAAAAATTTACCATATGGCCAGCAAAGAAGATTGGAAATAGCTAGAGCCTTGGCAGCAAGTCCGAAATTATTACTGCTTGATGAGCCGGCTGCTGGTATGAATCCTCAGGAAACGCACGAGCTGATGGAATTAATCGCATTTATCCGAAAACAATTCGATCTAACGATTCTACTAATTGAACATGATATGGCACTAGTTATGGGAATTTGTGAAAGAATCTATGTATTAGACCATGGGCAGCTCATTGCAGCAGGAACTCCTGATGAAATTCGTAATCATCCGAAAGTCATCGAGGCTTATCTAGGAGAGGAGGTTTCGAGTGACAATGCTTAAAGTAAATGGAATTGATGTTTTTTACGGAAATATTCACGCCCTTAAAGGTGTATCATTAGAAATCAATGAAGGGGAAATTGTTACCCTGATTGGTGCGAACGGAGCAGGTAAAAGTACGCTGCTTAAGACATTATCGGGGCTGCTTAAGCCAAAGTCAGGGAGTATTGAATACCTAGGCAGTTCGATTTCGGGCAAGGCTCCCCAGTCGATTGTGAAGTCCGGTATCTCACATGTACCAGAGGGGCGTCGTGTATTTGCTAATATGAGTGTCGAGGAGAACCTGGAACTTGGTGCTTATTTACGAAAAGATTCGAAGGAAATCAAGAAAGATATTCAAAGCGTTTATGAGCTTTTCCCTAGACTGGAAGAGCGTCGAAAGCAGTTATCGGGAACCCTTTCCGGAGGAGAACAGCAAATGCTTGCGATGGGAAGAGCGATAATGGCTAAGCCGAAGTTGCTTTTACTCGATGAGCCTTCAATGGGATTGGCGCCGTTAATGGTAAAAACGATTTTTCAAATCATTCAGAAAATCAATCAAGATGGCACAACCATCCTTCTGGTTGAACAAAATGCGAATATGGCACTATCCGTTGCAGACCGGGCCTATGTAATCGAAACGGGCAGAGTTGAAATCTCAGGAACAGCAGAAGAATTACAAGCAAGTGAAGAAATCAAAAAGGCTTATCTTGGCGGTCTTTAGGATTTCTTTATTAAATTGAAAAATCTTTTTGAAAATGTAACTCCCATCTCCTTTTAATCGACTATTAAAGTAAATCGATTAAAAGGAGATTTTTTTATGCCATTTAAAAAATTAATGATTGTATTACTAGCTGGACTCTTAAGTGCTTGTGGTACTGGAAATCAAACCAACGGGCACGGTGATGTGGTAAAGAAAGTGAACCCAGTGGATCATCCAAAACAAAATGAAATCGCCGCAAAAGTTCATCCAGCGATTAAAATAAAGGAAGAAAACAATTCTACGATTATTAATTACAAAGTCAAAAATATATCTGGCGGACCTATAAAACTATCGTTTGCAAGCGGATTACAAGCAGATTATATCGTTTATGATCAGCATGGAAAAAAAGTAAAACAGTATTCGGAAGAAGTGATGTCAACACAAGCAATTACTGAGATGACGTTCGACAATAATCAAGAAATTCAAAATTCGTTTACCATTTCTGACCTTTATAATGGAGCTTATAAAATTGAAGTTTTTTTAACAGCACAGGAAGAGCAAGCTAAGGTTGTAATGGATTTATTGGTTGAAAATTCACTATTTACAAAAGCCTCAGGCCTGTTTACGGGCCAAATCGATCCCCATTCCATAGAGGTGGAGATCAAAGGTGAAAAGGTCGCCTTCCAGCTAAAAGAGGAAGCGATACAGCAATTGCCATCCCATAAAGAGGGCAGTGAAATTTTGTTTGTTTATACAGAAAATGAAATACAAAAGACAATCGAAAAGTTTTTAATAGAATAAATACATGTAAAAAACTCGGAAACGTTAGTATATAACACCCAAGCTTGCTGCAAAATACCAATATGAAAATTTTAGGAGTTGGCAAGCTTGGGAAAAAAAGGAACGCAAATTCCAGTAAAAGAAAAGTTTGAAGATAATATTGAATATTTAATTAAAGAATTACGGATAGGCAAAAACTTCGATGTCATCCATAGACCACTAGAATATGGTGGACGGAAGTTTGCAATGTTCTTGATTGATGGATTCGCTTCGGCAAATCTCCTTCTTCTCATTATGAAGGAAATTGAGAAGCGCAAACCAGAGGATTTTGCCGATAATCCGATTGATAGGCTTTTTAAGACTTTTATTCCACATGTTGAGGTTAATACTTCCGATGATCTTGAAGAGGTTATTGCCCAGATTCTTGCAGGACAGACAGCGGTAGTCGTTGAAGGCGGCAATCAAGTGATTATGATTGATTCACGTGAATATCCGATTCGATCTCCACAAGAACCGGATATTGAACGTGTGGTCCGCGGTCCGCGCGATGGTTTTGTTGAAACCATTGTTTTTAATTTAGCCTTGATTCGAAGGCGTGTTCGTGACCGGTCTCTCGTCATGGAATATGTACAGGTTGGTCAGCGGTCAAAAACGGATATTGCGTTAGTATACATTGATAGCATTGTTGATGTTGATCATGTAAAAATGTTACGGGATAAGCTTGAAAGTATCTCTGTTGATGGAATATCGATGGGTGAAAAAACAATTGAAGAATTTGTCTTTGGCAGAAACTATAATCCATATCCAATGGTACGTTATACGGAAAGAGCAGATACCAGTGCTGTTCATTTAATGGAAGGTCATGTCCTAATTGTTGTCGATGGATCACCTAGCGTGATGATTTGCCCGTCTACCTATTGGCACCATTTACAGCATGCAGAGGAATACCGCCAAAAGCCAATAATAGGTGTCTTCTTAAGGTGGGCACGATTTATTGCGGTGCTGGCCTCCTTATTCCTCTTACCGTTATGGTATACCTATGCTTCCAATGAGCAGCTGCTATCTGACCGATGGAAGTTTATTGGTGTTAAAGATTCAGGGGAAATTGGATTGATATGGCAATTTCTTATTGCCGAAATCGGGATAGAAATACTGCGGATGGCTGCCATACATACCCCCAACGCCCTTGCAACAGCACTCGGTATCGTTTCGGCGATAATTATTGGAGATGTTGCTGTACAAGTGGGAATCTTTACGCATGAGGTAGTCCTTTATGTAGCGGTTTCAGCAATCGGAACCTTCGCAACACCAAGCTATGAATTGAGTCTGGCAAACAGACTGTTTCGTGTGTTCTTTTTAATCATGGTCGCTTTACTTAACGTACCAGGTCTAGCAATCGGAATTACATTGTGGATTATAATGCTTGCAAGAACAAAGAGTATGAATACTCCGTATTTATATCCATTCATCCCGTTTAATCCGCAGGACTTTCGGATAATGCTTGCTCGCACACCAATCCCGCTAAAAAATACCCGTGCCAGAATGCTGAATCCACAAGACGCAACGAGACAATCACATAAATAAGCCTATCATAGTCAATGATAGGCTTTCTTTTTATGTAGGTTTTTCATGAGGACTTTACCCCTATAAAGATAAAACTAACTCCAAGAGCAATCCAGACGAATTTCATAATCGATATTTTCTCGACTAATCCTATTAACCCAATAGAGGTCGTTAAAACTAAAATAACCGGACCGATTAGTGCAAGTGAAGAGTTAACCATCAGTGCTTTTTCCACAGTATTAAATTTAATCATGAGGATAGCTGCAAATATCTCAATGCTACCTGATATTAATCGTAAAAAAGCCATTCCGAGTACTACTTTTTCAATAATGATAAACATAATGACCCTCCTGCAATTACCATTTCTACCATAAGTATATGATTGGTTGTTCAGGAGAAGGACAGGTTTTTCATTTTCATTTAAAAATAGATGGCTGTGTCAAAGGAGATTATTGCTTTAAGAACCTGTTGATTGGAGCGGAAGGCGCTTGACTCCTGCGGGATGAACGAGCTGAGTGAGACCCCGCAGGTCGGAACGACCGAGGAGAAGCAAAAGCGGAGGCGCCTTGTTCAGACCCGACAAGCGCTAGAGGGCCTGGCGGTAAAGTCGCTCTTTGACTTCATCGTCAGGACCGAAGCGACTCGAGGGTCTAGGCGCTGTAGCTAGACAGGCTCACGGGCGAGCCCGCGGAAAGCATAGCGCCTGGAGCGCAAATCAACAGCCAAGTTTAACACAGCCCACTAGAAAAAACATGGTAGGCACCGTGCTTCTTAAATCAGTTTAACACCACTAATCAAAATCATGATGGCCATAATGGTTCTTAATGGCTTAGCTGGGAATTTAGAGGATAAGTTACTTCCAATCAGTACACCCGGAATGGAACCCATCAGCAGGTTAATCATCAATAAATAATCAACATTCCCAATCCCTGCATGCATAAAGCCAGCGGCTGTAACTAGTAAAAATGCGTGTGCAATATCTGTTCCGACGAGCTCTGAAGGACTCATTCTGTATAGATAAAGCATTGCCAAGGCAAACAAAGAACCAGAACCAATAGAGGTCAAACCAACAATAAAGCCCAAGATAACCCCAATACCAATCGTCAAACCGCGTTTCTCATGAAGCGGCTTCTTTTGGAAGGTATTTTCTTCTAATTTACCTTTAGCAAACGTTTTAATTAGAGTAGTCAACGCTACTAAAATTAAAACGTATCCTAAAGCATGTTTGATTACTTGCTCTTGGTTATGAAAAAACGAGTCAAACAGATGGAGAATTCCAACCGCACAAATTGCACTAGGTATACTGCCAATAGCAAGATATTTCACCAGCGTAAGATTGATCGTCTTTTGCCTCCAATGTTGAAAGGATCCAAATAGCTTGGTGATAGAATTATAAACCAAGTCTGTTCCTACTGCTATGGAAGGACTAATCCCTAGTAATATTAATATGGGTGTTAACAATGCTGCACCGCCAACACCGGTCAAGCCAACCATAAATCCGATTAATAGCCCCATTAGAATGATTCCAATACTCATTAGGCCACACACTCCATATTTGTCTAACTGCTTACCAATAAGTTATGAAGTGGTTAAATGCCTTGTTACTACTGCCCAAACCCAAATTAAAAGAGGGCGGTCAATGCCGTCCTCTAATAGTACCTTTATTCTTCTTCTTTCTCTTCTTCTTTTAGCTTAATTTTTTTACATCCGACATACAAACAGGATAGAATATCCAGCCCTGGTTTAGCCTTTGCTAATCCTTTTATATAGGGTGTGACTAAATCTTTAAAATCGGAACCCACCTCTTCATCTTCTAAGATGCCGTATACATAAAGCTTCTTTTCATCAAATAAAAATGCAACATTTCCCACACCTTTATTATTTGAATTAACAACATTTAGGACCTGATATTCAGGGGTGATAACCTCAGGTGAAAAATATATTTGCAATTAAATCTTCTCCTTTTATATCTTACGTATCTTAAGTGAATTGCAATTTTTCAAACAATGAGTCACTTTCTTTATCTTCAGCTGGTTTGGTTTTTGCTACATGAATCAGTATCATACAAAGCAAGGCACAAAATAGCGTTAATCCAGCCGTAACTAAAAACATGCCCGACCTTGACCAAGCCATTAGGGAGCCGAATACGGGGGGACCTATCGCTACCCCTAAGAATCGTACAGACCCATATAAGGAGGTGACAAAACCCCTTCGGTCTGTTGGGACAGATCCTGTGATAAAACTATTGATGCAAGGAAGAACAAGTCCTGTTCCAATACTACTTACAGAAAGGACAGCGAAAAAAGGAACTAATTTTTTAAAGAAAATAAGTGAAGCAAATGAAGTGGTCATGAGCAATAATCCTAAAATGATTAATGTTTTCATAAGCCTCATCTTTTTACCAATTTTACTTCCGGTTATATAAGAGGTGGTGGTCATGACTAGCAGCGGAATCGCTAAAATCAATCCTTTCATGACTCCATCAATTTGATGATCCTTTTCCAATATGTCTGAAATGTAAAATAAAATCCCAAAAAGTGTAAATAAACAGGTCGCTCCTGTTATATAAGCGGCAAATAACCAGCGTCCCTCCGTTTTAAAAACAGATACAAGCCCCTTTACATATTTTCCAACCGGAGGGGGTTCCTTTTTGGCCTTTTTTTCCTTAATGAAAATGATGGTTAATAACAAGGAAATAAAGCAGAAAATCGGAAAGGCGAAAAACGCTGCATACCAAAAGATTAAAGCTAAAAGCGAACCGATGATTGGGCTGATTACTTTTCCAAATCCATTGGATGCTTCGACCAATCCTAAGACTTTACTCTGCTGTCCTCCTTTAAATAAATCACCTGTTAATGCCATGGCTATAGGGGCAGTTCCTGCAGCACCCATACCCTGCATAATCCTGCCTGCAAGTATCCATGTATAGGAATTATCAAACCAAGCGGAAGCGGCCCCGGCCAATAACCCTCCACTCCCATATAAAATCAGGGCGGGGATAATAATGGCTTTCCGTGAAAACCTATCGGACAAATAACCTAATACTGGTATCGAAATGGCTGCCGCTATGGAAAAGGCAGAAATGACTAAACTAACCTGAAATTGTGAGATACCCAGTTCAGATTTCATTTTAGGAAGAACAGGAATAAGCATCGAATTTCCCAAAACAAGAATAAGTGGAATGGAACTAATGGCCAGAATTGTTAAGCCCGAATGTTTTTGCTTTGACAAGGATGTACACCCCTAACTGTGAGAATAGCCTTTTTATTGTTTCAAGTGAAGGCAGAGTTTATACAAGACAAATGCCTAATTTCTGCTTTTCAAGCCTAATATCTACACAATCACCTATTTTTTGAATAATCTATCCTAGAAAAATAGAGGAGGCGCTTTATGTATGGATTTTTTAATACTGCCAGAAAGGACGTCAGGAAATAGAACATACGGATTGACCTCGGTGATCGATTTCGGCACCCCAATAGGTGAATTAAAACATATTTTAGATGACTATGGATATCTCATTGATATAGCTAAGATAGGAATTGGGTCAGCTTATGTGACCCCAAACCTTAGGAAAAAAATTGAACTTTATAAAGAGTATCAGATAAAGCCTTATTGTGGAGGAACACTATTTGAAAAATGTTTTTATCAAAATAAAGTTCCTGAATATTTAAGGCATTTACGTGAATTAGGGATTGACTGGATTGAGATTTCCAACGGGACGCTTGATATTCCAATAGAAGAACGCCTCCAAATGATTTCGGAAATAAAAAAGGATTTTCATGTAATAGCTGAGGTTGGCTCAAAGGATTCTAATAAGGATATGGACATCTGTGACTGGAAGGAAGAAATAAACCTTTTATTACAGGCAGGTTGTGATTATGTAATAACAGAAGGGCGAGATTCAGGAACATCTGGCATTTATGAAAAATCCGGCAGCATTAAATCCAGTTTGATTCAGGAATTAATAAAAGATATCGACAGCAAAAAGATCATCTTTGAGGCGCCAACAGCCAAACATCAAATGTATTTTATTAGAGAAGTGGGACCAAACGTTAATTTAGGCAATGTGAAACTTCAGGATGTTTTAGTATTAGAAACCCAACGCCGCGGACTGCGGAGTGAAACTTTTTATGTGGAGGAAGATGAATGCAAATCACTGTAATTCGACACCTTCCAACGGAATGGAATAAACAAACATGGCTTCAGGGGAGGCAGGATATCGAACTATCACAGGTTTCAGATGAACTTATAGATGGAATTGAGGACAATCAAAAAGTTCTTCAAAAGTTAGCACCCTTTGATCTTGTTTTAGCAAGTACATTGCAAAGAACCCACCAAACAGCCAATCTCTATGGATATAAGTATGAAATAGAGGCATTACTGGATGAATTGGATTTTGGACCATTTGAAGGAGTTCCGAAGCAGAAGTTGATTGAAAAATATGGAGAGGTATGGTTTGAAAATCCAAGAGAATTGGTGTTAGGTGAGAGTTTAAAGAATTTAGAAAAACGGATTGTCATGTTTATAGATAAATATCAAAAATATACAAATATCCTCGCGTTTGGTCATGGCTCTTGGATACGAGCGATGATTTCTTATGCCAATTACGGCGACATTAACCAGATGAATAAGATTGAAGTGGTGAATAATGCCTGTATCACGTTGAGCATTGAAACCTAAGGGATAGAGAGGAATGGGGGTCCCCGGATTGTTAACGTATGATAAATGGGATGAAAAACAAATTACCTCCTTTAGGGAGAGTCAGCCAGATTATTTGGATGTATTAAAGTGGGCTTTTCAAGAATATCAAGACGAAATTGTCTATGCCTGCAGCTTTGGTGTAGAGGGTATCGTCCTAATCGATTTAATTTCGAAGGTAAATAAAAAAGCGAAAATTATTTTCCTTGATACAGGACTACATTTTACAGAGACATATGAATTAATTGAAAAGGTTAAGAATCGTTACCCTTCTTTACAAATCAACATGATAAAACCGAAGAATTCCTTGGAGGACCAAGCAAAATGGTATGGTGATGAATTATGGAAACATAATCCTAATCTTTGCTGTCATATGAGAAAGGTGGTTCCCCTTCAGGAGGCCTTAGCGGGTGCAAAGGCATGGATCTCCGGTTTAAGACGAGAACAATCCCCTACAAGGAGCAAAACGGAATATATCAATAAAGATGATAAATTTCAAAAAATAAAAATATGTCCTCTTATTCATTGGTCCTCAGAAGATATCATGACGTATATTCAACTAAATAAGCTGCCGTATAATCCACTGCATGACAAAGGCTACCCAAGTATCGGTTGTGCACCTTGTACAAAACCTGTTACAAACCCAAAAGATTCGCGCGCGGGAAGGTGGGCTGGTTTAGCAAAAACAGAATGCGGGCTTCATGAATCATAACAGGCTGCTAATTGACAGCTGTTTTCATAGTTTAGTAGGATTTTGGAGGGAAGTATCATGAGTGAAAGTGTGCCACATGGTGGCAAATTAATAAATAGGATAAATTTAAATCTACCTACAGACTTTTCACGGAAATCGGTATCACTAGATAATTTAGAATTAAGTGATTTGGAATTGATTGCAAATGGTGCCTATAGCCCTTTAGAAGGCTTCATGGGAAAAGCCGATTATGAGTCAGTTGTAAATAATATGAGGCTCTCTAACGGACTTCCGTGGTCGCTGCCGATTACATTAGCGATTGATAAAAATAAGGCAATCGAACTTAAGGTTGGGGAAACCATTAACCTTATAAAAGATGAGGTCATTTATGGCGTCATGAATGTGGAGGAAATCTACATTCCTGATAAAATCTTAGAGGCAGAAATGGTTTATAAAACAACAGATTTGCAGCATCCAGGTGTAAAAAAACTGTTTGCGAGGGATGAACTCTATGTAGCAGGCCCTATCACGATGGTTAGAAGGATCAATAATAGTGAATTTGAACGTTTTTATCTAGATCCTATTCAAACAAGGGATAAATTTAGGAATCTTGGCTGGAAGACAGTAGTGGGGTTCCAAACTAGAAATCCAGTTCACCGGGCACATGAATATATTCAAAAAACCGCTTTAGAGACAGTCGATGGTCTTTTCTTAAATCCCCTTGTAGGAGAGACAAAGGCAGATGATATCCCAAGTGATATTAGGATGAAAAGTTATCAGGTATTACTTGAACATTACTACCCAAAAGATCGGGTTTTCCTGTCTGTATTCCCTGCTGCCATGCGTTATGCAGGACCAAGAGAAGCTATTTTTCACGCTATCGTCCGCAAAAACTTCGGATGTACTCATTTTATTGTAGGGAGAGACCATGCTGGGGTAGGAAACTATTATGGCACATATGATGCTCAGAAAATCTTTAGTGAATTTACCGAAGCCGATTTAGGAATAAAACCACTATTCTTTGAACATAGCTTTTATTGTAAAAAGTGCGAAAATATGGCTTCTGAGAAAACCTGTCCACATGATTCACGAGATCATGTCGTCCTGTCCGGTACAAAGGTAAGAGCGATGTTAAAAAACGGCGTGCATCCGCCTAAGGAATTCAGTCGACCGGAGGTAATTGAAATTCTTATTCAAGGCATGCAGCATGTTTACACAAAGGAAATAAAGGGTGTGGAACATGAAAAATAGTCAAAACATCACTTGGCACCACTCGAGTGTAAGCAAAAAAGAACGCCATGATAGGAATGGGCATAAAAGTTGTGTCCTTTGGTTTACGGGTTTATCAGGGTCAGGGAAATCCACTTTAGCAAATGCCGTAGATTACGCTTTATTTCATGAGGGATTTAGAAGCTATGTCTTAGATGGTGATAATATTCGTCATGGATTAAATCGTGATTTAAGTTTTCGTCCGGTAGACCGAAAAGAAAATATCCGGAGAATTGGGGAAGTGGCAAAGCTATTTGTTGACAGCGGCATAATCGTTTCATCAGCCTTTATTTCTCCATTTAGAGAGGATAGAGAACTTGTTCGTCAGATGTTTGAGTCAGGGGAATTTGTTGAGATTTTTGTGAATTGTCCGATTGAAGTTTGTGAAAATAGGGATCCAAAGGGGTTATATAAAAAGGCAAGGAAGGGAGAAATTCCGGAATTTACAGGGATTTCTTCACCGTATGAGAAACCTAATCTACCTGAGATCGTCATTGACACTGATAATACGTCCATTGCTCAATCGGTTGAGATAATAATAAATTACCTAAAAGATAAGAAGATTCTATAAGGGATCTTCTTATCTTTTTCTCCAGTTTGCGGTTAATATCCTTATCTTATGGAGTTTTAGATCATAGATAGAATCAATAATATTGGTGGAGAAAAATTGGCAAATAATTGCATATAAAACGATGTTTATATCAATTACCACAGCCGTTAGTAAAAAGATAATCAGGTTAATTCCCATCATGACTTTGCCAGGTGTCCACTGTTTGTAATTGGCAATCATTAACGATGGAATGACCATACCGCCACTAGAGGCACCGGCACGAATCAATAAGCCGACTCCAAAGCCAAAAATAACACTTCCAGCCACAATACATATGAAAATATTAATATGTGGGTGAGGATAGTGTGAGGTTATGTAACCTACCGTCATAGCGGTAATAGCGACTGAAATAATCGTGCGAAAGGTCCAAGTAAATCCAAAATAAGGAAGCGCAAATAATAAAAAGACAGCATTTGCCAGCCATAAAGAAAACCCAAGGGATAGATGGAAAAAATGATTGATTAGGATGGCAAGGCCGGCACCGCCGCCAGATGGGATGGAATGTGGAAATAAAAATACAGACATCGCAATACCCTGTAGGGTTGCTCCTAATAATAAACAAAAATAAGTCAACAATGTTTTTTTCATAACTAGTAGAAATGGATCCTCAAATGTATAGTCGTGATTTCCACTTTCATTCCCCCTTTGGACTACCTCTCCCTTGTCCATTTTATGAGAAAAGAAAAAGGAATATGTTGAATTAATTTATACAATAAAAAAGTATATACTGCAGCTTAAAATATTTAAGAAGTAGGAGATCCTTTGCTACAGAGGTGCTTGATAATGGCAGCCGAAAACATTTTAAATTAATTTTGTGAAAGAATATTCATTTAATTTAAATAATGGTAAACTAGTAAAATATATTTGTGTGAAAGGTGAGGCTTAAGAAATGATAAAAGCAATTTTTTTCGACTTAGATGATACACTGCTTTGGGATCAAAAAAGTATTAAGGAAGCATTTGTTGCGACTTGTAAAATAGCGGAGGAACGTTGTGGGGTAGACGCAAATGAACTAGAAGAAGCAGTTCGTGAGGCGGCAAGGGATCTCTACTCCTCCTATGAGACCTATTCATTTACACAAATGATTGGAATTAATCCGTTTGAAGGCTTATGGGGGAATTTTTTAGATGAACAGGATGACTTTCGGAAAATGAAAGAAATTGTACCTGGCTATCGAAAAGATACTTGGACGGCAGGATTGAAGGCATTGGGAATAGATGATCCTGATTTTAGTTATGAGTTAGCAGAAAGGTTTCCTCAGGAGCGCAGGAACTTACCGTTCGTATATGAGGAAACATTTACCATTCTAGATTCATTAAAAGGGAAGTACCAATTGCTTCTTTTGACAAATGGTTCCCCGGATTTGCAGAATACGAAACTATCGATTACACCAGAACTTGTTCCCTATTTTGACCAGATTGTCATTTCAGGTGCGTTTGGACGAGGGAAGCCCGATCCGACGATATTTGAGCACGCCTTGTCACTTATGGGATTAGAGAAGGATGAGATACTAATGGTGGGGGATAACTTAATGACTGATATTCTCGGTGCCAATCGTGCAGGAATTAAATCCGTTTGGATTAACCGCCATAATAAAGAAAGAAATGAAGTTATTCCAACCTATGAAATTCAACACCTAGAAGAACTTTTTCCTCTATTAGATGAGTTAAACAAGAAATAAGACAAAATAAAAGGCTGTTCAAAAGTCTACTAGACTCTTGGACAGCCTTATCTTTTTTTATACTAATTGGATTGTGCCTGAAATTATGTGTGGACTATGATTACGGTAACAATCAGGCACGAATTGGCCCGAAAAATTAGAAAGTTATCCAATACTGTAACAATCTTATTTACCAAAGATAATCTATTTAAAATCGTCCAATCTTTGGCTCTATAATGATGGTAGCTATAGTTCTAACGGAAAAAATCAAAATCATGTTTGTCTTTCTCACAGGATGATGGAAGGCTGCCTGTTTCATTGACTATAATCAAAACACTACTCGATTGGAAGGGTAACGAATGTGGAGGACTCATCATTTTTTATTTTTAAAAAAGGGGAGTGGATGTTGTGCTGGAGAGTAGAAGGGAAGTCCAGGTCTTTCTAAACATTTTCGAAGCATTTGCAAATTGGGACGGAGAAAAACATTTTCTTACAATGGAAACAGAAAATCCGAAAGGAATCCTGACAATCATGAAATCGAAGGATGGCATTTTCTATTATCATCGTAAAAATGAATTATATTGGGACATAAAAGAAATAAAGGTGGAAACAGACATGTTAACAGACATCATTTGGACATTCCGGCGGGCTGTTAATAAATCTATTAATGAAATCGTTGTGTAAATGGAACCAATACCATAAATAATTTCCTCCTATTCTGGAAATATTATGCTTGAAGATAATAGGAGGAAATTTTTATGGATAAAAACCTCGACCATATCAAGTTAACCGCATCTGAATTGTCCTATTTATGGACAAGCTATCTTGCTGATAGTATGTCCGTCTGCGTTTTGAAATATTTTCTAGTACATATCGATGACAAAGATATTAAATCCCTTACCACTTACGCTTTACAATTGTCTGAAAAACATGTTGAGTTCATTCGTGAGATATTTACAAAGGAACAAATTCAGGTTCCACAAGGGTTTACCGAACAAGATGTAAATTTAATAGCTAAACGGTTATTTTCAGATATTTTTTACCTAAGGTATATTCGGAACATGTCTAAGGGTGGTTTAGTAACTTATGGAAGAGTATTACAAAATGTCTATCGCCAGGATATTCGTTCTTTTTATGCTGAATGTTTAACAGATACGCTGGAACTGGATTCAAATGCAGCGATGATTTTATTAGAAAAAGGACTGGCCATGCGTCCGCCTGTAATTCCATATCCACAAAAATTAGAGTTTGTCCATAAACAGTCCTTTATCTTAGAAGGGTTGGGAAGAAGGGAAGCACTTACGGGCACGGAGGTAACCAATCTATATGCAAACGTTCTAACCAATCGGCTAGGTGTCGCAATCGCAATGGCTTTTAGCCAAGTGGCCAAGTCCAATAAGGTCCGAAAATATTTTTTAAGAGGAAAAGATGTATCCTTAAAACATATTAAGGTGTTAAGCAGCTATTTGGAAATGGATTCACTATCCATTCCGATGGGATTTGAACAGGAAGTAACAGATTCCACTGAATCACCGTTTTCTGATAAATTAATGTTGTTTCACTTTAATTTGATGATCTATGCCGGAGTAGGAAACTATGGGATCGCAATTTCGGAGAGTCAGAGAACAGATTTAGTGGTTGATTATTCACGGTTTAATGTAGAGGTTCTGAAATTATCTGAGGATGGGGCCAATCTTATGATTCAGAACGAATGGTTAGAGCAGCCGCCATTAGTAGCCAATCGAAGAGATTTGGCAAAGAATTAGGGGAGTATATACAAGAAATATTCCTTAAAGTAAAAGAAGGCATGCCCGTGTTGGCATGCATTCTTTATCTATAATTATCCGCGTCTTCCGCCACGTCCGCCACGTTTCGTTTCAGTGTTACGTTTTAAGCTGGATAAATTTTCTTCACTAGCTTTTAAAAATTTCGCCATTTTATCTTCAAAGTTCTCTTTTGGCTTAAAATTGCCGCCTTTTGAACGGAAGTCTTTTGATTGCCTGTTATCTCTTCCTTGGCGTTGTGGACGCTGGGAATAAGAAGAAGTTTGACCTTCTGGCTTATCAATAGCTTTTTTAATAGACAAGGCAGTTTTACCGTCTTTCTCACTAATTACCTTAACTTCAACCTGATCTCCTACTTTAAGATGATCATTTACGTCTTTCACATAGCTATCAGCTACTTCACTGATGTGCACAAGACCCGTTGTGCCACCTGGTAATTCTACGAACGCTCCAAAATTAGTAATACCCGTTACTTTACCTTGTACTTTGCTGCCTACTTCGATCGACAAAAAGAGTTCCCCCTAAATAATGTTTTCAACACTTAATTATACACGGTACTTGCGACGATTTCAAGCTGTTTTCTGTAGTTGGGCTAGTAAACATGAAAAAGGTCCAATGACAGGATAACATCCTATCAACTGGACCCTTTTTTAGTAATCAGTCACAATTCGATTTCTGTCAAGGAAAGCCTCAATGACTTCACTCACTTGAAAAGATACCTGCGGTGAATCATAGTTTTCAAAAACATGCTCGCATTCAGTTTTATAAGCCATGATTTCATCATAGTGTGCTAAGTGCCTATGAATATCCTCTTCTGTATCCTTTCGTGCCTCATGTCTTGCAATAACCGTGTCACGGTCAGCAAAAATGAAAAAGCGCATGACTTTGTCACCATACATGCTTTTTAATTTTTCAGTGCCTTCTGGATTTAATGTTAAATAGACAAGATTATGATTTTCAAAAGCTTTAACGATATCCTCTTCGCGGATTCCGTAATGAATTCCATCGATGTCTACGCTTTCAAGGAATTCATCGTTGTCTTTCAACTTGTTGAATTCATCTTCCGAAACAAAATGGTAGTCTACGCCATCTTGCTCGTAATGACGGGGAGGACGAGTCGTGTAAGAGAGGACAGTTTCCATATCAAACGCGGTCGCGACCATTTTGGCAATCGTTTTTCTCCCAGAGCCATCGGGTCCAGTGTAAATGAAAAGCTTTTCCTTATCTTTGATTTTATACATAGATTACCTCCTGAAAAAATATAGTAAATTAAAAAAAGAGATCCAAAGATGTATGAAATTGCTGTCCAGTGAGTGATCTATAATATCCTTATAGCAGGATATTTCCATTATAACAGATTTTCGAGAAAAATTTGGACTTTTCTGTTTTTTAATTGTAGGAGATGACTATACCCATAAGGCAGCTTATTAAATTACTGTACCGTTTCTCTTTAGTGTTGTAAAGCTGTTGTGTAACAATACATTGAAATAAAAAGTCGATAACTGGTTTATTTCAAGTATAATGAACATATTCAGATTTTGCATATGATATTTCTTTCGGAGAAATCCTATATAGAAGTTGGATAATAATTAAAAATGAGGTTGCTGCATGAGTGAAAAAAAGTTTGAGGATTATTCGTTAAGCGAGGAAATAAGAAGGGCGCTTACGGTGCTAAAATACGAGAATCCCACAGAAGTGCAAACAGAAGTTATACCTAAGGCATTAAAGAAGCAAGATTTAGTTGTAAAATCACAAACAGGCAGCGGCAAGACAGCTTCCTTTGCGATACCAATTTGCGAGATGATGGAGTGGGAGGAGAAAAAACCTCAGACGTTAATCCTTACACCGACTCGTGAACTGGCTGTCCAGGTTCGTGACGATATAACGAATATTGGCCGGTTTAAACGGATCAAGGCGATGGCGGTTTATGGGAAAGAACCTTTTTCGAAACAAAAGGAAGAATTAAAGCAAAAAACGCATGTAGTGGTGGGTACTCCTGGTCGGACCATCGATCATATTGAAAGAGGAACTCTCGAATTAGATAAAATTAACTATTTAATCATCGATGAAGCAGACGAAATGCTAAATATGGGCTTTATTGACGAAGTTGAAGCGATCATTAAAGAACTTCCTGAGAATAGGGTAACCATGGTCTTTTCTGCAACTCTGCCGAAGGATGTTGAAAACCTTTGCCATAAATATATGAAAGATCCGATTCATATTGAGATTGCTGCTACAGGTGTGACAACGAATACAATTGAACATGGTGTTATCGAGGTAAAGGATGAAGATAAGATTTCTGTGCTGAAGGATATAACAGTCGTTGAAAATCCTGATAGCTGTATCATTTTTTGCCGAACAAAAGAAAATGTAGAGGATGTCTATACTGAATTGGAAAAAGCCAATTATTCCTGTGAAAGATTACATGGCGGGCTTGAACAAGAGGACAGGTTTGGTGTCATGGATGGATTTAAATTGGGTAATTTTCGCTATTTAGTAGCAACGGATGTGGCTGCCAGGGGCATCGATATTGATAATGTGACGTTGATTATTAATTATGATGTTCCGATGGAAAAAGAGAGCTATGTTCACAGGACTGGTCGAACAGGCCGGGCTGGAAATAAGGGAAAAGCCATTACCTTCGTAACACCATTTGAAGGGAAATTCTTAAAAGCAATTGAAAGATATATTGGCTTTGAAATTCCTCCAATCGACACTCCGACTCAAGATGAGGTTGCGAGTGGAAAAGCAGCATTTGAAGAAAAGCTTAGCGGACGAAGAGTAGTCAGAAACAATAAGACAGCTCGAATTAACAAGGATATTACCAAGCTCCACTTTAGCGGCGGCAAAAAGAAAAAATTACGCGCGGTGGATTTTGTGGGTACCATTTCCAATATTCCAGGAGTTTCAGCAAATGACATTGGAATTATTACTATCCAGGACAACTTAACCTATGTAGATATTCTTAACGGCAAAGGTTCACTAGTCCTGCAAGCCATGGAACACACAACTGTCAAAGGAAAGAAACTGAAAGTGAGTAAGGCATTAAAATAATCGATCAAGACTGGGACGATTTTATCGTCCCTATTTTTAATCATAAAAGAGGAGATTTACAGCGAATGAAGTATTTTAAATCACAAATGAAGCAGTTAGTAAAAGAAAATAAAGAATTACAGGTGCATTTAAAAGAGTTGATTAACGAACATGATCTTGAGAAAAACTTTGCTCTTAAGGCTTTATATCATTCAGAAGTAGCAGACGGCGGGAGATATCAGACAGCATACCAAGCGCTCGACGTACCAAAAGAGTAAGTTTAATGAGGGAGAGGGGAAGAAAATGAAAATAAAGAATATTTTACTAGTCAGTCCGATGTTTAGAGAACTTCAAGCGTTAATTGAAAAGAATGCCCCAGATAAGACTTTCCGTTTTATGCCGGAGGAAGAGCTATCACAGGAAGATTTAAGCTGGGCAGACGCACTGGTCTCTTTTAATTTAAAAGCGGAATATGATTACAGTTCTGTGAAATGGGTTCACTCGTTAGGCGCAGGCGTTGATCGTTTTTTACATAAGAAAGATTGGAATCAAGAAATTCTTTTAACAAGAACGATTTGTTCTTTTGGACAAAGGATTGCAGAATATTGCTTGAGTTACATCCTAAAAGATTTACAGCTTCATGACCGCTTTAAAGAGCAACAGCAGCAGAAAAATTGGGTTCAGTCTACACCGAAATTAATAGGAGAACAAAAAGTACTTGTGTATGGAACAGGTGAAATCGGTCAAATGATTGCGACAGTTTTTTCCGGATTAGGAGTTGACGTGTACGGTGTATCTTTGAGTGGGAAGAAAAAAGCTGGTTTTAAAGAGGTTTTGAAGGTTGATTCTCATTTTTCTGTTTTAAATGAAATGAATTATGTGATTAATACATTGCCATTGACGGAAAGAACAGAGAAATTATTTAATAGTGCCATCTTTAATCAACTTTCCAATGCGGGATTTATAAATGTAGGGAGAGGTGCTTCTGTAGACGAGGAAGCACTGCTACTGGCACTGAATGACAGCACAGTTAGTTTTGCTGTACTGGATGTATTTGAACAAGAACCGCTACCAAAAAGCAATCCGTTATGGGATCACCCAAGGGTTCAAATCACTCCACATATCTCTGCCGTTACGACCCCAAGTGAGGGGGCAGCTTGTTTCCTCGAAACCCTTAAGAACATTGATGAAAACAGGCCACTTAAAAATATTGTTAATACAAAAAAAGGTTATTAATGTAGATTCAACTAAAACCCTAATTTAGGGTTTTTTTATTTTTTAAAGGTATTCTAAAAAACTCAATATGAGAACGCTTTAAAAATAGTAAAGAAATGTTCACATGTGAATGCATGAAAATGAGGTAAAATAAATTTATGTTAGATTTATGTGAAATAGTTCACATAAATTAAAGTATCTTCAAAAATAACAGAGGTGAATCACCATGGGAGACCTATCGATAAGTGCATTACTAATAAGATTTATTTTAGGAGGCACAGCTGTAGTTGTTTCGACATTAGTTGCTAGAAATTTAGGTGAAAAGGCTGGAGGAATCTTTGCAGCATTTCCAGCCGTGTATTTAGCGGCTTTATTGACAGTGGGCTTGGACTTTAGTGGTGATGAACTAGTAGCCCATTCCATTCTATTATCGAAAGGTGCCATAGTCGGCATGGGAATTAATATTATGGTCGCAATTCTTGCTGGATATCTGCTTCCGAGACAAGGATGGAAACGCGGACTTCTACAAGCAATGGGATTTTGGCTGGTTTTATCCATGGCGGTTGTGATGATTACAACATACTCATAAGGGAAGGGTGCTATATATGTATAAAGATTTACTAATCCGCTTTATTCTTGGCGGTGCTGCCGTAATGGTAAGCTATTTGATAACGGTTATTTCTCCGTGGAAAATCTTAGCCGGAATCTTTGCAGCATTTCCAGCAGTGATGATTACAGCGGTGTTAATGGTGGGGATTGCTTCTGGTTCAAAAAATGCAGCCAAGATTGCAAATGGGTCTGTTTTTGGTATGATTGGCGGTGTGGTGTGTGTGGCGACGGTATGGACCGTACTACAAGGCAGCGGCAACTGGACATTAAGTATTGTTCTTGGGCTCCTGTTCTGGCTGGGCAGTTCTATCATTGTTTCATCATTTAGAGATAAGTTGAAAAATGGAAGAAGAAATATTTTAAGACTCAATGTTCTAATTAGACATAAATAATGACAAAACAAGACGGCAGTCGGCCGCCTTGTTTCATGTTAGATATTAAGTATTTTTTTATTATGCTCATTCCTCTGTATTTTCTGTACCTTCCTCAGTACCTTTTTCATTCTGCTCTGTTTCTTCTGTTTCTGTTTCATCATTTCCAGTATCAGCACAACCAGTGGCAACTCCAAGCAACATTAAAACAGACATCGTAGCAACTAACCAAGTCTTGAAACTTTTCATCTCAAAATTCCTCCTTGAATGCTTTGCTATTTGTACTACAGGATTATCATACAAGCTTTTTAGAGGAAATAGATTCAATTTTCCATTTCTTAACATTCATTAACCTCCTCTTTAAAAAAACTCAAACATTTTGACGTAAAATTTACAAATAATTTAAAATACTTGATTCGCATATCAATCAGGTTGGGTTATATAGGACATTGGTAATAGTTACGGTAAAGAAATCATTGACCGTTTTTAATAATTTTGTTACTCTATACTTAACTTTTTTTCTTATCATGAAACTTTTTAAAACCAAATATTTAGTCCAAAAATACATTAATATATAGAAAAATTTAATAAAAGTAGAAGGTGGGTAAAATGAACTTACAAGCAGATGTTTGTATCGTTGGCGCCGGACCTGCAGGGACATTACTCGGACATTTATTAGCTAAAAACGGTGTATCAACTATCGTAATAGAACGATCTGCTGGAGTGAATAGGCAATTCAGGGGAGAGCATATTAATGCCGAAACAGAAGCCATCTTAAAAGAACACAAATTATTTGAGAAAATAGAAGAGCTCGGTATCCTCAAAATGAAAAAAGTAGAATACTATTCTGGTAGAAATATGGTGAAGAGTATTTCTCCAGGTGTCCATGAAGATCACGTTGGAATCCATGTACCACAAGCACATTTATTAAATGCCATCATTCAAGAGTCAGAACACAATAATCAATTCCAACTATTATTTAATACAACCGTTAAAGAATTAATTCAGGATGACCAGGGAATCTATACAGGTGTTAAAGCCATCCAAAATGGCGAAGAAATTACGATTTCAAGCAAAGTGACAATAGGGGCAGATGGTCGTTATTCTACTGTTAGGAAGCTTGCAAAAATACCAACAATCGAAATGACACACGGATATGATGTCCTGTGGGCAAAAATTCCAGCTCCAGAAGGATGGGAACCGACAACAAGAATGGCACTGGTTAATGGTCATCAGCTGGCATTGTTTAGCCAAACGGGAGGATTGATTCAAATCGGCTGGAATATACCAGAAGGATCTTTTCCTACATTAAGAAAAGGTTCAATCCAGCCGTTTCTTGAACCATTGATTGAAAGTTTTCCACAGCTAGAAGATGGTGTGAGAGAACACCTTCAGTCTTGGAGTGACTTTGTTTGTTTAAAGGTACAAAGCTCACGCTGCGAAACATGGGTAGAGGACGGATTAGTCCTCATTGGGGACGCTGCACATACCATGACACCAACGGGTGCAATCGGAATAAATTGTGGAATGAAAGACGCCCATATCCTAGCACCAATCTTAACCAAAGCATTAATGGAAAATAATATACGTTCTGAACATTTGAAGGTATTTGAAATGAACAGAAGAAACGAAATAAAATCACAACAAATCATGCAAGTCAAACAAGAAACAACCTTATACGAGAAATTTGCTTGATGTTGACATTTACGGTGACAGGCACCAAATATACAAAAATCGCTGCTTATGCAGCGGTTTTTGTATATTTGATGCCCTTTTTTGTGTGGTAGAATTATTAGGATTGTAGAAAATGGGAAATTATATGGTTATCGGTTATGAAGGGGTTAATGACATGAATGTTAGGTTTCAGGTTACGCGTGTGTTTGTTTTTAGTTTATTTTCACTGATGTTTTTTTGTTTAGTGGCGATTTTGATGAGGGCAGATAAGTTGGTTGATTTTGATCGTACTGTTATTGGTGCTGTTCAATCGCAGGAAGCGCCATACATAACATCTATAATGAAGTTCTTTACCGAAATTGGTTCAACTAAAATCGTTGTGATTTTATGCCTTTTTATTATCTTTTTTTTATATAAGGTTCTGCACCATCGACTGGAATTACTATTATTTATTGGAGTTGTTGTTGGAACACCCATTCTAAATACATTGTTGAAAGAAATCTTCCAACGCGCACGTCCAGATTTACATCGGCTGATTGAAATTGGCGGCTATAGTTTCCCGAGTGGTCATGCCATGAATGCCTTTACTGTATATGGGATCCTAACCTTTCTATTGTGGAGGCATATCTTTAATCGAGGTGGACGTATCTTGCTCCTTCTCTTTAGCTCCTTTTTTATAATCATGATTGGTGTTAGCAGGATTTATTTAGGAGTCCACTATCCTAGTGATATCATTGGTGGTTATTTTGCCAGTGGTTTTTGGCTTGCGACATCCATATGGTTTTTTCAATGGTATATGGAGCGACGACAGCAACTTGCTAGTAGAATGCTAAAAAGATCAGTAAAAACTTCAAAATAAAGGAACGCACAATCATGGAATTTATCACAACCCAACAATGGGACGAAGTTCTTTGGCGAAAAACCAGAGATATTTATAACGTTGCTTTCGGTGAACATGCCACCAAGCCAGAAAAGATTATCCGAAATATGTTTGCCAGAGGGCTTAGTGCACTTCATGTGTTAATGGAGAACGATGAGGTTCTGGCAATGGCACTTACAGGTTCGATGCCAGGTTCGAGTGTACTGCTGTTGGATTATTTGGCGGTACGTAAGAACTTGCGTGGTCATGGTATTGGAAAGGAATTTTTTGATTATATAAAAGAATGGGCTAAATCGGAGCCGCAATACAAGAGAATATTAGTTGAAGTAGAATGTGATGACATACCTGAGAATCATGCAAGAATTCATTTCTGGGAAAAATGTGGGTTTCACCTGTTAGATGACTATAAACATTGTTACAAATGGGGTCCCCAACACTATATGGCAATGGTCCTTTATCTTAAGGGTAAGCCTGCAACACCAATAAAAGGAGAAGACTGTCTTAAGTATATGGCATCTTTCCATAAAGAATCCTACAAATTAAGCTAGTCCTCTTCCCCTAAACAAAGTAGAATAATGGTAATAAATTCTATTTTAAGGGGAGGATTCAAGATGATTACATATCCGATTTTAAAAAATAACGCAACAATTGGAGTGACGGCTCCTTCTTCTGGAGTTGAAGAAGAATTGCACGAACTGGTGAAGAGTTCATCTAGTCGATTAAAAGCAAGAGGCTTTCATGTCATTTGCGGAGAAACGGTTTGGACCCAGGACAAAGCAAAATCAGCAGAGGCAGCGAAGCGTGCCCAAGAGTTTAATGAGATGATGAAGAATGAAGAGATTGACCTCATCATTCCACCGTGGGGCGGGGAGCTGCTTATTGAGATTTTAGAAGAGATTGATTTTGATAATCTCAAGAACAAGTGGGTACTGGGTTACTCTGATACAAGTGTATTGTTGCTAGCAATCACGTTAAAGACCGGTATTGCAACAGCAAATGGAACGAACTTAATCGATTTAAGAGGCGAGTACTCCGATGAAACAACTGCCATGTGGCTAAGTGTATTATCAACAAAAGCCGGAGACTCAATTATCCAGCATTCTTCTGGAAAATATCAAAAAGAATGGCAGCATGATAACCCGTCTCCTTGTGTATTCCATTTAACAGAACCGACTTATTGGAAGACTGTTTCGGGTAAAAAGGTTAAAGCAGAAGGGCGTTTGCTTGGAGGATGTATCGACGTCATCCGACATTTGATCGGTACCCCGTATGGTGACGTGAAAAGTTTCAGGGAAAAATATATCAACGATGAACCTATTATGTGGTATCTAGAGAATTGTGAGTTAAAAACAACGGATTTACGAAGGACGTTAGTACAAATGAAATTAGCAGGCTGGTTTGAGAATACATCCTGTATCCTATTTGGCCGTAGTCCTGCCAATGAACCAGTGGAGAACTATACGATTGTGGATGTTTACCAAGACTTGTCCAATGAGCTCCAAATCCCGATTATTTATGATGTCGATTGCGGACATATACCGCCACAAATCACATTTGTCAACGGAGCATATGGTGAACTAGAAGTAGAGGACGGTAAAGGGAAGGTCGTACAACATTTTAAAGCATAGATAATTTGTAAGGACGTGGTCTTCAGTTTTTTTCTGACGACCACTTTTTTGCTTACTGTGAATACTATTAATCTAAGTTCTTTGTCATTAGAGTGGAAATATCTGTAAATCCAAGCTTTTCATATAGGTGTTTCGCATGGTTTCCAGCATAAACATTTAGTTGGACTTGTTTATGACCTTCAGCTCGTAACTGTATGAAAGCAGCCTTACATAGTTTCTCAGCTGCACCCTGTTTACGATAGGGTGGAAGTACATACATTTCATTAATAAAACCGACCGTTTCATCTGTATTTTGATCGACAATTTGCCCTAACCCAATCCAGCCTTGAATAACATTATTTTTAACTCTTACAAGGTAATAACCGCCACCAGTTAAAAAAGGAGTCATCATTTCTATCGCTTTTTCGCGACTTGGTTTAACATAACCCATAGTGGCTTCTTTTAATACCTCTAAATGGTAATTTAAGATACTTCGAGTCTCCTCGTAAGTTGCTTTTCTAATCGTCATACCGTGCATCTCATCTCCTTTAAAAACAAAAAAATTCTAATCCATTCATCTAGTCGAATACCCACTTTATAGTATGAAACAAGGTGGAATTTGTTGCTGTTTAGCAGCGGCGGACATAGAACGTTTAGTAAAGATTACAGTTGATGAACTTTTTATATGTAAACTAATGCATAAAACAAGTTGACATAAATTATTGCACCGATTATTCTTAATTTATAGAATTATTTTAGGGGGATGTTTATGAAACTTAAAACAACTGAACTAACGGCAGCGGCAATGTTTGTTGCGCTAATGGCTGTTGGGGCTAATATTACTTCGATTGTTCCATTTATGGTCGTAGGGGGAGTACCGATTACGCTTCAGACATTTTTTGCAATATTAGCAGGCGTGGTACTTGGCAGTAGATTGGGTGCGATTGCAATGATGGTTTATATGTTCGTTGGTTTAGTGGGAGTACCTGTATTTGCTCAATTTGGCGGCGGATTTGGGACTTTCTTGAAGCCTACATTCGGTTTTATTGTTTCTTATGTTTTTACAGCTTATATAACGGGTTACTTAATTGAAAAAATGAAAAATACAGTTGGGGTATTCGCGTTTGCTGCACTTGTGGGCATGGCCATTAATTATGTTTTTGGTACGAACTGGATGTACGCCGCATATAAAATTTGGGCTGCAGCACCAGAGGGTTTTACATACAAGTTGGCTTGGTTATGGATGGTCGTTCCGCTGCCAAAGGATATTATTCTAGCCATTTTAGCAGGTGTGATGGGACATCGCTTAAAACGAACCTTGTCAAAAAGTCAATTTAGGAATGTTAATAAAGCGAGTTAAGTGATGGAGGGATTGGATGAGTAAGTGGAAGGAATTAGCGTTTGAGGTGCTAAATGGTCATGTTATTTCAAAAGAGGAAGCATTGGAGATTCTGAATTCCTCCGATATGGAATTACTAGAAGTGTTGCAAGGAGCCTACGTCATTCGCCATCATTATTATGGAAATAAGGTAAAGCTTAATATGTTAATTAACACAAAATCAGGTCTATGTCCTGAGAATTGTGGCTATTGTTCGCAATCTAGTATTTCTAGTGCACCGATTGAAAAATATCGAATGGTAGATAAAGATACCATCCTTAAAGGAGCAGAACAAGCCTACCAGCTTCAGGCTGGTACGTTTTGCATAGTAGCGAGCGGCCGTGGTCCTAGTAATCATGAAGTAGACCAAGTTGTTTCAGCAGTAAAGGAAATAAAGGACAAATATCAATTGAAGATTTGTGCCTGCCTTGGAATTTTAAAACCAGAACAAGCCGCCATGCTGAAAGAAGCTGGTGTCGATCGCTACAATCATAACCTTAACACCTCAGAAAATCACCATGACTCCATCACGACTTCACACACCTATCAGGATCGAGTGAATACAGTTGAGCTAATTAAAGAAGCTGGAATATCTCCATGTTCAGGAGTAATAGTCGGCATGAAGGAAAAGAAGGAAGACGTAGTGAACGTGGCGATGAGTCTAAGAGTTTTAGACGCCGATTCCATACCCGTCAATTTTCTACATGCAATAGATGGTACCCCGCTTGAAGGTACTAAGGAATTGAATCCTAGGTACTGTTTAAAGGTTTTAGCTCTTATGCGGTATGTGAATCCAACGAAAGAAATCAGAATTTCAGGTGGACGTGAAGTTAATTTAGGAAGTTTACAGCCACTTGGATTATATGCAGCAAATTCTATTTTTGTAGGAGATTACTTAACAACTTCAGGACAAGAAACGACCGCAGATCACCAAATGCTGAAAGATTTAGGATTTGAAGTCGATTTTGTAAAAGAAACAGTTCAATAAATAGGACAAAAGAATATTTGGGCGTCATCTAGTAGATGATGTCCTTTTTCGCATGTTTTAGTATAAAATACCATTAGACAGTAGTGTTGAAGGGAGAATCGCAATGTCAGAGATAAATATTTTAGGTGAAGCTTATAAAAAGGCAAAGTATAAGGTGCCTGGTCATCTTCCTAGGAATGTCCAAGTGCTAAAAGAGGCATTAATGAATATCGATGGAGAGATGGAAAGCGAAATGTACGGAAAGGGAAAGGTCATCGACGACTTCCAAGAAAAAATGGCAAAATACCTGGGCAAAGAGTCCGCTGTATTCTTTCCAAGCGGGACAATGGCACAGCAAATTGCCTTACGGATTTGGTGTGACCAAAAGGGGATCAAAAAAGTCGCATATCATCCATTAAGTCATTTGGAGATTCATGAGGAAGACGGATTGAAGGAATTACACCATATTGAAACGATTTTATTAGCTGATAAAGATAGCGTCATTCAGCTGGAAGATGTACTAGGCTTAGAAGAGGAAATCGCTTGTTTATTACTCGAGCTGCCGCAAAGGGAGATTGGCGGCCAGCTTCCTGACTACAAAACATTGGAAGACATCTCAGCATTCTGCAAGGAAAAGGGGATCAAATTACATTTAGACGGAGCAAGACTATTTGAAATTCTCCCTTATTATCAAAAATCGGCTGCAGAAGTCTGTGCTCTGTTTGATAGTGTTTATGTTTCTTTCTACAAAGGGATTGGCGGGATTGCAGGGGCGATACTTGCTGGGGATAAAGCTTTTACGGAAGAATCAAAGGTTTGGAAAAGACGCCATGGCGGAGATTTAATCAGCCTGTATCCGTACATCATAAGTGCTGATTATTATTTTGACCAACGATTATCAAACATGAATCAGTACTACGAAGGAGCAAAAGAACTTGCCCAATGCTTTAACCAATGTTATCGTGTTTCGACCAAGCCCTTGGAACCAGTCTCTAATATGTTTCATGTCCATTTTGAAGCACCGAAAGACGAGATGGAAGTGATTCTAGCAGCAATCTACGAAGAAACAGGCATTGGCTTAACCGGTTATGTACGCGAAGTCAACAAGACAACTTGTTACTATGAAGTTAGCATTGGTGATTTGTATGCCACGCTGCCTAAGGAAGATGTAAAAATAGTCTTTCAACTGCTGGATGAAAAAATGAGAAGGCTTAAAACTCTATAATAGGTGAATGTTCCATAGATAGGAAAATCCCCATTTCATAAAATGGGGATTTTTTCATTAGATAATATAAGGTCCGAAGAAAATTGTTAATAGTAAAATGTGAAGGCCGACAAAATAGCTTATTCTTACCGTACCTGCCCAATCATTTGCTTTTTTAGTATGCATTGTTAACCAAAAAGCGATGATCGCAAATAAAATCATGTAAACGTAGGAACTGCCGGTAAAGGTTAAGTAACTCGGTGCTTTCGTATAAATGGTATCTAAGAAAAATCGATCCTTCCAAATGAGTGCTGCTACAGCGTAAAGCCCAATTCCTGTATAAAAATACCAAACGGGATCGCGATCAGCGATTCGATTTCTAAAGATATACATAAATACAACGAAAAGAATTGGCCAGATAAACCAAATGACAGCAAAGGCAATTCCGAAAAAGGATGAAGTGATCATACCAAATGTCTTACCCAGTGCCTGAAGCCAATCGTCTTGTGTATACTTAATTAATGAATCGACTGTTTTAATATCCGAAGATGATACTTTAATTTTATGGTCATCACCGTCTAAATCTACCCATGCAATGATTTCTTCATTTATCCATTGTGGTTTGGTTGAAATTTCTGGTGTATTGCTTCGTCGTTCCGTTTTAGTGGTGCCACTTTCACTGATTTCCGCAGAATAGATATTAAAGGTCGTGCTGTCATTGAATTGAGTTTGTGTTTGCCCGTTCGCATGAAAAAGAATAGTTGGTTTCCCATTACGAAACGTAAGAACGACATCAGAAACTTCCTTCAAGCTGTTTTGTCCAGCTGGATCTTCAAAGGTTAACTCGTTTAGAGTTTGCGCATTCGGATTTGTAATACTTGTTAGTAAAAAATAGTTAAAAAACTCTGGATTCCCGCCTTGTGTGGATTGAAGTTCTTCCTGAAGTAACAGTGCTAATGTTTGACCATCCAATGCAAACGCAATATCATTAACAGCTTTTCCTGGGTCGACATTTATTCTGGATTGGTATACGGTCGTCAATTTTCCATTTGCATGCTGCTGCAGTGTAACATCGACTCCTGTTGGATCGGATGTATAGGTCAATAGATTTACTCCCTCTTCGTTCTCTTGAGGTATGATATCGAGCTTATCTAAATCAATCTCCATTAATTTTTCAGAAGTCTTCGTTTCTGGTGATAGTTGATAAAGCACATGATCTTTCACATAAAGTGTGGTCGTTTCCAAAGGATAAAACTTCTCAACATCGGAGACGAGCATATTCCTATCTTCGTCATAAATATTTTTAAAATCAAAATAGATAATCGTATTTTCTTGTTGATAAACCTGCGTCCATTTATTTACCGGTATGTTGTAGGTTTTCTCTTTTTTTACTGTGAAATCCTTGCCCAAAGTAGTAGTGGCTAATTTTCCATCTTCAAATCGTGTGAAAATAAAATCTCCATTTTCCGTCACCTTTACAGGTGGCAGTTGATTCAGTTCTGTTTCTCCTATTGTCAGAGCCCTGCTCCAATCATCTGCAGGGTGTTCAGTCACATCAGAAAAGTTTTCATAGAATAATAGGAGTATTCCTATTATCATAATAATCCCTGGTACAATCCAATGTAGCTTAGCTGCGAATTTCTTGTTCATATTAGACCCCCATGAAACATGTTCAAGTTCTCTATTTAGTTTGACTAAACAATATTAACATAATTCTGATAGATTAGGCTATTTCAAATATAAAGACTTTGTAAAAAAATGTTAGTAGTGATTTAACCTGCTATTAGATAATCCTCAATGGCATTTTCATGGTAAGATAATAGGAGAAAACTGTGTTTTAGGAGATATATATGAAAGAAAAGAAGAAACTCCAAGAGGTAGATTTATATAAACCGATTCAGAGGTTTTTTTTACGAGAAGGCTATGAGGTTTACGGTGAAGTGAAGGACTGTGATATCGTCGCAGTGAAAGAGGATGAGCTGATCATAGTTGAATTAAAACTCACTTTAAGTGTCGATCTTCTTATTCAGGCAGTAAAACGACAAAAATTAACCAATCAAGTATATATAGCAATCCCTAGACCAAAAGGCCGTTTGAATTCTAAGCAATGGGCTGAAAAATGTCATCTAGTGAAAAGATTAGAGCTAGGCTTAATTGTCGTTTCCTTTCCAGGTAATGGCTCGAAAGCAGATATACTGATCCACCCAACTCCCTATACTGGTAAGATAGCAATCGGGAGAAATAAGTTGAAAAGAGATGCTATCTTGAAAGAAATAGGCGGACGCAGTGCTGATTTTAATGTAGGGGGAAGCAGTCGGACAAAAATTATGACGGCCTACAAAGAAAATTGTATTCAAATTGCTTGTTTTCTAGATAAACTGGGACCTCTATCCCCGAAGGCTTTAAAGATTTTGGGTGCAGGTGATAAAATTCCCTCCATTTTAACAAATAACTATTATGGATGGTTTGAACGGATTAAGAGAGGTACCTATGCGATTACTGAGAAGGGCAGGCTTGAAGTGCAGGAGTATCAGGAGTTAGTTAAATATTATCTAGAAAAATTAGGGGATGGAGGAGATTCCAATTGAAGAGTCGAGCAGGGTTATGCCGATTTGCGCGGACTAGCACCAAGAGAACGGGTGGAGATGATCATTGAGAATTGTACCTACCCAATGTATCCAGAGCAGCTTCATGACTATTAGCTAGAGGCATTAATGAGAGGTGTTCAACTCCGCATGTATTAGAAAAAGCCTCCTCTTAGCACACCAATTTGGCCCAGCACGGGAGATGTTAAAAAAGTATTTGAAACGGTCTAGAAAAAACTTTGGAGATTAATTTGCTTTAATTGGATATGTCTGTTATAGTAAGGAAGAATTATTTTTGTTTGTCAGTTGGATTAAAAAGTTTTCAAACTTTACGTCTAAAGAACTGAGCAAGGATAGTAACACAATGTGTGCACAGCACACGAGGAGGATACAACAAATGGAACAAGGTAAAGTAAAATGGTTTAATGCAGAAAAAGGTTTCGGATTCATTGAAAGAGAAGCAGGAGACGACGTATTCGTACATTTCTCAGCTATCCAAAGCGAAGGTTTCAAAACTTTAGACGAAGGTCAAGCAGTTACTTTTGAAGTAGAACAAGGTCAACGTGGACCCCAAGCTACTAACGTTCGTAAAGCATAATTGAACCGACATATATAAAAGACTCTCTTTTGAGAGTCTTTTTTCTTTGTTCAGGGGGGATTGTGGCCTTGGATGAGGGAAATATGGTTTAGTGGCTGCCATTCTGAGCTATTCGTGCCCGTGAACGAGGAAAAGTGGGGCTAGCGGTAACGAATAGGAGCTATTCGTGCCCGTGAACGAGGAAAAGTGGATTAAGTCCATATAATTGTGTAAAAAGAAAGAGTCATTTTATTCACTCTTGGCAACACTGTTTTCAGCGACGATAAACAATGAAAAGAGGAATTAAAATGACTCACTTACAGTTTAACCTAGATTTAGACCTTTTAAAAGAATCCGTTATCAATTCTAATCTAGATATGGTGATTAAATCAGCGATTGTCTTAGTCCTTAATGAAGTCATGGAAAACGAGAGAGACGATTATTTACGTGCGGCTGCTTATGAACGGTCTCCAGATCGCCGAGACTACCGAAATGGCTACTATGAACGTGAATTGATCCTAGGTATTGGCAAACTAAAGCTAAAGGTCCCAAGGACCAGAAATGGTGAGTTTTCCACTTCCGTCTTCGAAAAGTATGCTCGCTGTGACCAAGCCCTGGTCCTCTCCATGCTAGAAATGGTCATTAACGGTGTTTCAACTCGGAAAGTCACGCATATAGTCGAGCAGCTCTGTGGGGAAAATATATCGAAATCATTTGTGTCTTCCCTTACCCAAAAGCTTGACCCCATTATTAATGATTGGAACAAACGCCCTTTGAATGTCATGTATTATCCTTATGTTTTTGTGGATGCCATGTATATTAAGGTCCGGGAACACAACCGGGTTATCTCAAAAGCCGTGTACATTGCGACTGCCATTACTGAGAAGAATACACGTGAAATCCTTGGGCTTAGTGTGGATCATGCAGAAGACTTCGAGAGTTGGAGTCGTTTCTTCCAACAGCTTAAATCCCGTGGGCTTCAATCCCCCAAACTGGTCATCTCAGATGCTCATCTAGGGCTACAAAAGGCAATACAGCGCGATTTTATTGGTACTACATGGCAAAGATGCACGGTACATTTTAAACGCAACATAATAGGGAAGCTCTCCAAGAAAGATTCCGTAGAGATACGCTCCATGATTAAACGTGTCTTTGAAGCTGTTACGATTGAGGATATCCGTAGATTTAAGAATGAATTAATGAACCAGTTTGGGGATGAAGCTAAATATGCCAAAGCCTTGGAAACTTTAGATGAAGGCTTCGAAGATGCCATTCAATACCTAAACTTTCCTGAGAAGATGCACCCTCATATACGAAGTACAAATTCACTTGAACGCTTAAACCAAGAAGTCCGTAGAAGGGAGAAAGTTATTCGTATCTTTCCCAATACTCAATCTGCCTTTCGATTGGTAGGTGCTGTTCTCATGCAATACCAGGAGGTCTACTCCAAAAGAAAGACATTACTTAATAACTAATTAAACTTTTATTTTTCGCCTCCACTTCCATCATGGAATGATCACATATCCAGGAAGGGCTGTCAAAGTGAAGAGCCTTTGACAGCCCTCCCCGGATATGTAGATAAAAAACCATGGAAGTTTCGTCAAAAAAAAATGAAAGGGTTTGGATAGATAATCAACAAAAGTGAAGTTGAAAACAATTGCTTTTGATTTTACACAATATTCAGGACTTGACTGAAAAGTGGGGTTGGCGGTAACGAATAGGAGCTATTCGTGCCCGTGAACGAGGAAAAGTGGGGTTGGCGGTAACGAATAGGAGCTATTCGTGCCCGTAAACTAAGAAAAGAAGGGTTAGCGGTAACGAATAAAAAATTAATCATGCCATAATCTCTAATAACCATCAAGAATTTACATACTTTTAAACAAAAAAACCCTGCTCAGGAATTGAGCAGGGCGGGTAATCGAAAAACGTAAAACGTAAAGCAAATGGTAGACACAGTATAGCACACATTTGTCGCAATCCCTAATTATTTTTAAAAATAATCAAAAAACTACCAATTTAACGAATTCCTGCGGCTTTTTCAACCTGCGCTTGATGTTTGGTATCTGCTTTTCCATCGACATGTCGCGTGCTATTTCCAAAATAAACATCAAAATGTCCTGTAATCCCATTGTCAGCAATATAGTCCCGTTCATGAGGCATAAAACTCATGCTGGCTGCTATTTTTCTTCCATCGATTTCAAGGATCACAGCTCTAGGAGTCCAAGAAAATCCTCCCCAAATGCTTTTGGCTATATTGGAATCATTCGCAGTAACTGTTTCACTGTCAGCGTGGTTCGCGCCAATGGTCCGCTTTATATAAAAACTTCTTCCTGTTTCAAAGTCTGTGACTTTAGTTATCTTCCCAATGGTAAAAATATATTGAGCCTCCGTCCACCAATCCATATATTCTCCATGTCTATCACTGACAACCTCTTTTACGCCAATGGTGTGAAGAGGTATTTTCAATACTTGACCCACTGAAAGCATACTGCTCATTGTTAGGTTATTGGCTTTTAATAGTTCTGCCTGAGGAACTCCATACCGTACGCTTAAGTCCCAAATGTTCTCACCAGGTGCTATGGTGTGAGTAGTATACGTAATCGTATTCGTTCCTGTCTGAGTGGGTGCATTCAACCCATCAGGTATGGTTAGAGCTTGACCCACTTGTAAAAAATCACTATTTAAATGGTTCGCAGCTCGAATACTGTCAACGGTAACATCAAATCGTTTCGCGATTACGGAAAGACTGTCCCCGGATTTGACCGTATATGTAAAGGTTTTTCTCTCTTCTTCGACTTGCGGTGCAGGCGTAGGCGGTTCTCCCATTGTTGTGCCAGCAGCCGTAATGGTTAACGTTTGTCCAATTGAGAGAATATCACTCGTTAAGTTATTCGCACCTCTCAACGCAGAGACAGTTGTCCCGAATCGATTAGAAATGCTATATAAAGTATCCCCTACTGCCACAGTATATTGTGTAGATACAGGAGCAACCGGCTGAGCAGGTGTGGCCACGGCAGTTGGAATGGTTAACGTTTGACCGATTGAAAGGATGTCACTGGTTAAGTGATTTGCACTTCTCAACGCAGAGACAGTTGTCCCAAATCGATTAGAAATGCTATATAAAGTATCCCCTGCTGCCACAGTATATTGTGCAGATAGAGGAGCAACCGGCTGAGCAGGTGTGGCCACGGCAGTTGGAATGGTTAACGTTTGACCGATTGAAAGGATATCACTGGTTAAGTGATTTGCACTTCTCAAAGCAGAGACAGTTGTCCCAAAACGATTAGAAATGCTATATAAAGTATCTCCCGCCGCCACAGTGTGAAATTTAGCTCCCGATGGTGGGATCGTTAATAGTTGCCCAATCTGAAGAAAGTCAGATGTTAAATGATTGGCGCTTCTCAACGCTTCCGGTGTGGTTCCAAACCTTTTTGAAATACCATAGACAGTATCTCCCGCTGCCACATTATAAGTAGCGATCGAATTTCCATCTGTTTGGGCTGCAGTAGCGGGTGTATTTGCTGCTTGTACAGCGCTGCTATCAGTTGTACTTAACGAAATAGATGTCACCGCTATACCCCCAAGGATGACCTTAATCATCGTTACCTTTAAACCAGGGTACCGTTCTTTTATGATTTGCTTGGCTGTTTCTTGCAGGTTTTTATCTGAAGAAGGTTCACTTCCTAGTTCGCCAGCAAACTCCGATAACTGGTCATCCAAGTATATAAATAACGTGAATTCATCACTTTGGGGATTCAATTTTCTAATTTCATGTCTTTGAACATTCAACTTGATTATGATTCTCCCTTCGCAAAAAAAAATATAAAACTTAGTATTCTTCAGGAAAACAATATTATAAGGTTATTTTTACAATAAGTACGATAATCCCAAAGGATTATTTAAGGAAAAATAGCATATTTAAAAGGTTTAGAGGACTTTTTGTTGAAATAAGTATAGTAAGTTTTTCCATTAGTGAGGTGGGATAAAAATTGAATGATATCCAATATGCTTTTATAAATGAATTTGGCCATTACGGATTCGATTTTGAGCAACCTGAGACTTCGACCCACTTTATAATCGTTTCTATTTTAGTAAAAGGTTCTGATAAAGAATTTCTCGAGCAGGAAGTTGAAAGGATTAAACAAAAACACCTTCAAAAAAAAGAACCTGACGATAGTCTTCGCATGGAAATCTTACAGGATTTAAAGGACTTACCCTTTAAGGTGTACGCATATGTAATTGATAAGCGGAAAATTCGCGAAGATAGCGGCGTTACCTATGAGAAAACATTTATTAAATTTTTTAACCGAAAGATCTTTGATGATTTATATCGCACCTTTGACACCCTGGACCTTGTCGCGGATGAACAGGGAACAAAGGAGTTTACGCAGGAATTTATTGCTTACGTTAAACAGAAGTGCATTCCAGACTTATTTAATTATTCAACCTTTGGCTTTAACAGCAGCGAATCCGATATTCTTCTGGAATTGGCAGAGTTTATTGCTGAGGCAATTGCCAAAGGCTATGACACCAAACATTACTCTCAGCAGTATCCATCGTTTTATAGACTATTGAAAAATAAAATCATCACGATTAATCTTTGGCCGCATGATTACAAGCACTACCTATACGACTACCATTTTGAAAAAACGGACTCAGAAACCGATCAGATTATTATAAAACAAGCTGTTAATTTGGCTTATCAATACATTGAAAAACATCGAAAAAGTGAAGAAGAGGATGAAAAAGTCCGGATTGATTTATTGAAGTTTCTATTATTCAATTTAAAAGAAAATCCTGATGAATATGTCTATACCGAAGAAATCCTTGATAATCTTAATGCCATAAGAATCAATAAAATCAAGCAGCATTATTTTCGGTCAAATATTGTTTCGAAGCTGCGCGACCAGGGATTATTAATTGCCTCCAGCAATAAAGGTTATAAGCTGCCTGTTTGTTTGAATGATTTGTACGACTTTGTGAATCTATCAAGTTTAACAATCCATCCGATGATTCAACGAGTGGCAAAGTGCAGGGACCAAATCCTTCTGGCAACCAACCGAGAAATAGATATCCTCGAAAAAGCAGAATATGACTATTTAAAAAGAGTCATTGAAATGGAAAAAATAGCGTTATTGAACAATGAGTAAAAGGGGAAGCTTCTATGTTTTCATACAAAGTAGATGAGGAATTATCAATTGAATTATTGCAGCAACATCATAAGGAAGAATTATATGATTTAATCGATTCTAATCGTGAACATCTAAGAAAATGGCTATTGTGGGTGGATAAACGCAAATCGGCGGATGATTTTGAGACGATCATTCCAATTTGGATAAGAAATTACGCCGATAATAATGGGTTCGACGCCGGGATTCGATACAATGGAAAATTAGTAGGGATGATAGGGCTCCATTATATCGATTGGAAAAATAGTGCAACCAGCATCGGCTATTTTCTGTCTGAAGAAGCACAGGGCAAAGGGATCATTACACGGGCAGTATCATCGTTGTTAAAATACGTATTCGAAACACTAAAGCTCAATAGAGTGGAAATTCAAGTTGCAGTGAATAATCATAAAAGCATTGCGATTCCTGAAAGATTGTGTTTTGTTAGTGAAGGAATTAAACGTGACGGGCAATGGCTATATGACCATTACGAAGACATCGTTACATATAGTATGTTAGCAAAGGAATGGAAAAATAATAATTAATCAAACTCGTTCAATTGAGCGAGTTTTAATTGTTCTTAAAAAAAAATAGCTCTAGAGGGAGACTCCCCTACAGCTATTTTTATGATCGCGAATCTGCTGCGTTTACTGCAGGTATTTTCCGATTAAATAACTTCGTACTTGTTCCAATATAAACTCCGGTTAATACAAACCCCGCTCCAATTCCGTGAGCCCAGGTGAAGGTTTCTCCTAAATAGAGGGTAGCCATTAATACCGCAGATACTGGCATTACATTAATAAAAATCGAAGCTTTGGCAGCACCAACCTCTTTGATTCCGTAATAATACATAATAAATGAAACTACGGTTACAAAAATACTCATATGCGCAATCGCCACCCATGTTGAGAAATCAGCCTGGGTGATATCCTGCCAGGATGTTTCAACAAATGCAAACGGTGCTAAGAAAACTGTACCAAAAGCAACCGCATAGGTGGTAGATTCAACGGCACTATATTCTTTCAAAACCACCTTTCCAACTACACTGTACAACGCCCAGCTTATAACGGCGCCAAGTAAAACGAAGTCAATGGTCTGGAAGCCTAATTGGAACAAGGAAAGGATATGTCCATCGGTGATAATAATTGCTGCTCCTGATAAAGCAATCACCATGCCAATAATATGGTTCTTAGTGATTTTTTCTTTTAAAAATACCCCCGATAAAAGGACGATTAACACCGGGTTTGAGGCGATAAAGAGTGAACTCTTAATAACGGGTGCCTGTTTGGTGGCAATAAAAAAGCAAATATTATAGAGTGCAATACCCGTTAAGCCGAGAACTGCAAATAGTCCATAATCCTTGAGTGTCGGTTTCTTTCGATTTTTTTCCATGACCCACATAATCGGAAACAATAGGACAGCAGCCCCTAAAAATCGCAAAAATGCAACAGTGGCAGGTTCAAAGCTTTGAACGGCAATTTTACCTGCAATAAAGGCACTTCCCCATGTAGCCGTGGCGATAAACAACATTCCGTAAATCATCCATTTCTTTTTCATTCCAATCCCCTAACCAATCATTTTAATAACTTGTATTGTACCATCTTTTTCGTGTTGCGAAATATAAAATTGCATTTGAACTTCATTTTATTTTTAGAAGACCAATTCATACATAAAACACCTTTAGGTGGAAAACGATATAAAAACTGGGAGGGGTTTATTGTGAAGAAAAAAATTCCTAAATTGTTGATGAAAAGTCTCAACACTGAACCTGAATTTAACGAAGAATCCAATGTAGAGGACATTGAAATAAAAAAACAAGACATAAGTCCTGATATTGAGAAAAACTTAGAGACATTTAAGAAGATATTTACAGTACCGGATAATGCAGATGTCAAATTACGAGAGTTTACGATTCAACAGCTTAACCGTAAGGCATTTCTCCTTTATATCAGTACAATGGCAGATTTACAAAATATTATGGCAGGCATAGAGGGGCCATTGATTGATAGCGAGCACCCTGGATCAAAAATCAAAGATATCGTTTCCTACCCAATTGAAAAAACATCTACCAATATTGGGGATATAACGGAATTTATTGCGGCAGGGGTCACGGCCCTTTTTGTCGATGGCGATCCTGATTGCTATTTATTTGAAACGACAAAAATTCGAGGCCGGTCGATTGAAAAGTCTGAAAATGAGGTCATTGTAAAAGGGGCAAAAGAGGCCTTTAATGAAAAGGTCATTGACAATATAGCTTTAATCCGGAAAAAAATTAAAAATGAAAACCTTATCGTTAAAACGCAGACGATTTCAAAACGTTCGAGAAATACTGTTTTTCTTGTTTATCAAAAGGACCTTGTAAATGAGGAGCTGCTTCAAAATGTAAAAGAAAGGCTAAAATCATTTGAAACTGATAGTACGATTGATTTAAGCATTTTGGAGCAATATCTAGAGGAACGTCCCAGGTCCTTATTTCCAACAATTGTATATACCGAACGTCCTGATCGTGCCTGTGCATTTATTGAAGAAGGTCATATTATTTTACTGATGGAAAACTCACCAAGCTGTTTAATCCTGCCTGCTACCTTTTGGGCGATGTTTCATTCTCCGGAAGATCATTACCTGCGGGCGCCATACGGTAATTTCATTCGAATATTACGATTCCTGGCTCTATTTGTTGCTTGTTTTACCTCCCCAATCTATCTTGCGATTACGAACTTTCATGTTGGAATGATTCCACCGGATTTATTGATGGCGATTGCAGGAACTAGGGAAAGGGTGCCTTTTCCATCGATTATTGAAGTGTTGATGATGGAACTTGCCTTTGAGCTGATTCGTGAAGCAGGATTACGCGTTCCGTCACCGATTGGTCCAACAATTGGGATTGTGGGTGCATTAATCTTAGGTCAAGCTGCTGTTCAAGCGAATATCATAAGTCCAATCGTTATCATCGTTATTGCATTAAGCGGGTTAAGCTCTTTTATTATTATTGATATAAGTATGAATTTTGCTATTCGAATTGCCCGTTTTTTATTTATCTTCACAGCAGGATTTATCGGAATCTATGGAGTCACCGCTTTATTTATTGGAGGACTCTTTTATTTAGTATCATTGAAGTCCTTCGGCACATCATATTTTGCACCGATGACACCACATTCCTTCTCTTCAAAGGACCTGCTGATACGCCATATCCCAGTGAAGGAAAGGTTCCGACCCGGATATTTAAAACCAAGGGATATGGTTAAACAAAGAAAGGGATAAAACGATATGAAACAGCAATCTGCAAAAATTGGCGTTCGTGAATATGTTTCCATCGCAGTTTTAATGGTTGGGACGAAAGCTACTGAGGATACTCCGGCCAATCTGTACAGTCAGGTACAAAATGCAGCATGGATGATTCCGCTTCTATCAGCGGGATTCTTTTTTATCCCTCTTTATTTATTAATAAAAACAATGTCATTGTATGAAGGAAAGGATTTATTTTCCGTCATTAAAAAAATACTCGGAAAATACCTAGGTTTTATGGTTTGCCTTGTGATTTTTATCATCAATTCATTTGCTGTTTCGTTTGATACCAGAACGTATACCAATATCATTCGATCATTTTATTTTACGACAACACCTACTCTCATCATCTACGCCATTTTAATGTTTATTTGTGCATATGGCGCCAAGAAAGGACTTCAACACATTGGGTCGGTGTCTTATCTAATTGTGTTCTATGCAGTAGTATCTTTGTATGTGGCCTTATGGCTAGGTACAAAGCATGCCAATATTAATTCGATGTTTCCCCTTTGGGGCCCTGGAGCATTTGTGCTGGTGAAGGAAGGAGCACAAAAGGTCACAATCTTTGCCGATTTTTTTCTATTGACCATGGTTTTACCATATCTCAAATCAAACAAAGCATTCAAAAAAGGAACTTGGTTTTCCTATATATATATTTGCATTCAAATTAGTATGTCGATTCTTATTTTTGTCTGCATGTTTGACGAATCCTTAGGGGGAACTGCCTACCCTTTCCACACATTGATTCGTTATATTTCACTAGGCCACTACATTCCGAATGTTGAAATCATTTTTTTCATCATCTGGATCATGGCGGCATTTATTCGTTTTACTGCATTTTTATACATAAATGCGCTTATGTTTGGTAATCTTTTTAAAATTAAAGACTTTGAGTACCTAATCCCATCACTGGCGACGATTTATTTAATGGTAGGCTTTATTCCTGAAGCGCCGATTAATGTCAGTCTGCAATTTAAACCTATCATATGGAGTACGGCAGGTCCTATGTTCGCTGGAATTTCAATACTTTTATGGCTAGTTGCGTTAATAAGGGGAGAATTTAAACATGCAAAAAACAAAAACATTATGTAGATTATTGTTGTTTTTCCTCATGCTTTGCTTATTATCAGGGTGTTGGGATCGGGAAGAACTAGAGGATAAAGCCTATGTCATCGGACTGGGACTTGATCGCTCTAAAGATAAAGATAAAATTAAAATTACAATGTTACTTGCTAACCCTGAAGTGGGAAGTATGCAAGGGGGTGGTGGTTCAACAGAGAAACCACGGGAAATCATATCATTTGATGCAAATGATTTCATCGCAGCAAAAGCAACTGCAAATTCCATCATTTCTCGGAATATTAGCTACGAACTATTAAGAATATTTGTGGTTTCCGAAGAATTTGCTAGAGATTCAAGTTTTTCTACTACATTTACTGATGTTTTAAAAGATAAAGAAATCCGCCTAAATAGTTATATCGCCGTTTCTAAAGAAAAGGCGTCACAGTATTTTATGAATAATAAACCTAGAATGGAAACAAGGCCGCATAAATATTTTCAATTTATGGTCAGTCACGGAATTGAAAATGGGCTCATTCCTGATTCTAACCTATTCCGATATTTCCAAACGGCGGAAAGAGGAAGCGATCTCTTTTTGGCCATGTATACTACTGCTAAAAGGCAAAAAGATCCTGAAATAAAAAGGGAGGATGAATATACGGCAGGGGAACTAAATGCAACGGGTGAACTGGATGACACACAATTTATTGGATCAGCTGTTTTTAAGAGTGGTGTAATGTTTGCTACACTAACCGGTCAAGAAACCCGTACAATCAATATTCTAGATGATACTACCGATATAAAAGATATATTAGTGAATATTCCAGATCCTTTTTCCGATAATAAGAAGCAATTCGCTGCAAGAGTTATGAAAACGAAAAACAATAAAATCAAAATGAACTTGAAGGGAATCACACCCAAGATTTTCATCACCATTCCTTTACAAATAGAGATTATGTCTAATCCTAGCATGGTCAACTTTGCGAAGCAAAAAAACCAACACATCATCAAAAAACATATCGCTAATCATTTTGAAAAAGGAAATATAAAACTTTTAAAGAAGACACAGACAGAATTGAAAGGAATTCCATATCCTTTGCCTGTATATTCAAAAAAATACTTTGCAACTATACAGGAATATAAAAAATTCAATTGGGTGAAAGCTTACCCGCGTGCTGACATCCATGTAAAAGTGGATATTACAATGGTTGATTATGGAAATCGAACAAGAAATGCTAAAAGGTTGGGGGAGTAACGGGTGCAATTATTTACAATCGGTACTCTAGTCGCGATTACAATCTATACCTGTGGGTTTGGTGTTACTCTATGGAAGGAAAAACAAAAGGTAAGTGCACTAGCTGTATTTTTTCTAACACTTGCTATCCTCGTTCTTCCTTTTTTCACTATTTTTTAATCATCCCTTTGATGGAGAACACTAGTATTTTAATTGTAATTTTTGGAAAATATAAAGGCGAGGTGATAGAATGGCTAATGCAAAAGTTGGCGATAAGATTTCCTTTAAACGTGATGGGAATTCTTTAGAAGGTGTAGTTACGGGAGTAAGGGAAAATTCCGTTATGGTTCAATACGGTATGTCAAAGGATAAGGATGAACCTCTGATCACGATTGTCAATCATAAAAATTACAAAATTACAAAATAAATGAGCACCTATACGTAAAAGATACCCAAGAAAAAATCCCTTTAATTCAAAGGGATTTTTTCATTGTTAATCCTGATTGCGCTCTTTGTTTCTATCACCAGTTAAATTATCTGCAGCGTTTTTAACTGCGTCAACAGCATTCATCGCAACGTTTTCAGTTGTTTCTAATGCACTATGAACTGTGTGGAAAGCAGCACCTGCAGTTTCTTTAATGCCTTCCGCAAGTCCTTGATCATTTTGTTTTTTTGCCATATTGATTCACCTCCTAAACAGAAATAGGTTATGTAATAATGGCTGGACTATTCAGTTGAAAACGGGGTTCAGAAAAAAATTTTCCATTTAAATCTTTCTTTATTAAGGGAATAGTAAAAGTGACGCTACGTTGAACCATGAATAAAGATCTAGGAGGAACTAGAATGGATGAAAATAAAAAAATGGAAAAGCTGCTTCGAGATTATGGATATCCTGAAGAAGCAATTCCAAGATTATTGCGAGAAATTAGTTCCATGAACTACGATAGGGTACGAAAGCTAATTCTGCCGTATAACGATATGACAGCAAATAGATCGTAAAAGTATTAAATAAAATGATTATGTAAACTTAAATGTGCAATAATAAGTGTTCATTCCAACTTAAAACAAGTCCATTACAGATGTGCTCTGTAATGGACTTGTTTTAGGTAACATTAAAATGCTTTTTTTAGTAGAATTAGAGATAATGAGATGTTGACGAAAGGAATGGACACTGAATGGAAAAAATTTACTTAGATTACAATGCAAGCACTCCATTGGCCCCTGAAGTGGTTGATGCCATGCAGCCACTGTTGAATGATTACTACGGGAATCCCTCCGCACTGCATTGGGCGGGTAAACCTGTAAAATCATTTTTACATAAAGCGAGAGAACAAGTTGCACAACTTATAAACTGTTCCCCTGGGGAAATTATTTTTACTTCTGGTGGTAGTGAAGCAAATAACCTTGCACTTAAAGGCTTTTATTTTAAAAACGTGAATAAAGGGAACCACATCATTACAACAAAAATCGAACACCCTGCAATCATAAATCCTTGTAAGTTCCTTGAAAGAATTGGAGCGCGGGTAACATACGTTGGTGTGGATCAATACGGGAGAGTTTCACCTGAGGAAATTGAAAAAGTTATTTCAAAAGATACGATCCTAATTACCGTCATGCATTCCAATAATGAAACAGGCACCCTCCAGCCTATTAATGAAATTGGGAAGATAGCAAATAAGAATGGAATTGCTTTTCATACCGATGCTTCGCAATCCGTGGGGAAAGTTCCAGTGGATGTGAATGAGTTAAAGGTGGATATGCTAACGATTGCCGGTCATAAACTGTATGCTCCAAAGGGCATTGGAGCTTTGTTTGTTCGCGATGGTATTGAGTTGGAACCGCTGATTCATGGTGCTGGACATGAACATGGACTTCGTGCAGGAACTGAAAATACCTTATTGGCGGTCGGATTAGGGAAGGCATGTGAAATCGCAGGCACTCAATTAGGTACCAAAAAGCAAAAAGATTTGACCGATTATTTTTGGAAGCAACTTAAAGCTGAGTATGGCAATCAAGTTGTTCTAAATGGACATGAAGAGGAACGATTACCGAATACCCTAAATGTCAGTTTTGTTAGAAGGATCGGGCAGGATTTATTGGATGCAGTGCCTCAGCTTGCTGCCTCTACGGGTTCAGCCTGTCATGCCGGCAGTATTGAATTATCACCAGTGCTTAAGGAAATGAACGTACCTGAAGAGGTCGGAATGGGTGCGATCCGTTTTAGTTTAGGCAGATATACCACAAAGGATGAGATAGATATCGTCGTCAAAGCGTTTAAAGAAATCTTGTAACCAACCATACAGCACGGCCAGGCATCATAAATTTATAAAAATTCATTAAAATCATAAAATATCTTCATAAATAGTTCTTTTGGTTATTCCAAATAATAATTTATAACTTGTCATGAAAGAGGGCTATTTATGAAGAAACTATTTCTACTATCTCTTATTGGTATATTGTTTCTCACCGCATTTTCTAAGCCCAACGAAGTGGTTACTTTTTTGCGATCGACGGCAAAAGGTCTGCCAGAAAATACAAACGTCCCAGTGCTCCTACCAACTTATTGGAAAGAACAATCGAAAAAGCCAAAGAAGCATACCGCTGTAAAAGTAAAAGCCTATGAAAATGGCTATGTTATATATTTTTTATCGATGGATAAGCATTATCGGGCAAATGATCCAGCATTATTTCATCCGCGAGAGTCAAGTAAAATCGGAGAATTATCTGGTAATGTTGGCACTATGACTCCTGGCGAGCGACCGAGTGATTTTGTTTTTTATAAAAAGAAAGATGGCGTTATGTTATGGATTCAACCGTGGATTAGATCGATCATATACGCAAAGCGCGGACCTTGGATCATGCATTTTGATGGGGATAAAGGGGATGAGCCGTACCAACAGGCAGATGAGTTGTTTAAAGCGATGAAGAAAGCAGATTGGTTAAAAAGCAAAGTCATTCACGATGGGCATATTTCGATTCTAGGCACAAGACGCGAAGCATACACTAGCATTTCTTGGGAGACAAGTGATGGATTTGTTTATCACTTTTCGTATAAAGGTCCGATTAAAGAAGCCGTAAAAATTGTCGATCGTCTAAAATATGTTAGATGATAAGAAAGGTATTTGTAATCACCGTCTGCTTTAATTGAAGAGATTTCGTTTTATAAAATTTACCATAAATAATATCGCCAATGTTCCTCATCCTATAAAGGATAAATATAATTGGAGGTACTTACATGGCGCAATTAAGAGATATCATGACATCAAATGTTGTTACAGTTAACGCAACACAGACGGTACAGGAAGCTGCCGCATTAATGAGCGAATATAATATCGGGGCTATTCCAGTAGTAAATAACAACAGAGAAATAGTTGGAATTGTAACAGACCGTGATATTACCCTTCGAACGACTGCACAGGGAGAAAATCCACAAACACCAGTATCTGAAGTCATGACAGCACAGAAAATTGTACAAGGTACACCTGATATGGATGTGCATCAAGCAGCAGATTTAATGGCACAGCAGCAAATTCGCCGATTACCGGTAACCGAAAATGGCCAAATAGTTGGAATGGTCGCTTTAGGAGATTTAGCAGTACAAAATATATATGCAAACGAGGCAGAACAAGCATTACAAAGTATCTCAACTCCTTCTGCACCTCAACAATAAACGGGGTTTATTCAACGCAATGGTAAATCGCGTATAAAAAATAAAAAAATACGAATAACAAAAAGCCCTTCAGGTGATGTGACCCCCAAAAGTTAGAGTTTTATATTAAGCAGCTAATTGGCTAGTATGGACCCGGTATTGAACCGGGCTCATACCTGCCAATTTTTGCTTTATACGCTTGTTATTATAATAACTGATATATTCTTCAATTCTCTTTTTTAATTCCTCATATGAGCATAGTGCTTCCCCGTAATACATTTCTTGTTTTAGTAATCCGAAAAAGTTCTCCATTGGCGAATTATCTAAACAGTTTCCTTTACGAGACATACTCTGGAACACCTTGTTTTTCTTAAGGGTTTTCACCCATTTATTATGTTGATAATGCCATCCTTGATCAGAATGTACAGTAGTTCTAAACTTTGAATCTTTTACTATTTCTAGTGCTTCCTCGAGGGGGGTGAGAGCTAAATCTAAGGTTGGACGCATACCTATACCAAAAGAAAGAATTTCACTATTGAACATATCCATAATTGGATTTAAATATAGCTTAATACCGTCTGAACACTTAAATTCTGTAATATCTGTTGTTAGTTTTTGATGACACACATTCGTTTTAAAGCGGCGATTGATAAGGTTCTTGGCAACAGTTCCAGTTGTACCCTTGTATGAACTGTACTTGCGTGATTTTAATTTGAATTTATCTCCCTTGAGCCCAAGCTCGTTCATGATGCGTTGCACCTTCTTATGATTCACTTCATACCCACGGTTTTCTAATTCTAATTGAATACGACGATAACCATAATTTCCGTTATGTTCTTCGAAAATGGATTGAATAAGTTCCTCCAACTCCTGGTCTGGATTCTCCTTATTCATCATTTTTATATGATAATGGTAGGTGGATTCAGGAATGCCGACTATTTGTAAAACATCTTTTAGTTTGAAGGTTTCTTTAAGTTCGAATGATAATGCTGCTTGTGCTTTTCGAGATAGCCCTTCGGATCCATCTGAAAAGCTCGCAACTTTTTTAAATATTCTACCTCTAAACGAAGAAGTTCGTTTTCTCTTTCTAACTTTTGTTCGTACGTTAATTCCTTATCTTCAATGTGTTTATTCTTTTTGTTTTTTTTAGTTTTATCAGACATGGATGGCCGTCCTTTCGGTCTATCCAGGGCTTCAGTACCACCCTCCAGAAGAGCCCTTTTCCAAGCTGCAATCATAGGAGCGTTAGTTATGCCAAATACAAGGGCTGTATCAGTTTCTGAAGAACCTGTTCTCTTCATAAAGCTTAATACATCTAGCTTGAATTGAACAGAATATGTTTCTCTATGTTTCTTCCTCTTTAAACCTTCCACACCAAATTTCTCGTATACCTTTACCCATCTCCTAATCGGAGTACTGTCTTTCATTTCATACTTTTTAGCTAAAAGAATATATCCTAATTTCCCATCTTGATATTCCTTGACTAACTTTAACTTAAATTCTTCACTATATTTGGCCATAAAAATACACCCCAAAAGTTAGATTTCACTCTAACTTTTGGGGTGCAGTACAAGGTTTCAAGGGCTTTTGTGTTATTGGATATACTTATGACAAGAGACAGGGGGTTAAGATTTACTATTATTGGAAAACTACCTGTAAGGTAGGTGTTCGGTTATGGTAGCAATCGTTCTCTCTATATCATGGATAATTGCGGCCATGAAATTTGGAGATCGTGATTGGAGTAAATATTATCCCTCTATGCTATTTGCTGCACTAGGGAATGCACTGTATGAAGTTCTTTGTTATAAATATCAACTGTGGAGAATGGAACCGAATGGAGTTGTTTACTCCATAATCCCAATGCTGCTGCTTATATTAATTGGTATGCCATTATCAACATGGGTTTTTTTATCGAAATATCCATATCAATCAAGCATATATAAAAAGGGCATTTATGTTTCATTTTTCGTTATAGTATTTATTGTTTTAGAATATATATCTGTAAAATTGGGCGCAATTTCTTATCATTATGGATGGAATCTAGGATGGTCGCTACTATTTGTGATCGTCATGTTTATTGTCATTAGAATACATTTTACTAGACCTATTCTTGCACTACTCATTTCAATTCCTTTTACCCTGTTATTATGCATGATATTCGAAGTTACGTTAGATAAAATGAAGTAAAGAAACACACGGAAATGAACAAAAGCAACTTACATAAAGAAGTTGCTTTTAGTCGATGATTTATTTTACTGGGCCGTTCGTGATTTTAGTAAGTTTAGAATTGATGGCAAGGATTTTTGCGTTGACATCTGTTATCCCAAAACCAGCCAATCTTTTTGTGTGCATATCTAAGTATTTTTCAGCAGTTTCTTTTGTGTCGAAAATATAAATGCCGCCTGCTAGGTTTGTTTCAGGACTCTCCGTCCAAATTTTCCACATGAATCCTTCTTCTTCATTAATACTATGTGCTAAACCAGAAAACTCCGCCGCCATTACATCTCCGAATGGTCCATTCATTGTAAAATCTACCTGTAATACGTACGCCATAAGTCAGTCTCCTTTTATTTTGTAAAATAAGATTCGCCTAGAATTTCTTTCTTTTCATAACGATCTTGTGAGAGTTCTTGTTCAACAAAAGCGTTAATATCCGATTGTTCAAGATCGTACATGACTTCAATTTCTTTTGAAAATAAGAGTTTTTCTTTTTCAAGTAAACTAGAAAGAGAAGGTAGTGGTTTTGGCTGGAGTTCTTCCATATTTAGTACCTGCTTTAATCCGTCTACATAATATTCAAACGGACGTCCCCCAACAATTTTCACCCCTTTATTTTCCTCGTTGATCATAATGATCGTTGGAAATCCTCTAACACCAAGGCTTCTTGCAAGTCCAAAATCTTCATTTAATAATTGTTGTCCTGCAGGCTGTTCCGCTTCTTTCACAATCGCTTCACCATCAATACCGAGTCTATTTACGATTTTAATCATTAGGGATGGATCCGAAATATTTTGATTAAATGCAAAAAGAGCTTCTCTAGCACGTCTTAAATATTCATAGGCTAATGCGTCGTTATAATGTTTTTGAATCACTTTATATACACGGGATGGCGGGAAGGATGATTGAACGGGATTGTCAATCATGAGTGATCCATCAATGGGCATACGGGAATGTACTCCAACTTCCCTCCAGTGTGGGGCGACGTCAGCAGGCCCATAAATGCCGTTAGCAGGATCCACAGGACCGTCACCCCATTTCTCCAGTAATCCACCCATAACCGAATGAAAATTAAAATAGTGTCCATACTGCTCTTTAAAACGACGCAGAACCGGTTCAATTGCCCAGCAATGAGAGCAAATGGGGTCCGTTACATAATAAACTTCAATCGATTTTTTTGGTGCAGTAAAATCTACCATTTCCATTTCTTCTCCTCCAGCTGTTCCGCATACACCTGTTTCCAAATCACAAATCATATTATTATTCATCAATTGTTATTCATCCTCCTAAAGTTCTTTGTATTTGCTTTATAATTGCATTTTAGTAAATAATGAAAGTGACCAATACCGATAGTTTCATCGATATGTCGTATATACAACACATTGTACAAATTGTCGCAAAAAGCAGAGGTGACACAAAAATGACTCAATCAAAGACGGATCCGCGCGTTCTGCGTACTCGGAGATTAATTATGGATTCTTTCATTGAACTTTCCGCTAAAAAAGAATTTAAGGATATTACGATAAAGGATATAACAACAGAGGCAATGATTAATCGTGCCACTTTTTATTATCATTTTGAAGATATTTTTGATTTATTAGAGAAGGCATTATCAGAGGTTTTGTTAGTGAATTTAAATGAAGATGTCTAAAGACTGACAAATTAAATGAAGAAGCGATCATTCATATTTTCACAGCGATCACAAATTTTCAAAAGTCATTATCCAATCGTTGTCACAGAGGATACGAAGATACCATTGCCCGAATCATTAGGGAACAGCTCGAAATCATTTTTTACAAAATGTTAGTAAAAAAATCCACAACGGAAGATGAGGAAGTACCAAAAATTAATGCTGTCATCTTAAGCTGGGGGATATACGGAGCTTCTGTAGAATGGAAACGAAATGGTATGTCTATACCGCCTGAGGATTTTATTAAACCATCCATTCCTTACTTACTGTCTGGGGTTGATTATGGTTCTAAAAACTAATCAGTACATTTGGGTTGTAAATGGAAAGATGAATCTTATTACCACTATACTAATCATAAAGACCTAAATAGTATTTTTAAATAATAGTTAGAAAGCAGACCGGTAATTCATACTGTATCTGCTTTCTTTTTTTGTAGTTTAACAGGATTGTTAAAAAGCTATAGTGTCCATGAAGCCCGAAATGAAAGGAATTTTGGGAAAATGGTACTCATGAAGTGTCCATGAAGCCTGAAATGAAAGGAATTTCGGGAAAATGGTCCTCATGAAGTGTTCATGAAGCCTGAAATGAAAGGAATTTCGGGGAAATGGTCCTCATGAAGTGTTCATGAAGCCTGAAATGAAAAGAATTTCGGGAAAATGGTCCTCATGAAGTGTTCATGAAGCCTGAAATGAAAAGGATTTTAGGAAATGGTCCTCATGAAGTGTTCATGAAGCCTGAAATGAAAAGGAATTTGAAAAGATGGTCCTCATGAATCATTCATGAAGCCCGAAATTTGAGGAACATGAGAAAGTAATCCTCATACTAGTAAGTTCATTGCCTAGCACGATGCATAATCTCTATGATACACTTCGATTAGTGACAATAGCACTATATAGCGACCTTAGCATAAGGAATTAGAAATTTATTAATTTTTCAAAGGAACATTTTTAAGTAGGAGGCTATTTTGTGGAAATAGGATTAAGTACGTTTGTTGAAACAACACCTGATGTTGAGACCGGTAAAGTGATTAGTCATGCACAGAGGATACGTGAAGTGGTGGAGGAAATTGTCCTAGCCGATCAGGTTGGGCTGGATGTCTTTGGAGTAGGGGAGCATCATCGCGAGGATTATGCAGCTTCATCACCTGCGGTTGTGTTAGCTGCCGCAGCATCACAAACAGAGCGAATTCGTTTGACAAGTGCGGTTACTGTTCTTTCATCCGATGATCCAGTCAGAGTTTTTCAGGATTTTGCGACACTTGACGCGATTTCAAATGGGCGTGCTGAGATTATGGCAGGTCGTGGATCCTTCATCGAATCTTTTCCATTGTTTGGGTATGATCTAAAGGACTATGACCAGTTATTTGAAGAGAAGCTTGATCTGCTTTTAAAAATAACGAAGTCTGAGAAGGTAACTTGGAGAGGTGAACATCGACCATCCATAAATAATTTGGGGGTTTATCCAAGACCTGTTCAGGATCCACTCCCAGTATGGATTGGAAGCGGCGGGAATCAAGAGTCTGTTATTCGTGCGGGTCTGCTTGGATTACCGCTTGTTCTAGCCATCATTGGCGGCAGTCCACAGCATTTTGCACCATTAGTTCAGCTATATAAGAAAGCAGCGGAACATGCAGGTCATGATGCTTCAAAGCTGCCAGTTGCTTCGCATTCACATGGTTTCGTGGGTGAAAGTACAGAAGACGCAGCGGCGAAGTTTTTCCCATCTACCCAGCAGGCGATGAATAAATTAGGACGTGAGCGCGGATGGGGTAGATATGACCAAACGACTTTTGACGCCGCGCGCAGTCTACATGGAGCCTTGTATGTAGGGGATCCACAATTCGTTGCTGAAAAAATCATTAACCTCCGTAAGAATGTCGGAGTCACAAGGTTTATGCTCCACTGCCCAGTCGGCACTATGCCACATGAGGATGTCATGAGGTCAATCGAATTATTAGGAAAAGAAGTGGCTCCGATTGTTCGTGAAGAAGTGGCTAAGTGGGAAAAGGAAAACGAAGGAAAATAATAGTATTATCAAAAAACGGACAGCTATGCTGTTTGCCGAAAGGATAAAAGCTTGGGAGAAACTGTTTAACAGTATTCTCACAGGCTTTTTTTTGTTTTTTGTAAGAATCTAATATCAGATGTGTTGTATAAATAACAATCTAGTAGCATTTCTTCACTTTCCATGTTAGAACTCCTTACACAGTTATAGAATTCTATTTTTTCGTGGTTTATACTTCAAACATATAAACAACATCAACGCGTTATTAAAATCAACTGAATAAAATAGCTCTCTAGGGTTCCGTTTAAAGAGATAATCTTTAAAGTCTGGTCCGAGAGAGAGCGTATAGCTATTGATAGCTGTATACACGGAGGGAAAAAAGCCCGGGAGATTTTTAAAACAAAAAATCTCCCGGACTTTTTTCCTTTTTTATTACATTGAGAAAAGGATGATGGATGATGAAGGAGAATGCTACACTTGTTAAATCACTAAAACTGCCTCAAGTTGTATTTATGGGACTTGCTTGGATGACCCCAATGATTTATTTTACGGTCTACGGTGTGGCATTTGAAGCGGCTAATGGTCAAATGGCAGCCGCTTATATTGCAGCCTTTCTAGCAATCTTTTTTACTGCTTATAGCTATAGCAAAATGGTAAAAGCTTATCCAATCTCTGGTTCTGCCTATACGTATACGAAAAATTCGATTCATCCGAAAGCAGGGTTTCTTGTCGGATGGGCACTACTGATTGATTATGTTTTCTCTCCCATTATTGCGATTTTAACCTTCGGGATTTTCATGAATACCGAGTTTCCCACTGTCCCTATTTATGTTTGGGTTATAATTATGAATTTCATTCTAGCTGTAGTCAACATTCTTGGAATCAAATCCGCTGCACGCATAAGTGGAATCTCTGTTCTATTTCAAATTGGATTTATCTTACTATTCTGCATTTTGGTTGCGAAGGATATTTTAACTGGAGGTAATGAATCCAGTCCCATTTTTTCATTCGCTTCATTCTTTAGTGTTGAGTCCTCGACGAGCGCTGTGTTCTCGGGTGCTGCTGTAATTTGCTTCTGTTTTCTTGGTTTCGACGCAGTAACCACAATGGCGGATGAAACCGTTGATGCTCGAAAAACGATACCGAAAGCAATTTTTTGGATTATTTTTATTGCTGCTGCTTTGTATATTTCAATCTCTTATTTAACCCAAATTGCGTATCCGAATTTTACATTTACAAATCCAGATAACGCAGCCTACAGCCTAGTACATCTGATTGGCGGAAACCTATTAAGCTCACTGTTTATTATGGTGTTAATTGTGGCGACCTTTACACAAGGGCTTTCTTCCATGACCAGTGTAAGCCGTTTTCTATACGCGCTTGGCCGTGAATCGATTTTGCCAAAAAAATTATTTACCTCTATTCATCCAAAATACAAAACACCTGTAGCAAATATTATATTTGTGGCCGTTATTTCCTTATCAGCAATTTTTATTAATCTTAGTACAGCCGTATTATTTGTCAGCTTTGGAGCGTTAACAGCATTTTTCTTCGTGAACATATCTGTGATTGCCCATTTCTTTATTAAGCTTAAAAAACGTTCACCAAAAGAAACCCTGCTATTTCTGATTTTTCCTCTTATTGGTGCGAGTTTTATTGGATGGCTATTAACTTTACTAGATTCAACTACGCTTAAATTTGGCATCACGTGGATTGTGATCGGCTTCGTTTATATGTTTTTCAAAACGAAGTGGTCGAAGGCAATGGAACGAAAAATCACGCTTTCAACGAATACACAAATGAAATTAGAAAAACATGTGAGATAACCTAACATGGTTGTTGTTTCATAACACCATAACCATTTATACTGAGTACATCAAATCACAACACACTTATAAAGGTTTCCGCAATCAGTTGGAAACAAAAAGCTTTCTAGGGTTCCGTTTAAAGAAGTATGATCATCTTTAAAGTCTGGTCCGAGAGAAAGGGTGCAGCTGTAACGGTTGCATACACGGAAGGATAAAAGCCTGGGAGATTTTCATCTCTCAGGCTTTTATCCTTTTTTATTTCAATTGTCTATTCTAAAGGAGGATAAAAGATGAATAACACTGTTTCTTCTATTATTACTAAAACAATACCTGCTGGCGGGAAATGGTCAGCCCGCATTCAAAGAGGAAAAGAAATTACCTTTACTGCACTCGAAGCTGGCGCCAATGTATCTTTATTACTTTATAACGCCGATGACACAGCTGAACGCTACAATATGCCAGATACGTTAAAAGCTCAATACACAGCATTTTTAACAAAAGGAAATGTGTTGATGACGGATCATGGACGCGTACTAGCAAGTCTAGTGGAAGACACGGTAGGCTGGCATGATACGATTTCCGGATATAGTACTCGAAAAATGATTGATGAGAAGTATGGAAAAACCACCTATCAAGAACATCGGAATGAATGGTACCGAAGCGGAGAAGAGAATTTGATGGTTGAACTCTTCCGAAATGGATTAACAACATGTGATTTATCACCAGTGATTAATTTATTTTCGAAAGTTTATTGTGATGAAGAAGGAAACATGAATTTTGTTGAAGGACATTCAAAAAAAGGAGAGTCTGTCACACTAAGAACGGAAATGGATGTCCTTCTTGTTTTATCCAATACACCCAATCCACTTGATACAAGGAATACTTATCTATCGACCCCAATTGAAGTGAAGATTAAAGGTGCGGAACCTGTACTAGAAAATGACATTTGCTTAAAGCACCGCGACGAAAACCGACGGGCATTTGAAAATACATGGGAATACGTAATGCTAACTAAAGGAGGAATTCAATAATGGCTGTTTTAAATTATGTCGAAAGTGAACGTAAAGTGGAAGAAGCCATCTATAATAAAAAATTACTATCAGGAGAGGGCTGGCTGTATACGATAGAGCCAGGTGAAGTGTTACGAATTGTAGATGTAGAAGGCAATCAAGCAGCAGACACTCTATTTTATGATGCGGATCATCCATCTGATCATTACAGTGCCATCAATACCATTTTGCGTCAACGAAATATTTATCTATCAACTGGCTCTGTCCTGATAGCTGAATCGGGAAAAGAATTAGTCAAAATTATAGCGGATACATGTGGGCGTCATGATACCATTGGCGGTGCCTGCTCTGCACAGAGTAACACCGTTCGATATTCACACGATACATTGCCGATGCATAACTGCCGTGATACCTTTATGCTTCAAATGGCAAAATTTGATAAACGTACAACCAAACGAGATCTTGCTCCCAACGTTAACTTCTTCATGAACGTTCCGGTAACACCGGCAGGCGGCTTAAGATTTGATGACGGCGTTTCAGCACCTGGATATTACGTGGAGATGCAGGCTATAAATGCGACAACTGTTTTAATTAGTAATTGTCCGCAGTTAAACAATCCTTGTAACGCCTATAACCCAACACCTATTCAATTAATCATCTGGGATAAATAAAGAAAAAAGGAGCGTGTGATCATGTTTAAAAAAGTACTCATTGCAAACCGCGGCGCTATTGCCACTCGAATAGAAAGAACATTGCGAAAAATGGGGATTGGTTCCGTTGCTGTCTATACAAAAGCCGACCAAGACAGTCTGCACGTTGACCTAGCGGATGAGGCGGTTTTAATCGGTGAAGGGTTGGCAAAAGATAGTTATTTAAACGCCGAATTTATTTTAAAAACAGCGATTGAAACAGGGGCAGAAGCAATTCACCCAGGGTACGGTTTTCTAAGCGAAAATGCAGACTTTGCACGTGCCTGCCAAGAAAACGGAATTGCTTTTATTGGTCCAACTCCGGAACAAATTGATTTATTTGGTTTAAAGCACTCTGCTCGTGAACTTGCGACAAATGCAAATGTTCCGCTTTTACCAGGTACCTCGTTAATTAGTGATCTAGAAATAGCGTTAAAAGAAGCCGAACAGATTGGCTATCCAATAATACTGAAAAGTACAGCCGGCGGCGGGGGTATCGGCATGCGAATCTGTACGGATGAGACAGCATTAAGTGAAGCTTTCGAGTCGGTATGTAGATTGGCGGAAACGAACTTTAACAATGGTGGTGTATTTTTAGAAAAATATATTCAAAATGCGCGTCACGTAGAGGTGCAAATCTTCGGAAATGAATTTGGTGAGGTTGCAGCACTTGGAGAGCGGGATTGTTCCATTCAAAGACGAAATCAAAAAGTGATTGAAGAAAGTCCGGCTCCTCTTCTCTCTTCTTCTGTACGAGAAGAAATGCTAGCGTCAGCGAAGAGATTGGCTCTAGAAGTAGGGTACCGCAGTGCAGGCACCGTTGAATTTTTATATGATCCCGATGAAGAAAAGTTTTATTTTCTTGAAGTGAATACACGGCTTCAAGTGGAACATGGGGTAACAGAGGAAGTCTTAGGAATTGATTTAGTAGAGTGGATGGTTCGAGAAGCAGCAGGAGAGTTGCGTTCACTTGATACTCTTTATTCGACTCCGAAAGGACACAGTATTCAAGCGCGGATTTATGCAGAAGATTGCTTAAATGATTTTCGTCCTAGCGGAGGGCAAATGGACCAAATTCATTTTTCGGAACAAGCTCGAATTGAAACGTGGGTACGTGACGGGATCAACGTCACTTCGTTCTATGACCCAATGCTAGCAAAAATCATTGTTCATGCTGATACAAGAGAGGAAGCAATCGACAAATTAACTACAGCACTAAAAGAAACAAGATTATATGGAATTACTACGAATCTACAATACTTAGAATCTTTGTTACAAGAAGAAGATTGCCGTTTGGGATATGTGCATACACAAATGTTAAAGAACTTTGCACCAGCGGAAAGTGCGATTGAAGTACTTGACGGCGGGATTCAAACGACAGTACAAGACTTTCCGGGGCGCATTGGACATTGGGATGTGGGTGTACCACCTTGCGGACCCATGGATCCATTATCCTTCCGGATTGGAAACAAGCTGTTAGGAAATGACGAAAAGGCTGCAGGCTTAGAGTTCACGCTTCGTGGCGGTGCCTATCGATTCCGGGAGGAGATGTCCATTTGCTTGACAGGTGCTGATATGGAAGCAAAGTTGGATGATAGAGAAGTACCCATGTATAGAGTCATTCATGTCAAACGAGGTCAAGTGCTATCCTTCGGTGAAGCAGTACAAGGCATGCGCACCTATTTATTAGTAGCAGGTGGATTAGATATGCCGCAGTACCTTGGCAGCTCCTCTACCTTCACGCTTGGCGGCTTTGGCGGACACGGCGGACGTGCACTGCGAACAGGCGATGTGCTGCGGGTTCACTTAAATGCTGCACCTGAACCGTCTGAACTCCCTACTGATTTTCAACCTGTTATAACAAAGGAATGGACAATTGGTGTGATTCCAGGACCGCACTGTACAGAAGAGTATTTAATGCCTGACTATCTCGAGCAATTAACCAATACGAGCTGGGAAGTTCATTTTAACAGTTCACGTACAGGTGTCCGGTTAATTGGTCCTGCTCCGCATTGGACACGTGAAGATGGAGGGGAGGCAGGCTTGCATCCATCCAACATTCACGATAACGCCTATGCTGTTGGAACTCTTGATCTAACAGGAGATATGCCCATTTTACTCGGTCCAGATGGTCCAAGTCTTGGTGGTTTTGTATGTCCGGTTACGACTGCTTCAGCTGAATTTTGGAAAATTGGTCAACTCCATGCAGGCGACACCATTCGTTTTCAGCTATTATCATTAGAAGAAGCCAACGAACTGCGTCAAACACAAGAACAGTACTTGGATAATATTGGAACAAGGGAATATGATTCCGCTGTTCTTCCGACTTTACCAACAGAAGTTACACCATTTTCACCAGACTATCCAGTACTTGTTGAGCGTACTGACGGCCGTTTTCCCATGATGATTCGTGCAGATGGTGATGAAAACATTCTGATTGAATATGGAGAAATGGAGTTGGATCTTATGCTCCGCTTCCAAGTAAATGCACTTATGCAGGTCATTGAATCTCGTAAGGATATTCCAGTAATCGATTTAACTCCAGGTATCCGTTCGTTACAAGTCCATATTGATGCAACAAAAATGTCGGTTTCTGAACTTTGTGGTATCATTCCATCTCTTGATCGCGAGCTGCCTGCTCTTGAAGAAATGGAAGTACCGTCCCGTATTGTTCGATTACCACTTTCATGGGACGATCCGGCTACACAGCTTGCGATTGATCGTTATCAAAAAAATGTTCGTCCCGACGCACCATGGTGTCCAAGTAATTTAGAATTTATTCGACGTGTAAATGGATTGGACGCCATCGAGGAGGTTAAAAACGTTGTTTTTGATTCCAACTACTTAGTTCTTGGTCTTGGAGATGTGTATCTTGGTGCCCCTGTCGCAACACCAACAGATCCACGACACCGTTTAGTAACCACCAAATATAATCCTGCCCGAACATGGACACCGGAAAATGCTGTAGGCATCGGCGGAGCTTATATGTGTGTATACGGAATGGAAGGTCCTGGTGGATATCAATTTGTCGGCAGAACGGTTCAAATGTGGAATCGTCTGCGTCAAACAAAGAGTTTTATAGAAGGAAAGCCATGGTTACTTCGTTTCTTTGACCAAATTCAATTTTATCCAGTTGGTGCGGATGATCTTCTCACTATGCGTGAGGACTTTTTACGAGGACGTTTTGAAGTGGAGATTACCGAAACGACCTTTAAACTTAGTGATTATGTCAGTTTCTTAGAATCTATCAAAGAAAGTGCTGATGCTTTCCGAACAACACAACAGGCTGCCTTTCATGAGGAGCGCGAAAGATGGCATGATTTGGGTCTTGATGAGTATATTTCCGAACATGAGGTGACGGAAACGACAGAAGAAATACTGCCAGAAGGTGTGGAAGCCGTTCGTTGTACGATGCCAGGTAGTGTGTGGAAAGTTCTTGTATCAAAAGGAGAAGAAGTGAAAAAAGGCGATACCCTGATTATTGAGGAGAGCATGAAGATGGAGTTTCCACAGCTTGCTCCATATGACGGATTTATTCACTCTGTTCATGTAACACCGGGAGAAGAGGTTCATGGTGGTCAATTAATTATATCCATGACAAAAGAAAGGCGAGGTGCTTCGGATGAAATCAATAAACGTACCACAACTGCTATCCATTCCTGAGCTGAAGGGAAAATATCAATCGAAAGAACTTACTCCAGAAGATGTTATTCAGGAAGTTGTTCTTCGAGCAGAAGCAGAAAAAGAATATAATATTTGGATTACCCCGCCTGCGATGGAAAGGATAAAACCATATTTAGAGAAGTTAAAGCAAATGGATCCAGAGCAAACACCGCTCTGGGGTATCCCATTTGCCATTAAAGATAATATCGATTTAGCCGGTATTCCTACTACATCTGGTTGTCCGGAATTTTCCTATACACCGAATGAGCATGCGACAGTCGTTACGCGATTAATTGAGGCGGGTGCCATCCCAATTGGTAAAGCGAATCTTGATCAGTTTGCAACAGGTCTTGTAGGAACAAGAAGTCCCTATGGAGAAACAAAAAATTCGTTGAACCCTGAATTAATCAGCGGTGGTTCAAGCTCAGGGTCGGCTGTTTCTGTTGCACGAGGGATGGCCGCCTTTTCACTTGGAACGGATACAGCTGGATCGGGCCGTGTACCGGCGGCACTTAACAATCTTGTCGGTTATAAACCAAGCCTTGGGGCGTGGCCAATTAAAGGTCTGGTAAAAGCATGTGCTAGCTTGGATTGTATTAATGTGTTTGCTCATAGTCTTTCCGATGCTTTACTTGTGGATGAAGTGGTACGTGGGTTTGAAAGCAATGATCCATGGTCCAAGTCGATCAAACGTAACCCGAATACCCTTCCGGAAAAAATTTGTTTGGTGCAAGAACCTCCTATTTTTTACGGACCCTTTGCTCAGGAGTACAAAAGGGCATGGGAAAAAGCGGTTGCACGCATCGGAAAATTGGGTATCCCGATTGAATACATCGATGGAAGTTATTTAGGGGAAGCCTCCGCTATTCTTTATGAAGGACCATGGGTTGCTGAGCGCTGGTCAGAATTAGGGGAATTTATTACGACACATGAGAATGCCGCTTTTCCTGTGACAGAAACAGTCCTTCGTTCCGGAGCCAAACCACAGCATGATGCTGCTTCTTTATTTAAAGCGATGCACAAGCTTCAGGCATTTAAGCAAAAAGCCCATCAACAGTTAAAAAATGCGGTTTTGGTCATGCCGACATGCGGTGGTACATGGACGCGTGAACAAGTACGTAGCAATCCAATTGAAACCAACAGTCTCATGGGGCTATATACGAATCATTGCAATCTATTAGATCTAAGTGCTGTAGCGGTTCCGGCACAAGCTGCAGAAGAGAATCTACCATTTGGAATTACGTTGTTTTCTAGTAGTGCAAATGAGCATTTGATTTGTGGGCTTGCTGATTTATTTTTACATGACCGCTGCTCGCTGCAAAAGAAGGAAACGACATTCGTAGCGGTATGTGGACTGCATATGCGTGGATTTCCGCTTGAAAAGCAAATGATTGAACATGGAGCGGTCTTTATACGTGAAGCAAAAACTGCCCCTCAATACAAAATGATTAAACTACCTTCCCAACCATCTAAACCTGGCCTCATCCGCTTGAACGAACCAGGGTCATCTATTGAAGTAGAGGTTTGGGAAATGCCACTTAGCCAGTTCGGCTCGTTTGTCTCTCTGATTCCATCTCCGCTTGGAATCGGAAGGGTTCAGTTGGAAGGTGGCTCTGAAATACCGGGATTTATCTGTGAAACAAGTGCTGCCAAAACAGCAGAAGATATTTCACATACTGGGGGCTGGCGTTATGCCTCAGCGGCTTTAAAATGAAGAGAGCATTTTTAGATTTTAAGGGTTGATTGTGCCCGAAAATCTGTAAAGAATAATGGTTCGGATACAATCAGAGCTGGATTGTTACCGGAAATCAAAAGGATACCTACTTTGGGTCACAATTCTAGATGAATTGTGGCCCAAACCTAGTAGTCTCAATTTTTTCGGTCACAATCCTGAGTTTGTGGCTGAAATTATGAAACGTTAATTCCCCTTAGTTATCAAAAATTCTTCAAATGTTACTTTACCTACTTTCCGATGGTCATTAGTATTTTTTCCATTTAATAATGCTCTATAAAGTTTACCAGGGAACGAGAGGCTTGCTACTTTATTAGATTCATTATTAACCTTTATTTTCAGTTCAGCCATTTCTCTTAATGTTAATATTTCTGGTCCAGCGAAGTCCTCTGTTTTTCCTTGAGGCCCAACATTAATCATTCGAATTAAATGTGCTGCAAATTCATCAACGTCCACACTTTGAATTTTAATATCTCCAGGTACAAGGTATCTTTTAAAAAGAGGTTTGGATAAAAATAAATTCTCCACAAAACTATGGAACTGAGTTGCACGAACGATTGTATGTGGAACAGAACTGTTTCTTAACAGTTCTTCAGCTTGATATTTATTCCGGTAGTATTTCATTGGAATATCTTCTATGCCGACAATGGATGGATAAATGAAATGTTTTATGTGCTGAGACGTATCCAAAAACTTATTAAAACCAGATACATCAATGATATCTGAATCTTTTCTTGGACTTGTTGCAGCATGAATAACCACATCTACATCGTTTACAGCTTCTTCTAAACCTTCACCAGTCAAAAAATCACAATAAACCCACTCAAAATTTACGTTCTCCGGCTTTCTTCTCGATGTTATTTTGACTTCATAATCAGTATTTTTCAGTTGTTTTAACAAAGCTGAACCTAACTGTCCCGTTACACCAGTTACCAATACTTTCAAGCAAATCACCCCAATTACTCTCATATGCCATCGTATTCTAATATTCAATACTGCTTGAAAATATTCTACGAACTAAAAAAAGGGATAGTAATATGGCTTGTAGAAATAAATATCAGATATCATTTTGGGAGAGATGGAATTGGTAGATTAATACGGAGAACTTTGCGCAGAAGTATAAGAAAGTGATAAATCGACTGCGGGTGAGTTTTATCTTTCATTTGTTAAGGATAAAACAACCGAAAGTGTTAGAACCCATGTGTGGAAATGGGAGAATGCTGATCCCTTTTATGGAAAAGGGTGTAGATATTGAGGGATTCGATATTTCAGAAGATATGCTAAAGGTATGTAGGCAAAAAGCGGAACAGTTAAACCTGACGCCAACTGTTTACTGTGAGAAAATAGAAGTCTTTAAATCTGATAAAAAATATGACTTAATCTTAATTCCATTTGGTTCGTTTTCATTACTACCTGATGAGTTAGCAGAACGTGGTCTTAATAATTTGAAAGCTGTGTTAAAGGATGAGGGAAAGATATTATTAACAACGATAACGAGGTATAACGGAATAGAAGATATACATGAATGGATAGAAACAAACCTGAAACATTCGACCAGGAGACCATTGTTGAATATAAAAAGGTTTATTTTGATGAGAATAATAGTTTACTAAACATTCAGCTGAAGTACGAGTCTTTTCTAGGAGACAAACTTGAAAAAACCGAGATTATGGATTTCCCTATGCGCCTTTACTATCCAGGTGAATTCAACAATCTACTTAAATCAAAAGGTTTTCAGAATATTGTGGTGCATGAGGTAAAGGATGGCTATGGACCAGGAACTTTATTTCGTGTTTTTGAATGCAGCAAATAAGTAATTAGAATAATGGTCATTATTCACATAAAAATTACCGTTAATTCATAATTTCCTTACAATCTTCAATTATGATGATTAAATGGATAGCAATCTATTAGGGGTTTCTAAGTCCTCTTTAATGGAATGGTAAATAAATAATCGACATTAAGCATGGAGGGGAAGTATGATTAACGAGTACACGAGTTTGTTGCAAAGCTATGAAGGACCTGAACTAATTATGTTGAGAGGGGTTTTGACAGTGAATCAAGCTTTACTCGTAATTGATGCCCAGCAGGAATTGATTGAGGGAAATGAAAATGAGGGCAGTGTTTTTAGTAAAGAGGAACTCTTGAAAAATATTAACTTGGTCATTGAAAAGGCAAAAGAAGCAGAAGTATTAGTGGTTTTTGTAAGGGATAAAGATGTGGCTGGCGGTGAAGGAGAAGGGTTTCAAGTTCATCAAAAAATTAATATTCCTCCTACTTCCATGATTTTTGATAAAAAAGCCACTAATTCATTTTATGGTACAGGTTTGCTAGATTACTTGAGAGATCATGAAATCGAACACCTCGTCATCATGGGTTGTCAAACGGAATACTGCATTGATTCGGCTGTGAGAACCGCGACCATCAATGGGTTTGATGTGACCTTAGCAGCAGATGGTCATTCTACAAGAGATTCATCCGTTCTAACTGCAGAACAAATCATAGGTCATCATAATAAAACATTGCATGGGCATTACAATGTCGACAACTTTGCAGTTGTTCGAAAAAGTGAAGAAGACTTGTTTCAACCCATTCATAATAATTACAGATAAAAACGACAGTCCTGTCGTAATATGGTAAAATAGACCAACAAATTGTAAGTAGATTTGTTGGTCTATTTTGTTGATAGGGGCATTTTGATAATTGAATTGTATTGAAATCTGGAGGAATAGCTATGAACACTAAGTTAGAAGAAATAGTTTCAAATATTCAAAGGAATGTTGATTTCTCAGGTTCGGTATTTGTTGAAGATAAGGATAAGGTTTTAGTAGATAAAAGCTTTGGTTACGCGAATCGTTCAGATGAATTAGAAAATAATTCTGCTACCCGTTTTGGAATTGCATCTGGTTGTAAACTCTTCACGGCTATAGCCATTTGTCAGCTTGTGCAGGAGGGGAAGATCTCTTTTGATTCTACATTGACCGAATGTCTTACTAATAATTTTAAACATTTTGATGATAAGGTGACTGTCCATCATTTGCTGACACATACATCGGGAATACCGGATTATTTTGATGAGGATGTAATGGATAACTTTGAGGAGCTTTGGATTAAAAATCCTATGTATCATATAAGAAAGTTAAAAGATTTCTTACCAATGTTTCAAAATAATCCAATGATGTCCAAGGTAGGAGAAACATTTCACTATAATAATGCTGGATATATTTTATTAGGATTAATTGTGGAACAGGCAAGTGGACTTGAATTCTCTGATTATGTTCAGAAAAACATTTTCAATAAAGCTGAAATGAAGCAGTCTGGATACTTTTCATTTGACTCCCTGCCGCCTAATACTGCATTAGGCTATATTGATAATCCTGATGGAACCTGGAAAACCAACATCTATTCTTTACCTGTAAAAGGTGGTTCCGATGGCGGTGCATTTGTAACAGCTAATGATATGGCTATACTATGGAACGCACTTTTAAATTACCAGCTTTTAAATGAAACTTATACTAATAAGCTCTTAACCATACATACACAAGTCAATGAAACTAGTTTCTATGGTTATGGTATTTGGATAAAGAAGACAACAGATAACAATATCCTAAAATACCATGTAATGGGTTACGATCCTGGTGTGAGCTTTCATTCTGCTTATTATCCTGACTTATCAATAAAGGTTGTTATTTGCTCCAATAAGTCGGATGGAGCATTTGAGATCATGAGTGGTATTGAACAGGAATTAACAATAGCAAACACCTTGTAATACACACAATTAGAAGTACTCTTCAAATTAGCGCATTCTTCATTTTTAGTAAATTATGAACTTGAAAGACTGTGAAACAATTGCTAAATTTTGTTGCTGCGTTTGGTATTTTTTTAATCGTTAAGAAAAAAATAGACTTCTTATGCTAATGGGGCGATTCTTCAATAACGAAGGATCGCTTATTCTTATTCAAGTAACCTTCACCATAGTTTAGTACGACCTTCACTACGTTTTGCGCTCTTCTTTCACCACCTTTCAATACCAGTTACTAACAAAACTTCCCCTGAATTCTGTGAGTGCAAATTATTGCGAGCCCCCTAATGGAGAGGATTAGGCAAACATCTAAGAGGAATAGGATATTAGTTGCTTTTTTATTTGTGAGAAAATAAACAGGATTAGCGAATCCACCTAAAGCATGGAATTTACCATGACTATAAAGGAATCCAACTGGGAGGAGGAAAACAGTATGAAACGTTTAATATTTCATTCCCTTGCATTGATGATCCTAATTCTTACGGCTTGTAACAGCAATAACGGCACAAAAGGAGTTTCACAACAGGAGTCATCTGATGAAAGTTCCGAGCAGGCGTCCTCTGGGGCTGGCACTAGCCTAGTCAAGTTCCCTGAAAACTACGAAAAGGGTGTACTCTACACAACTGTGACTCGTGGAAATACTTACGAAGAGCTTTACACGAGTCGTGAAGCAATCGAAGCTGTCCAAAGCGGAGAGCCAATCCCCAGCGGTACTGTTATTACACTTGAAATCTATCAGGATGAAGAACTTGATCGAATCTTCGTGATGGAAAAGCGGAATGGTTGGGCTGACCAGAACCCGGCTGATATGCGGAACGGCCATTGGCAATACCAGGAGTTTACAGAAGACGGGTCGGTGAACGAAGAGGCGGACATCGGTCGCTGCTTTTCCTGCCACGCAAATCAGGAACGGGATGATTACGTTAACACACTAGATGAGATGCAGGATTTTGATTTAGATAATATTGCTGGCTTTAATGAAGGAAATACTGAATCCCAAATCGCGGGTATTCCGATTGAGGAGTGGGAGGTAAAAGAGGTTGGCAATAATCTGAATGCTCAGAAGGATGAGTATGAGCTACTTGCAGATATGTCAAAGGAGGAAATGATCCAGAAGGCACTTTTTATGATTCATTTTAATAAGGAGAATAGCTGACTGTCTTTCCTGCTTAACATCAGAAACTAGACTCGGTTGTAAGAAAATAGAAAGAGGAGAACTTTTTGTTAATCAGACTAGTTATTGATTTTTCTATGACAGTTCTCATGTTAGTTGCGATGGCTTACCATATTACTGGGAATGCAATCCATGAACTGATTGGAGTTTCCCTGCTGGTATTGTTTCTTGTCCACAATATTTTAAACCGGAGATGGTATAAGACAATTTTTAAGGGAAAGCACAATGTCCGACGTATCCTAAGCTTAGCGGTCAATCTGCTTTTTCTTTTGTCCATGACTGTGGTGATGGTAAGCTCTGTACCTATATCCCAAGACATATTCCCATTTACTCAAATAAACAATGATATGATTCTGCGACAGATACATGTTCTGACTTCTTACTGGGGCTTTATCTTCATGGCTATACATATAGGATTGTCCTGGGGAACGATTCTCAATGCAGCGCGAAAAATGACTGGTATTACAAACCCAAGCATTATCCGGACAATTACGCTGCGTGTCATAGCTGTGTTGATTGTTGTTTATGGTGTCCAGGCATCTTTTGAGAGAGATATAGTTTCCAAGCTTACTATATATAATCCATTTGGTTGGGGCTTTGATGGGTCCACTTCGGAATTTATATTTGATTACTTATCTATAATGGGTATTTATATCGCTGGTTCACATTACGCTCTGAAAATTGTTCAGAAGCAGGGAAAAGATAGAGCTCACTTAAGGTAATTCTGTTATTTTCAACAAGGAGCAGTGGTCTTAAGCCTCTGCTCCTTTTTTCTTCACGCGTTTTTCCTTTGATCATAGGATTCTTTCAGGCGTTTTATATCCTCTTTAGGTGGTAAACCAAATAGTCGGGAATATTCACTGCTGAATTGCGATGGACTTTCATAACCGACACGGAATGCAACATCAGCAGCACCTGCTGCCTCAGTTAATAACAAATGCCTGGCCTCTTGCAGTCTCAGTTGTTTTTGGAACTGTATGGGGCTCATTGCGGTAACCTCTTTAAAAAGTCTATGAAGCGATGAAACACCCATATTGGCTATTTCCGCTAGCTCCTCCACCCGAATAGCCCGGTCGTAATTATTCATGATATGTTCGATTGCGTCACTAATTTGATAGGTAGAACTTCCTTCTACTGCAATTTGCCCTAGTGCAGCACCGTGCCGCCCTTGTAGAACCCTATAGATGATTTCCTTTTTGATAAGAGGAGCAAGGATCGAGATATCTTCAGGATTGTCAAGTAAGCGAACAAATCTGGCTACCGCGTCCAACAGAGGTAACTCTATCAGGTTGACATACATCCCTCTCTTAGTATTTTCTTCTTTACCCACACCGATTTGAAAATCTCCTAAAACTTCTAAAATTTCATTAGGCGTAAACTCAATTTTAAGAGCCAGATATGGATCCTGGGAAGAAGCCTCCGTTACTTGCCCGATAATTGGCAAGTTAACAGACGTAACAAGGTAATCGGCAGGTCCGTACCTATAAAGCTCCTGTGATAGCAGGACCTTCTTCATACCCTGAACGACGATGCATAAGGAAGGTTTATGAACACCGTAAAATGGTCCGGCTGCATCAGAGAAATGAGAGAAAAATAAAGACGGAATAGCAGTCCCATGACCACCATCCTGACCTGTGTGACGCTTAATGAGTTTGGCAAGTTCACCCTGGTATTTATGGATTTGTTCAGACATAGGTACCTCCTTGTTCTTTTCTTATATCTCAATTGTAATGCACTTTACTATGTAGCGAAAGTATGGTGAGAGGATTAGGCAATGATTCGATAGGAATTGGATATCAGTCGCGTTATCATTTGTTGCATAATAATAAAGTACAATTCCTGGTAAAGTAACTACATTGCATAATCGTATGGTAAAAGTAGGGGGAATATAATGGACAAGCGTAAATTAGGGAATAGTGGACTGGAAGTTTCCGCTATTGGACTCGGTTGTATGGGAATGGATCATGCTTATGGGCAGCCAGCAGATCGTAAAGAAATGATCAAACTAATTCGTAAATCTGTTGAACTTGGCTGCAATTTCTTTGATACTGCAGTGGTTTATGGAGAATCGAACGAAGAATTGTTAGGTGAAGCACTTGCACCAGTAAGGGATCAAGTCGTGATTGCAACGAAATTCGGAATTACTGGTCAAGAAATTGTAAATGATCGTCCTGTAAATATTTTAAATAGTAAACCACAATCAATTAGAGAACAATTAGTAGGTTCATTAAATAGATTAAAAGTTGATAGCATTGATTTATATTATCAACATCGTGTCGATCCCGATGTAGAACCAGAAACCGTGGCTGAAACGATGAAAAAATTAATGGCTGAAGGAAAAATTAAAGCATGGGGATTATCAAATGCACCCATTGATTACATGAGACGTGCACATGCTGTATGTCCGATTGCAGCTATTGAAAATCAATATTCAATGATGTGGCGTGAACCAGAAAAGGAACTATTTGATAGTTGTGAAGAGTTAGGGATTGCTTTTGTTGCGTACAGTCCATTAGGAAATGGTTTCTTAAGCGGAAAATATACAAAAGATACAAAGTATGAAAAAGGTGACTTCAGAAGTTTCATGGGAAGATTCAAACCTGAAGTGATGGATCATAACCAAATGTTATTAGAAGTAATTGCTAAGGTTGCTGAAAGAAAGAATGCAACATCTGCACAAGTTGTATTAGCATGGGAATTAGCTCAAAAACCATTTATTATTCCAATTCCAGGTACAACAAAGTTACACAGGTTAGAAGAAAACTTGGGCGGGGCTGATATTGTTTTAACAATTGAAGAGTTAGATAGCTTAAATAATGCTTTATCAAAAATTGATATTGATGAAACACACTTTTAATGAAAATGAATGGCTTAAAAAACAGGAGGAATTTATATGCAAAAAGTAATGTTGAACAATGGTGTTGAGATGCCTATACTCGGCTTTGGTGTTTTTCAAATGAATGATCCAAAAGAATGTGAACAGTCCGTTTACGATGCTCTTATGGCAGGCTATCGTCTAATTGATACGGCTGCCTCTTATCTAAATGAAGAAGCGGTGGGCAGAGCCATTAAGCGGAGTGGTGTGCCAAGAGAGGATTTGTTTATTACAACAAAACTTTGGGTTCAGGACGCTGGTTATGAGAGCACAAAGAAAGCATTCGCAAAATCACTAGAAAGACTACAATTGGATTATCTGGACTTGTATTTGATACATCAGCCATTTGGTGATATACACGGTTCTTGGCGTGCCATGGAGGAGATGTATCGCGAAGGTAAAATCAAGGCTATCGGTGTGAGTAACTTCCATCCAGACCGTTTGATTGATCTCATCATCCATAGTGAAGTGGTTCCTGCCGTAAACCAGGTTGAAACACATCCTTTCAATCAACAAATTGATAGTCATAACTTTATGAAAGAGAACAATGTTCAAATAGAGTCTTGGGGTCCATTTGCTGAAGGTAAAAATGATATCTTCCAGAATGACTTGCTAGTTTCAATTGCGGAAAAACATAATAAATCCGTTGCACAGGTGATTTTACGTTGGCTGACACAACGAGGAGTGGTTGCAATTCCGAAGTCAGTTCGTAAGGAAAGAATCATCGAAAACTTCGATATCTTTGATTTTGAATTGAGCCAAGTAGATATGGAGAAGATTTCTACTTTAGACACGAAGGAAAGCTTGTTCTTTTCTCACAGGGATCCTGAAATGGTAAAATGGATCGGTACTCGTAAACTTGATATTTAATTTCCTTTCTTATCAACAAAATCAGCTGCCGTTTATATTGGTCAAGTAAAATTTACTGTACTCCTATTACAGAAGGTCACCGTAAAGAAGAGTTTAGCAACAATACTCGTAAGTATGCCCCACTCATTGAGAAGCGGGCATTTCTTTTTTTCTTTAAAGTTTGACAATCAATGATGGCTTATTTCAAGCTATACTAATTAATTTGAAAATTGAATGATATAAAATCGGTGAAACTATTCTATTGGATGGAAGGTTGCCTGATGCTGTTTCACCTTGGTGGAAAAAGTAATTTTTTAAGATTCAATGAGGTAGGGGATACAAATGAAAAAGACATTATATTTAATGAGACATGAAGGCAAGTTCAAGGTTGGTGTGATTCGCCACTTACAGAATTAGGAATCAAACAAGCGGAGACCGCTGCAAAATATTTTAAAGAGAACAATATCGTTTTCGACCGCGCTTATAGCTCAACATCCGAAAGAGCTTGTGACACTTTAGAAATTGTGACCGATATACCTTATACAAGAGTAAAGGGATTAAAGGAATGGAATTTTGGAACGTTTGAAGGTGAAAGTGAGGACTTAAACCCGCCACTTCCTTATGGTGATTTCTTTGTTACTTTTGGTGGAGAAGGACAAAAAGAATTTCAAAAAAGAATAGCGGACACATGCCAAAAATTAATGGAAGATGATAATAAAGTTGTTTTAGCTGTATCTCATGGAGCTGCTTGTAGAAATTTCATGAGGGTTTGGGAACATACAAGTTCCATTACCCAACAAGAAAGAATCGGAAATTGTTGTATTTTAAAATTTGAATTTGAAAACAAAGAATATAAATTAGTTGACATTATTAATCATAATTTTACTAATTTATGAGATGAAATGACAGTAAGTTAAAACTTTAATATCCACATCCGGAAAGAAAAATAATTAATAAACTACCTGGAGGCTGAACAATGTCTATAGAGGGAAAGCCAAGAAGAATCATATTAGATTTAGCCGTTACGTTAGATGGTTTTATTGAAGGGGTAAATGGAGAAGTTGATTGGTGCATAATGGACTCGGACATGGGGTTTATCGATTTCTTACATCAAATTGATACTATTTTATATGGGAGAAAGAGCTATGAATTATGGGGGCAATTTACTCCAGAAAGTGATGTTACAGAAACTGAAAAAGCCTTATGGGATTTAGTACATAGTAAACAAAAATATGTGTTTTCGAGAACTATAAAAGGGATCGATGATAAAGCTATATTTATAAATAATCAGATACTTGAGGAAGTTAATAAATTAAAGGATAAGCCAGGTAAAGACATCTGGTTATATGGTGGAGCCAGTCTTATTACAACTTTTATTAAGTTAGGGCTTGTAGATGAATTTAGATTATCTGTTCACCCTGTTGTTTTAGGAGAAGGAAAACCGTTGTTTATGGATATACAAGAGAGGTTAAATTTGAAATTGGTTCATACAAGATCATTCTCCTCTGGCGTTGTCCAGCTAATTTATCATTTGAATAGGGATTAATCTGTTTTAAAATCTTGGGCTGATTCATTCAGCTTTTTTTATACATCAAAAACAAACATATGTTCTATAATTAAAATAACAACAGAAATGGGGGATTAGAGTGTATTTCAATCTGGAAGTCCATCTTTGCATCGAAGGAACAAGGATGTTATCTAAGGGCAGGTTTGAAGCAAGGTGTAAAAGCGAAATTCCGTTGTTGGCATATCAGGTTGTACGAAGCATTAAGCGAGAGACCGGTTATCGTACAACATTAATTGAAAAGGTTATTGTAAACGGAACAGAAGATATCTCAGTGGAGGTTAAGAAAATCGAAAGTATGCCCATCCCGCCTTTAGATAATATCTTTTGGTAAAAGCTTGTACGCATACATGGCAGTTAGAGTCACAAATATAACTGCGGTGAATTTTTGTTTTTTTATATACCATTAACGATGGGAATCAACTCAAAACGGACAGAAGAATTATAAATTTTTGACTTAGAGTAAACTCTAAGTATTACTCTTACTTTGTATCACAAATTAATGGGAATAAGATATCTGATTTATTGGAGGCGGTTATATTGACATATTCTATAGGAGAATTTTCTAAAATCGTGGGGTTAAGCGAACATACATTGAGGTTTTATGAAAAGGAAGGCTTAATAAAAGTAAACAGAGACCATAACAATGTCAGAATCTACACAGATGAAAATAGATTATGGATTGAATCTTTGCTCCACCTAAAAAATACGGGGATGTCACTAAAAGACATGAAACAATTCGCAATGTGGGGGCATATTGGGGATGAAACAATGGAAGAACGGTTAGCTTTACTTAAAAATCATAGAAAAAAAGTAGTAGAGGAATTTGAGAAGCTTCGTCAAAGTTTAGAGCATCTGGATAATAAAATTAATTTTTATGAAAATGAACTAGGAGACTGTTTCTCTACAAATTAAGCAGCTAAATGGTTTTTCCGTTTGCCTCCTTTTTGATACCCCTACAGATAGCTATCGAAATCATTTTTTTTATGGAAAAAAGATACAAATAGTAAAATACTTGCCTTAGAGTCCACTCTAAGGATTAATCTATTCTTGCACCAATAAAAAACATATGAAAGTTTGATAATAAACAAATAGAAAGAGGTAAAAAATGAACACAAAATATAGCAACTTATTTGAATCCTTTACTTTTAAAAATGGTATCACCCTTAGTAATAGGATCGTAATGGCTCCAATGACAACTTGGTCCAGTAATGATGATTACACTATTTCAGACGAAGAAGTTAATTATTATAAAAGAAGAGTCAATGGAGTGGGACTTGTGATAACTGGCTGTACGCATGTGCAACCAAACGGTATAGGTTTTACGCATGAATTCGCAGCTTACGACGATAAATTTATTCCAAGTTTACGTAAATTAGCTGATGCTGCCAAAAGTGGTGGAGCTCCTGTGTTACTTCAAATTTTCCATGCAGGCAACAAAGCACTGCCATCTTTAACTCCAAATGGTGAGGTGGTTAGTTCCAGTGCGGTAGAAACTCAAGCTACGGGATTTGCACCTTCAGTATTACCTAGGGAACTGTCTCATGATGAAATCTTGGAAGTAATTCATGCGTTTGGTGAAACAACAAGACGAGCGATTGAAGCTGGTTTTGATGGTGTTGAAATTCATGGTGCACACGGATTTTTACTTCAAAACTTCTTCTCCCCTTTCTTCAATCGACGTGAGGATGAATGGGGTGGATCCCTAGAAAATCGCTTGCGTTTCCCATTGGCCGTCATTCAGAAAATGAAAAATGTGATTAAGAATCATGCAACAAAGCCGTTTATTTTCGGATACAGAATATCACCTGAAGAACAAGGCGGTTATGGGATGAAAGAAGCCTATGAATTAATTGACCATCTGGTGGAACAGGATTTGGATTACATCCATGTATCGCTTGATGATGTTTCTTCAAAACCACGAGGCATTGAAGATGGAAAAACACGGCTTGAATTAATTCTTGAACATGTAAACCGCAGAGTTCCTGTTATAGCTGCAGGTTCTATGGTAACTGCTGATGATGTTGCATCTGCTTTAGATAAGGGGTTATCCCTAGCAGCAGTTGGTCATACGTTAATCATGAATCCAGACTGGGTAGAAAAGGTTCAGAATGGAAAAGAAGCTGAAATTAAGACAGCAATTAAGACTACACAAGTGAGCGATCTTGAGCTTCCAGAAAAACTTTGGGGGGTCATTCAAGCTTCAGGTCCATGGTTTAAGATTGAAGATTAAAATCGAAAAGAAAAGAGATAAGGTTGTCATTCGTACAACCATTATCTCCCGCTCGTACCATTGCATTTGTATGGGTATTGCTGCTGAGCGAAGTAAAAAAAATGTAAAGAGCTTTAGGAATTTAAGTATATTTCTTCAAAAAGGACAAAGAAAAGCCGATTTCTTAATAGGATAATCGGCTTTTTTTTCTTTTTTATTTTAACGAAAACTGTTTAGACACATTAAAACAAGCTACCCCACTCCTAAACGTAATTAATCCAAATTTATTTCTTGAGGAGCAGGCACAGGTTTTCCGTTTTTTATTAGGACGGCATTAAAAAAGACAGCCAACAAACTGGTTGCAAAGATAATTACTCCTAATGGTATGGCAGAATATTCACCCGCCATTCCCACAAGTGGGGAAGTAATGGAACCTAATAAAAAGGGTAGGATCCCTAACAGTGCAGAGGCACTACCAGCAGTAGCATCTTTAGTAAAAAGCTCTGTTTGCTTCCAAACTTCTTTCTTGTCTGCCAATATTGAGAAATTATCAACAAGTTCTCTAAGGGCTCTTACGTTTTCTAATTCTTCAATTCTTTTCTCTAAAATTGTTTGTGTCATGTTTCTTCCTCCGTAATCTCATTTATTTTTAAATCATGATTTAATTATTTTTAAATCATGATTTAATTATTTTTAAATTGTTTCATATTAAAAATTCGTATTGTGGTATTAATTCACAACTGTGTATAATATAAAATAAAAAAAGGGCGTACTCAATTGCCAAATAATCCTGATTCGAGAATTAATACACGAATTCGATAAAATTGTGCAATAAATATAAGGAATTTGGAGGTCAATCTAGGTGACTAAAGTGGATAGAAGAATAGCCAAATCTCAAGAAGCCATAAAAAAAGCATTAATTAAACTAATGAATGAAAAACATTTCGATAAAATTACGCTACAAGATATTTCCGATAGAGCGAATGTTAACAGAAGGACTATTTACCTTCACTACATGGATAAATTTGATCTGCTTGATAAAATTATCGAAGAACACATTAACAAGCTACAAGAAATGTTCGAAGAGTTATCTGATGTGGACTTTATCACTGGTGGACAAGCAATTTTTGAATATTTTCAAGAGAATTATTTATTCTTTTCAACAATGTTGGTCGGAGGTGGAGCCGATAATTTTCGGAATCAATACCTTGAGTTTTCAGTTGAACTTCTAAAGGGTGAAGTGAATACAGAAGAAGGCAAAAATAAGGGATTAAATGAAGAGATTATTCTCCGATTTGTTGCAGCTGCTTATGTAGAGGTAGTTGAATGGTGGTTCAAGAATGAAATGCCTTATCCGCCTCGTGTCATGGCAGAACAAGTGGGGTTATTAATAAAGAGAATTTTATAAGGAAGCCAATAAATACAGGATTTTATGCAAATCTGTAGTTATTGGCTTATATCTATGGGGCTTAAGGTAAGATACAACTACTTACTAAGCAAATAATTTTTATGGAACACAAAGGCAGGATATGAAAGAAGGTATTACTAAGAAAATTAGAGAATACGTTATTCATAGGGGGTGTAGACTTGACTAATCCGATAGAAACTTCCGAAGAAAAAAGAGAGAAATTAAGACAAAAAGAACTAAATAAAAATCCGAGTGGTGCATTAAGAGATGGATTTAATCGAGCTGAAAATGGAAATTTAGCAGATTTAGTTGGTGGTTTAGGTTGGAAAGGAACAGGAATCTTAATTATTGTTTTAATAGCGGGATATGTTTTATATAAACTGTTTTTTTAAAGGTTTTAAGTAGGCTTGCGATGATGTATTGAAAAAAATTTATGTATAGTAGAGGAAAGGGATGAATGAATTGGAAACATTTGGTGCAATCTTTCCCATTGTTTTATGGCTAGTAATTCTTGGTGGAATCGGTTTTGGCTTATATAGACTTTTAAAAACGAAACAAAAATAACAAGTTTTTAATTATGATTTTATTTGGGTAGGTATTATTTATTGGAAAATTATGGAGTGCATTTGATAATTAAGGGGTTATATAAATATCTAAAGTAATTTTATCTCAACATGCACCGCAAACAGCGGTGCTTTGTTGTGCTAAGAAATAAAGTTGCCTAGGAGGATGGGAACCAGTGTCGTATATGTATTTAGCTCTTGCAATAGTTGGGGAACTTATTGGTTCTTCTTTATTAAAAGCATCTGAAGGATTTTCAAAACTTTTTCCTACAATAGGTGTAATAGTAGCTTTCGTTGGTTGTTTTTTCTTTTTGTCATTGTCATTGAAAACAATTCCTTTAAATACTGCGTATGCAATATGGTCAGGAGTTGGAATTGTAGCTACTACAATTATTTCGGTTTTAATTTGGAAAGAGAAAATTAATACTGCTAGTATTACAGGAATCATACTGATTCTTGTAGGAGTTGTAATATTGAATTTGTTCGGACCAGGACATGGAGAATCTAGTCATGACGCCAGCGAATCGATTACAATCAATGAAAAAATGAAATAACAAAAAAATCCTTCTTAACCGAGAAGGATTTTTTTATTCATTTAAATTTATTTGTCTTCTTATTTATTACGTTGGTTTTGAATATAGTTAACAACATCGCCTACTGTCTGAAGCGTCGCTGCTACTTTATCGTTAATTTCGATCGCGAATTCATCTTCTATTTCCATCGTCAGGTCCACCATATCAAGTGAATCAGCATCGAAGTCATCTTTGAATGATGATTCCATTTTGATATTCTCCATTTTGACACCAAGTTGGTCTGCAATAATAGGCTTTAACTTTTCAAATGTGGTCATTGTGACAACCTCCTAAGTATTTCATAACCACTATTATAACAACCTATTGCGGAACATAAAACAAAAACTAGAGTTTACGATCGGAAAGGTTTAAAAAATCGTTATAGAATAAATACAACTTCTCTGAAGAAAACTACTTCTATTAAATTCTAGTTAGGAGTGTACATATGGAAGAAAACCTTTATGAAAAAGTTGGCGGAGAAGAAGCGATTGCAAAAGTGGTAGACTATTTTTACTCCGAGTTGGTTCTTAAGGATGATACAGTAAATCAATTTTTTGAAGAAACAGATATGGAAAAACAACGCCGTCATCAGTCAAAATTTATTAGTTTTGCATTAGGCGGTCCAAATCAATATACTGGACAATCTATGGCAAAAGCTCACGAAGGGATGAATTTGCAACCAGAGCATTTTAATGCAATCGTAAAACATCTTCACGACGCGCTTGCTCACTTTGGAGTGAATGAAAGAGATATTGATACAGCATTAACGAAAGTGGCATCCCTACGAGACGACATATTGTATAAATAAAGGTCAGTATATTTATGGAGTTTTGTTTACAGGAGAAATAAAGAAAGAACCGGCAAAATTAAGGAGTCAATACTTTCCTTTGCCCGGTTCATACCTTATTTCGTGATTTTATTTTGAGTTAGTAACATATTTTTTAAAATTATCTAAAATCGCCTGCCAGCCGGCTTCTTGCATTTCAATAGGATTGCTGTTTTCAGCGTCAAAAGTTTCAATTACCTTTGTTTCGTCTCCTTGACGAATAAAATTGATCGTAACTTTTCTTCCATCTTCTAAGGAGTAAGCAATAACCTCATTTAATCGAACATCATCATAAACCCCGCCAAAGTCGAATCCAAAACTGCCATCTTTAGCTTCCATTCTTGAAAGAAATTTCCCGCCAACTTTCAAATCATTTTCAGCAAATGGAGTGTGCCACTCTTCTGAAGCAGTGTTCCATTTCGTGATATGAGTTGGCTCTGTCCAATATTCCCAGACCTTTTCTACTGGTGCTTGGACCGTTGTTTCTACGACTATTTTTTTTGATGTTTCCATTTCTTTTACCGCCTCTCTTATTACCAATATTATTTATGCGGTTTGTCTCAAAGAAGTCTGATTATATTGTAATTGAATTTACATGTTTGCGCTATTCTAAATAGTTGAAAATTACTGATTTTTTTCGCGAGATTATTTAACTTCCCTTAAGCCTTTCCCATCAAGTATCTCTTGAATTCCTTCTTCACAAACACCATAGGATCTCCATGAGCAAGATTTACATACACGTTCTATATCGGTGGGGACGATATGCCTTCGGATAAGGAACTCAATGTCCTCCCAATTCAAAATTTGTCCTATTTTAAGCCCTAATTCTTCTAAAATCGCAGCGTCTCTTTCATAAATATTGTCATCTTGGCAGTGGTAGACACCTGAGTTTGGGTACTTTTCACATAACTGGTCAGGACCCTTTACAAGATGAATTTTGCTCTTGGGATTTTCTCTCAAGGTTTGGTGCAGGAGTGTCATATTTTCAACGTATTCTTGGGAATAGCCCATTCCCCGATAGCCCAAAAGGCAAAATAGATGATGGCCTCTCAGCTTAAACATAAATTTTCCCCCATTCATACAGTTTCAATTGAATTAATGTCAACAGGATTAATAAACTGGTTAACAAATCATAATTATCATACCATATTATTACTAATTAGAGTGGGATTCTGTTGTATACATTGTGAAGAGTGCGTGCGGTTTTTCATCGAGTCTTTATGATAAAGTGAGGCATTAAGGCAGGACCTTAATGAAGAAAACAATATCGCTAAATTTAAGGTAATAATAAAGTATAATGTGTAATGAAAAAAATAATATTATTGGTCCAAGTTAAAGTATAATATTGTTTGAGTGAACACACATAAATAGTGAAGGATTCAATATTGAAGAGGTACCAAAGATGAGTATAATAAAGGATTTTTTGCTGCAGCTTACGTTTATGCTTATACCCATATTTATTTACTATACATTTATTACAGAAAGGGTAAAAAATTATAAAAATAGAGAAGTAACAATGACCATTTTATGGGGAATATCAATAATAGCATGCATGTCCTTTCCTGTGGTTTTTGGTCAAAATGCTCGTTTGGAGTTGAGAATAATTCCTCTATTGTTAGGAACGTTATATGGCGGATTTTTGCCAGGAATCTTCCTATCAGCACTTATCATTCTTTATCGACTTTCCTTTGGAATGGATATAGGTTTCTATAACACAGTTCTTGTATTACTGTTGTCACTGCCAGTCATCGTGCATTTTCAAAAATCGTTTGCCAGTTCGAAAAAAGATAGGAGAGTTAAAATTGCTGTAGGTCTTTCCTTTTACTATTGTCTAATTGGCTTAACGTTGTTAGGAATTTTAAGAGGTTTTTCAAAGGAGTATCTTACGGTTCCGATTATTCATCTTTTCTTTGCAGTCCTAGTCACTTGGTGCTTCACTATGTTAATTGAAGCAATAAGAGAAATACACCAGCTGCGCTTAGATATGCAAAACTCGGAAAAATTACGTGTTATCGGAGAGTTAACCAGTGTTTTCGCTCATGAAATTAGAAATCCGATGCAAGCAACTCGCGGCTTTCTGCAGCTCCTCAATGAGCCTGATTTATCCGATAAAAAGAAGGAATATATCCAAATATCCCTTGAAGAATTAGACCGCGCAAATGAAATAATTAATGATTTTTTATCTCTTGGCAAACCATCCATTGAAGATAAGAAAAGGATCAATATAGGTTATCAGATACAGCGTGTAGTAAATATTATTCAAAGCTACACCTTAAACCGTAATGTTGAGATAGAAACTGATATTCTTGAAAACTGTTGGATATATGTGAATCCTCAAAGATTGAACCAGTCTTTAATTAATATTTTAAAGAATGCGATTGAGTCTATGCCAAATGGGTGGAACGGTTTGGATTACATGTACAACAGATGGTCGGTATATTAAGATTTCCATTAAGGATCAAGGAATTGGAATGACAAAAAAACAAATTGATAGGCTTGGATCTCCGTATTATTCCTTAAAGGAAAGTGGGACAGGACTAGGAATGATGGTGAGTTTTCAAATTATACGTTCCTTCAAAGGTAAAATACAAGTGAACAGTGTAAAGGATGGTGGGACTGAGTTTATAATTCTGTTACCCCAAATATCCTAAGTAAATATATAATCTGGAACAAAAAAGCTCATTATAACGTGATGAGTTTTTTTGTTTTGGTAAACCCTATATTCTAACTGATTTTAAAGGAAAATGCTTTTTATAAAGGGCATGCTTTAGGAACAAACTATACAAACGAACTTTTTGGATTTAAAAAAGGGAGAAACTTCGATGTTAGAATCTGTAGAAATTATGCTTCGGACCTTTACTTCTTTTATTTTATTATGGATATTTGTCCAGCTGCTGGGTAAACAGACCATTGCCCAGAGGACCTATCACCTTTATATCGCTTCTATTACAATGGGGACTATTGCAGGAAATCTAGCATTCAATATAAAAATTAAATTTCTTTATTTTATTATTGCCATTATTATCATGGGTGGTATCGTGTTTGTGCTGAATCTTGTTGCGGTTCGAAATCACCGCTTCCGAAAATGGATCGCTGGAGAACCTGCTACTTTAATTGAAAAGGGACAAATTCTCGAAGAGTCGATGGAACGCATGGGGTATTCACTAGATTCTCTTAAACAGGCATTGCGGGGAAAGGATATCTTCAACCTAGATGAGGTGGAGTGCGCTATTTTAGAGGTAAATGGCTCACTTTCTGTATTAAAAAAACCACAATATCAAAATACCACCAAGCAAGATTTAAATTTAGGTCGTACTGCCGAAAATGCACCGGTAGAACTGGTCTATGATGGGAACATCCTATACGAAAACTTAACCAAACATTCCTACGATGAAAAATGGTTAATGGCTGAGCTTAATAAAAGGAACCTAACTGTTCATGAAATCTCTTACGCTGTCGTAGGGACAAAAGGAAATTTATTTATTGAGTTGTTTTGGGATGAGCTAGATTAATTTTGCCGGAGTTCTGTAAATAATAAGAAAGTGACACGATAATGGAGGAGGACTACGATGCAACCTGATCACCAAGCTAAAAAGAATACCAGTTCAATTATGCAGCCAAATTTTGCCGGAACAGATGCACAGAAGGTAAAGCAACAAATTCAAAAAGATGTAAGCCAGGGACAAGGGGCAATGACCTCCCGAGAGGCTGGAGCAATGCAAGATTAAAAAACCACGCTGATGGTCTTACCCCTGTCAAGTAGACAGCTTAAAAAAACTATGCGACTAACGCGTGTCGGTATTCAACTGGCGCGCGTTGGTTTAGTTTCTTCTGAAAACGTTTGTAATTATAGTGGTAGATGTAATCTTCGATTGCTTGTCTAATCTCATCTTCTGTTTTACACTGTTCTATATACAACTTCTCTGTTTTAAGGTGCGAAAAGAAGGATTCGATGCAGGCGTTATCCAGGCAGTTTCCTTTGCGAGAGTGGCTGCCCTTTACGCCGTATTCTTCTAGTCGTTTGTTGTATAGCTTAGACGTATACTGAAAGCCTTGATCTGAATGTACAACGGCTTCAGCTACGTCTTTTTTGCTTGTCCATTGAGAAACAGTATTTAAGACAAGTTCAAGATCATTTCTTCTTGATAACTCCCATGCTACAACTTCATTATTAAACAAGTCTTGAATGACCGATAAATAATAAAATTGCTTACCATCCGAAACGTATGTAATATCCGTAACCATCTTTTGATTAGGAGCTAATGCCTCGAATTTTCTATTAAGACGATTAGGTTGTATCACAGAAGGTGTGTGTCCATGTCGTTTCCTCTTTTTGCGTATGATAGCTTGAATTTCCATTTCCTTCATAAGACGGTATACCTTTTTATGATTAATTGAATAATCGTTTTCATTTAACCAAGTGGTCATACGAGGGTATCCAAATTCAGGATGAAGTAAATGAATCCCCATCATGTGTTCTCTTATATCCTGATCTTGTTTGGCTCTTTCTGCTCTATCTTTCTGAGTAGCCCTCCACTTATAGTAACTAGCTGGCTTAACATAAGCGATCTCTAACAACCAGGTAATACGATGGGTATCTTTTAATTCATCAATGATCTCATATTTGATTTGTTGAGTGATTTCCTCTCCTCCTTTACCAGATTTGGATACTGCTTTTTTAAATAATCCACCTGCGCTTTCAAATAATCTCTTTCTTCTTCGACGGATTTAAATATGGTTCGTGGCCTACCTTTGAATGGATTAGTAGCTCCAACTCTTGTATCAAACTGTTCCCCATCTTTCCACTTCCTAACCCAAACTTTAAGTTGAGTACAATTTTTAATGCCAAGTTCTTCAGCTAAAACCGCATAACTTTTATTTCCATTGATATACTTCATAACTGCTTGTATCTTAAATTCATCAGTATAACTCTTAAATTCTTGTCCCTTTTTAGCCATTGAAAAATCCCCTCCAAGTATAAGTGTACCACCGACAATAACTATTGTGGTTTTTTTACACTGTCTACTTAAAGGGGATAATATCATGAGTGGTTTTTTTCTTTTCGTTTATAAAATTCTTAGACCTTTCCCTATATAAAGGACAAATCAATGGGTAGCTTACTGAGATTTGTCCTTAAGCCGCTCTATGAAGGACAAATCAATAAGTAGCTTACTGAGATTTGTCCTTAAGCCGCTCTATGAAGGACAAATCAATGGGTAGCTTACTGAGATTTGTCCTTAAGCCGCTCTATGAAGGACAAATCAATGAGTAGCATACCGAGATTTGTCCTTAAGCCGCTCTATGAAGGACAAATCAATGGGTAGCTTACGGAGATTTGTCCTTAAGCCGCTCTATGAAGGACAAATCAATGAGTAGCATACCGAGATTTGTCCTTAAGCCCCTCTATGAAGGACAAATCAATGAGTAACTTACAGAGATTTGTCTTTAAGCCGCTCTATGAAGGACAAATCAATGAGTAGCTTAGTGAGATTTGTCCTTAAGCCGCTCTATGAAGGACAAATCATTGAGTAGCATACCGAGATTTGTCCTTAAGCAGTCAAGTCCTGAATATTGTGTAAAATCAAAAGCAATTGTTTTCAACTTCACTTTTGTTGATTATCTATCCAAACCCTTTCATTTTTTTTTGACGAAACTTCCATGGTTTTTTATCTACATATCCGGGGAGGGCTGTCAAAGGCTCTTCACTTTGACAGCCCTTCCTGGATATGTGATCATTCCATGATGGAAGTGGAGGCGAAAAATAAAAGTTTAATTAGTTATTAAGTAATGTCTTTCTTTTGGAGTAGACCTCCTGGTATTGCATGAGAACAGCACCTACCAATCGAAAGGCAGATTGAGTATTGGGAAAGATACGAATAACTTTCTCCCTTCTACGGACTTCTTGGTTTAAGCGTTCAAGTGAATTTGTACTTCGTATATGAGGGTGCATCTTCTCAGGAAAGTTTAGGTATTGAATGGCATCTTCGAAGCCTTCATCTAAAGTTTCCAAGGCTTTGGCATATTTAGCTTCATCCCCAAACTGGTTCATTAATTCATTCTTAAATCTACGGATATCCTCAATCGTAACAGCTTCAAAGACACGTTTAATCATGGAGCGTATCTCTACGGAATCTTTCTTGGAGAGCTTCCCTATTATGTTGCGTTTAAAATGTACCGTGCATCTTTGCCATGTAGTACCAATAAAATCGCGCTGTATTGCCTTTTGTAGCCCTAGATGAGCATCTGAGATGACCAGTTTGGGGGATTGAAGCCCACGGGATTTAAGCTGTTGGAAGAAACGACTCCAACTCTCGAAGTCTTCTGCATGATCCACACTAAGCCCAAGGATTTCACGTGTATTCTTCTCAGTAATGGCAGTCGCAATGTACACGGCTTTTGAGATAACCCGGTTGTGTTCCCGGACCTTAATATACATGGCATCCACAAAAACATAAGGATAATACATGACATTCAAAGGGCGTTTGTTCCAATCATTAATAATGGGGTCAAGCTTTTGGGTAAGGGAAGACACAAATGATTTCGATATATTTTCCCCACAGAGCTGCTCGACTATATGCGTGACTTTCCGAGTTGAAACACCGTTAATGACCATTTCTAGCATGGAGAGGACCAGGGCTTGGTCACAGCGAGCATACTTTTCGAAGACGGAAGTGGAAAACTCACCATTTCTGGTCCTTGGGACCTTTAGCTTTAGTTTGCCAATACCTAGGATCAATTCACGTTCATAGTAGCCATTTCGGTAGTCTCGGCGATCTGGAGACCGTTCATAAGCAGCCGCACGTAAATAATCGTCTCTCTCGTTTTCCATGACTTCATTAAGGACTAAGACAATCGCTGATTTAATCACCATATCTAGATTAGAATTGATAACGGATTCTTTTAAAAGGTCTAAATCTAGGTTAAACTGTAAGTGAGTCATTTTAATTCCTCTTTTCATTGTTTATCGTCGCTGAAAACAGTGTTGCCAAGAGTGAATAAAATGACTCTTTCTTTTTACACAATTATATGGACTTAATCCCTTAAGCCGCTCTATGAAGGACAAATCAATGGGTAGCATACTGAGATATGTCCTTAAGACGCTTTATGAAGGACAAATCAATGAGTAGCATACCGAGATTTGTCCTTAAGACACTCAATGAAGGACAAATCAATGAGTAGCTTAGTGAGATTTGTCCTTAAGCCGCTCTATGAAGGACAAATCAATGAGTAGCTTAGTGAGATTTGTCCTTAAGCCGCTATATAAAGGACAAATCCTTTAATAGTTTTCTGTGCTTAATTCATTTCACAATTCATATAAAGAAGGCAGCCGCAAGATAGAAGACGATTGAAATTACTCCTCCTATTACAGAAACCTTCAATTTATATCGCGCGTATTCAACAATTGGCAAATCCATTATGGAAGCGGTCGTAATCGTCGTGTCTCCTAAAGGTGAGGCCAATGCCCCAAAGGCTCCACTAGCAAACACAGCACCTACAGTTAACGGGATGGACGCACCGGTTGAGACCGCCAGACTAACACCCAACGGCATAAATAATCCCCATGTTCCCCACGAGGAACCAATGAAGTAGCCTACCACAGAGCCGAGCAGGAAGATCGTTGCCGGAGTTAACCAAGCTGGTAGAAAGGCACCTAAAGTTGAACTAATAAAGGTAGAAAAACCTAGGTCCTCAGCTGAAAGGGTTAATGACCAAATCAGCACTAGTAAGCTAATGGCTTCCATCATCTGATTCCCGCCATCATAAAAATGGTACAATAACTCACTAAGATGCTGCCTTCTAATAATATAAAAAATGAAGGATAGGATCAGTGTGATAAAAACCGCTAATAGCATGACAAAGGTGGCGTCTGCGATAGAAAAGGCATCGAATACGGTTTTTGCTCCTTTACTCCTCCCATCCTGCCACAACAAAAACAGTGATAACCCTAATAGTAAAAAAACAGGAACAATCAAGTTCCAAGGCTGCGCTTTTACCATCGACAATTCTTTTTTAATACCAATGCGGTGAAATTCATGCTCTTCCTCTTCTAACTGCTCTTGAACACCTTTTACACTCGAATCCTTCTTACCACGATTCCAAAAGGTTTGGATTAATCCAATGATTAACGTGGTTATCGCAAAAAAGTTAAACAGAATGCTTAGTAAGAATACTTCATAGGGCGACATGCCAAAATCCAAATCCCGAATACTGCCTTCTACCAAAGAAACCATAAACCCAACAAATGCGGTCGCGACTGGTAAGAGGACGATAACGGATTCCGTTGATATGTCCATCGTCAATCCAACTTTTTGCTTCGAGACATTCATTTTTTTCGCAAGAGATTTGACGACAGGTCCTATCATCATAATTCGAAACATCGGCATCATAAAGGTAAAGGGGAGAGTCAGCCAGATCAAACCGAGAAGTCCGCGTTCATTCTTTATCTTCGTGCCAACCCATTCTGAAAAACCTTTAATCCCTCCAGAAATGTTCATCATTCCCACCAGACCGCCAAACAAGTAGAGAAATCCAATAATTTTTATATTGGTCTCATCTGACAGGGTGGTGACCATATAGGAAACACTTTGAATCGTTCCATCTAATAAATCCGATGTGAAGATCAAAGAACCAACCACAAGTCCAACGACTAGACCCGGTAAGATGTTTTTTAGCCAGATGGACATGGCAATTACAATGATAAATGGTAAAAGAGAAAGCCACGTATGTTCCAAAACATCTACCTCCTTCTAATATCGTGATTATACATATTCAGTTAGTGTTTCCATAATATTGTTAATAAATTGCCCTTTTTTTTAGAAAAGTGTTGATAACATAACAGTTTGATAAAGAAAACATTATGATCTATAATATATATAGAATATATATATTATGAATTATATCTAAAGGAGGTAGCCATGGATGTAATCAATTTTAAAAATATCCTTTGGAGCTATACAAGGCAAATAAATGAAAGAACAAGTAATTTAATAAGCATTCTATGTGATCACCATGGGATTACCACGTTGCAAGGAAGAATTCTTCTAGAAATTGAGCAGCATGGTTCGCACACAATCGGCACTTTAGCCGCCCGGCTGCATATTGCTGGAACCAATATTTCAACCATGTGCAAAAAGCTTGAAGGTAAAGGACTTCTTGCACGTGTAAGAGATGAAGGCGATGAAAGAGTGGTAAAGGTGGCGTTATCAGATAAGGGCAAAAGTGTGGTAGATGAGATCAATTCAGAATTAATCGAGAAAATTTCAAAAGCCATTCATGGGGAAACTGACCAATCGTTACACGACATCATCAATGGTCTCAAAATATTAAATAATTTGCTGGAAAAAATGGACTGAGCATAGTGACTAAACGTCAAGGAAGAAATGCATAATGAACGTAGAATTGTAAAACTAAAAGGAGAAATGCTTAATGTGGGAAGGCATTGTATCAACCTACGCATCGATGTTAGATTGGCATATGTGGGCGGAGGTGTTAACTTCACCAAAAGCTTGGGGATTAATACTTTCGTTAGCCGTCCTGGAATGTATCTTATCTGCGGATAATGCGTTAGTGTTGTCTGCATTTGTAAAACCATTACCAAAAGAGCAGCAAAAGAAAGCCCTAGTATATGGTCTTTGGGGAGCTTATATATTTCGATTCATCTTCATCGGATTAGGAACATTTTTAATTAAACTTTGGTGGATCAAATTAATCGGTGCCCTTTACTTGTTATGGCTTGCCGTTAAATTCTTTAAGGACAAGCTGCTTCACAAGGATGGTGGAGAAGCGGAAGAAGAGGTACAACCAAAAGGATGGCTGGTAAAGACATTTGGTTTCTTCTGGGCCACGGTAATCTCTGTAGAGCTTATGGATTTAGCCTTTTCCGTCGATAGTATTTTGACTGCCCTTGCCGTATCTGAAGAAGTATGGGTCATCTTACTTGGAGGTATGATTGGAATCCTACTCATGAGGGGTGTGGCAACCTTCTTCATCGCATTAATGGACAGAGTACCTGAGCTTGAAACAACTGCCTATATTTTGATTACCTTTATTGCGATTAAAATGGGATTAACCCTCGTGGATATTCACATTGCAAACGAAATTTTTATCGGTTTCTTGGTTTTATCATTTATAGTGACATTTATTATCCATTATATTCGCAAATCCAGAGCAGAAAAGTACTCCCATTAAGGTATTCATACGGGAAAATGACATATGGACCGACATATGTCATTTTTTATTAATGTGAGTTTTGTCTGCCAAGAACATGGGTTTATCTATTGTTCCAGTATTTCTTTAACGTCAAAAAAATAAATTGGCATTTAATTGAATAAATGATTTCATTTATTCAAAGCTTAAATGTAGGTGATGAAAGAAAATAGAGGTGGATGTTCGATGGCATTATCAATCATTGTCTATTTAGCGTGGCTAGGTATTACAATCCTTTACGCTATGAAGAAATCATTCTCAAAAATCGAAATTTCGGCAATCATTTTCTTCATATTTATTATTGATATTAACCGGAGTTGGATTACAAATGATGAACTAAAATATATTACATATTCAAATGTTCCACTAAATTTTTCAGCATATATTATTCATCGCACCCTGATTACTCCATTCTATATTGTAATTGGCATGAGTAGTATACCTAGAAACTCGTCAGTAGTTATGAAAATTACTGCAATCCTTATTACTTCCTTTGTTTTAGTTTTAATTAAAATCGTTCTCCTAAGTTTTGATGTGGTCTATTTTCATCAATGGAATTTAATTTATGATTATCTATATTATGTCTTGTTACATTTGTTAGGATATTTTATTTTATATTGTTACAATTCATTTGTTTTAAAAGGAGCTAAAAATTAAATGATTTGGATTGGAAACTTTAGCCTAAATGAAATATCCCTCATCGTCATGAATGTGATTGGCTACTCGTTAATGATGTTTTTACCAAAAAAACTAAGTAGGGAAGTAGCTTTTATAAGTGTACTTGCAGGTTTATCTACAGGTATGTTGTTTGATTTTACGATTGGTGGAGGTCTGGTAGATTTTTACAAGCAAAATGATACAAACCACTATGAATTATTTGACCTATTCTATTATTCGCTATTTGCACCGTTTGGTTACTTTTTTATGTATTTTTATCATGTGTTACGGATTAATAAAATAACATTTATGTTTTATATTACAGCTTGGTCCCTAATTGGTATTACCGTTCAATGGGTAGCTACACTTCTTCATATTCTTACCTATCAAAATAATTATCATTTGTCGTATTCTTTTCCTATATTTTTACTAACTCAAACACTGACTGGAATCTTTTACGTGTTTATTACAAGTAATAATAGTAGAAAACTCAATTGAAAATGGTAAGGGCGAACAGATGATTACTGTCCTCCCTTACCTACTAAAGGTATGTTATTACCAGGTTCATTGTGTTGCTCTAAGAAAATCTTACTCACTGCCTACCAAATATCTCCACCCTGTTGTTTCAATTCCTTCATCTTTGCAACCCATTCATCGATTCTCTGCCGAATTTCTTTGCTTTTGGCATCGGCTTTATCTCGATTTTCCTTAGCCATTGAAATATAGACTTCTTTTATAGCGTCACCACGTTCCATGGCCCAATCTCTTAGTTCTGTTTCCTGTTCATCGGTAATCCAATTATTTTCACCCATTATGGTAATGGCATCTCTTAATCGATGTGACTCGCGTCGGCCGATGGTCCATAGCTGTAATGGATACTGTTCCCCAATTTTGTACTCATCACCTAATTCCCAACCATCAGGTGCCATGGTAAAGGCCCATGCCAAATCAAGTGTGGAGGGAAGCCATTCATATTGGATCGTATTTTTCAATTCTTTCGGACTGTCAGCTTTAAAGTACTCGCCGTTTCCTGCCTCGGCAACGGCTTTTAATTGATCTTCTGTATTGCCGTCGACATCAAAACCGATAATGTTGACGGTATTGTTGCTGTTTTTTGCAGCTAAATCTCTGCTGGCTTGGATAGGATCCCCGTCACATGTTTCTGCTCCGTCACTGACAATATAAATCGTTGTGCCTTCCAGATAATTACTGCTCATTTCTGCAGCTTTTTGAATCGCACCTGCGAGTGGTGTCCAACCTTTACTTTCAAATGAGTCAACAGCCGTCTGGAAATCTTGTTTTGAATACTTACCCATTGGATAAAGCTCCTCAATTGCCGAGCATGATACGAACATATCTTCATCACTTTCAGAGCCCTTATGGCCATACACGACGAGAGAAACCTCGCTTGATTGCCCGATGGTTTGCGCAAAGCTTTTAACAGCATCCTTTGCAATGTCCATTTTTACCCTGTCACCTGATTGCAGCAGCATGCTCGAACTGGCATCGAGGAGGATAATTGCCTTTTTGGTAGTTGTTATTTCTTCGTCACCCTCAGACCTGGTCGGATCCGGGAGGTATGGTTCTTCAAAATTAGGTTGATAAGCGATGCTGCTTTCAATGACCTGCCTATAGTGGGGACTGGCAAGCAGGCCTACCAATCCTTTTTTTATAGTGTCCAGATCATCAGAGTCTTTTGTCAATTGTTGTAGCTGTGATGGTAATTGGCTTTTAATATCAGGTTCAAGTTCAGGAATATCGTTGCTAATTTCTTTAATATCTTCTTCATATGAGAGATCAGCCATTAACGTCCCAGATGGCAAACTCATCAAAGTTTCCTTAGATATTTCTAAATTTATATTCTCTACCTCTTTTAACCTAGTTTCCTGCTTTTCTACGTTTTGCTTCACAACAGGTTTTATGGTCGCATTTTCTTTTTCATTACTGCATGCCGATAGGATTAACGAAATGAGCAGCAAGAAAAAAAAGCTATGTCGTTTCACACATATCCTCCTCTTGCTTGTACAATTATGTATTTGTTGGAAAAAAACATTCCTATAAAGTTTAACATGAAGATACTTCCTGTTAATGAGTCATTGGTAATAGTAAATTTTACAGTAATTGAGAAGTGTTATAATCCTGGCACAAAAAGAATAGTGTGATATAATTACATGTGTTTTTTAAGAGTTACCAGCTACGATAAAACAGAAACTAGGTGAAAAACAGAGATGGAACGTGAAAATACAAAAGGCATTTACTATACTGCAGGTGCGTATATATTTTGGGGAGTTTTACCGATCTACTGGAAATTTATTGACCAAGTTTCAGCGCTTGAGATTTTAGCGCATCGAGTCATTTGGTCGTTTGTTTTCATTTTACTTATTGTAGGTCTTTTGAAGCGAAAACTATTAAAAAACTTTTTCCAAGTTCAAATGAAGCAGAAAAAAACATGGCTGGGACTTTTCCTTGCTTCTCTATTAATTAGTATTAACTGGTTCGTCTATATCTTTGCGGTGAATTCGAACCACATCGTGGAGGCTAGCTTAGGCTACTTTATCAATCCGCTTGTCGCGGTATTGTTAGGGGTTTTTATACTAGGTGAAAAGATGAATAGATGGCAGGCAGTCTCATTTGTGGTAGCCGGAATCGGTGTAGTCTATATGACGCTTTCACTTGGAACTTTCCCATGGATTGCACTAATATTAGCCTTATCCTTTGGTTTTTATGGACTGTCAAAAAAATTAATAATAGTAGATTCCATTCTAGGCTTACTGCTGGAAACATTGTTTATTGTACCGTTTGCTTTATTGTTTTTAGCGTATTTAGGTGTAAATGGTCAGCATAGCTTTGCAACCGGGTCTCTTAAGAATGATTTATTTTTACTAGGATCGGGTATCGCTACAGCCTTACCGCTTTTATGGTTTGGGATTGGAGCACAGAAGATTCCACTTTACCTAGTGGGCTTCTTACAATATATTGCTCCGACTATTAGTTTACTGCTTGGAGTACTTATTTACGGAGAGGCGTTTACGAAGGATCATGCGGTTACTTTTTCATTCATCTGGCTGGCTTTAGTAATCTTCAGCATCTCCAATATTCGTCAGATGATAAAGAAACGAAAAATTTCAGCATTTGCGACAAATGCAAAGAGAGTTTAGAATGGTATCCAACCCTACAAGACTGCTGAATTGTAATAACAATTCAGCAGTCTTTTTTTGTAGTTTTTTTATACAGACAAACCATGGCTTCCATTCATACTGGCTGCATTCTTGGAATAAATTCTAATAGAATCATTTAAAAAAAATTATGAACAATTTTCCTGCCCTAGACGTACTATCTGTAATTGCTTATTTTAAAATGAAATGTATAAGGATGATGCGAGTGATGGGTAAAGAGATGGAAGTGATGATAGAAGCAGAATTTCCGTTAGCGGCAACCTTAACGATTCCAGAAGGGTCAAATGAAAAGTACCCTTTGGTTGTTATGGTACATGGAAGTGGTCCAACGGATCGAGATTCGAATGCTAAAGGCATGCCTATGAATATCTTTAAGCAATTAAGTGATCTAGTGGTGGCAGAAGGATTCGCCAGTATTCGGTATGATAAAAGGGGGATAGGTGCCAGTAAAGGGGATTTTTACGAAATGGGCGTGCACGATTTAATCAACGATGCACAGGCTGTAGTAGAATTTGCTAAACAGCATCCAAACATAGACTCAGAGAATGTGATTTTACTAGACCACAGTGAGGGAAGTATTATCGCACCATTCGTGAATGAAAAGGTTTCAGTAGATGGAATGATTCTTCTTGCAGGCACAGCTGAACCGTTATCAGAAACCTTGACCTGGCAACGCGAGGAAATAATCAAGGATGTAAGATCTGTAAAAGGATTTCAAGGATGGATAATTCGATTATTAAAAGTAGATCAAAAAATTACAAAAATGAATGAAGACATAATACAGGCACTACTTGGCACGGACGCGCCGGTTATAAAGTATAAAGGGAAAAAAATCAACGCGAAATGGAATAGAGAGCATATACATTTTGACGTATCAAAACCGCTGCAAAATGTCACTTGTCCTGTTCTTGCTATAACTGGTACAAAGGATGTAAACGTAAAGGTTAGTGATTTAGAAAAGATAAAGAGGCTTGTTCAGGGTGAATGTGAAACGCATATTATACAAGACATGACTCATATGCTTCGAAAGACAGATGTGGAATACAGCTTCAGCAAAATAATGAATAATAATAAAAAATCACTAAAACAACCTATTGATTCTGAATTAAAAGAAATAATGATTGCATGGTTACGAACCTGGAAAAATAGACAGGTCAAAACTGAAAATACCGAAATGCTGGTTAAATAAAATGTTTGCTGAAGAGTAGGGACTTCCATCCTTACTCATTTTTTTGCTTGTAGTAGTTATTTTTTTCTAAATTGTTTCGGGTATTGTCTAAGTGTATACTTACTTAATGAACTTTTTCAGAACATAGGGGGAAATACAGATGGAATTTAAACCAAAGGCGATTTTTTTAGACATGGATGGCACAATCTTAAATCATCAAAATCAGGTAAGTATACATACGAAGGATGTCATTGACCAGCTGCGCAATCAGGGGATATATGTTTTTATCGCAACGGGCAGAGCGTTTGATGAAATCGAGGGAATTGTACCGGCTGGTTTTGAAGTAGATGGAGTCGTAACTTCAAATGGAATGGCTGGATATGTTGGTAATGAGGTAATCTTTAAACATTCTCTTCCGCTTAACCTGGTGGAGGAAGTAATTAAAAGAGCAAGGGAAAGCAAAGTCTATTACGAATTATTTCCGTATGGATATGACCGTATCACATTAGAACAGGATCAAAGTTATGTTGAAAATGAGATAACAGAACCAAAGCCCGAAAGTGTCGGCATCAATGAGTGGCTTTCCCGGAAAGAAGCGATTAAAGAGAAAATTATGTGGGTGGATGAGATTGTTGGACATGAATTTTCTAAGTTCTATTTCTTTGCTAAGTCAAAGGAACATATCAATCGATGGAAAGAAGAACTAGAACAATTAAAGAAGGAAATAGACTTTACCACCTCGATTTCGTCTAATCATAACGTCGAGGTCATGGTAGCTAACGTGAATAAGGCAACAGGGATTCAGCAAATGTTAAAACACTTTAATTTGTCAGACACAGAAACAATGGCAATAGGCGATAGTGATAATGACCTGCCAATGCTGAGACTCGTTCATTATTCGGTAGCCATGAAAAATGCTCCTGATCGAATTAAAGAAATCACCGATGATGTTACTGATTTCACATGTGATGAAGATGGGGTTTTTTATTATCTTAAGACACGTTTTTTGTCTGAAAAATAAGACTATACAATCTAAAATGGTGGAGGGAATTCATTGAAATTAAGCGTTCTCGACCAATCCGTCATCAGTAAAGGGGATTCCGCACGCACTGCTTTACAAAACACGGTAAAACTTGCTCAAGTAACAGAAGAGCTGGGATATACACGGTTTTGGGTGGCGGAACATCATAATACAAATGGAATCGCTGGTTCCTCACCGGAAATCTTGATATCTCATATCGCTTCAAATACTAATAAAATTCGGGTAGGTTCAGGCGGAGTGTTGCTGCCACAGTATAGCCCATATAAAATTGCCGAGAACTTCAAGGTATTAGAAGCACTGTTTCCAAACAGAATCGATGCCGGAATTGGACGTTCTCCCGGAGGGTCCCCGAACACACGGATGGCATTAACTGATGGGAACCGAAAAAGCCTAAACGAATTCCCCAGGCAGGTTCAAGATTTACAGAGGTTTTTGCTAAATCAACTACCCAATGAGCACAGTTTTCATGATGTTAAAGCCTATCCTGCTATAGAAAGTTTGCCGGAAATGTGGATTCTGGGAATTTCGCATCGCGGGGCAAGGATGGCTGCGGAATATGGGACTGCATTCACCTATGGACATTTCATTATTCCGGATAATGGTCTCCGGGCTATGGACTATTATTCCACCCATTTTCAGCCATCGCCTTTTTTACAAAAACCTAAAACGAATGTTTGTGTATTTGTGGTATGTGCCGAAACCCAAGTAGAAGCGGAAGAATTAGCGTTGAGTCAGGATTTATGGCTGCTTGGTGTTGAAAAGGGGATCGATACCAGGATTCCATCGATCGAAGAGGCAATGAAAATCTCCTTAACAGCCGATGAAAGAATGAAGATACATAAAAATAGAAGACGGATGATTATTGGTACACCACAGAAGGTCAAAACAGAACTTCAACGGTTGAGTGAAAAATACCAAACCGATGAGTTCATGATTATTACAAATATCTATAACTTTAAGGACAAAATCCGTTCTTATACATTATTAGCTGAAGAGCTATTTTAAAAATTTGCTTAAAAGCATTCACCAAACGAAATAGACAAGAGCAGGAACCTTACGTAGGTATCCTGCTCTTTTTTTTGAAAATGTCATTTTTCGGTTTATTTTTTTTTCCATAATACGTCAGCATTTAGGATAGCTCACTTTCCGGTTTCACCCACAGCTGAGACCAGCTCTCTATTTCTCGTAAAACGGGTTCAAGTGAACGACCTTTTTCGGTTAAAGAGTATTCAATAATCACTGGTGTTTCAGGTATAACCTCACGTTTTACTACTCCTTGGTGTTCTAAATCCTTTAAACGATCGGATAAAACCTTTCCACTAATCCCAATAGCAGACTGAATTTCAGTAAACCGCTGTGAACCAGATAATAGTTGATAAATAACTAACGCACTCCATCTTTGACTGAGAAGGGAGATGGCTTTTTCAAATTTTGGACATATAGTAGGTTGTTTCATTCTACATTACACCTCTCTTATAAAGAGTATACCACAAAATGTCATTCGTTAACAAAAGTAAATATAGTTACTTGACAATATATAATAACATTAATACACTTACTTACATAAAGTAACTAACTTGTATTTGTTTGCTATCTGACAAATTTTCATAAGAAAAATGACTATAGGAGGGTTTTTATGGGATTTCATACTAAACCAACAACATTTGTGGGGCATGTCAAAATCAAGGTAGAAAACTTAGCACGTTCATTAAAATTTTGTCAAGATGTTCTTGGTTTCGATATTTTAGAACAAACGATTTCAACAGCAAAACTAACAAGTGATGGAAAAACAAGCATTTTATCACTTGAACAACCTGACAACGTCATTCCAAAACAGGGAAGAACAACAGGCTTATATCATTTCGCTATCCTGCTGCCAGAAAGACCGGACTTAGCCAAAATTGTGATTCAATTGGTGAACAAGGGGATAAAATTTGGCTCTTCAGATCACCTTGTAAGTGAGGCATTGTATTTAAATGATCCAGATGGAAACGGTATTGAGATTTATATCGATCGAGATCCTTCTGAATGGAGCTGGAAAGGCCAAAAAGTGGCGATGACGGTAGATCCACTAAATTTTGAAAATCTTTTAACCGCTGTTAAACCAGGCGAAAAATGGAAGGGAATGCCAGTTGGAACAGTAATGGGGCATATTCATTTACATGTTTCTGAATTAAAGAAGACAGAAGAATTTTATGTAAAAGGACTTGGATTTGATGTGGTCAATCGATATGGCGGGCAGGCGCTGTTCCTTTCCGCTGGAAAGTATCATCATCATATTGGGGTCAATACATGGAACGGGGCAGGGGCACCAACTCCAGCCGTAAAAAGTGTAGGTTTAGAATCGTTTACACTCATTTTGCCGAATGAAGAAGCTCGTAACAAATGCGTATCTAATTTGAAAAAGATTGGTGCAGATGTGATGGAAGTAAACAATACTATTATTACCCATGACCCTTCAGGAAACCAAGTACAGTTAGCAGTTTAAGATAAAGGAGGACTCCGAGTGTCTACTACTAATCATAACGGCATTGAAATAGGAATCTATACACTTGCAGATATTGGTCCGGATCCCTTGACGAGTAAAACAATAACACCCAAGCAAAGAATGAATGAAATGATTCAAGCAGCAAAGCTTGCAGATGATGCTGGTCTAGACGTTTATGGGGTAGGAGAACATCATCGTTTGGATTATGCTTCTTCTTCTCCTGCAGTTGTTTTAGCTGCTATTACACAAGCAACAAATCGGATTAAACTAACCAGTACGACAAGTGTGTTAAGTACACTTGACCCAGTACGCTTATTTGCGGATTTTGCTACATTGGATTTACTTTCAGATGGCCGTGCAGAAATCTTGGCTGGCCGAGGAGCATTTATCGAATCATTTCCGCTATTTGGATACAGTACGAACGACTATGATGAGCTTTTTACTGAACATATGGAATTGCTCTTACAGCTAAATAGAAATGAAAGAGTCAGTTGGTCAGGTAATTTTCGTTCTCCGTTAAGAAATGCAGAAATTTCACCGCGACCTATACAAGAGGAAATACCGATTTGGATTGGTGTTGGCGGGACGTCTGAGAGTGCCGTCCGTGCTGGGAAATTTGGCGTTGGAATGGCGCTGGCCATTTTAGGTGAAGATCCATTGCGTTTCAAGCCGCTGGTAGATCTTTATCGGAAGGCGGGAATGGAAGCAGGTCATTCATCTGAATCTTTAAAAGTGGGTGTAACAGGTCATGCCTACATTTCTGAAACGACTCAGCAAGCCAAAGACGAGTTCTTCCCTTACTATTCAAATTATTGGTCCTATGTGAATCTCCAAAGAGGGATGGGCTCAAGGATGTCAAGGGCAGACTTTGAGCATATGGCAAGTCCTAATACCGCTTTGTTCGTAGGAAGTCCGCAGCAAATTGTGGAGAAGGTTCTTCATCAGCATGAGCTTTTTGGTCATAAACGTTTTCTAGCTCAAGTGGATATAGGCGGGTTACCTTATCATAAAGTAGCGAAAAACATCGAACTATTAGCAACTGAGGTTGCTCCAGTAATAAAAAAGGCAACGAGTCAAATAAATCATTAAATGGAGGAAATGACAATGAAAATAGCAATTGTTGGAGCAAGTGGAAAAGCAGGAAGTCTGATATTGAGAGAAGCAGTAAGCAGAGGGCATAACGTCACAGCAATCGTAAGAAATGCTTCAAAACTTCAAGATAAAAATACAGACGTCATCGAGAAAGATGTATTCGATTTGACAGCTGATGATTTAACAGCGTTTGATGTGGTTATAAATGCCTTTGGAGCACCGCTTGGTGAGGAACAAGCTCATGTGGATGCGGGTCATGCGTTAATCGAGGCGTTAAAAGGAACAAAAACAAGATTATTAGTTGTTGGAGGAGCTGGAAGTCTTTTTGTCGACGAGAACAAAACAGTAAGATTGATTGATACTCCTGAATTTCCGGATTTCGTTAAACCAACAGCTAACGGTCAAGGAAGGAACCTGCAAGAATTACAAAATACAAATGATTTAATATGGACATTTATTAGTCCTTCGGCTGTATTTGATGCGGAAGGAAAAAGAACAGGTTCTTATCAGTCAGGGAAGGATAACCTTCTTGTTAATTCCAAAGGGGAAAGTTATATCAGCTATGGTGATTTTGCCATTGCGGTAGTAGATGAAGTTGAAAATCCAAAGCACCTTAATGAAAGATTTACAGTTGTCGGTGAGAAAGAATAATAGTAAAAGAGTCCTAAGGCAAATGTCTTAGGGCTCTTTTTGCTATCTATTTTCCTTCATCTTCACGATCCATCTGGTCTAAACGAGGTCTTCCTTCACGTTCATGCTGGTCATTCAAGGCTTGCCACGATTTCTCTACTTCCCGCTCATGTTGAATTTTGGAATAAATCATATCAAAAAGAATGGTTACTACAGCACTTATTATAATCGCCCAAACGTATATCATCGTTGTTTTATTCCTCTCAGGTGTATTATATCTTACTAGATTTTATCATAGCTTCAGGCTTTAGTAGATTGATATTTTAAAATGGAGGAATTTTACAAACGTGTTAGCACAGGGTGCTCCAGATTCTAGTGGTGTTGGCGACGGAGTGTTGTTCAATGATGGAATAGGCTGCATTGGTAATGGCTTGTGCTAATGTTTCACCCTTTGCGCGAATGTTATTGAAGCAGACTTCAGATTCTCCAGCTGTAGAAAAAGTAAACCCGAATTCCTCCAGCCTTTTAACGATCAACATCGCATGTTCAAGGTTATGCTCAGGTTGAAATTCCAAATCATGAATGAAAACACCCTTTTCATAATCAAACCAACGATCCCACCGATTTAACTTCCAACCTAGAATTCTACGTGCAATTGAATCTGTTTTGTTCATCTCCATTACCTCTTTTCTAAATGTTATATAACAGGTTTATTATTATTAGTTATTATATAACACAACGAATAAAAATGACCATCATTTTTTTAAAAATCGGATATTTTTCTTAGAATTATTTTTTACGAGAGTAAGAGTTGGTACCTATTGGTTGAAGCGAAAGTTGGAAGATAACAAATTAATGTTGAAATATTTGTCTACTATTGTAAAATTAAGAATAGTTCAAAAATCTACTAACGAAATACATAATAAAATCTTTTGCTTCTTGGAGGGATGGATTTGTCTAAAGTTAAAAGTGCAATCATTGTTGGAGGCGGCATTGGAGGACTCACGACTGCTCTCAGGCTTCAACGCGTTGGCGTGTCAGTGCGAGTCTTTGAAAGTGTGGAAAATATTACTGCTCTCGGAGTAGGGATTAATCTTCTGCCTCATGCCGTTAAAGTTTTGACGGAATTGGGTTTGGCAGATGAACTCAGTAAAACAGGTTTACCTACAGCAGAGCTCATCTATGTAAATAAATTCGGAAAGAATATCTGGCAGGAACCGAGGGGAGTAGACGCAGGATACCAGTGGCCTCAATACTCGATACATAGAGGACGTCTGCAAATGCTATTGCTAAATGCGGTTAAAAAACAGGTGGGAGAAAATGCTGTATATACTGGGCATCATTTAAAATCTTTTCAAATGATGGGAGGCAAAGTAACAGCTCAGTTTGAAAATCGAAAAACAGGGGAAAAGTTAGGTTCATATAGCGCAGATATTTTGATTGCCGCCGATGGCATCCATTCAACTGTAAGGAAATTCTACTATCCAGATGAAGGATTACCGAAGTTCAGCGGCAGGATTTTATGGCGTGGTATGACCGAGTCTGCTCCATTTTTAACAGGTAAATCCATGATTATGGCAGGTTACCAAGACCAAAAATTTGTTGCTTACCCGGTGTGTCCTGACAGTGCTGCAAAAGGGCGTTCGCTTGTTAATTGGATTGCAGAAGTGTCAGTGCAGGATGAAATGCCGTCACGCGCGGACTGGAACAAGAAAATCGACAAAGAGAAATTTGCTCCCGCTTTTTCATCCTGGGATTTTGGCTGGCTGAATGTGCCTAAATTAATTGCGGAGACCGAAACTGTTTTTGAATTCCCGATGGTCGACCGTGATCCTCTGCCTCAATGGTCGTTTGACCGGGTAACATTACTAGGAGATGCAGCCCACCCGATGTATCCAATTGGATCAAATGGTGCTTCGCAGGCAATTCTCGATGCAGATGCTTTAGGACAAGCCATCCTGGGGCAGCCGGATGCCGAAATGGCATTGATAGCTTATGAAGAAGCGAGATTAGAAGCGACATCTAAGATTGTTTTTGCAAATCGAAAAAATGGGCCAGAAGAGGTTATGCAAATTGTAGAAGAACGTGCTCCGAATGGTTTCGTAAATCTACACGATGTTATTGCCCAGCGTGAATTAGAAGAAATAGCGAATAAGTACAAGCAAATTGCTGGTTTTGACAAAGATATTCTAAACCGAAAAGTTGGAGTTCTATAATGGTAGAACATATTGTTTTACTAAAATTTTCACCTCATACCACGAAGGAACAAAAGGGAGAACTAATTCACAGGACCTTACAGTTAAAAAATAAGATCCCAGGTATTCTCGACATTCAACAGGGCTTTAATTTTTCAAACAGAAGCAAAGGGTATGAAATCGGATTAACGGTAAGATTTGAGGACAAAGCTTCATTGGACAACTATGGTCCCCATCCAGCACACCAGGAGATTGTCACCTATTTGAAGGAGATAGGGATGGAGGATAGTATCATCGTTGACTTTCACCTCCATTAATTTTTTTCGTTACATACTTTATTCCAGAAACGCGTTTAAGCGGTTGTGTGGTGTTTTTTGTTAACGTAATTTAATAGCAAATGGAACAAAATGGGCTTCCTTTGGAAAGCCCATTTACATTTTGTTTTTTTTAAAGGGAAGATTAATTTATAGAAATTATGAGGGGTGCAATCATGGCGAATTTAAAATATGAAATAAAAGAAACGATTGGTATTATTTCAGAAGGTGTAAAAGGATGGAATAAGGAACTAAATCTCATCAGTTGGAATGACCGTGAACCGAAATATGATTTACGTGATTGGGACCAAAACCATGAGAAAATGGGCAAAGGAGTTACCCTATCTAAAGAGGAGTTAATTCAGTTAAAGAAATTAGTAAATGAAATGGATTTGAATTAGGAAGGCAGGTTCTAGCGAATGGATATAACCATTGAGAAATTGAAAAAGCTGCGCCAATCTGTGCAAAACTTAGAAACTGCTTTGCATGAGGTTTGGAGTGGCATTGATGATATCAGAGAAGATCAACAATTCAGTGACCTTCTGCAAAAAGCGAAACAATATAAGAAAAAGAACCAACCATTCCATAAGGATATTGAGGAACTAACCGTAAGGATTGATGAATTTGAAAACACCATGGGAGAAATTCCTGAAGATGGAACAATTGTCATTGATTTCGAGGACGCTGTATCTGAACTAATTGAATGGATTAAAAAATGATAAACTGACAAAAAAACAAACAGCAGGCATTTCGATGGGTTCCGGTTGAAAATCCTTTTTGTTTTAAGGTAAAGACATGAAGAGAGGGGGTTCTCGGCTTAATGGAAGTTAAGAAACTGCCCCTGCTTCTTCATAGAAAATCGTAGTGTCATCAATTAAATTGTGACTAGAAAAATTAGTACCGATTATACATGATCATTAGGAACTCCAAAAATACCTAGCTGTGGTGCAAGAGGTACTCTTTAAGGAAGCTCATTCTCTATAGAATACAATTGAAAATATCGAGATAAAAATGCAGGAATTTTATCTCTCAAAAGAAGATGATCAAATAATCATGAATGGTGTGGCTTGGTTTGAAGAGGAAAAAAAGAAAAGAGCTCTTCAGAGAAAACTAGGGTAACGTCAGATCAGCAGATGTAAACCTCATAAAGTATCAACTATATATATTAAGTTGAAATGCCGATTACGACCATCGTAATTGGCTTTTTTATGTACTATTCGTCATTGTTTTTTCAGCCTTGAAATGGCGCTAGGAACAACTAGATAATAATGAATATTTACTCACTTTATACTTTACATACACCACCTTTTCTGTGTTTGTTTTGTTACGCAGTTCTACTTGGTTTACTGAGACTCATAGAGGAAACGTGTCAAAGAATGAAAAAAATACACAATTTTCTTTATTAAATAGTTTTTAGTACAGGCAGTGAATTGAATACTATCATAACCTGTAAAAGACCTAAAGAAAGGAAGGTTTTTTTATGGGAATTCGGCCTTGCAAATGTTGTGAATGTTGTGAGTGTTGTGAATGTTCAAAGTGTAGTAAGTGTACCAAATGTTGTGAGTGTTCTAAATGTCATAAGTGTTCTAAATGTCATAAGTGTTCTAAATATTGTAAATGTATTTGCCCTCCCGGACCCCCCGGACCAGTAGGACCAATGGGACCTCAAGGGCCAGCAGGACCACAAGGGGAAACAGGTGATCAAGGCCCAATGGGACCTCAGGGACCAGCAGGACCGCAAGGGGAAACAGGTGATCAAGGCCCAATGGGACCTCAGGGACCAGCAGGACCGCAAGGGGAAACGGGCGCTCAAGGCCCAATGGGACCTCAGGGACCAGCAGGACCGCAAGGGGAAACAGGTGATCAAGGCCCAATGGGACCTCAGGGACCAGCAGGACCGCAAGGGGAAACGGGCGCTCAAGGCCCAATGGGACCTCAGGGACCAGCAGGACCGCAAGGGGAAACAGGTGATCAAGGCCCAATGGGACCTCAGGGACCAGCAGGACCGCAAGGGGAAACGGGCGCTCAAGGCCCAATGGGACCTCAGGGACCAGCAGGACCGCAAGGGGAAACAGGTGATCAAGGCCCAATGGGACCTCAGGGACCAGCAGGACCACAAGGGGAAACAGGTGATCAAGGCCCAATGGGACCACAGGGACCAGCAGGACCACAAGGGGAAACAGGTGATCAAGGCCCAATGGGACCTCAGGGACCAGCAGGACCGCAAGGGGAAACAGGTGATCAAGGCCCAATGGGACCTCAGGGACCAGCAGGACCGCAAGGGGAAACGGGCGCTCAAGGCCCAATGGGACCTCAGGGACCAGCAGGACCACAAGGGGAAACAGGTGATCAAGGCCCAATGGGACCTCAGGGACCAGCAGGACCGCAAGGGGAAACAGGTGATCAAGGCCCAATGGGACCTCAGGGACCAGCAGGACCGCAAGGGGAAACGGGCGCTCAAGGCCCAATGGGACCTCAGGGACCAGCAGGACCACAAGGGGAAACAGGTGATCAAGGCCCAATGGGACCTCAGGGACCAGCAGGACCACAAGGGGAAACAGGTGATCAAGGCCCAATGGGACCTCAGGGACCAGCAGGACCACAAGGGGAACCAGGCGTACAAGGACCAATGGGACCTCAGGGACCAGCAGGACCACAAGGGGAAACAGGTGATCAAGGACCAATCGGACCACAGGGACCAGCAGGACCACAAGGGGAAACAGGTGATCAAGGACCAATCGGACCACAGGGACCAGCAGGACCACAAGGGGAAACAGGTGATCAAGGACCAATGGGACCTCAGGGACCAGCAGGACCACAAGGGGAAACAGGTGATCAAGGCCCAATGGGACCTCAGGGACCAGCAGGACCACAAGGGGAACCAGGCGTACAAGGACCAATGGGACCTCAGGGACCAGCAGGACCACAAGGGGAAACAGGTGCTCAAGGCCCAATCGGACCTCAGGGACCAGCAGGACCACAAGGGGAAACAGGTGATCAAGGCCCAATCGGACCACAGGGACCAGCAGGACCACAAGGGGAAACAGGTGCTCAAGGCCCAATCGGACCTCAGGGACCAGCAGGACCACAAGGGGAACCAGGTGATCAAGGACCAATCGGACCACAGGGACCAGCAGGACCACAAGGGGAACCAGGCGCACAAGGACCAATCGGACCACAGGGACCAGCAGGACCACAAGGGGAAACAGGTGATCAAGGACCAATCGGACCACAGGGACCAGCAGGACCACAAGGGGAAGCAGGCGCTCAAGGACCAATCGGACCTCAGGGACCAGCAGGACCGCAAGGGGAAACAGGTGCCCAAGGCCCAATCGGACCACAGGGACCAGCAGGACCACAAGGGGAAGCAGGCGCTCAAGGCCCAATCGGACCACAGGGACCAGCAGGACCACAAGGGGAAGCAGGCGCTCAAGGACCAATCGGACCACAAGGACCAGCAGGACCACAAGGGGAAACAGGTGCCCAAGGACCAATCGGACCACAAGGACCAGCAGGACCACAAGGGGAAGCAGGCGCTCAAGGACCAATCGGACCACAAGGACCAGCAGGACCACAAGGGGAAACCGGCCCTCAAGGACCAGCAGGAGGAGTATTAGCCTTTGCAGATTTTTATGCTCTAATGCCACCTGATAATTCTGCAACAGTTGCTCCAGGTACAGATGTAGATTTTCCACAGAATGGACCTATTAGTGCCGGGGGATTGATTTCGCGCACTGGTGCCGATACATTTAACTTGGCTAATATTGGCACTTATCAGGTTTTATTCCAGGTTAGTGTCACCGAACCTGGTCAACTCGTTTTAACTCTTAATGGCGTTGAACAACCATATACGGTTGTCGGACGTGCAACAGGTACTTCCCAGATTGTTGGAATGGCTCTTGTTCAAACGACTTCAATCAATACAATCCTCACTGTACGAAATCCTGCTGACAATACCACAGCACTGACCATCACTCCTAATGCTGGAGGAACAGAGCCTGTTTCCGCACACCTCGTTATTACGCGACTTCAATAAACCGGTGCTCTAAACTTCTCTTTCACTTACAGGTGCTGCGTGTTACAAGGTTAATCAGTTTTTACTGGTTGACCTTTTTTATATTAAACCTAATATTTCAGTCGCAGGGTTGGTGGGAGTAGGAAATTGTTATCAATCCATTCGCCCCCTATTAGTAAATCGGATTTTTTTCTCCGCTGGTTTGGCATGTTATAAATCAATTCTCAAAGAGAAACTGTATATATGCTAATATTAATATAGGTGTGTGAACTGTGCTTATTGTACTAACTGAGCAATTTAAACAAAAAAGTATTTTTTTTATATAGAAGTTAAGGGATTTACCCTACGAACTTTTTATTAAAAGTTACCCAAGCAATTTTTACATACATCAATAAACTGCCAGAAAAACAAAGGGGAGGATTGTTTTGCCAAGTATTAGTAGTTATTTTTTAAAAAAAGGGATTAAAGCAGGTGCAAAAAAACTGAAATTGGAAGAAAAGGAAGTGGGTGAAAGTAGGCAGGTCATTGATTCATTTGCTCGGAAATTCTCAAAGCTGCCGAAGGACTGTAAGGTTGAACGGATTGAGATTGAAGGAATTTACGCTGAATGGATTTCTAACAATCAGACTTCAGAAGGAAAGGTGATTCTATATTTACACGGAGGAGGTTATCTTTATTGTTCTGCGGATACCCATCGAACGTTGGCTGCGCGAATCATGATTGATTCAGGTGTAAAAGTCCTCCTGCCGGAATATCGACTTGCGCCTGAACACCCATTTCCTGCAGCGATTGAAGATACACTTACTGTCTATCGATGGCTTCTTAAGCAGGGTTATAACTCTTCGAATATCATCTTTGCCGGTGATTCAGCAGGAGGAGGCTTATCGTTGGCAGCCACTCATGTGCTTAGAGACCAATATGATCCGCTTCCGGCAGCGTTAGTATGTTTGTCCCCTTGGGTTGATTTAACAAGCTCTGGTAAAAGTTACAAGGAAAACAGTGAAAAAGATCCGTATTTGAGGTCGGATCTTGTTCGAAAAACAGCTCAGCAATATGCAGGGGGAGAGTCTCTTGACAATCACCTAATTTCTCCTGTTTTTGCAGACCTTAGTGGATTTCCGCCAATGTTTATCCAGACGGGTAGTATTGAAATTTTGTTAAGTGACGCCCAAATGCTAGCGGATAAAGCGCGTCAGACAGGGGTGAAGGTTCATTTCAAAGTCTGGAAGGGTATGTGGCATGTATGGCAAATCAGCGCAGGATTACCTGAAGCGAACAAGGCTGTGAAAGAAATCGGTCACTTTGTAAAGAAAACATTTAGCGTAAGCAGATGAAAATCTATTATTTGTTTTCAGAATCTTCAATTTCACCTATTGTAAGTAACTATTTTCCGATGTAAAATACAGGTAATTAGTAATGAATGAGGATTCATTCATTGGAAAGGAGAATGGATTTTACAACGAAAATAGAGGGTTGTAGTACACAATATTAAACAGAGGTGAATGAATATGTCAGAAATGAATCCTTACGATTCTTTTAGGCAAATAAGTGAAATGTTGGAAAAGGGATTGAATGGCTTATTATTTCAATCGATAAATAACAACCCATTAATACAAGTGACCAAGTTGGGCATAGAGGCGAATTCTAGATATATTGAGTTGTTAAAAAGAAACCGGGAACTAATGGCAAGCTATATGAATCTACCAACAAAAAATGATGTAGCCAATGCGGTCAAACAAACGATGCAAGCGGAGGAAAAGATCGATATTCTTGAAGAGCAAATCTGGAATTTACAAGATAGTTTTGCGTTAGCAACACAAGAGCAAAATAAGGTGCTTGGAGAAATACTAGAATTCACCAAACATATCCACTTTGAATGGCAAAAAGCATCACAGGAGCTTGCTGCACTATCTGAAATGAAAAATGAATTTGAAGAGATGAAGAGGCTTTTGCAGAAAGATAAAAAAAAGGAACCCGTTCTAGCAGCCAAATAAAGGTGAAGGAGAATAAATGATGGCGGTTAAATCACTAGTAAATATCCCCGTTCTCAATCTTGAAAGTGAGAAGAAGCGGTGGAATAATATTTATAAAGTTTTGAGCGAACCAAAGCCTGATATTGAATCAACACCTAGAAAAGCGGTTTGGAAAAAAGGTAAGTCTGTTTTGTGGTATCACGCTGCTCCGGAGAAGAAGTATAGTACGCCCTTGTTTTTGGTGTATTCTCTATTAAATAAAGCTTATATTCTCGATATCTCTGAAGAAGGAAGTGTGGTTGGCAATCTTACAAAGCAGGGTTACGATGTCTATTTGTTAGATTGGGGTTCACCGGGCTTGGAGGACAAGGACCTCACTTTAGATAACTACCTTATCGACTATTTGAAAGTTGCGGTAAAACGAGCCTTAAGGCATTCAGGGGCAAAAGAAATTTCTTTGGTAGGGTATTGTATTGGTGGAATGCTTTCGGCAATGCTAACATCACTAACAGATTTACCAATCAAAAATCTCGTCCTTGCCGCGGTTCCAATTGACTACAGCAACGCCATCGTTCCTAATAAATGGGTTAAAGCACTTCAAAACGGCACACTAAATTTTGACCGGTTTGCAGAGGCTTACGAAGTCATTCCATCAGAGTTTTTATATGCAATTTTTATGGCGCTTCAAGGATTCAACATTGGACCAACCATAAATCTGGTCACCCGTGCAAATGATCAAAAGTATGTTGATAAGTGGCGGAATATGGACAAATGGATGAAGGATGCCGTTACATTTTCGGGTGCAGCATTTAAGCAAATGATGAATGAATTATATAAAGATAACAAGCTTGTAGAAGGTGAAATGAAGATTGGCGGTCAGAAAGTGGATTTAACCAATATTAAATGCAGTACATTGGTGATCACATCCATAAGGGATGAATTAGTGTTAGAATCACAAAGCCTACCTATCATGGACCTTATTTCAAGTGAAGATAAAACGTATCAACATGTGGAAGCTGGACATGTGTCCCTTTGCTTAACAGGCCAGTTTGCCTTTGCAATTGATCCGTGGCTGTCGGCCCGTTCTACTAGATTAATATAATCCAAAATTGGAAAAGCCTTAGCCCTTTGTATGCGGACTAAGGTTTTAAATTTTTTGACACGATCCGATCCAAGTGCGTAGGTTTTTTGAGAGCTCAGCCAAATTATTGACTGGGCATTTTTGGATTAGAAGGTTTTTTCCTAAAAAAGGTTTTGTGCCCGTTTATCTGGAAAAACGAGGTTAGCGGTAACGAATAAGTGCTAATCGTGCCCGCTCAGGCTGGAAAAGGAGTTTAACGGTAACGAATAAAGCTAATCGTGCCCACTCAGGCTAAAAAAGGGTGTTAACGGTAACGAATAGAGGTTAATCGTACCCGTTCTTGCTTGAAAAGTAGCAAGGTGGTAACGAATAGAAAAAGCTACTCTTTTAATTTGTAATAAGATAATCTTCTATCTTGGTGATGAGTCAGAAACTAAATTGATCCTGCTAAATCTGATCAAGCTCCAAAGGCAAAAAGGCATATTCTCCGTTTTTAATAATCTCTCCCTTACGAACTGGAATAGGGTTCTTAAAAATGGGTCCATCTATGACGGTAGTATGAAATTCTCCGCCTTCTCCACAGGGGTCAATACCACGTGCTTCAAGTTCCTTCACGTATTCATGGGTAAATGTTCGCCCTAAGTCGTCTTCTCGCATTCCCAATGATAAATTAACTGTTACAATGATAGTTGTAAATCCTAGATTAATAAATTCTTCGGCAGCTTCAAGATGATCCATATCCCATAAAGGCATACCAAGTTTTAAACCAGCATTGTTCGCAACCTTTTCATGCCAACAGCCATGAGCAGGTATATCCAAGTCTCCAGTTACCAACACTTCTGCTCCTTGGACTTTAGCTTTTGTTAATAAACCCATAAATACTGTTTCATAATCTGTCCAACTGGCAGCAGCGGTATATACTGGCAAACCTATCGAGGCAGCCTGGGCATGGATGATCTCCGGTGGCATTCCATGAGATCTGGAACGTTTCCCTTCTTCCTCCAGCATAACAATAAGTCCAACTGCTTCTCCAACCTTCATAGCTTTATAGAGAGCTAAGACACTATCCTTTCCTCCGCTAAAAGAAGCTATAAATTTATGCCCGTGGGCACCATTTTTCCAATCATTTACTTCTGTCATTCATATCTTTCCCCTTTATGGCTTTTTACAACTTATTTCATTCTATCAGGATTGTCCTATACTAAACTATAATATTATAGAAAATGAAAATATTTATCACCTCGCACGTCGGAGAGGTTATTTCCATAAGGATAGAAACCCCTGCTATTTTTAGAAAGTCAAGGAATTGAACAAGGGAAACAGATGGGTGAAATGATTACTTATACTCGAAAATAGGTCATACTCATATTGTCCAGAAATTATTAAAAAATAAAGGAGAAATACCAATGTCAAATTTAAAACAGAAAATTGTTCCGCATTTATGGTATGACAAGGAGGCGAAAGAAGCAGCACTGTTTTATGCTTCCATATTCCCGGACTCAAAAGTTACGAATGTAGCAACCATCCACGACACACCATCAGGCGACTCCGATATCGTGACGTTTGAGCTTTGGGGGCAAAAGTTCATGGCAATCAGTGCAGGCCCTTATTTCAAAATCAATCCATCTGTGTCCTTCATCGTAAATTTTGACCCATCACGAGAAAATGACGCAAGTGAAAAAATAAATGAGGTTTGGAACAAATTGTCCGATGGCGGCACTCCGTTAATGCCACTTGATAAGTATCCGTTTAGTGAGAAATTTGGCTGGATTCAGGATAAATATGGTTTATCCTGGCAATTAATGCTTACCAATCCAGAAGGTGAAGAGCGCCATACAATCGTGCCGTCACTTTTGTTCGTGGGAGATCAATGCGGCAAAACAGAAGAGGCGATTAATTTTTATTTATCAGTATTTAAAAATGCAAAGCTGGGACATATTGTCCGTTACCCTAATGACATGGAACCGGATAAAGAAGGAACAGTTATGTTCGCTGATTTTAACTTAGAAAATCAATGGTTTGCCGCAATGGATAGTGCGCACAAGCATAAATTCAATTTTAACGAGGCAATCTCATTTATGGTGTATTGCGACACTCAAGAAGAGATTGATTACTATTGGGAAAGGCTCTCTGCAGTTCCTGAAGCCGAGCAATGCGGCTGGCTGAAAGATAAGTTTGGCCTATCATGGCAGATTGTACCAAGTCAGATGGACGAAATGATGAGTAAGGGGACACCTGAGCAACAAGAGCGTCTAACGAAAGCTTTTCTTAAAATGAAGAAATTTGATCTTACAGAATTACAGAAGGCTTATAAGGGATAAAATCCAGTTATAAATTGAATAGTTAAAGTTAAAGAGGCTGGGACAAAACCCTCCTCTGGAATGAAAAAGCCGGTGAAATTTTACTCGTCGTAAAATTTCACCGGCTTTATTTTTTTCAATAAAATAAGGACAACTTCTGATAAAATTAAGTTACCACACAAAATAAAATCAGAAAGAAGTGTCCTTATGTTTAAAAATTATATCATGAATCAATTAGTTTTGCCTTTAGATTTAGAAGTAAAATTAAAAAATAATGATATTGCCTTCCATGTCCATCATTTAGTTGAAAGTATCCCTCAGGAAGCGTTGGAACCATTTCTTCGAAATGAGGGCTGTCCTGCCTACCATCCACGCATGATGCTTAAAATAATCTTATGTGCCTATACGCAATCTGTCTTCTCAGGGCGCAAAATTGAAGCCCTATTAAAAGACAGTATCCGTATGATGTGGTTGGCTCAGGGGCATGAACCAAGCTACCGTACAATCAACCGATTCCGTGTTCAATCAGAAGTGAAAGAATTAATTCGCCAATGTTTCGTCCAATTCCGTTGCCAATTAGTCGAAGAAAAACTTATCGATCAAGATGCAATTTTTATTGATGGCACAAAGATTGAAGCGAATGCGAATAAGTTTACGTTTGTCTGGAAGAAATCGATTGAGAAATATCACAAAGCATTAATTGAAAAGTCAAATGAACTATACAACGAGCTACTTGAAAAGGAAATCATACCTGAGATTGAACGAGAAAGTGAAGAACAGTTATCGCTTGAGGAACTTGGTCAAATGGTTCAAAAAGTAGATGATATGGTTACCGAGTATGACAAAAAAATAGAAGCATCGTCAGACGTAGTGGAACGAAAGGCGTTAAGGAGTGAGAGGAAATATCCCAAGCAGGTGCGCAAACAGTTGCTTGATTACATCTTGCGAACACAGAAATATCAACGAGATTTCGAAATCTTTGACACACGTAATAGTTATTCAAAAACAGATCACGATGCGACGTTCATGCGCATGAAAGATGATTATATGAAAAATGGTCAATTGAAAGCTGGTTATAATGTACAACTCGCAACCGAAGGTCAATACGCACTTGCCTATAGTTTATTTCCAAATCCGACAGACACACGAACGTTAATCCCGTTCCTGGATGAAATTGAGCAACATTATTTTAAGTTACCAAAGCATATTGTCGCAGATGCAGGTTATGGCAGTGAGCAAAATTATGAAGATATCCTTTCCAATCGTAAACGAGAAGCGCTCATTACATATAACATGTACTTGAAAGAGCAAAATAAAAAATATAAACAAAACGAATTCAATCCAGACAACTGGCAGTATAATGAAGGAGATGATATATACATTTGCCCGAACCAGCAACGCCTTGTATTTAAATATTCTTCTGTACGCACGGATAAAACAGGTTTCAAACGAGAGTTTAAAATCTATGATTGTGAAGACTGTTCGGGATGCCCATTCCGTTCATCATGTACGAAGGCAAAAGAAGGCAATAATCGAACGTTAATGGTGAACAAGAAATGGGAACAACAAAAAGAATATGTGAGAGCGAAGCTTTCAGAAGAAAAAACGAGTGCGATCTATCGAAAACGCAAAATCGATGTGGAGCCAGTTTTTGGATTCTTGAAGGCTAATTTGCGTTTTACTCGATTTTCTGTACGTGGAAAATCGAAGGTTGAAAACGAAATGGGACTAGCGTTAATGGCCGTGAATTTACGAAAATTCACGGCTAACAGCTAAGAATAAACAACAATTATGAATAAAAATAGAAAAAGGTGAAATTGAGCACACTCAATTTCACCTTTTTCACTATTTGAAGCTAGTTATGTCCCAGCCTCTTTTTATGGATATTAACAATAATAATGTCGCAAAAAAAGATAATTATTTATTGTAAAACGATAAATATTGTGCTAATATCAAATAGAAAATAAATTTGTGAGGTGCTTTTTATGAAAATAGGGTCAACATTATTTTTAAGAATGGCTGTTTTTCTTATTGGAACTCCGGTTCTTGCTTTGGGTATCTTCGGGTTAACCTGGTTACCGAAAAATCCAGCAAATCCAGATTATGCCCATATACTATATCCAATCGTAATCGGTATGTATGTATCAGTGATACCGTTTTTCGGAGCATTGGTTCAAGCTTTTAAACTTTTAAGCTATATTGACAAAAACCAAGCTTTCTCTGATTTGTCTGTTAAAGCTCTTAAGAATATCAAAATCTGTGCAATCACAATCAGTGTTTTGTATGTGATAATATTGCCATTTGTTTATATCGTAGCAGAGCTGGACGACGCACCTGGTCTTATCATAATCGGAATGGTTCCTGTCTTTGCTTCAATGGTAATCGCCGTCTTTGCTGCTGTTCTTCAAAGACTTTTAAAAGAAGCGATTGATATAAAATCTGAAAATGACTTAACGGTCTGAGGTGATAACGATGGCGATTATAATCAATATTGATGTGATGCTGGCTAAAAGGAAAATGAGTGTAACGGAACTTTCGGAAAGGGTTGGAATCACAATGGCGAACCTTTCTATATTAAAAAATGGAAAGGCTAAGGCGGTTCGATTTGCAACGTTAGAGGCGATTTGTAAGGCTTTAGATTGTCAACCGGGAGATATATTAGAATACCGAAGTGATGAGGAAACACCATAAGGTTTTTTTAAAACTCTGGAGGCAAAGATCATGAGAGCATTTAAACAACTGGTTCGTTTTGGTTGGGAGCAGGCCCTATCTTGTGTGTTTCCTGTCGTTATTTTTGCCTCATTGGCTTTTACTAAAATTATGCCGCTTCCCTTTCTGCCTCGATATGATTGGCTGCTCATCATCTGCCTTCTAATGCAGTGGTGGATGGTGCGTTCTGGGCTTGAAACTCTTGATGAACTGAAGGTTATTACCTTGTTCCACATTATTGGACTTGTACTGGAACTTTTCAAGACACACATGGGCTCCTGGTCTTATCCAGAGGAAGGGTATTTCAAAATTTTCGGAGTACCTTTGTATAGCGGGTTCATGTATGCAAGTGTCGCGAGTTATCTTTGTCAGGCGTGGAGGAGGATGAAGGTAGAACTGGTTAAATGGCCACCGTTTTTGTTGGTTGTACCTCTTGCAGCTGCGATTTATTTGAATTTTTTCACTCACCATTATTGGATTGACATTCGTTGGTATTTATCAGCTCTTGTCATGATTGTCTTTTGGCAAGCATGGGTCACATACGAGATTGGTGGAACTCGATACCGTATGCCACTGGCACTTGCATTTGTGCTGATTGGATTTTTTATCTGGATAGCTGAAAATATTGCAACGTTCTTTGGGGCTTGGGAATATCCAAACCAAACCGAAGCATGGAGTCTCGTTCATCTTGGAAAGGTGAGTTCATGGCTTTTATTAGTGATTGTTAGCTTTCTTATCGTTGCGACGTTAAAGCAGGTTAAGGAAAAAAATCATTGATACACTCACAAATGTTGTTAGTTCAACGGTTGTGGGTGTTTTTTTATTGGCCTTTTCCAATGATAGAGGCTTTATGAATATTTTTTCAATGGATTCGGACAGCGGTATCATTTTTGGACCTAGCCCAGTCCGAATGAGACTGCGCATTACGACAAAGTTTAACAAATTTTGTCTTAGTTGTTCGTGTTTCATTATTTAAAAAATCCCATTAAGATGACGGTACTTTACTGGAGGCATCCCGACCATTTTCCTAAAAGTAGCCACAAAATGGCTTGTGGAACGAAAACCTACTTGTAGGGCGATTTGACTGATTGAAGCGGAATTGTTTTCTATAAGTAGTTTTTTAGATTGCTGAATGCGTAAATTCACAAAATAGGCGTAGGGTGTAACCTGAAAATTTTTTTGAAATAATGAATTCAAATGTCGTTTAGATGTATTGATAAGTAGCGCCATTTCATCTAGGCCGACATCAGGGTTGGAAAGTTGGGACTTCATCCAGTCAATGAGGGAATATAACGTTCCTAAGTTATTGGTTTCTTTCAAGCTGCGTTTTATTGTTTTTCCATACTTTTTTAAAAGCAGGAGAAATTCATAGACATTGGATGAAGCACTGATGCTTGAGCTGTCCGTTGTCTCGTCGCTTTGTTTTAACACGTTGGCAATAAAGGTTGAAATCGGTGCGTCTTGTTCCCAGTGAAAAAAAGCAGATTGATAAAGTCCGAGTGTTATCAGAATCTCTTTTATCATCATTCCGTCAAATGTTACATAAAGTGTTGTCCATGGTGAGCCATCACTTTGTTCATTTTTATACGAGTGGGCAACATGCGGTAGGATGAGGACACCGCTATTGGCCGGGAGGTTTATTGTTTGATTTTGACACATGATCGACCCTAGACCGTTGACAGTTTGAATCCAATGGTAATAAGGATAACCATTTGGACGTGTGATATTTTCTTGTGCTGGGTTGAAACCAATTGTTTCTGCAAAAAGGGGCAGTTTACTTTCGTTTAAAGGGATTAGAATATGCTTTTTCATCATCCTGCTCCTTTTTAAGAATCTCCTGAATTGTTCCTTATTCTTATATTACTTTCAATTATATTATATTTAATGCGGTTTTGTAATCGTATACAATGGAAATATATTGATACAAAGGAAAAGGGTGGTTCCATATGATAAATGAAAAGCTTCCTAAAATTTGGTATGGCGGAGATTATAATCCAGAGCAGTGGGAGAAAGGCGACTGGGATGAAGATATCCGGATTTTTAAACTAGCTGGAATCGATGTGGCAACATTAAATGTTTTTTCCTGGGCGTTAAATCAGCCGGATGAAGAAACCTACAATTTTGAATGGCTGGATGAACAAATTGAACGTTTATATCAAAATGGAATTTACTCTTGTCTGGCAACTAGTACAGCGGCACATCCCGCATGGATGGCAAAAAAGTATCCCGATGTTTTGCGAGTAGATTACCAGGGAAGAAAACGAAAGTTTGGCGGCAGACACAATTCCTGTCCGAACAGCCCAACCTATCGGAAATATGCAGAACGTATCGCTGACCGATTAGGAGAAAGATATAAAGATCATCCTGGCGTGTTGATTTGGCATGTGTCCAATGAATATGGAGGCTACTGTTATTGTGATAATTGTGCTGAGAGTTTTAGAGAATGGCTTCAAGAAAAATACGGAAACTTAGGTACGTTAAATAAGGCGTGGAATACGCGATTTTGGGGCCATACGTTTTATGATTGGGATGAAATTGTCCCCCCTAATGTTTTAAGTGAAGAGGGGGATAGAAATTCGAGCTACTTCCAAGGAATCTCGTTAGATTATCGTATTTTTCAGTCCGATAGTCTTTTAGAGTGCTATAAACTTGAGCGTGATGTCTTAAAAAAGCATAATCCCAATATACCTGTAACGACAAATTTAATGGGTACCTATAGCGAGCTCGATTATTTTAAATGGGGCAAGGAAATGGATGTTGTATCTTGGGATAACTACCCTCGCTATAACACACCGGCTAGCTTTACTGCACTAGCGCACGATCTGATGAGAGGCTTGAAAAGCGGCCAGCCTTTTATGCTAATGGAACAGACTCCTAGTCAGCAAAATTGGCAGGCATATAATTCGCTGAAACGGCCAGGTGTGATGCGCTTATGGAGCTATCAAGCAGTAGCACGTGGTGCAGATACTGTTATGTTTTTCCAATTGAGGAGATCGGTTGGAGCTTGTGAAAAATACCATGGAGCCGTTATTGAACACGTGGGTCATGAGAATACAAGAGTGTTCCGGGAAACTGCCGCACTTGGCAAAGAGCTGGCAAAGCTTTCAGATAACTTGCTCGATGCACGTGTACCAGCTAAAGTTGCGATCGTATATGACTGGGAAAACCGCTGGGCTACAGAATTATCAAGCGGTCCATCCAAGGCATTGGATTACTTGAATGAAGTTCACAAATATTACGCAGCTTTATTCGGAGAAAATATATTGGTAGACATGATTAGTGTGGATGAGGATTTAAGTAAGTATGAAATCGTCTTTGCGCCAGTGTTATATATGGTGAAATCAGGGTACGCCAATAAATTAAAAGCGTTTGTTAAAAATGGAGGAACGTTTGTGACCACGTTCTTTAGTGGGATCGTCAATGAACATGATCTTGTTACACTTGGCGGTTATCCAGGAGAACTGCGGGATCTCCTTGGTATATGGGTGGAGGAAATTGATGCACTGCCACCTGAAATGAAAAATCAAATTGTCGTAAAAAAAGAAGTTGGCAGCCTGACTGGCAGCTATGAGTGCAGTTTGTTGTTTGATATTATCCATTCAGAGGGTGCAGAAGTACTGGCTGAATATGGTTCTGATTTTTATGCCGCTACTCCTGTCATTACGTGTAATTCCTATGGAAACGGAAAAGCGTATTACGTGGGAACATGCCCTGACACATTGTTCTTAACCGATTTCGTGAAAACGATTTGTGAGGAAAAGGATATAAAACCGTTACTTAATGTTCCTAAGGGGGTGGAAGTGACGGAGAGAAGAAAGGATGGTAACTCTTACTTATTTGTCATGAACCACAATGCTTCAACAGTTGAAATCGAGATAAGTGAAGGAACCGATCTGTTAACAAGTGTGGAATTAAACGGGAAAACTTCTCTAGAGGCGTTTGGAGTAATGATTGTAAAACAATAGGGTAGCACCTCCAATCCATTTTGAGCTGAGTGAGTGGAAGATAGAAAAATAAAAGATCGTGCTGGTGATAGATTTCTATCTTTGGTGGTATTTTCATGAGCATTAAAAATTGGGATGAGATAAAGGAATGTTCTTTTAACATCGAATTTAAGGATGAAATCTATATAAGCTCATTTATGTGTTAATTGAATAAGAAACAAGAAAAAGGATTGGAGAAATTCGAGGGCACTGAAAAAGTCCCCTCAAATGTAAAAAAGGTATAATACCTCAATTAGGAGGGGATTATACCTTTTTTGCTGTATAATTATAGTATCAATTATAAACGGGTGGATACTATGATTCAGAACCAACAATCAGTTATTTTTAGTCCATTAATGGCTATATATGATTTAATCGTTCCTAAGGATAAAGTATGAAGGGCTTCTATTTTTCGTTAGGTTTGGTTGAATTTCATATATATATTTATGAAAAACAGGTGGTTTCAGTTAATGATTAATCTCAATTTTATTGTCTTTATGAATAGCTTCCGTTCCTGCTTCCAAAGCAGTCCGGTAATAGCTGCATTTATGCTCGATGACTTCCATTTGTTTTTTTAGTTCCTCTATCTGTGCTTCGACAATAGCTTTTCGATCCATAAACATGTCGTATCTTTGTTGCAACGTGGAATCCCCATCCGAACACCAATCAATGAAATTTTTAATTTCCTTAATGGGCATCGCTGTGGATTTCAGACATTCAATTATTCTTAAAGCGTCAATATCGGATTCCTTAAACCGCCGTGTTCCGTTTGGTGTCCGTTCTACAAAAGGCATAAGTCCTTCCTTATCGTAGTAACGCAAGGTATATACGGTAAGATTCAATTCTTTTGCAACTTCACTGATCGTGTATGTCTTCATTTTTTATCTCCAATTCTTAATAATATAGACCTCGAGTTAACTCTACGGATGAAGGGAATTTATCATCTTGTAGGCAAAATGTCAAATGGTAGATTAACATTCAAGAAAATTAGTAGTTTTTTTAAATAAGGTATTGACCTAGAGTTAACTCTAAGGATTAATATTGTTTTGCAAGAGAAAAAGTAGGGTAGCAATGAATTAGAGGGTAATTGAACCCTGAACAAGCGCATCCTCTTGAAAAAATATAGATTACTTGGAGGTTTTATTCATGATAACTGCTAAAGCACGAGCTGTGGATGGTCCAGACAAACAATTTCGAGCTGCTGAAATTAAACGCCGCGATCTTGATTTACATGATGTTCTAATTGAAATTAAATTTGCAGGCATATGCCATTCTGATATCCATACTGCTCATGGCGAGTGGGGTCCCGTGAACTATCCACTCGTACCTGGTCATGAGATTGCTGGTATTGTGACCGAAGTAGGAGCAGAGGTCACAAAGTACAAGGTTGGTGACCGGGTAGGGGTTGGATGTATGGTTGACTCCTGTGGCGAATGTGAGAACTGCCGTAAAGGAGAGGAACAATATTGTCTTAACGGAAATGTTCCTACCTACGCTGGTGTTGACAAGTACGGTGAGCCAACTCAAGGTGGATATTCAACCCACATAGTCGTTACTGAGGACTTTGTAGTTAGAATTCCTGATAGCATTGAGCTTGACGCTGCAGCACCATTACTTTGTGCAGGTATTACCACCTATTCACCATTAAACCATTGGGGAGCAGGACCAGGTAAGAAAGTCGCGGTTGTTGGGTTGGGCGGTCTTGGTCATATGGCTGTTAAGATTGCACACGCCATGGGGGCAGAAGTTACCGTTCTGTCACAAACATTGAGTAAAAAAGAAGATGGCTTGCAATTCGGCGCAGACACCTACTATGCAACAAGCAACCCTGAAACATTCGAGAAACTTGCCGGTACATTTGATTTAATCATTAACACGGTAAGTGCAAAAATCGATATTAGTGCGTACCTCTCTCTGTTAGCGCTGGATGGAACGCTAGTAAATGTCGGTGCGCCTGCAGAGCCATTATCATTAAATGTGTTTTCTCTCATCGGTCATCGCCGTTCCTTTGCAGGTTCAATGATTGGTGGCATCCGTGAGACTCAGGAGATGTTGAACTTCTGTGCGGAACATAACATTGTTCCTAATATTGAAGTGATCTCGGCCGATCAAATTGACGAAGCATATAAACGCGTTTTAGCTTCAGATGTGAAATATCGATTTGTCATCGATATTAGCACAATGTGATTTGCATCAATCATATGCTTTAAAGGTATTTAGAAGGTGTCCTAAAAGCCTAGCTTTTGGGACACCTTTTTTGGCTTTCTTAAGAAAAATTAAATAGGAATATTAAAAAAATGATGATATTAAGGAGAATTGGATTGTGGATTTTAGTAATTGTATTTTGTACTTCCCTTACGTATCCGTACTCTATATGTGATAGAGAATATCGAAAATGGAAATTTACTACTTAGTAAATTTTATTGGGCATATCCTCTTTTTAAGTAAAATAGAATACACTTTCCTTGTATACTTGGAATACTATATTTTCGAAATAGGGGTTTTACTGTCAATAAAGTAAAAAAAAAAGGGATAAACTCTACGCAGACTACGTTAAGGTCTATCCCTAAATATAGATTGTTTTTATGTTGTCAGCACGTTCTTACCCGATGCCATCTGGAAATATAGTTCCTATTTATTAATAGAACCTACGTCTTCGTCTTCTGTCTCTGTCGAATTCAAAACGTCTTCTTCTCTCGATATCAAATACAAATACAAAGGGGAAAAACAGTCTTCTTCTAAAGTCGTTACGAAAAAACCGATCTCTTCGGTCAAATCCAAAAAATGACACTGCATTCACCCTCCTTTCCTTTCAGAAAACTGTATGACAAAGGACAGATGAACATAACCTGTCATTTTTTTTCGTACAAATTAGTAACCCATAAAAGAAGCTCCGACAATGATAAGGAGAATAAACAATACAACAATTAAAGCAAATCCCATTCCATATCCTCTTCCTTCACTCATGTATATCACCTCCAGATTTTTATTAAAAAAGCTATTAGAACATTAACACCAACTGGAAAGTACGATGATCAGCAGAATGAACAATACAACGATCAGTACAAAGCTACTGCCGTTATAGCCACCACCATAGCCATAACCGCCGCCACAGCCGAATCCAAAGCCCATATTTTCACCACCTTTAGGATAATCCGAATAAATATTCTTTTTATATATATTTCTAAAGACAAGAATCGATTGGACATTTACCATAGAGTTAAGAAAAATTAGCGATTTGTTTGAAAAGAAACGTTGGCACTACCTGTAAATAACTTGCGGAGTGTATTTATAGACTCTTTTTTTACTTTTTGTACAAACATCCACACTCTGATACAAAACCAATCATAAATTATCTAAATGAGTAGAAGAGAGAGGAGAAGAAGTCATAGGTGAAGAATAAAAGTAAACATAAACAAAAGGCGAATGAAGAAAAAATAGAGGACGAACAAATCATCCCTTTGGAAAGATACGATTTAGTTCACAATTGGAAAATCATCATGCAATTTAATTTTGCTTTATTTAAAAACAAAGAAGAATTTGTAATTATGGATCATAAGGATGATTATATAGCTCGCTTTAGCATTACCAGTGCAGGGGTAATTGAATTTAAAAAAAAGTCATATGACTTAACTCCGAAGATTGATTTTTATAATAAAACGATTAAGATACCTATTGTGACAGAGCACGGAAAGTAATCAGCATGAAGGCGGCAGAGAAGTGCCAATTGCCTTCTAAAAATGATTAGGTTAGTTGAAAAAAGGACTATAAATCAACATAAGAGAACCAAGATTGTTAAATAACACAATCTTGGTTCTCTTATGTTTAAGTGACTCTTTTTATCGTCTAAATATTTTACCTCTTTTTGAGCATACTCTTTTTGAGGATATTTTTCCTGTATTAATGAATCCGTCGTAAAAACTTATGAAACCAAGAGGGGGTAAGTTTTTTTGAAATGCCCGCAATGTGTGTATTCTAATCCTGATGGAGTGAAGTTCTGCTTAAGCTGCGGCGAAAAGTTTTTTAAAAATAACAGTTCAGAGGATGAAAACAGCTTTTTTTATGAGTTTGCCCACTATGTTGATATGCTTCCAAATATCGAACGGTCAATTGAGCCTAAATTTCACAATATATTTTCGCGTGTTTTCCGTAAGCATAGTGAATTGGAAGCGGAACGGCTGTTTATAGTAGGAACAGCGCTTACGACACCGAAGATTTCGGAAGTAAAAGAGACTTGGCCAAAACCGTGGCTTTTTGCGAGGGTGTTCATCATTGCGCTACTTATATTTGCAGGATTTTACACAGGTGTTAGCTATTTTGGAAATTGGAACTTTATACCTGGAGTTATTATTGTTGGTGCATTTGCTGTTCCGTTTTCAACGTTAATGTTCTTCTGGGAGATGAATGCTCCGCAAAATATTGCTTTTTACCGAGTTATATATTACGTATTGACCGGCGGGATTCTCTCCATGTTAGCCGCCATCGTTTTTTTTGATATTCTTAAAAATAATATTAATCCGATTACGATTGGTATTGTTGAGGAGCTTGCTAAAGCAATAATGGTCATTGCGTTTGTTCGCTATAGAAAATATAAATATATACTAAACGGCCTTCTCATTGGTGCTGCTGTTGGAGCAGGTTTTGCAGCGTTTGAAACCGCTGGGTATGCTTTAAGGTCATTGCTTTCAGGGGATGGCGCAAATCTCTACAATACGATTATTATCCGAGGGATCTTTGCTCCTGGCGGGCATGTTGCCTGGGCTGCTCTGACTGGTGCAGCATTCTGCAGAGTACAAGGGGACAATCGATTTAATCTTAGTATGATATTCCGTTTCAAATTTTTACGCGTCTTTATCTTGGTGGTTGTGATCCATGCACTATGGGACACTCCTATACAAGGAATGTTCCCCTATGGACATACTTTTTTAACGATAGCTTCATGGATTGTTGTTTTTCTACTCATCCGTGCCGGTCTTAAGGAGATAGGAGAAAGAAAATTAATGGTCTAGGAATATCCGTATAAATTGCACAAACGAAGGGAATCGTAACAAACCTGCTTTTGTATTACGAAAATAAAGGTATATATAGTGAACAGGTTAATCAGTCTAAACGTAGACCCTCTACACTTTCTACTGAATGTAATCATTCTATATTTTAGAAAAGAAGCCGGATATTGTAAATGCCCTCAAAAACATTTTTTACCAAACAACAATATGCAGCTTATCGGCTGCTTATTTCTTTTTTCTTTAGAAAAACCTTAACTATCAAATTGGCCGTTCTTTGTCCATTCTTTCTTTCGAAGCCGGTCAGTGGATAAGGGTTTTTAGTAAATTCCTGTTAATTGGAGAGAATAGGAATACTTATTTTTTAAGGATTGATTTTATGTATATTTTAATTAATATTTTATACTTGTTAGCAACGTTTAAATGGGGAGATTGGAGGAATTGGAAACTTTATTATCCGACAATACTTTTCTTAATCATTGGAGATTTTCTATATAACTTTCTCCTCTATAAAAAATCAATGTGGTTGTTTCACGATTTAATCCTACCTAACCATACCATTATTACAATATTAGCTATGGTCGTTTCTTATTCTGCAACCGTATTAATATATCTAGGGAGGTTCCCAGAGGAATGGAATAAACGTTTATTATGGTTTTTGCTATGGGTAGGAATATACTTATCTGTTGAGTATATAAACAGTAAGTTTGGGTTTATTACATACCATAATGGATGGAATATGTGGTGGTCTGTTCTATTTACAGTTATTATTTTCGTTATCTTACCCATACACCAAAAAAGACCTCAGGTGGCTTGGCTTTTATCAATAATAATAATAGTATCGCTATTAAGCATCTTTGATGTAAAAATTAGTGAAATGAAATAAAAACTACTACAGTCTTTTTGGATTGGAGCTTGTCAAAAATTGTACTTTAACGAAACCAGCTAATAGTTTGTCAACATTTTTAAAAAAAGTAAAACTATATAAAAAAAGGTCAACCAGAAAAATCTGGCTAACCTTATATTACGATCGGGTGAATTTAATTAATTAATCGCGATTGTCTGTGTTTTTTGATTTAAGGATAGGTTTGTCTGTGGATTCAATGATTTTATCTTTGATTTCAGGGATAGGTTCGTTCGTCCGTGTATTCCATATACTATATTTAATGTTATTGGGTGAGTCTGTGTTTTCATTGGGCATTATTCATCCACCTCGATTATTGTTTTAATAGTCAGTTTGCTATACAAATATAGAATGCTTCTAAAAAGATCGTTTAATTCTTTCTCTTCTAAAAAAGTTAATTAGTTACAAGATAAGCTAATAACCCACAAACATATTAAAACGGATACTACGATAGAAGAATAATGCGGTCGGTTCAAAGATTTAAAAATTTCGCCTGAATTTCTTTTAAAAACATATCAGTAGCAGCGGAAAAAACCTGGTGCTTCTTCCAAACAATATTTAAACCTGATTCAAGTTTTGGCTCTAGTGGTCTAAAACAAAGGTTACTATCACTAGACGTATTTACTATTTTATCAAGGGTTATGGCATAACCAATGCCCTCATCCACCATAATTGCCGCATTATAGGCAAGATTGTATGTCGTTACGACGTTTAATTTATCAAAATCTTCACCAAACCAATCCGCAAATTCATTTTTAGAAAATGTCTGTTTCATAGCCTGGCGTGAACAGATGAGCGGAACATTTAATAAATCCATTGCTTGAATGGAATATTTGAGAGCAAGTGGACTGTCTTTCCTCATAACAACGCCCCAAACATCCTTGGCAGGGATATTAATGTAATTGTATTTTGATAAATCAGCTGGTTGAATTAAAATACCAAAGTCAAGCAATCCCTTGTCAAGCCGTTCGGTGACATCGTCTTCGTTACCGCTGTAGAGGTGATACCGTATATTTGGATAACGTAACTGTAAATCTTTAACTACCCGTGCAATCTGTCGCATGGCATCGGTTTCACCACCACCGATGTAAACATCCCCACTAATTGTTTCTTCCATGGAACTAAATTCTGACTCTAATTTATCGACCATATCAACGATTTCTTCTGCTCTCTTTCGCAGCAACATTCCTTCTTCAGTGAGGATGATACTGTGACTGCTGCGAATAAATAGCTTTTTTCCTAAGTCTTCTTCAAGATCTTTTAATTGTCTTGACAAGGTTGGTTGTGTAACATGCAAAAAATTAGCAGCAGCTGTAATGCTTCCTTCTCGTGCAACAGTAAGAAAATAGCGCAATACTCTAAATTCCATCAAACATTCCTCCTTTAACACGTTTTAGTATATACATTTGTAGATATACATATCAAGCATATCATGATATAAGATATAAGTATTGGTTATATCAAAAGAGCATAGCTAAAATAAATAGTAACAACAACAGAAGAAAGATAATCTCGCAAGTATGAATTTACAGAGATGATTGAAAAGGTCGATTAAAAGCTGAAAATTGGAGTGGTTTTTTTGATAAAACGAAATAATTTATTGGTTTTTATATTAACGATCGGTGTTTTTGGCATCTTAAATACCGAAATGGGGGTTATTGGGATATTACCTGATATTGCTGATCACTTTGATGTCAGTGTATCAAAAGCAGGATGGCTGGTGAGTTTCTTTGCCCTGGTTGTTGCAGTGTCTGGCCCAACGATGCCTTTATTATTTTCAGGGATCAATCGGAAGAAGGTTATGTTACTGGTACTAGGTGTTTTTGTTTTGGGGAACATCGTATCCATATTTACGTCTAACTTTACCATTCTGTTATTAGCTCGTATCATACCAGCCTTTTTTCATCCCATTTATTGTTCGTTGGCTTTTTCAGTAGCTGCCGCGTCGGTAAGTAAAGAAGAAGCTCCGAAAGCTGTTTCTAAAGTATTTATTGGAGTTTCTGCCGGTATGGTAGTTGGTGTACCAGTGGCAAGCTTTATCGCTAGCGCAATTTCTTTACAAATGGCGATGGTCTTTTTTGCTGCTGTTAATGCTGTAGCATTCATTGCTACATTACTATTTGTACCATCTATGCCGGTTGAGGCAGGACTTGCCTACGGAACTCAATTATCGGTATTAAAAAAATCAATGACATGGATTTCCATCGTAACCGTCATTTTATTAAATTCTGCCGTATTTGGAGTTTATAGTTATCTTGCTGATTATCTGAAAACCGTTACGAATCTGTCTTCGAATTCTATTAGCTTACTATTATTCGTCTTTGGTGGAGCAAATATTATCGGAAATATTGTAGCAGGGAAATTATTAACTAAAAATGCGAAGAAATCTGTCGTATCCTATCCTTTTGTATTAGGGGCAGTGTATATCCTATTATTTTTCACAGGACAGTTTACCGTACCTATGGCCATCATTACGTTATTTTGGGGAGTGTTGGCGGGAATTGGGGGCAATATCACTCAGTATTGGATTATGTCTGCAGCACCTGAAGCACCTGATTTTGCGAATGGATTATTTCTAACAGCGGCTAACTTAGGAACAACCTTTGGGGCTGCAGTCGGCGGATTCATTATATCGGATATGGGTACACAATACGTTGTGTTAGTGGGGATACTATCATTGATACTAGGTTTAGTAACTATTTTGCTAAGAAATTATATGTATAGTTCTACAAAACAGCTCTCCACATAAGGAGTATCTCTTTTAGAATTTTTAAATGCTGCTCAATCTTAGAACGAAAAATGGAGGATTTATATGTCACAGGATAAACAAGTTGCACTTGTCACCGGCGGGAATCGAGGAATTGGATATGAGTTGGTCAAACAATTGGCGTTGAAAGGTTTTAAGGTCATTTTGGCAAGTCGGGATCCAGAGATGGGTCAGGAAGCTGCGCAAAGACTTATGGATACAAATCTTGACGTTTCTTTTGTCGAGATGGATGTAGTTAGTCAAGAAAGCATAAGGCAAGCTGCCATTACAATAAATAAGCGTTTTGGAAGATTAGACGTATTGATAAATAATGCAGGCGTGTATTTAGATAAGAATCAAAAGTTATTGGCTATGGATCCTGGCATTCTAGAGAAAACAATGGCTACTAATTTCTTCGGTGTTTACCATGTGATCCGTTCCTTTATTCCCCTCATGGAAATACAGGGCTACGGGAGAATTATTACTATTTCCTCAGAATATGGGGCGATGAGTGAATTGACCTATCCAGGAGTAGGCGCTTATAAGTTATCTAAATTTGCCCTAAATGGATTGACTCGACTAGTAGCTGCAGAAGTCAATGGTGATATCAAAATAAATGCAGTCGATCCGGGATGGGTGAGCTCAGATATGGGTGGACCATCGGCTCCAATAACTCCTAAGCAAGCTGCTGAGTCTATCGTTTCGTTAGCGACGATAGGACCTGAAGGACCCAATGGGGCATTCTTTAGAGATGGGAAACGAATCGATTGGTAATACCTTATTGAAAAAAGGGTTAGCATGAAAAGAAGTTCGAAGTAAACACAAGTCAACACACGGTATCGTTCCTTTAAACGTTGGAATTATTAATGGTAAGGCCAGTGGAATATTTTTAAACTACTCTCCACGCCACGTCCGGCAGTGGTGATTACTTAATAGCTTGTGAGATTAATAAAACTGCCAATCGTGTGTCATTTCCTTTTCCATCGGGAAATGTACATTATTTTATTCATTACAAAGGTACATGAAAAAAATTTTCCGAGAACAGCTGAAAATGAGCCTTTTTAATAGTGGGAGAGGAGAAAACAGTATGAAAAAAAGATTATTTCATTCATTTACATTGTTGCTAGCCCTCATCCTTACTGCATGCAGTAACAATGATAATGAATCTTTGGAAACTTCCCAACAGGGTCAAGAGGATACTTCTCAACAGAATCAAGAATACGCTGAGATTGGATCTGGGGCTCACCTTGTTAAATTCCCTGAAGACCTTGAAGAGGGAATTGTGTTTGCCACTTACGATCGAGGAGATATTCATGAAAACATCTATGTAAATAGTAGGGAAGCAATTGAAGCAGTGCAAAACGGAGGGGAGCTACCGAGTGGTACTGTTATCACTCTCGAAGGATTTCGTGATGAAGAGCTTGAGCATTATTTAGTGATGGAAAAGCGGACGGGCTGGGGTTCTCAGTACTCGCCTGAGGAGCGTACTGGGGAATGGGAATTCCAGGCTTTTACTCCTGACAGAGAAGTTATGGAAGATGGTATCGGTGGCCGAGCGATTGGACGATGCTATACCTGTCACGCAAATCAGGAAAGGGATCAATATATGAACTCGATGGATCAAATGAAAGAGTTTGATATAGAAGAGATTTCACAATCAAAGAGCAGCAGTATAGAAACCCCAATCGCAGCTATCCCTGCAGACCACTGGAAAGTAAGTGAGATATTTGCTGGGATGAAAGATTCAAAGAATGAGAATAAAAAAGAAAGCAATGAAATAGAAGGTCAGGAAAAAGTAGATATCATTCAGGACATTCTTTGGAAGATCTATTTACAGCAATTTAATAGTTGATGGATGTGTGAGATAAAAAGAAATTTGCTGCCCGCTAAGGAAACATCCCAATATTAAATTAGGATAGAAAGAGAGGAATGTGCGTTGAATCATAAGATATTATTCAGGCTTGTCAATGATCTTGTTATGACATTTCTAATGTTAATTGCAATGGCTTACTATATTACCGGAAATATGGTCCATGAAGTGGTTGGAGTTGTGGTGCTTTTCCTATTTATCGTCCATAACTTTTTAAATCGACGTTGGTATAGAGCAATTTTAAAGGGAAAGCACAATATACGGCGGATTTTGCAAATTGGAATCAATCTGCTTTTTCTAGTCACCATGATTGTGATGATCGTAAGTGCTCTGTTCATTTCCAGTGAGTTATTTCCCTTTATTTCTATTGATAATGATATGATGCTACGGCAAATACATGTACAGACTGCCTATTGGGGATTTATCATCATGACTGTTCATATTGGATTATCATGGGAAATGATTCTCAATTCACTTCGTAGGATGACGGGAATAACCAGTACTAATCGTATTCGTACCATTGCGTTGCGTATTTTGGCGGTATTAATTGTTGCCTATGGGGTGCGATCTTCCTTCGAGGGAGAAATGGGTTCTAAACTATTCGTTTACAATCCATTTGGTTGGTCATCTGTTGATTCAACTATAAGATTTTTAATTGACCACCTATCTATCATGGGAATCTATGTTTGTGGGACACATTATACGTTGAAATTTATTCACAAGCAGGGAAAAAGAGTAGAAAAACAGTCTGATATCGCTTTATAAGAGAAGCAAATCATATGAATTATGGCAGTTCCAATTCATATTGAGTCTGGAGATGTTTTGATGGGAAGAGAGTTTATATTGTCACTAATATATTCATTGATAATTTTAATGTTTCTAACAGCTTGCGGAAGTAATAATAATACAGAAAAAAACAATGTTGATGATACTGCAAACAAAAATTCAAATGAGGAACAAATAATTAGTGAACCGCACAAGCAGAATATCCAGGATTCGGTTATTGATAATGAAGGTGATGCTTTTATGGAAGATGTTAAAGTAAAATTGACGTTTAACAACGAGGTAGCAATCGTGAATATGTATGATAATCCAACAAGCAGAGATTTTTTATCACAACTGCCGTTAACAATAACGTTAGGAGATTATGCTGGAACTGAAAAAATTAGTTACCTTTCAAAAAAACTTTCTACTGAAGAAGCGCCATCAGGCAGCGATCCTTCGGTTGGAGATTTCGCCTATTATGCTCCTTGGGGGAATTTAGCTATATATTATAAAGATTTCGGGTTTTCAAACGGACTTATTACATTAGGGAAAATTGAATCAGGACTAGAAAATCTAGAAACAATGAAGGACAATTTTACTGTTCACGTTGAAAAAGTTGATTAAAAATAGAAATTAGGAACCTAACGCACCGAATCACTGGAGGTTACATTTTCGTCAGTAAATAACGTTAAGATGTATCTGTAAAAACTCCGATATGAATCTTCCGAGATAAAAACCCTGAGTCCTATATAGATATGGACTCAGGGTTTAATTCTTTAGGAACTTTGATAGATTACTCAAAATTCCTATCTAACAATGCCCCCGTTTGTTCAGCCATGACATGTGCTGACAAAGGCATTTCATTCTTGAACCACCATTCTACTGACCCAACGACAGCTGAGCCAAAAAATTGAAGAATAACTTCTTCATTTAATCCGTTGTTTTTTTCCACTGCTATATCCACTTCAGCTTTAAACTCTTCGATAACTAAATCAAGAAAACGACTACGAAAATATGGTGCCCCTTTACTCGCTAACATCGTTGAAAAAAATAAATAGTTATGCTCAAAGTATTCGTACCACACATAATTACCTTCTTGAAATGTCATCTCAGATGCCGATTGGCATAGTTCTCTTAGATTCTCTATATGTTCTTCAATCATCTTATCCATGAGGTCATATTTATCCGTGTAATGAAGATAAATGGTTCCTCGATTAACGTCTGCTCTGTCCGCAATATCCTGTATGGTAATGTCGTCAAAACTTTTTTCAGACATCAGCTCCGTTACAGCATTTTTTATCGCTACTTGGCTTTTGGCTATTCTTCTATCTACTTTAGGCATTTTCATTCACCAATCTTCCTAAAAATAATCAACAATTTTAATTGATTTGTTCAGTAATCAACGAATTGCGTTAATTTAACCATTGAAAGTATGAAGGACTTTTTTATAATTATAAACAGTTGTTGATTAATCAATCAATATTAATTTTTAAAGCAACATGTTTAGCTAACTTTTGGATACTAATAGCAGATTTACTTCAAATAGGAGGCTTATTAATGGACCGTGTTGAGAAGAGCAAGGAAAAATACAAACAGCTATTTGGTGAGAGCGTACCAGCCTCATATGCTACCGATCCTGATTTTCAGGACATTCTTAGCAACTTCATTTTTGGGGAAGTTTTTTATCAAGGTAATCTTGATGACAAACAACGCGAGCTTATTACTCTGGTTGTGCTTGCCACGAATCAGACGTTACCACAGCTTAAGGCACATGTAGGTGCTGCGCTGAACGTCGGGCTCACACCGGTAGAAATCAAAGAGGCGGTTTACCAGTGTGCTCCATACATTGGATTTCCTAAAACCTTAAACGCCATCAATGAACTTAATGAAGTTTTCAAAGCAAAGAATATCGCTTTACCACTAGAAAGCCAAAAGACGGTAGATGAAGATAGTCGTTTTGAGAAAGGACTTGCAACTCAAGTCGAGATTTTTGGTGATGTTATTTCAAAAATGCGTGAGGCTGCCCCAGCAAATCAAAAGCATATCCAGGATTATCTTTCTGCGTTTTGTTTCGGAGACTTTTACACTCGTGGCGCACTTGATTTGAAATCAAGAGAGTTGTTGACACTTTGTATTATCAGTGCACTTGGCGGTTGTGAAAGCCAAGTAAAGTCACATGTTCTGGGTAACAAAAATGTGGGGAACGACAAAGAAACGTTGATTTCCGCCATCACCCACTGCCTTCCATATATAGGCTTTCCGAGAACACTTAACGCATTAGCTTGTGTCAATGAAATTATTCCTGAAAATTAAAGGCAAAGGAGACAAAAGCATGTTTAACGAAACTTACAAATTATCAAATGGTGTAGAAATTCCAAAATTAGGTCTTGGTACCTAGCTGCTTGACGATGCTCAGGCAGCACAGGCAGTGCGTGATGCAGTATCTATCGGATATCGTCATATTGATACAGCTCAGGCTTATATGAATGAAGCTGGTGTAGGCGAAGGAATCCGTTCCTGCGGTGTCGCAAGAGAGGATCTTTTTATTACGACAAAGGTTGCTGCAGAAGCAAAGACCTATGATGCAGTTACGCAGTCCATTAATGAGTCTTTAGCAAAGATGGGACTGGATTACATTGACCTTCTGATAATACACAGCCCACAGCCTTGGACGGAGTTCCGTGAGGAGAACCGTTACTTCGAGGAAAACAAAGAAGTATGGAGAGCAATGGAGGATGCTTATAAGACAGGCAAAGTAAAGGCAATCGGTCTTTCTAACTTCCTTCAGGATGATGTAGAGAATATTCTTGCAAACTGTGAGATAAAGCCAATGGTAAATCAGATATTGGCACATGTGAGCAATACTCCTTTGGAACTAATTGAATTCTGCCAGAAGAATGACATCCTGGTCGAAGCATATTCACCAATTGCACACGGTGCAGTTCTCGATAATGTAGAGGTTAAGGTAATAGCCGATAAGTATGGAGTATCTGTTGCTCAGCTTTGCCTACGTTATGATATCCAGCTAGGTCTTGTAGTAATTCCTAAGACGGCAAATCCAGAACACATGAGAAACAATTCAGAGCTTGATTTTGTTATCAGCGATGCAGATATGGACACTTTAAAGAATGTAGAGCAAATCCAGAATTATGGTGAGCATAGCTTCTTCCCGGTATTTGGCGGGAAATTAAAATAATAGGTAATGAATGGGAACTTTTTATATTTTTATTGGAGGAATTATATATGGCGAAATATGAAGAAGTAAAAAATGGCGTTATTTTCCCAGTGGGCGAAAAAAATGAAGCATATGCACAATTTTTTGTGGGACAAAGTTATCTTAAAGGATTAGTTTCTGATCCTAACGTTAGTGTTGGTGTTGGGAATGTGACCTTTGAACCGGGATGCCGGAATAACTGGCATATCCATCGTGATGGATTTCAAATATTATTAGTAACTGGTGGCGAAGGTTGGTACCAAGAAGAAGGAAAACCTGCACAATTTTTAAAAGCCGGTGATGTTATTGTGACTCATGATGGTGTAAAACACTGGCATGGCGCTGCAAAAGACAGCTGGTTTGAACATATCGCAATCACTGCAGGTACTCCTGAATGGTTGGAACCAGTATCAGATGAGGAATATAACGAAGTAAAATAATAGTTGAATTAAAAACAATGCTGTAGAGGTTATACCCTTATACCATTATTTGATATGCTGGCTAACCAATATCACCATCTTTATCAATCTGATAAGTCTTAAACTGGTCTATATCCGACCAGTTTTTTATTTTTAAGAAGAGTATCATTTACATATAAGTTTTTGCATACTATTTTTGAATTTGTACATAGGAGGAAATCTTAATGGCAAAGAAAGGTTTTAAGTATAATCAATAGTCATGATCCTAAAGCATTTTCCAGTGATGAGAAATGCTTTTTTATTAGATCTATATTTAGAAGGATTTTTTTAACAACAGTGTGAAGATTCGCAATAATTCACAATTTTACACCACATCAATATGAAAGCGTTGACAATTGTTAACCTTCTTGATAGTTTAAGAGAAACGTATGAAATAAGATGCAATTACTTTATTTCATCCAAATTAAGTAGAAGGATTTGCCATCGAATAAAGGAGGAGAGATCTCTTTGACTTTACATAAAATTGTTGTAGCCGGGTGTGGGAGCATGTCAAATACCTGGCTGGATTATGCGGAACAACGAAATAACGCAGAAGTTGTAGGATTAGTTGATGTCTCTTTAGATGCGGCAAAAGCAATGGCAGAACGAAGAAATTTACAAGTGCCATTATTTTCAGATCTATCACAAGCACTCTCTGAAACAAACGCAAACCTCGTTTTTGATGTCACGATACCTGCAGCACATAAACAAATTGTCACAACTGCGTTGGAAGCAGGATGTAATGTATTCGGGGAAAAACCAATGGCGGAATCATTAGAAGACGCTAGGAAGGTGTTACAAGTAGCTCAAGAAACAGGAAAAAAATATACGGTCATGCAAAATCGCAGATATAACAAACAGATTCGTGCGTTGCGAGACCTTTTAGCAAGCGGATTGATTGGTACAATTGGTTCACTACATGCTGACTTTTTTCTTGGGCCGCATTTTGGTGGGTTCCGTGATGAGATGGATAGCCCGCTTATTGTGGACATGGCTATTCATACATTTGATCAGGCACGTTTCATATCCGGGGCTGACGCGGTTTCTGTCTATTGCCACGAGTTTAATCCGCCAGGCTCATGGTATAAAGGAAACGCATCAGCGATTATCATCTATGAAATGAGTGATGGATCTGTATTCTCCTACCGAGGGTCTTGGTGTGCAGAGGGGTCGAATACTTCATGGGAATCAGATTGGCGGGTAACAGGAAGCAAAGGAACAGCGCGCTGGGATGGATCAAATCTACCTGTTTATGAAGTAGTGGATACCACTCGACCTATACAATTTATGAGCAAAACAAAATTTGAGACCGCATCTAGCACCTGGGAAGGTCGGGAAGGCCATTGGGGTTGCCTTGATGAAATGTTTGGCTCCATTGAGGAAAACCGTCTAGCGGAAACGGACTGCGCGGATAACATCAAAAGTATGGAGATGGTTTTTGGAGCTTTAGAAAGTACAAGAAGCGGACAGAAAATTTTATTATAAATGATAGATTCAAGGAGAGATTATTTCGATGAAACTATCAATACTCCTAGTAATAGTAAAATAAGCGGAGAATTTCCGGCTAAATACAGAATGGAGCTAGTTTCGGGGGATTTTAGCGGAGGTTTTCCGCTTATGCTAAGCTAAATTTACCATTTTCGTATTTTTCAAGACAATAGGCGGAATCTCTCCGTCTATTGGAAGCCTTTTTTAAAATAATTACTAATTAGGCGGAATTTTTCCGTCTATTATCAGCTCAGGTGCTTAATCTAATCTGATTCCCCAACCGATAAGTGCGGAATCTCTTGATCCTGAATGCGGGAATCAGCAGCTTACCATCCACCAGCTTATAAAAATCAACTGTTTAAATCAATGTAAAAAAGAAAAGAAGAGCCGGCGAGCTCTTCTTTTCCGTTCAGGGTTAGTATTTTTCCTTGGATGCTTTTTCACTTCATTATAATTACTGTGTAATCTATATTAATTCCCAGCCCCACGATATCTCTTCACTCCAGCATTCCACAGAAGAATCGCAATACCAAAGAAAAGGATTCCCATTACAGGTGTAAAAAAGGCATATCCATACCATTCCTCACGATTTAAAAAATAGGAAGCTGGATACACACCAACAAAGGCGAAAGGTAGAATCCACGTTAACACAAATTGAATCACCTTGTTGTAAATGTTAATCGGATAGCGGCCATAATTGCTGATATTATACATCATGGGCATAATGTCGGTACGGCTGTCAGACCAAAATCCAATCGTCGCAATCGAAATAAAGATCCCGGCATAAATAAAAGCCCCACCAATTACCATGACAATAAAAATCAAAACATCGTACCAAGCAAAGTTTATGTCTAGATTCATAATAGCATAACCCATTACCAATAAGCCTGTGATGGCACCGAATAACGATTCCAGCTCAATTCGTTCCAAGATAATTTGGAACAGACTGTGAACCGGGCGTGTCAAGATACGGTCCATTTCTCCTTTAACAATATAGCGTTCATTAAAGTCCCAGATGTTAAAAAAGGACGAAAAGATTGCATAAGGAACAAGGAAAAATCCATAAATAAAAATGATTTCATCTCGGTTCCATCCGCCTAAAAAGGCTGTATGGCGAAATACGATTACGATGAAAATTAAATTGACAGCTTGAAATAATAGATCAGAAAGAATTTCAATAATCGTATCAGCACGATAAGTAAGCCTTGTCTTTAAATATTGAGAGGCGTATTGAAAGAACAATGATAGATAAAACATTGGTTCAGCCTCCTTGTATAATTAAGTGTTTTTTTGCTAACGACCATAATAGCCGGATTGGAATGAGTAAAATGACGACCCAGAATACTTGTGAAAGTAAAGCTTTATAAATCTCCTGCCCCACAAAGCCTCCTGTAAATATCATACTAGGAACATAACTAATCGCTTGAAAAGGCAAATATGACATTAAAGTTTGAGCCCAGTCTGGATAAAAAGAAATAGGGAGAAGTAAACCTGAGAACAAATCGATTACAACACGTTTTGCTCGAATCAACCCTGAGTTATTAAATAAAAAGAATGTCATAATACCTGTTAATAGGTTGATGTGCGTGTTGACAATAAAACTAAAAACTAGCGAAATAAAGAAAAATAGCCACGTGGTCAAACTAGCATCAAAGCGGACCGGAAAAATCATGGCCACAATAATCATACCTGGGACGGAGAAAAACAATAAGCGAAAGACGCCTTCGCCTAGTGCCTGCATGGTTTTCATCCCTAAGTAGTTATAAGGGCGGATCATTTCAATCGCGACTTTACCGTCTTTGATTTCAGCTGCAATTTCCCGATCGATATTGTTATAATAAAACGCTCGTGCCATCCAGGCGACAGCCACATACGTAGTCATTTGAGCGACGGACAATCCCTGAATCTGTTCTTTTCCTCCATAAATCGCTGACCATAAAAAATAGTAAGCACCAATATTAATGCTATATATTAATATCCCGCTATAATAGTTTGTCCGATAAGCGAGCATCATTAAAAAGCGAACCCGAATCATTTCTATATACATACTCATGTGAGGGCCATACCTTCTTCATAGATCTTCCGGACAATCTCTTCCGTTGAAATTTCATTGATTCGAACATTCTTAATCGGATTCCTTTGGACAACATCACTGATCAATCGAGAGACCATTTGTTCATCCCCATTGATATATCCGAGCCAGGTCGTCGCATCCTTTTGCTCCCATTGAAGATTTTCAACACGAGGCAGGGAGCTGCGAGGGACTTCTGACAAAAATTCAAATTCGATTTGTTTTCCTTCCACCGCATGTTCTTGAAGCTGATTCAGCTTGCCATCATAAATAATTTTTCCTTCATCTAATAACACCACTCGCTCACATAGGGCTTCAATATCCGTTAAGTCATGTGTCGTCAAGAGAATGGTGGTTTTATATTGTTCGTTAATTTCCTGTAGAAACTTACGAATTTTTAATTTCACCAATACATCTAGTCCAATCGTGGGCTCGTCCAAAAAGAGGAGCGGAGGATTGTGGACAAGAGCGGCAGCCAATTCGCAGCGCATCCGTTGTCCAAGAGACAGCTTTCGTACCGGTTTATCTAGTAAGGGACCAATTTCTAACGTCTCTATCACATGGCCCATATGACGGTCATAGTCTTCATCCGAAACTCGGTATACCTTTTTTAATAACCGGAAGGATTCTTGAACCGCGATATCCCACCAAAGCTGTGACCGCTGCCCAAACACCACACCAATGGTTCGCACGAATTCTTCTCGCTGCTTGTGGGGATTCATACCATTCACGATAATGGAACCGGATGTAGGCGTTAAAATGCCGGTTAACATCTTAATGGTAGTTGACTTACCAGCACCATTTTCTCCAATATACCCAACCATTTCACCTTGTTTAACGGTTAAGGAAATATTATCAACGGCTGCATGGACTTTATAATTTCTCGTAAATAAATCGCGAAACGCTCCAGCCAAGCCAGGCCGGCTCGTATAAGAATTAAATTCTTTTCGTAAATTTTGAACCTCAATGATATTCATTTCGTTTCCTCCTAGAATATAAAAAGAAAAACATGATAACGAAAACGATTTTACCAAACTTATATAATAACCTGAGAAGGTTATTCATGCAAGTAAGGTGTACTTGTATATATATATTGAAATAATAATAGTGCTTCATGGTTTCGTTGTATATCTAAGTAAGTCGTCTGTACCAAGCCTTTTTTTATCACATCCTATTTGGCTCTCCCATAGATTAAACCTATCAATTAAGTTTCCCACCATGTAATCTTGACTGAATTACTCAAGATTCAGCTCGTAAAAAAATAGTTGACAATGTTGGGAAATCTTGATAAATTTAATCCGTAGTTAACCAATCGGAATAATGAAGGTTCGATCAGACCACTGAAGGCCTTGCAATGTTGAAATCACACGATTATATATTGCAGGGCCTATTTTGTTTTCCTTTACTAGTAGAAACATGTGGGGAACAATCTAAGAAAGCTGTAAAGAAGGGAGACAAAATAATCAATCTAACAAAACATCATCCTATCCCCGGAGCAATTTAGGGGCAAATCGAATAGTCGTGCCGACCGATCAGACATCTGAAGGTCCTTAACTTTAGTAAAGAGTTAGGGGCCTTTTTGTTTTTATGAAAATCAATTAAAAAGGAGCTAATGAATATGACTAAAATCTTAATTATTTCAGGGAGCCCTGCCACTGTTTCACGAACGGCAGCCATTGCTTCATTTGTCAGTAATATCCTCGTAGAAGGGGGAAATGAGGTAGAAAGGCTTTCCGTTAGGGATTTGCCTGCTGAAGCCCTGCTTCATGCACAGTTTAACCATCCAGAAATTAAGAAAGCCCAAGAGTTAGTAGAACAGTCTGATGCACTGATTGTGGTGAGTCCTGTTTATAAAGCAAGTTTCCCAGGAATTTTGAAAAGCTTTTTTGATTTGCTGCCGGAGAAAAGTCTAGAGGGAAAAAAAGTGCTGGCGATTGCCTCTGGTGGGAGTATTGCACATCTGTTGACGCTAGAATATGCATTTAAACCTTTATTTTCTACCCTTGGCGCACGTGAAATCCCTCAAGGAGTCTATCTCGTTGATTCACAGTTCAGCTATTCCGGTGAGCAGTTAAATTTCATTGACCTTCAACTTAAAGAAAGACTGGAATCATCCGTGGTTGAATTACAGACATCCTTAAATCTCTTCATTAAGAATTAAAAAAATACAGATAAATCAGGAGGTATACCAATGAAGTCAAAACGAAATAAATTCATGCTGATTAGCTTGACCCTGTTTTTATTTTTACTTAGTGCATGCACCAATCAAAACTCCACAGAAAAGGCTTCCGGTGATAAGAGTGGAAGTACAACTATTCACATCGGTTATCAAAAGTTTGGTTCACTAAATTTCCTAAAAGCAAAAGGAACATTGGAAAAGAAGCTAGAGCCTTTGGGATATAAGGTAGAATGGACTGAGTTTCCAGGGGGTCCTCAACTGCTAGAAGCATTAAATGTAGGCAGCCTGGATTTCGGGCATACTGGTGAGGCACCTCCTATCTTTGCTCAGGCAGCAGGCGCACCATTGGTCTATTTCGCTAATGAGCCGGCTAATCAAAAGGGTGAGGGCATCCTTGTTCCTAAAGATTCAGAGATTAAGAGTATTAAAGATTTAAAAGGAAAAAAGGTAGCCTTAAACAAAGGGTCTAATGTTCATTATTTGTTAGTTAGAGCATTAGAAGAAAATGGACTGAAGTATGAAGATATCGAAACGGCCTTTTTACCTCCAGCCGATGCAAGAGCTGCCTTTGAAAAAGGGGCTGTGGATGCCTGGGTAATTTGGGATCCATTCTTAGCAGAAGCGCAAAGACAAACGGGAGCACGTATTTTGGTAGATGGTACTGGGCTAGTCAACAATCGTGAGTTCTTCCTTGCCTCTAAAACATTTGCCGGAAAACATCCGAAGGTCCTTGAAATCCTCATTGAGGAATTAGGGAAAGAAGAACAATGGGTGAAGAATAACCAATCAGAGGCAGCTGAGTTTTTAGCTCCGCAAATTGGAATTGATAAGGAAACACTGGAAGTGGTACTCGGACGCAGAGCATTTGGCATTGAACAGATTACAAAGGAACGAATAAAGGATCAACAAGAAATTGCAGATAAATTTTTCGAACTAAAGTTAATTCCGACAGAGATAAACACATCCGAAGCACAATGGAAACCAAAAAAGTAAGAGGAGGAAAAAAGATGAATGTATTTTGGTTTATACCCACGCATGGAGATTCACGATATTTAGGTGTAACGACCGGAGGAAGAGAAGTGAATACTCCTTATCTCCAGCAAATCGCTCAAGCAGTAGACAATCTCGGGTTTACTGGTGCATTACTGCCGACTGGAAGATCATGCGAAGATGCGTGGGTAGTAGCGAGTTCGTTAATTCCAGTGACCTCACGTATGAAATTTTTGGTGGCAGTTCGTCCTGGTATTATGTCACCAACCAATGCAGCCCGTATGGCTGCAACCTTTGACCGGTTATCGAATGGAAGACTCCTCATTAACGTTGTAACAGGGGGCGATCCTGTAGAACTTGCGGGTGATGGTATCCATCTATCTCACCAAGAACGGTACGAGCTGACAGATGAATATCTAACGATTTGGAAGGACCTGATGGAAAAAGGAGAAGCCAATTATTCAGGTACTCATTTAGAGGTTTCGGGGGCAAAGCAATTATATCCTCCAGTTCAGAAACCATATCCTCCACTTTATTTCGGAGGCTCTTCGGAAATAGGACAGCAAATTGCGGCAGATCATGTGGATGTATATTTGACTTGGGGAGAGCCGCCAAAGCAAGTTGAAGAAAAAATAAAAGCCGTAAAAAAATTAGCGGAGGAACGAGGAAGGAAACTCCGTTTCGGCCTCCGCCTCCATGTCATTGTTAGGGAGACAGAACAAGAAGCATGGGACGCAGCCAACAGATTAATCAAGTATGTTGACGATGATATGATAGCGTCTTCGCAAGAGGTTTTTTCCCGGATGGACTCTGTAGGCCAAAAGAGAATGTCCGAACTTCATAGAGGCAGGAGAGATCATTTAGAAATCAGCCCTAACCTTTGGGCTGGGGTCGGATTGGTACGTGGCGGTGCAGGTACGGCACTTGTCGGAAACCCAGAAACAGTGGCCAAAAGAATGAAAGAATACGAGGATATTGGAATCGAGACGTTTATATTATCCGGTTATCCGCATTTGGAAGAGGCCTACCGCGTATCGGAGTTATTATTCCCACACTTGAATCTAGAGGGAATGAGACCTTCGTCCATTGTAAGTCCATTTGGTGAGATTATGGCGAATAACATCTTACCCCAAAAAAAGGCAGTGAGGTAGGAGGCATATGAAAACGAAAAAGATTTTACCATGGATTATTCCAATAGTATTACTGATTACTTGGCAGGTTTCATCTTCTATTGGGATTCTTTCCAATAGAGTACTCCCAAATCCGATAGATATCTTTACGGCAGCAGTCGACCTCTTAAAGAGCGGCCAGCTGGTATCGGATGTCTGGACCAGTACGAAAAGGGCCTTTGTTGGATTTTTGATTGGCGGGGGAATCGGTTTTGCTTTGGGGTTGGTCAATGGCATTTCCAAAATTTCAGAGAGTTTGCTAGATTCTTCCATTCAGATGATCCGTAATATCCCGCATTTGGCTTTACTGCCCATTGTCATCCTGTGGTTTGGGATTGGCGAGGAAGCGAAACTGTTTCTTGTTGCCCTAGGAACGTTTTTCCCAATTTATCTCAATACCTACCATGGGATTCGTTCGGTTGACCCCTCCTTGATTGAAATGGCGTATGTATATGAACTAAAAGGATTTTCTTTGTTTTGGCATGTCATATTTCCCGCTGCACTGCCATCCATCCTTGTTGGCGTCAGATTTGCACTAGGGATTACCTGGGTAACATTAATCGTAGCGGAAACGATTGCCGCTGATTCAGGAATTGGTTATTTGGCCATGAATGCTAGGGAATTTATGCAGCTAGATGTCGTGATATTGAGTATTCTGCTTTACGCACTATTAGGAAAGCTGTCTGATGTGATGGCAAAGCTAGCGGAAAAACAATTTTTGAAATGGCATCCCAGCCATCAGAAGTAAGAGGAGGCAAAGAAGATGGCAACAAAACAACCGATACTAGAACTTTCAACTATCCGGAAAGAATTTGATGGGAATGAGGTATTAAAAAGTATCGATTTACAGGTGAATCGAGGAGAGTTTATTGCAGTGGTTGGAAAAAGCGGCTGCGGCAAAAGCACCTTACTGCGTATTATGGCGGGACTCGAAGCCCCCAATTCAGGTGCATTAGTCGTAAACGGTAAAGAATTAAAAGGGCGTAATGATTTGGCCAAAATTATGTTTCAAGATGGAAGGCTTCTCCCTTGGAAAAAAGTATATGATAATGTAGCACTCGGGTTAAAAAAGGAAGCCCAGAAAGAGCAGATTGATAAAGTTTTGACACAAGTAGGATTGGCGGACCGTGCCTCTTCTTGGCCCTCTGAGCTTTCCGGGGGTCAAAAGCAAAGGGTAGCACTTGCAAGAGCCTTGATTCATGAGCCGGAACTGCTATTACTGGATGAACCGCTCGGTGCTTTGGATGCTTTGACACGTCTAGAAATGCATGAATTGATTGAAGAATTGTGGAGTGAAAAGCAATTAACCGCGATTCTTGTTACCCATGACGTCGAGGAAGCAGTAGCGCTAGCGAACCGTGTCATTTTAATCGAAGAAGGCAAAATTGTACTCGAAGTTCCTGTCCGTCTTCCTTACCCACGGCACCGGGACCACCCTCTATTCACGAAACTAGTCAGCCAAATCCTAAATAAGATTATGGGTCATAAACGACGGGGGATCTCTACGGAGGTAGCTTCTGCAAGCTTGCCGGCCATGGAATCGTGATAATCTACATGAAAATTATTTAGTAGGAATACAAAAGCCTTATTTATATAAACCATCAAAATGAGGTTCTCTTGGATTTTACTCACTACTCTTTAAATAAGATGACTTGTCCTTAATCGAGTAACCAGTAAAATAATAACCGGAGATTTTCCGGTTAAATGCAAAATGGAGCTCGTTTCGGGTTAAATAAGCGGAGGATTTCCGCTTATGTAATGCAAAATCTCCCATTTTCAAATTTTTTGAGCTAATAGGCGGAATCTCTCCGTCTATTAAAGCTTTTTTTAACAATAATTACAAATTAAGCGGAATTCTTCCGTCTATTTATCCTGCTCAGGTGCTTAATTTAACCTGCCCCCCTGACCGGTAAGTGCGGACCCTACTTAATCATAGATCTTATGTCAATGTTAATGAAATTTCGTAGAAACCCATTATATAAAGAAAAAGACGTATGCCAATTCATACGTCAATTCTTGTGTCTTTTTTAAAAGGAATTCTTTACGGAATTTGGCAGTAAACTTTAATTCTTTTTTAGTACATCAATTAGATTGTAATCTGTACGGTTTCAGCTACTTTGTCTAGTTTAAAGCTGACTTTCTTATCTCCACAAACAAGATCATAATCACCTAGGAATCCTTCAAATGAAACCATTCCATTGTCATCTGTCTTACATTTCACATTTGTGGACCAGTCACCTTTAATCAGTTTCTTCAATACTTCATAAGCTGGTTTTGGGCTATTATCTTTTCGGACAAATCCAGCTGGAGCACCAAGCCAGGCACCATCATCACTGAAGGACCAGGTTGTAATGGCTTCTACCTGAGGATGTTTAAACAGAATCGAATACATTTCTTCCACTTCTTTTGCCTGTCGTTCTTCAAACTCTGGTGTAGATGGCCATTCAGGAATCTGATAGTCATTTAGGTCTTCTATATCAGAAGGCATAAGATGTCCGGATGTCAATGTATTTTCTGTAAAGTGCAGGGGAAGACCAAAGTGGGAGAAACGGTCTAGTACTTCTTCTAATTTCTCACGTCCCCAATATCCCTGATGCTGATGTGACTGAATGCCAATCGCATCAATGGAAATACCAGCCTGCAGGCATCCATCAATTAAGATTTCATAGTTAATAGAAGTATTAAAGTCATTTAATAATAGTGTTGCACCATGATTAAATTCACGCGTTTTTGCAAACATTTCTTTTATAATGCCAACACGACCAAGGTCTTTAGAGATTCTTGTGATACCATTGTCATATTTATCAAAGATTGGCATAATCACAACTTCGTTGATCACATCCCACATATCGATTAATCCTTTGAAATCTGATACTTCTCGTTCAATTCTAGCAAACTGTGCTTTCAGAATCTCTTCATTACTCATATCTAAAAGCCATGGAGCCGTGACGGTGTGCCAGCAAAGAGGATGTCCTTTCACAGTTACATTTCTTTCTCTTAACCATTGAGCTGCAGCCTTTAATTCATTTGTACGTGGTTTTCCTTTTTCAGGCTCGAAGGTTCCCCAATAGAAAGGCAGTGTTGCAGAGTTAAATACATCTAAGAATTTATCCAGTTTATCTTCTAAAAATGCAAGTCTGTCTGCTGGTACATTTTTGTTTGCTACTTCGATTGCATCGAAAATACCGCAGCCAAATAAGAACTTATGATTTGTCAGATTAAGTGATACTTCCTTTCCTGTAACTGGATATCCTGCTGCATCGACAAGTTTGATGGTCTTGCTCGCCATTCGGTGTGCAAATTCATTTGTTTGTACCATTATCCTACCTCCATATTCATACCGTTTCTCACAGTTCTATTAAAAGAAAACGCTTTCGTAATTCAACAAAAGTTTATCAAACTTTGTATATCCAGTAAACTAACCATTATGCTCATCTATAGTTTTTAAAGTAAGTAGTTTAATAATTATGGTAGTTATAGAGAGGATCGCTAATTCAGCTATGATTATATGTTTCAGTTTGAAATAGTAATTCAATGTAACTTCGATAGGTAATTAGAAAAGTGTCTGTAAAAACCGGTAAATTACTAACGAAAGGGAATTGCAGATAGTAAGCTTTTTCATAAAATGTTATAACAATAGAATAGTATATTGACAAGACATTGTGATGCTTTTACAATTGAAAATGATTATCAACTTCAATTGGGAGGCAACTATATGTTTTATACGATAAGTCGTCGGAATATTTTATTAACATCTATCTTTATTTTCTTATTATCATCAATGTTACTTGGGTGTACAAATGCTAGTGATGAAGCTTCAACGTCTAAGGACGATAATGAAAACATGCTCACAATCGCATGGCCGAGGGATGTTGGCGCAATGAATCCACATGTTTACAATCCTTCACAATTATTTGCTCAGTCAATGGTGTATGAACCGTTGGTAAGCTACGGGACAGGCGGAGAGCTAAAACCGAATCTAGCAGAGTCTTGGGAAATTTCAACCGACGGAAAAGTATATACCTTCCATTTACGTCAAAATGTGAAATTTTCCGATGGAACAAGCTTTAATGCAGATATAGTGAAAAAGAATTTTGATACAGTATTGAATCATATGGAATTACATAGTTGGTTAGGATTTCTTTCGAAAATAGCTAGTACGGAGGTAATCGACGAATTTACGTTTAAAATGACATTAACGGAAGCCTATTATCCAACCATTCAGGAGTTAGCTGTTGTTCGACCAGTTCGTATGTTAGGTGAAGCGGGATTCCCTGCAGATGGTGATACCTCCAAAGGTGTCGAAAAAGCGGTTGGTTCTGGTCCTTGGATTTTGGATGAGTATAAACAAGATGAATATGCAATTTTCACACGAAATGAAAATTATTGGGGTGAGCTTCCAAAAGTAGAAAAAATTAAAGTGAAAGTCATTCCTGATGCGGAAACGAGAGTACTAGCGTTTGAAAAAGGTGAGCTGGACTTAATTTATGGAGAAGGTGTGATCAGTTTAGACGCTTTCAAACAATTGGAATCTACTGGTAAATATGAAACTACCATTTCTGATCCAGTTGCTACGAGGCAGCTTGTTTTAAATACAACGAGAGAAACGCTTTCCGATGAACGTGTTCGCCAAGCATTACATTATGGATTTAATAAGGAAGCAATGGTAAAAGGAATCACTTCTGGACTAGAAGAATCAGCAGATTTTATTCTACCGACAAACTTGCCTTACACTTCCGATATTGATGTTGAGTCCATTGACTATGATGTTAAAAAAGCAGAAGCGTTATTAGACGAAGCGGGCTGGATACTTCCTAAGGGGAAAAGTGTTCGTGAAAAAGATGGAAAGCCGCTTGAAGTAGAGATGATGTACGATTCAGCTGAATCTATTCAAAAAGCAATGGCAGAAACCCTCCAATCAGAATGGGCAGCCATTGGTGTAAAATTAAATATTGTTGGAGTGGAGCTTGCCGTTCAAGTTCAAAGATTTAAAGATAATGAATTTGAGATTAATTTCTTTAGTAACTATGGTGCTCCATATGATCCGCATACATTTATTAACATAGTGGCAAAAGAAGGCTTTGGATTTAATGAAGCCATTTCAGCTTATCCGAACAAAGCGGAAATACTCAAACAAATCGCACTGATTCCGCAGACAACAGACGAAGCAGAACGTCAACAGCTTTACACATCTGTTTTAACATCACTGCAAGATCAGGGAGCCATTCTTCCTATCTCTTATATTAAGAAAACAGCAATTTATCAAAAAGATGTCACGAACTTCAATTTCTCTGCGAATCGTGACGAAAATCCATTCACAGGAATTAGCATCAAGTAGTAAGCAGGTAGGAGGCTATTATGGGCACTTATATAATAAAACGAATAATGTCCATTATCCCGGTTTTTCTTTTGGCCGCACTTCTAACGACTGGGATGATTCACCTTTCACCAGTGGATCCGGCCGAGGCTTATTTAACAGCAGCTCATATTGAACAGACTGATGAAATTTTGGCCCAGAAAAGACATGAGTTTGGTTTAGATCAACCATTCTTTATGCAATATGTAAACACTATTATGAAGATATGCCAACTTGATTTTGGCATATCTTATGTTTCGAATAAGCCTGTTTGGGACGAGGTTATATACCGAATACCAGCGACCCTCCAGTTAGCTCTTGGGAGTTTATTCCTAGCAGTGCTCGTCAGTGTCCCTCTTGGTTTTTTTGCAGGAGTAAAGAAAAACAGTGCGATTGATCATTTTAGTCGATTACTCTCCTTTTTCGGGGCATCTATTCCTTCTTTTTGGCTGGGTTATATATTGATTTTTTTCTTTTCTGTCAAATTGGATCATTTCCCGGTCGAGGGGATTGGAACATGGCAGCATCTTGTTCTGCCTTCCGTTACACTCGCGCTTCCTTTGATTGCGATGTACACAAGATTATTGCGTACAAGCATTCTTGAGAACTTACAAGAGCCTTATGTGCTATTCGCGAGGACAAGGGGGATTCAAGAAAAAACGATTATGGCCAAGCATATCTTAAGGCTTGCGATTTCCCCAATGATTACTGGTCTGGGGATGAATCTTGGGAAACTTCTGACTGGAACGATTATCGTGGAGACCGTTTTTTCTTGGCCTGGGTTTGGCCGTTATTTTATTGAAGCGATTTTTAATCGGGACATACCTATCATTCAATGCTATGTACTGATAGCCGCTAGTCTATTTATCCTTAGCAACCTATTGGTGGATCTGATTCAAATGTATATTGACCCGCGCATATCTAGGAAGGAAGGGCAACAACGATGATAACCAGTATACGCAGGATCTTTATAAGTCAAAAAGTGATTCCGATATGTTCCGTTATATTAGGAATTCTTTTCATCATTACGATGTTGGCTCCCTGGATTGCTCCCAATGATCCGATTGCGGTCAATTTAGCTTTTAAACTACAGCCGCCTTCCTGGGAATTCCCATTAGGAACTGATCATTTGGGAAGATGTAACTTATCACGCCTTTTATATGGGGGAAGAATATCTTTAGGTTTCGCTATGCTTATTTTCATTTCATCTTTAACGATTGGTTTAATGATTGGAACCTTTTCCGGATATAAGGGCGGCTTTGTGGATCAGGTTTTGATGAGATTTTGTGATGGTGTGATGGCTTTTCCTAGTCTTATCCTTATACTTGGACTGGTTGGTATTTTCGGTCCTGGGCTACCGCAGGTCATTTTAGCGCTGATGCTTGTGCAATGGGTCTATTATGCGAGAATGTTCCGAGGAATGGTTCTTAGTCTGAAAGAACAGAACTTTATTGCTGCTGCGAAAATAAGCGGCTCGTCTCAATGGAAGATTATTAGAAATCATATTGTCCCAAATGTACTTCCTCCGCTAGTCGTCATGGGCACATTAGAAATGGGTTGGGCCATTATGGATATATCCGCCATGTCGTTTCTAGGATTAGGAGTACAACCGCCTACTCCTGAATGGGGAGCGATGATCCACGAAGGAAAGTCGTATATTCGGACGAATCCAGAATTAATGCTTTATCCAGGTCTTATGATTATGCTCGTGATTGTGACATTCAATTTATTGGGCGAAGCGTTATCCGAACGTTACGGTGTTAAACGTCGATCTTAAAAAAGGAATGAGAATGTTGGGTACAGAACAGTCGAATGTGTTACAAGTAAGCGATTTACACGTACAGGTAAAAACAAAACATGGTGCTACCACACTTGTTGCGGATATCAATTTAGAACTAAAGCGTGGGAAGGTACTTGGGATTGTCGGGGAAAGTGGATGCGGTAAAACTGTTACGAGTATGTCGATACTTCAGCTTCTCAATCGGAAAACGACCACGATTAAAGGCAGTATCGAATTACTTGGACGTGAATTGAATGGTTTAGGTGAGAAAGAAATGCGTGAGATCCGTGGCAAGGATATCGCCTTTATTATGCAAAATCCGATGAATGCTTTTACGCCTGTTTTTACGATTGGTCATCAATTTATTGAAACCATACGTTCACACACAAAATGGAATAAAAAACAAGCAACAGAGCTGGCGATTGAGGCAATGCATAATGTCAATTTACCAGATCCTGTTAAACTATTAAAAAACTATCCTTTTCAATTGAGCGGCGGTATGCTTCAACGGGTCATGATTGCCATTGCAGCATGCTTACATCCAGCAGTTATTATTGCCGATGAACCAACAACTGCACTTGATGTAAATAATCAAAAGAAAGTGCTGTACCACCTAGATAAAATTCGCTCTGAATATGGATCTGCCATATTATTAATCTCCCATGATCTTGGGGTCATTTCCGAAATGGCAGATGAAGTTGCTGTTATGCAGAATGGCCGAATCGTAGAAAAAGCGGATGTGTTCCAACTATTTGATCAGCCCCAGCATGAGTATACAAAAAAACTATTAAATGCACGCTCAACATTACATTCAGATGAATCTGTCATTCATTTGGCTTGACCTAGGCATCTATAAGGGGTGGAAAAGTGAGTTTATTACAAATAAATGAAGTAACTCATAGCTATGGATCCCGAACGGTTTTCAACTGGAAAGACCGCTCAAAAAATATACTTTCCGACATTTCTCTCTCTATTGAGGAAGGTACCTGTTTAGGATTGCTTGGTTCGAGTGGTGCCGGTAAAAGTACCTTAGGAAGAGTGATTCTTGGTCTGGAACGACCGCAATATGGACAGGTTTTGTTTCAAGGGCATGATATTTATACCGCAGATAAGCAAATCCGTCAAAAAATTCGTCGTGATCTTCAGGCTGTCTTTCAGGACTCATACTCATCGGTCAATCCTCGAATGACGGCCGAACGAATTATTGCAGAGCCGCTAGAAAACTATGAAAAGCTAACCGTTGCTGAGCAAAAACGAACCGTTATTGAATTATTAGAAAGAGTAGGGTTAAGTGAAGCGGACTTAAAAAAATATCCAAATCAATTTAGCGGTGGTCAATTGCAAAGGATTAATATTGCAAGAGCCATCTCATTAAAGCCGAAGCTGATAGTCCTAGACGAATCTGTCAGTAGTCTAGATATGGTGACTCAAACCCTAATTTTAGAATTACTGAAGGAGTTAAAAGCAAACTTCGGATTATCCTATCTCTTTATTACGCATGATATTAAAGCTGCCTATACAATTAGTGATCGATTAGGTGTACTAGAAAAAGGAAAATTGGTCGAGCTTTACGATGAAAAGAAACAGTTTTTTACTTCAGAACATCCTGTAGCAAATGAGTTGAGAGATTCAATGCTGGCAGAGCACCCACGTTTTCGTTCGGTTAGACGCGCTTAAGTAAAAATTTTTGGAATGCCTCGATTTCATTTCTAAAATCGGGGCTATTGTTTTGATTAGTAATGATAGAAGGAGGAACTTCCTAATGAATCATCGTGCGTACCTAGCATTGGCGATTCCCCTGACGATTTCGACCATGACAACGCCCTTGTTAGGTGCTGTAGATACAGCCGTTGTGGGGCAGCTTCCCGATTCGGCATATATTGGAGGAGTTGCAGTAGGGACTCTTATATTTAATACTTTGTATTGGGTATTCGGGTTTTTACGGGTTAGCACATCTGCTTTTGCTGCACAAGCGAGCGGGGCAAGTGATCCTGCTCAAGGAATACTTTCTTTAGCTCGTCCATTCCTTTTAGCTGTTGTAGTTGGGGTGTGTTTTATTCTCTTGCAATGGCCGATTGAATATGGTGCGTTAATCTTGTTTTCCTCAGATTCTGATGTCACTAAGTTTGCGGCTGAATATTTTCGAATTAGAATTTGGGGAGCACCCTTTACATTGATGAATTATGTTATCCTCGGCTGGTTAATGGGGATGGCTAAGATTAAAGAATCATTATTATTACAAGTATTAATGAATGTTTTGAATATGATTTTGGCCATTCTTTTTGTCCATGTATTTACATTTGCTGTCAAAGGGGTAGCTGCTGCTGCTTTGATTGCTGAAGTGACAGCCTTTATATTGGGGTTACTCATTATTATGAAAGCATCTCCATTTAAATGGAGATTACCATCCTTTCAAGAACTAGTAGACACACAGTCTATGAAAAAGATGTTTAACGTTAACAAGGATTTGTTCATTCGAACGATTTGTTTATTAGTCGTTATTAATATGTTTACAGCAAAAGGTGCTTCCTTTGGTACAGACTTACTTGCTGCAAATGCTGTGCTTTTTCAAATACATTATATCATGGCTTATTTCTTCGAGGGGTTCGCCAATGCCACGAGTATTCTCGTCGGCAAAGCGGTAGGAGCAAGCGACAAGGAATTATATAAAAAAACACTTACATTATCAAAGCAATGGTCAGTGATTACAGCTGTTGTAATAGCGAGTGTATATGGATTATTTCAAGAACAAATCATCTCTCTTTTTACCAATCTACCACGTGTACTTGAACTTTCAACGACGTATGGAACATGGCTTATCCTTTACCCGTTTGCTGCGTGTTTTGGCCTTGTCATATATGGTGCCTTCACCGGAGCAACAGAAATAGCTCCCGTTCGCAACTCCATGTTTTACGCAATGATTGTCTATATCCTTATACAAATTACGGCAACACCTATCTGGCATAATCATGGCTTATGGCTGGCTTTCATTGTTTACACGATTGGGCGATCTGGATTCCTAGTCATGTATACTCCTAGATTAAATAAAAAAATGTTATATGTAATGAAAGGAATCTGAAAGTTTGTGCTTACACTATAAGTTTTATTAGAACTTTCTATTTATTTTGTATATAATTGTGTGATATTATTTTTAAAAAAAGAAGAGGTTATCATATGAATTCACTATTCGCACCGACAGAATCAACGAAAACAAAAACAATCGTCATCAATTCTCTTTTCATCGCATTAACCCTTGTAGCTACGATGTTCATCAACATTAAGCTCCCAATCATGGGGAACGGAGGACTCATCCATCTCGGTAACGTACCTCTTTTTATAGCAGCCATTGTTTACGGTAAAAAAACAGGGGCAGTAGCAGGTGCGTTCGGTATGGGCTTATTCGATCTTCTCTCTGGCTGGGCACTTTGGGCACCATTTACTTTTATCATTGTAGGCGCAATGGGCTACGTAGTCGGACTTATCTCCGAAAAAGTACCGGGGAAAAGGATGTTTGTTAACACGTTAGCCGTTGCTACTGCACTCATTATTAAAGTGGTTGGCTATTATTTTACAGAAGTGCTCCTTTATGGCAACTGGATACAGCCATTCGGTTCCATCCCTGGAAACATCATGCAGGTCGCGATTGCTGGTATAATCGTAATACCTCTTGTAGGACGCTTAAAGAAAAGAGCTTGATTGGTACAGGGCGGGTTGTTCGTCCCCAGTATTATAGAAATAGAATGAAGACACTCACAATTATTGATTTATCGATAGTTGTGAGTGTTTTTTTGTTGCTGAAAGTGTTCTCATTGAAGAAATTTACGTTAGTCGAAATCATCGATGGAGATACCATTAAAGTGAATCTTAACGGAAAAATCGAAACGGTACGCTATTTGTTGATGGATACACCGGAATCAAAAAATCCAAAAAAATGTGTCCAGCTCTATGCAAAGGAAGCGTTCTTACGGAATAGCAAGCTGGTTAAAAGCGGAATGGTAACCTTGGAGTTTGAAGGGGAAAACACAAGAGATGCCTACCGACGACTGTTAGCCTATGTTTTTGTCGATGGAGAATCGATTCAAGGCACACTGCTAAGAGAGGGGGTACGCACGTGTGGCGTATATCATGAATCCACCCTATAAATACCTTGAAGCATTTAAGAAGGAGGAAAATCTAGCAAAAAGGGAGAAGATTATCATCTGGAGCAGGTGGAACTTTGTTACCATTTTGGCAACATTTTGGTCACGAACTATAAATAACTATTGATAATTAGAAATAATATATCCAAATTATATTACTCGGCTTTTTTTATTAGTTGGTGCCCGAATGATGCCATTTAAATTGTGGTGCCAAGTTATTATATCAAGCAATCCATTTAAATGATCTACTGCGATACTTTCAATGGAATCAGTTACATGAGAATAGGTATCCAATGTGATCTTTCTTATATCGTGAGTCGTATTATAACAAGGACACGTACAATCATTCCCTTGAAATCATTGTCTCGAAAAACAGAAATGGTCCAGTTGGAAGCATCGCTGTAAATTACAAAGAGCATACGGCAAGGATTGAGGACCAGAAGGAACAGAGTCTTTCCGTTGAATAACTTCGATTAGCACTTTGTGAACGAAGCCTACGGACGGACGATATAAAAATCTAATATAGAGGTGTTATCACATGTTAGTGAAAGATGTTTATCTGGATTGTTTCCATTTTGAAGAATCCCCATTGATAGACTGATATTTAATTCTTGGAAGCATCTCTTAAAAATAGAGATGCTTTTTTCGATAGAATGGTACGTATGGAACTGGACCTAAATTGCTTCAATCAACTCGTAGACGGTCACGATAATCCGATGGATAACAACCATAATAATCATAAAACAATTTAGTAAAGTGCCGAGTACTAAAATATCCAACACGTTCGGAGACCTGCTGAACTTGGATACCAGGATTCGATAGGAGCTCCTTAGCTTTCAACATACGGGTACGTGTCAAATATTTCATAAAAGTGATTCCCAATCGCTTGCGAAAAAGAGTACTTAGGTAGTTGGGAGTGACGTTTAACTGATTGGCAATTTGATTAAGACCAATATCTGACATAAAGTGTTGGTCAATATATGAAACAACTTGGGTAATAAGGTCAGTAGGACTAACGTGGGCTTTTGATTTCACTTCAAGCATCTGTTCGCTGTGTTTACACAAATCTTCCATCCAGTATTTTAGATCATCCGCAATGTTTAATTGGTGACCTATAGAAAAATGAAGGAAATGGGCAATATTTGCTTTTATTCTAGTGAACATGCTGTTTGGAATCTCCTTAAAGATGGTTCCAATAGAATCTAATATCTTCATGTAACTCAAAAACTCATGATTTCTATAGCTTTCTGCTAAATCTATCAATAACTTACTAAGTTCAGGCAAGTAGGGATTCGACCCCCAACTGCTCAATTCTTTAATCGACAAACATCTATTAACATTAGCCACAGCTCGGAGAGGAGATAGTTCTTGGAGTTGTTTATATTGCTGAAAGAGCGATTCTATACTGGAGCAAAGGTCCGATTGAAAGATAGTGATAGCGAATGCACGTCCGTTAACCTGCTGAATTAATTCCCGATTTCCTTCAAATTGGGTGTACAGTTGAGCTCTCTTTGTTTCTTTTTCTTCACTACAACCCCAGACAGATGCCAACTCCCCATTGGATAGGAGCATGAGAGCCCTTCTGCTTTGGTTCCCCTGGGATTCGTTGGTATTCTTTCGTAATTGTTGACTGATATCTTTAAGCTGTTCAGCGAGAAACGTTTCGGGTAAGTAACTATCAATAAGCAAAAAAGAACCATAAAACTGTTTGTTAACTAATAAACAGTTCTTTTCATTTGAGCAAGGCAAGCGATTGTAGTGAGAAATTAATTCACTTTCAAATTGATTATTTAATGTAAGATTTCTTTGTTGGTACTGCTGTAAAAGACCATCTAGAGATTCAGCTAATTCTTCAGGGCTAACTGGTTTATTGATATAATTGGTGGCACCTAATTTAATCGCTTCTTTAGCATATTCAAAATTGGAATAACCAGTTAAAATAATCCACTGCGTATCTGGGGAGAAGGGTTTTGCTCGGCGAATGACGTCCAGTCCATTCCCCTTTGGCATGCTTATATCAACAAACACAATATCCGGAGTCGTAGCTTTTACCATTTGAATGGTCTCTTCACCATTTTTCGTCTCACCAATTAACTCCAGCGATAAATTCAGTTCTTCAAGCATGCTAATTAAACTAGATCTTACTAAACTTTCATCGTCGGCTATCAGGACTCTCATTTTTTCAAATCCTCCTCTGGTATTCTGATTTCAATCTCTGTTCCAGCTCCTAATTGGCTTTTAATCTCAAATTGTGCACGCGGATAACTTATTATTAATCGCTCTTTTACATTGTTAATGCCAATCCTATTATTCTCATAGAAATCACTTGTTAAATCGAAGCCAAGCCCATTGTCGCGAACGCTCATCAATAAATAGGATTTATCATCTAATTTATCTCGTTTAGCTACAATGGTAACAACGCAGGGACGCTCGAGTAGCTCTACACCATGGATAATCGCATTTTCCGTCAGTGGTTGTAAAAGAAGTTTGGGAACCTTCCAATGTTCCATTTCAGGCTCGCAGTGAATTTGTACATCTAAGCGCTCTGTAAAGCGTAATTTCTGCAAATTACAATATTTTTGTAAAAAATGCAGCTCCTGCTTGACTGTCGTCCAATCGCCTTGGTCAAGAATGTAGCGAAGCATACCGCTCAATCCCAATATCGCCTTTTCTAGTCCTTTCGTATCCCCAAGGCGATTTAGCCCAATAAATCCATTAAGAGTATTATATAAAAAGTGAGGTTGAATCTGTGATTGAAGAGCTCGAAACTCAGCATTTTTCTGATTGAGGGCCGCTCTGAATTCTCGGTCTATCATTTTATTAAGTTGTGAGATCATCGTATTTAAGGCATTCCCTAGTTGTGCAACTTCATCTTTACCGTGTATATTAAAACGTACCTTTAAATCACCTTCCTGTACTTCTTTCATAACCTTAGTCATCTCTTTAAAGGGCTTAATTAACCAGCGGGATGTGACAAAGAAAATGATGAAGATTACTATCACTCCGCCAATCGAAATACATAATCCTGCAAGGTACATCCATCTCACTTTTGCTTTTAGCTCTGAATTAGATAGTAAAACCATTACTTTCCATTTTGTCTTCTCGATCACTTTTTCTACCGTCACATAAGTATCATTTGCTCCTTTAATGATACTTTTTTTCTCATCAAGCTGCTTCAACACCTGATTAGGGATTGGATGATTGGAATAAATAAGCTGTCCTTTATCATCAAAAATGGCAGTTGTGGACCTTACATTAAATTTAATATCTTTGAGTATTTTTTTTAGGATCACGGTATCTGCATCAGCCATCATGACCGCTAGCGGTTTAGATGAATCAGGATCCTTTATCAGTCGGGCGACCGAAAAAACTTGAGAAGCTTCATCTTTCTTCAAGTAATCTTGGAAATGTGCACTTATAAAAGCCACTTTACCATCAGCCTTCACGGCTTTTTTATACCAGTTTTGACTTTTATACTGATAATTGGGTTTAGCTCCAGTTGAATAATTGTTAGAAGTTACAAAGACAGACCCGTCAAAGGGGAGGAGAATGGTTCCAAGAATATCGTGCCGAGTATTTTTTAAATAGTCAGGGAGCGTATTATACAAGGCTCGATCAGCAACTAACTTTGTGTAAGGGTTGGCCCTCTCGTACTGACCGCTCGCTTTTAACTTTAAGGAAAACATGACATCTTCATTGAGATAAGGGGTAATTGTTAATCGTTCCAAATCATCAAGATAGGTTTCAATATTCTGGGTCAGCGAGCTTAAAGTGTTTTCTGTAAGCTTTTGAGTTTCTTTTGATAGAAGAGAATGATAATAAAATGGCATCGCAAAGCCAATGATTAACACAGGGATTACGGTGGTTAGTATGAAAAGAATCGTTAGTCTAAAACGTAATGAATAGGTAAATTTCATCGCTATGTACTCCATTCAACATTGTTATACCCAACACCCTATGAATTTAAAAATTAAAAAATATAACTAGATTAAAAATAAGCGCTTCCATTGTAGATTTGGTACATGTGAAAATAAATGGATATTATATATTATCTAAATATACAGAATTTATAGAAAATGTAAAGAAGGGAGATTCAATCTAATAGCAGACACTGTAGGAATGGAGGGATATAAATGATTGTTGAGTCTAAGATAGAAACAAGTCAAACCCAACCAGTAAATAAACAAAAGACAAGAGCCTTTGAAAAATTAATGAATAGTAAAGCTTTGCTAAATTTAATGTATCTCCCCACTTTAATCCTGTTTTCAGTTTTGATTTTTTTCCCCTTTATTAAAGGTATCGACATCTCCCTAACCAATTGGGATGGTTATTCTCAAGAATTTCGTAGGATTGGATTGGAAAATTACAAACGAATGTTTTCTGACCCAGATATTTTGAATGTAATAAAAAATACGTTTATTTATGGGGCTGGAAGTACATTATTCCAAAACATTATCGGTTTAGGATATGCGATCTTGCTGAATATAAGTATAAAAGGAAAAGGCATTGTCCGAACGATTGTCTATTTGCCGGTAATTATCAGTCCATTGATTATGGGATACATATGGTATTTTTTCTTCCAATTCAATGGGGGGGCAGTCAATGATATCATCCTATTATTTAGAGACAAACCTATGAATCTATTGGCAGATTCCGAAGTGAACGTTTGGATTATTACTTTTGTCAATACCTATCAGTACCTAGGAATTGCGATGATTGTCTATTTAGCTGGACTGCAATCGATATCAAAAGATTATTATGAAGCGGCCCAATTGGATGGGGCGTCTGGTTTCTCTCAATTTAAAAACATTACCCTACCGCTTTTAGCACCCTCGATTACGATTAACGTGGTAATTAATCTCATAGGAGGTCTCAAACTGTTTGATGTTATTAAAGCAATGACAGATGGGGGACCAGGTTATGCTTCTTCCTCTCTATCATCAATGATGTATCAGATTTACTTCGCCCGCCAAGATGCAGGATATGCCGCTTCCTTAGGAAATCTGATGTTTGTCATCATCTGCCTAGTAAGTTTATCAGCACTATTCTATTTACGAAAAAGGGAGGTGTCGGAATGAATAAAACGACTAGAAAGTTTTTGCCTCTAATCTTCATCATTAGTATATTTCACATTCTCCCATTCTACGTCCTGATCACAACTTCCTTTAAAGCTGTGGATGACGTAAGTTCGAAATGGGTGTTCCCTGGTTATTGGTATATTGATAACTTTATCAATGTTTGGAAGGGGGCGAATCTTGGACAGGCGTTTTTTAACAATATTATCATCACCGTCGTTTCAGTTTTGTTGACCGTGGTACTTGGTGCATTCGCAGCTTACCCTTTAGCCCGATACAAAACACGATTGAATCGATTTATGTATACCTTGTTTATTTCCGTATTGATTGTTCCACCGCTCACGATTCTAGTACCACTTTACAAAATGTTTGTAGATGTAGGAGCAATGAATTCCAACTGGGGGATTATTTTGTTGCACGTAACGTTTCATTTACCGATGACCATTTTTCTATTTACAGGATTTATCGGAACAATCCCACGAGAGTTGGATGAGGCAGCAATGATAGATGGCTGTACAAGATTAAGCCTATTCGTGAAAGTCATCATCCCGCTGCTAAAACCTGTAACCGCAACAGTAGTGATTCTTGCAAGTGTTGGAATTTGGAACGATTACCAGTTCTCGGTATTCTTCCTTTCGGATCCAGATGCACGTACGATTACAGTTTCTCTATCCTCTTTCTTTGGTCAGTACAATAACAACATTGGCTGGGTTGCAGCCGGTTCGCTTACGGCAGCATTACCGATTACCATCGTTTACTTATTTTTACAACGATACTTTATTACTGGCCTATCGGCTGGTGGGGTTAAAGGATAAAGTGAAGGAGGTGATAGTGGTAATAATCCTCTATGTTTATGAAAAATAGTGATAGGTAGTTTTGAAATTGAAAAAATTAAAGGGAGTGACAATATGAAAGTATCATGTGCAATGCTTACTTGGGGAAAAGAGTTTGAAAAAGCGGTGGTTGAAGCTTCAGAATTGGGGTATCGCGGGTGTGAAGCATTTAATAGAATACCTATGCAGTACGAAGCTAAGCTCGATAAATTTAAAGCTTTATTAGCGAGAAATGAATTAACTCTTTCATCGTTATATGTTGAAGGGTATCTCACCGATATAGAAAAAAGACAGGAATTAGTTGACTACTCTGAACGTGTAGCTAAATTTCTAATTGCAAATGGCTGTGATAATTTGGTTTTAGGACCTTCTTATCGACCGGCAGAAGGTCCAACAGCTGTGCAATTGAAAATTGCTGCCGAGACGATCAATCAGATTGCACAGAAATGTGCAGACTTGGGGGTTAAACTAAGTGTCCATCCTCATCTAGGAACAGAAATTCAAAATGAAGATGAGATGGATGCGATCATGGAAATGACCGACAGCAGAAAAGTTTTCCTTTGTCCAGATACAGCCCAGCTCACTAAAGCTGGTATGGATGTAGTGAAAGTACTTAAGCGCTATAAAGATAGAATTGGATATGTACACTTAAAGGACTTAAAAGAGAATGTCAATGATCCCTTCGAATATGGAAAAGAGGCTGTATTTTTCACTGAGATGGGAAGAGGGACAATTGATTTTGTTCCGATAATTGATTGCTTAAAAGAAATCAATTATCAAGGATGGTTAGCAATCGAAGTTGATTCTCCAAATGTGGGTACGGCGAAGGAAAGTTTAACAATATGCCGGGATTATATCGAAAATGTTCTAGGGTTAAGGATTCAAGGGCAGAGGGTTTCATAAAGGAGCCATTCGATGAAAAAGGTGAATCTTGGAATTATTGGATGCGGATTCATTAGTTCTATTTACATCAAAACATGCACAGAGCTTCCTATTATTAACATAATTGCATGTGCTGATTTGGATGTGGATAGGGCGGAAGAAAAAGCAGAAGAATTTGACATTCCAAAGGGGTGTTCGGTAGAAGAGCTACTATCTGATCCAAACATTGACTTGGTCCTTAATTTAACCATCCCGGTTGCCCATGCTACGGTGTCTATCTCCCCATTAGAGTCGGGAAAACACGTTTATTCGGAAAAACCATTTGCGGTTTCCTTAGAAGATGGGCAGAGAATGGACCTTTGTCAAAAGAGAAAGGTTTAATTGTCGGTGTGGCACCTGACACTTTTTTAGGGGTCGGACTTCAATCGTGCCGGAAATTAATTGATGAAGGATGGATTGGTCAACCTATTGCTGCTACAACCTTTATGATGAGCCATGGAACAGACACTGGCATCCGAATGCTTCGATGTGTGGGGCCATCAGCTTCCATATATTGAGATTTATGGTACAACCGGTTCCTTAAAGGTTCCTGACCCTGATACCTTTGGGGGTGCGATTTATCATCGCAAGCAAGGAGAGGATAATTGGACTGAGGTGCCGTTAACCCATGGTTTCAGTGAAAATAGCAGAGGGATAGGCCTAGCCGATATGGCTAATTCTCTTCTAACTGAGCATCAACATAGGGCTAATGGAGAGTTGGCTTATCATGTACTTGAAATCATGCATGGCTTTCATCTTTCATCTATTAATCAAGCACATTATCAATTAAAAAGTACTGTGAAAGACCAGAGCCTTTACCAAGTGGGATGACGTTTGAATCGTTTAATGGAGAAAAAATTAATTAATAATCTATCTTTCGGCCGGATTCGTTTTTCGATTGGAAGCGATGAAGGCCAAAGATAAGTTTTGAGAATTGGAGGAACAAAATGACTGATTCAGTGATAAGTTGGGGGATTCTTGGATGTGCCAGTATTGCTAAGGAGGCTGTAATTCCTTCGATTCAACAATCAAAAAACGGTGTGGTCAGTGCGATCGCCAGTCGTGATTTAGAAAAAGCTAAACGGACAGCAGAACAATGTGGAATCCCCACTTCGTATAGAAGCTACGAAGAATTGCTTTTAGATACCACCATTGATGCTATCTATATACCGCTTCCCAATCATCTACATAGCGAGTGGACTATCAAGGCAATTGAAGCCGGCAAGCATGTATTATGCGAAAAGCCTTTTGCTTTAAACACCGATCAAGCAGAGGAAATGACCGAGGCAAGTAAGCTAGCAAAAAAAATCCTCGCAGAGGGGTTCATGTACCGCCATCACCCGCGCTATGCAATGATTAAGGAAATGGTTGAAGCAGGTGACATAGGTGAAGTTAGAGGAATTCATGGTGAATTCTTCTTCAATAATGCTGAAGATTATAACAATGTAAGATATAAGCCGGAAATGGGAGGAGGTTCCATCCTTGATGTAGGAAGTTATCCTATCAATGCCATTAGGTATCTATTAAATCGTGAACCAGAGGCTCTTACCGTAAATGCCTTCTTCTCTCCTTCACATGGAAATGTAGATATGATGGCATCTGGACTCCTAGAATTTTCAAAGGGAGTATCAGCAACCTTTCAATGCAGCATGTGGGCTGATTATAAGAATAGTTTGCAAATCTTAGGCACCAAAGGCAGAATCGAAATTCCCTTTGCTTTTTCATGTAATACGGAAACAGGAAATTTCTTTATATCTTCAAAGGGGAAACGTACGGAAGTCTCCGTACCGAAAGTTAATCAGTATATCCTACAAATCGAACATTTTAACGAGAGCATCTTAAATAACGAACCATATCCTATTAGTCTTGAAGATTCCATTAACAATACACGTGTACTTCAGGCATGTCTGAAATCTGCTCAAGAGCGGTGCCGTATGGAATTATCTGAAATAACCATTCAGTAGTAACGGAGGAGAATTGGATGAAAAAAATTGAAATAAACGGTCTTAGTCAAGGAGTTTCCCAGATTATCATGGGATCGGCAATGTTTTCTGAGGATAATATGGATCAAGTATGCAAGATTATGGATGCCTATGTGGCTTTAGGAGGGAATACGGTCGATTTGGCAAATGATTATGGGGCAAAAGTGGAGCGGGCAGTTGGAAAGTGGCTGAAACTAAGAAACAATCGTGATCAAATGATTCTAATAGGAAAAGGTGCCCACCATAATCAAAATGGCAGTAGGGTCAACCCATCATGTATCGCTAGTGATTTGCTAGAAAGTTTGGATCGGGTTCAGACCGATTACTTTGATCTTTTCTTGTTGCATCGTGACGATCCGACAGTTTCAGTGGGACCGATTATTGATGCGTTAAATGAACATAAACAAGCAGGAAGAATTAAAGCCTTTGGAACCTCTAACTGGAGCTATCAACGGATCCAAGAAGCGAATGATTATGCTGCTTTACATGGATTATCCGGCTTTTCATGCAATAGTCCAAACTTAAGTCTAGCAAAGCCGAATGAACCGAGATGGGCTGGATGCGTTTCAGCTGATAGTTCATATTGTGCATGGCACGAGCAACAGCAACTCCCGTTATTTTCTTGGTCCTCACAATCTGCAGGTTTTTTCACAGGGAGATATTCACCGGAGATAAGGGAAGACGAACATATGGTTCGAGTCTATTTCAGTGATGATAACTGGGAACGACTACGCCGAGCTGAAAAACTAGCATTAGAAAATGGCGTATCAACCAATCACATTGCACTAGCCTATGTATTAAATCAACCGTTTCCTACTTGTGCAATCATTGGACCGAGAAACGTGGAGGAACTCCATTCAAGTTTCGAAGCACTTCCTATTCAAATTAGAAAGGATGAAGTTTCCTGGTTGGATCTTACCGACATAAATGGGGAATTTTCTGGGAGGTTAAACCAAAGTGAAGGTACTATATGCTAGAGTAGAAGCTCTGCTGACTACGAAAAATCCTGATAGCTTTATTACGTCACATGTTCCTAAAATCGATTTGAAATATGAGGGTATTCTTGGGGACCGACATTTTGGCTATACCAAGCTGTCGAACAACCGAGAACGGATGTACCCGCGGGGGACTGAAATACGAAATAGGAGACAGGTTAGTATTTTATCACAAGAGGAATGTGATGAAATGGCAAGAAGACTAGGAGTTGAATCAATCCATCCGGAGTGGCTTGGCGCCAATATAGTGGTAAGCGGTTTTCCAAGTTTCTCTCAACTTCCAAGTGGTTCACGGTTACTATTTCCTAGTGGTGCTAGTCTGTACTGCGAGGGTGAAAATTTCCCTTGCATTTATCCAGGTCAGATTATTCAATCCAACTATGAGGAAATCCCGAAATTGCCCCAACGCTTTGTGAAAGAAGCCTACGGTTTGCGAGGTATCGTATGTTCTGTGGAAAAGGAAGGTGAAATAACACCAGATTCTACCATTGATATTTGGGTAAACCTTGAGTGGCAATACAGAAATTGGTTTGAAAGGGGGGCTGATGTTGAAGTACGATAACTTTTATGATCAGGTTAAAGAATTAACGATTGATTTGGTAAAGACTCCTAGTATCGTACGCTCTAAGGGAGAAGTAGTGCTTGGTGACAAAATTATTTCAACATTAATGGAACTACCCTATTTCAAAGCACATCCCGAGTATATCAGGAAAATCCCCATTCCTGATGATAAGTGGAAGAGGTTTTCGGTACTAGCATGGATTGATGGTCTCGAAAAAAGTGAGGACGCAGTAATTTTATTGAGTCATTATGATACAGTACCGGTCGAGGAATTTGGACATTTAAAGGAATTTGCATTTGACCCAGAGGTGCTCACTAAACATTTTCAAAAAGAAAATAAAACAGCCAATGATAGAGAATGGCTGTATGGACGTGGAATACTTGATATGAAAAGCGGGGTAGCGTCCAATTTGGCGGTGCTAAAAACATATGCCGAAAATAGAGAAAGCCTTAACGGGAGCTTGGTTTTCTTAGCTTGTCCTGATGAGGAAGCGATCGGCATAGGTGCAATTACTGCAAGCAGCTCGATTAGAAAATTAGCCAAAGAGAAGAGTTTCAACTATGTGGGTTTGATAAACTCAGATTATACCACAGCAAGATATCCAGGGGATTCCTCGCGCTACGTTTATTATGGAACGATTGGGAAGTATCTTGTCTCCTTTTTTATTAAAGGAATTCCTTCCCATGTAGGCGAAGTGTTCAGAGGACTAGATTCCAATCTCATTTCATCTGAACTAGTTAGACTAATAGATTTAAATACCGAACTTTGTGATGAACTTGATGGAGAATTCACTCCACCACCTGTTTCACTAAAGCAAAAAGATTTAAAACCAAGCTACGATGTACAAAACCCCTTTTTGTCTCACCTGTATTTTAATGTGTACAGCCACGGCATGACGAGTGATGAGATCATTGAAAAAATGAGACAATTAGCAAGTGTTGCAATGAATAAGGTGCTGATGAAGGTAAATAGGGAATATCGAAAGTATTGTGAGATAAAAAATGTTCCTTATCATTCGATTGATTATAAAACGAATATTTTAACGTTTGAAGAGTTAGTAAAAATGACTGGGAAACCTCAGGTTCAAAAGTTTCAAGAGAGTCAAGCGATTACCACGTTTGTCCAACAGGACAGGGATTTGCCTGAATTAAGTATGGAAATCGTTCATCAGCTTTGGAACCAAGCGGAAATCAACGATGATGAGCCATCAATTGTCATTTATCTTGCACCACCATTTTTTCCTCGGATTTATATGGATGGTCAATCTGAAAAACAGCGGTGTTTTATGGAGGCAGTGGAAGAGGCTATCAGTGAAGCAAGTGTGGAATTTAATGAACAAATAGAATCACGGAAATTTTACCCCTATATCTCTGATATGAGTTGGTTTGGAATCAGTGAAGATGAAGATTCATGCGCTTCTATCCGAAACAACATGGCCGGGTGGGGTTCGCTATTCTCCATCGAGTTAGGCGAAATGAGACAAATGGATATACCTGTTGTTAATATTGGCCCTTATGGATTTGATGCTCACGGACAAAAGGAAAGAGTAGAAACCTACTATTCATTTAAAGTAGTTCCGGCTATGATCTCTAAAACTATCTCCAAGTTGTTATCAGATAAAAGAAGCAGTCAATCAAAAGTGGAGTTGTCCGTTCCGTTGATTAATTTTTCATCTTAAATATGGGGGTCTACCTGAATGGAATGCCAATTAGAAGAAAAGAAGGTCTCTAAGGTTGGAACAAAGGAAACATCGTTACTTATTGATTCAGATGTTCATCCATACATTGTTTCGTTAAACGAATTGGTTCCCTATATGGATGAATCCCTCCAAAGGCGGATGAGGCTGGGAAGGTTTCAGCAAAGTCATAACGTGAAGAATAATTACTACCGGGAATTTAAAATCCCATCTTCACATTATGAAAACATTGGTCCCCTGCAGGGAATGCGTTTAGATGCAGTTCCACCAAGCGGTAATTTGCCAGGTTCGGATCAAGAATACCTTAGAAGCGATCTATTAGATCGGACCAATACGACTTTTGCTATATTGAATGCAGGCCACGGAACCATGAGCGCCCATCATAATGTGGACTTGGCTGCAGAATACAATTCGGCGTACAATGATTGGCTTTATCATGAATGGATTATAAAAGATAAACGTTTTAAAATGACCATACTTGTCACTCCGCTCGATCCGAACTTGGCCATAAAGGAAATTGAGAGAGTGGGAAAAAGAGAAGGTTGTGTTGGAATAAACCTTCAAAACATTAATATTCCGCTAGGAAAAAGACATTTTTATCCCATTTATGAAATAGCCGAAAAGTATAATCTGCCGATTGTCTTACATCCGGATGCGGAGGGATCAGGAGAGTACTCACCCTCACAGGCTGTAGGACCAGCATCTACTTATATTGAATGGCATTCCTCTCTCAGTCTTGTCGCACAGAGGCAAATTATGAGTTTGGTTTTTGAAGGCGTATTTGAGAGATTTCCAAAACTTAAAGTGGTATTCATAGAGTATGGATTTTCTTGGCTTCCTTCGGTGATGTGGAGAATGGACAAGAATTGGAAAGGATTGCGTGAAGAGGTGCCGTGGGTTAAAAAGTTGCCAAGTGAGTATGTACGAAACAACATTCGTTTAGGTACCCAGCCGTCAGAAGAGCCTTTTCATCCTAAGGATTTGATCGAAATCATTCGTATGGCAAAAGCAGAAGATATGCTTTTATACAGTAGTGATTATCCTCATTGGGATGGAGATCCCATTGATAAAGTATTTAAACACTTTCCCCAAGATATGAAAAATAAGATATTTTACCAAAATGCAAAGGATACCTTTCATTTGTAATGGTTGGGAGAGTGGAGTTAAATGGATAAAATGAACCGAATTGTGGTGTGCCTAGCAGATGAGCTACAGCCTGGGCAAAGGAAGGTTGTGGATATGAACGGATATCCCATATCTGTTTTTAACGTGGAAGAGAGACTTTATGCCATTCAAGATTTATGTCCACATATGGGCGCGTCACTTTCTTGTGGAAATATTGCAGGAACCATGATGCCATCCGATCCCCACCAGTATCTTTATGGTTATGAAAATGAAATCATTAGATGTCCTTTGCATAATTGGGAATTTTCTTTAAAAACAGGCAGTTCATTGAGTTGTCCTGATCGGATAAAAATTAAAACATTTCAAGTTGTCCAAGAAGAAAACTTAATTGTTGTTTACACGAAAATAGGAGGAAGTAAAACAAAAAGCTAGGTAATATTATAAATTGGTCCAATTCGGATCCAGGGGGCGAATACTATGTCAAAGGGGTTTATGAAAAGCTTTATCATTTTTATGATTCTATCTCTAATTTTAGTCGGTTGTTCCAGTAGAACAGGGCAGTCGGATGATAATAAGGTAAGTTCTGGGGAAACAAGTTCTGATGACGATAAGACAAAAATTAGTGCGTTTATGTACATCAGTGATCCATCTCGACAAGAGTTGTACAAAGAAATTGCAGGCGAATTCATGAAAGAAAATCCAGATATTAGTGTGGAAATGCAATTTCCTGGCGAGTATGAAAATGTGATGAAAGTAAAAATGGCAGCCAACGATTTGCCTGATATCTTTGATACGCACGGTTGGGCAAAGGTCCGCTATGGTAATTACCTAGCAGATCTTCGCGATGAACCTTGGGCTGGAGAATTGACAGATTCCATCATGAATGTCGTAACTGATACTGACGGTAAGGTGTATGCCCTTCCTGTAATCGAAGCAAAACAAGGAATTGCCTATAATGCTGACCTGTTAGAAAAGTACGGGATTGAAGTGCCAAAGACGTTGGATGAAATGATTGCTGCATCGGAACAAATACTAAAAAAGAGTGGCGGCAAAACAGTTCCATTCTATTTCTCTGGAGTAGACAAATGGACGATTGGACAGTTTTTTGATTTATTTGCGAATTCCCAATTTATTACCCCGGAAAAAAATGAAAAGGAAGCATTATTAAAAAATACCTTTGATTGGAGTAAATGGGATGTACTACCTAGGAAGTTTCAGGAAATTCAAAAGAAGGGTTTAATTAATGAGGATGTCTTGACGGCAAAATATAGCGATTTAGCCAAATCTTTTGCCGAGGAGAGAGTAGCCTTTGCCTTAGTTGGTCCGTACATTAGTGATGAAGTTCATAAAATCAATCCGGATGTTAAGATTGGCCTTATGCCTGTACCTGCTATTGAAGCTGGTGATGAGCCTAATTTCTCCGGCGGTGAACATAGTTCCATGGGAATCTGGAAAGACACGAAGCATTCGAAAGAAGCGAAAAAACTCCTCCAGTTCTTTGCCAAAAAAGAGAACCTTGCTAGAATTTCAGACGCAACAAAGCTTCCTTCAGGAATTAAGGGAGTGAAGGCTAACCACGAATTTGTCGAGTATTACGAAAAATACAATGACGTCCAAGTTGTTCCTTACTTTGACCGTGTATATTTGCCAAATGGAATTTGGGATACCATGTGTGTACAGGGAACAGAGCTTTTAGCTGGTCGAATTACACCTAAGGAATACTCCAATGTTATGAAAAAGGAAGTCGATCGTTTAAGTAATAAGTAGGATTTCTCGTGAATATTACCGCTAAGTCTATGATCCGCCATCTTCGGATTGATCATAGACTATTTTTTTAATAGAATACAGCCATTAAATCTACCTAAAACATTAGGTGAATTCTAAATTTCATTGGGAGAGTGTAACGAATGAAATTGGCCTTGCAGGATCACCCCTTCTTTGGACAAAGTTTTGAAGAAAAGTTAAGGAAAATAGATAATCTTTGGTTTCAAGGCTTAGAAATAAGAGGAGATGTCCTCATCTAGCGATTGGATGAAATTAACAAGGCAGTTAAGAACACCAGGGTTGGGATTAGCTCGATCTGCGGCGGCTACCAAGGCTGGATTGGTGAATTTAATCTTGAAAAGAAAAAACAAGCCATTGATGAAATAGTCGAAATCCTTAAATACACAGCAGAAATAGGAGCGGTTGGTGTGATAGCTCCGGCATCATTCGGCATGTTTTCAAGGAAGCTGCCACCCTATATACCACCCAGATTAAGTGAAGAGGACATGGAAGTACTGATGGAGTCCCTGAGCCGTTTGAACTCGTTGGCTGAGTCTGTGGGAAGTGTCCTGCTGTAAGAACCACTGAACCGTTATAAAGACTACCTAATCAATCGACTGGCTGATGCCTTAGCTATGATCCAACAAGGTGAATTTTCCTCGATAAAGGTAGTTGCGGACTTCTTTTATATGAATATAGAAGAAGAAAATCTTCCACAAAGCATTAAGCAAGAGAGTAGTTACATTGGGTACGTTCATCTTGCAGAAAGCAATCGCTTGTAGCCGGGGATGGGACACATAGATTTTGTTTCCGCTTTCAAAGTTTTGGACGACATAGGTTTTGATAAGTTTATGGCTCTAGAATGTGAATTGTTCGGTGAACCTGATAAAGCGTTCAGAGACCTATTAGACTATTTAAAGAGTTGCTTACCAAAATTCTAGATGACGTATTATCTTTTAGTGAGGGGTAAAAGCCGTGAAACATCTTGTCAATGATCAAGTAAAGAAGCTAGAGATTCCGGGTATTCGGAAAATTTCTAATATGTTAGTAGACTATCCAGATGCTATTAATCTCACCCTTGGACAACCTGATTTTATAACCCCCGAGCATATTAAGGCGTCAGCAAAAAACGCAATTGATAGGAATCGAACTTCGTATACGCATAACGCTGGGCTCCTGGAGTTGCGTCAAGCAGCAAGTGAATATTTCCACTACAAATATGGTTTAACCTATGATTCTGATGCAGAGATTCTAATTACCAATGGTGCCAGTGAAGCGCTGGATATCACCTTTCGAACGATTTTGGAGAAAGGATCTGAAGTGTTATTGCCCGTGCCGATTTATCCAGGATATGAGCCGTTAATAAGTCTCTGTGGCGCAATTCCAGTTTATATTGACACCTCTTTCAATGATTTTAAACTGAATGCGGAACTAATCGAGAAACACATAACAAATCGGACCAAGTGTATTGTCCTCCCGTACCCTTCCAATCCGATAGGAACCGTACTTCTAGAAGAGGAACTTAGTGGCATTGCTGAATTGTTGAAAGATAAGGAAATATTCATTGTGTCGGATGAAATCTACAGTGAGCATACCTATTCAGGAAGACATTTTTCTATCGCAGCATATCCAAGTATGAGGGATAAGACCATTGTGATTAATGGGTTGTCAAAGTCGCACGCCATGACTGGATGGAGAATTGGCTTCACATTCGCCCCTAAATATCTTACAGAAGAGATGCTTAAGGTCCATCTTTATAATTCAGTTTGCGCTTGTACGATTAGCCAATATGCTGCATTAGAGGCATTAACAAAAGGGCAAGACGATGCCTTGATCATGAAAAGGGAATATCAGAAACGACGAGATTATGTCTTCAATCGTTTGATTTCCATGGGATTGGATGTATTAAAACCGGAAGGAGCATTCTATCTTTTTCCTTCTATCCTTGAATATAGGATGAATTCATATGAATTCTCTAAGCGGTTACTTGAAGAAGCAGGCGTAGCTGTTGTGCCTGGGAGTGCATTTACGAAAGCAGGCGAAGGATATATTCGAATATCTTACGCATACTCATTAGAACATCTAGAAACAGGACTTGATCGACTTGAAAAATTTATTAAGAACATTAAGGAAGTGAGAGTATCAAATGTCTAAAAAATTAAAAATTGGTATCATTGGTTGTGGTGGAATTGCTAATCAAAAGCATATGCCTTCATTGGCAAAGCTTAGTGATTTAGGGGAAATGGTAGCCTTTTGCGATGTAGTAGAAGAGAGGGCAAAGAACGCTGCACAACAATTTAGCACTGGAGAGGCAAAAGTGTATACCAATTATAAGGAGTTATTGCAGGATGACTCGATTGATGTAGTCCACGTACTTACACCCAATTTGCAGCACTCTTTTATTACTTGTGATGCATTAGAATCCGGCAAGCATGTCATGTGTGAAAAACCAATGGCCATCAATTCGAAAGAAGCGCAAGATATGATTGATGCAGCTAATAGAACAGGCAACAAGCTTACGATTGGGTACCAAAATCGTTTTCGTGATGACTCGGAAGTATTGTATAAAGCTACAAGAGCAGGTGAATTCGGTGAAGTTTATTTTGCCAAGGCACATGCAATACGCAGAAGAGCGGTTCATACATGGGGTGTTTTCCTTGATGTAGAACAACAAGGGGGGGACCATTAATTGACATCGGTACGCATTCGTTGGATTTAGCTCTTTGGAATATGGACAATTACAAACCACAATCAGTAACCGGTTCTGTATTCTCTAAGCTTGCTGATAAATATGAAGGAAATTTGTTCGGTCCATGGGAACCAGAACATTACAAAGTAGAAGATTCGGCCTTTGTATTTATTAAAATGCAAAATGGGGCCACGATCATTCTAGAATGTTCTTGGGCATTAAATACAACGGATGTTCGAGAAGCAATGGTAACCTTATGTGGTACAGAAGGTGGCGCGGAAATGAAAGCCTCACCCGGTTCATCGACAAGTGAGTTAGTTTCTAATAGCACCAAATACGGTAAGTTGGTTGAGACAAAGGCTGCAACTGGAGGTGGAATTGCTTACTTTAATGCTGGAACGGAAGACCCTGGTGTTAAAGAGGCGCGACAGTGGCTAGAATGCATTATTAATGACACAGAACCACTCGTGAAACCGGAACAGGCATTAGTCGTGACACAAATATTAGAAGCCATTTATACTTCTGCAAAAACAGGGAAAACAATAGAATTTTAATCGCACTCGAAATCTAATTAGTAAACAATTAATAAGACAAGTGACAAGAACTTTTCGCAGACTGTCGACAAATTCGAAAATAATCGGATTTATTGACAGTCTTTTGTATAATTAAGAGACTGAGATTTTAAAGTGTTTGGACTTTTTGGCCATTTATTAGAAGGTATTGTTGTTGACTTGTTGTAGATACCCTTGCCCCTTCCAAAATGATAAAATAATTGTAAGACATAAAGTGGGAAGATGTTCGAAATGAATTTCCAAATCAATGGGTTTTAATTGAGGCTACACATGCTCATATAAATGAAAAAAGCGAGCGAATTTTGGAAGATGTTGCAACGGTAAAAAAGTTTACCAATTCATCTGATGCCATGAAATCCTACAAATTGCTGCACCAGGAAAACCCTACACGTGAAATGTATGATCGTTCATATAGTTTACGACGTAGCGATTGTGCTTTATTACTATTCTCAATACTACGTTTATTTGGTGAACCATCTTTATTCCTTCCATTTCGACGTACATCATAGCAGTATATTGCATTAGGATTATTTCCCTCTGCGCGACTACCAATTAACTTGTTTTCTATTTCACTTTTATCTATAATTTTTTCTTTTGGAATAAAATTAGAAAAAATTTGTGAAAAATCTTCGAATAAATCTCTATTCGCATTTCCTCTCTCTACACCAAAAAAGTCACAAAAATCTTTTACACTATAGAAACGAACTTTGAAGAAATCAATATAACCCATAATTGAATTATTTGTATTGTTCCTTCGTACAAATTCTACTTTAGCTTTAGCATAATTACTTGGTTTACTCTCATTTTCTCTGTATCGAGTTAATATTACAATATACTGTTCTTCTTTGTATCTAAATGGAAATGAATCAATAATCCAACTTTTTTCCTCCATATCCTTTAATAAAAGAGGCAACGATTTGAAAAGCAATTCTATTTTTTTGTTATCCTGAGTCATCATACTCTCCCATTTTTTGTTTATTATTCTTTGATACAACTTAATGTTGCATGTAAAGTTCTGTCCTTTCAGGAGGTCACATAAATTCCATTAGTCTAGCTGGTGGTCATCTGGAGCTGTGAAGCAGCCCAAATTCGTCTTTTTCTTAACCCTGTAATCAGTACCTATTCATTTTGGAACTTAATCACTTTCACCCATGACTGACTGCGTTTCCCCAACTTATAACATGAGTCTTTACGTTTCATCACTATGCCTTTTTAAAAGACTCTTCTAAATAGAGAAAAATTACTCAATTACCTTTTCTAAAATAATGCGTTCATTAAATCCGCCTCGTTTTTCTAACTTATCAGCTTTTACCTTTAATACTTTGTCCATATCTAAGTTAAAGGCGTGTGCTATACCGTAAATTACTTCTAATATATCCGCTAACTCTTCTTCGTTCAACAGTCAGAAGGTTTAACTTTCCATACTATGGAAGAATACCAGATTCACTTTCAATTGCAAATTGATTATCTTGGAATTCATTAATTATTAGAATAAATACACTATAGTTAGACTTTCATAATGTGTTTTAAAATACATAAATAAAGTTTACCTGTCGCTGTTAAGAAAGCAACGTAAATACGTATTTACAAACACACGGCAACCCCTTGGAACATAAAGGGGTTGCTGGTGTGTTTTTCAGGTCCTGTTTGAAGGGCTCTGGCAATTATCTGCAATAGAACACCAATGGTTCTTCCTATTTTTCAAAGATTCTCGATAAAGTCATCTAATTTCCCATGGTATCCCTTAAATCTAGAAGGTATATAATATATTGCTAAAAATGTTGGAAAAAATCCAACTGTTTAATGTATTGGGTGATAAGTATACTTAAATAAACTAGAGTAGCATCTTGGCTTATTCGATGAACAACATAGATTACTTTTTTGATGTACTACCTTTTTCACTTATTTTGCAAAAATCTGACTATAACCATAAAATCAATGCGAGGATTGTGCTTTTTTAGGAAGAAATAAATGATTAATGAAAGGATGACTGAACAGATAATGAGTAATAGATTGATTATAGGAATGGACGGCGGAGGAACGAAAACGAGAGTCATGGTCAAAGAACGACTAGAAGGAGAAATACTATTTGACCAAAATTTTGGGATGTCAAATTATAATAACATCGGAGTAGAAGGTCTTAGACCAGTATTACGCGAAATTTATGAAGCTTTATTCTCTTGTTTTCAAGAGCTACTGCAAAATGCGATTCTCGTATTAGGTTCTGCAGGTGTTGATAGACCGAAGGATGTTGAAATCTATCTGACTGCATTAAAAGAAAGCGGATTCGCTTGCCAACTAGAAGTAGTGAATGATGCAGAAATTGCCCTTGTTGGTGGCAATGGAGATCGAAAAGATGCTTTGATGATTGCTGGAACAGGTTCCATTGTTGTAGGAATTGACTCAAAAGGAAAAATCGTTCGCTCTGGTGGATGGGGTGGATTGATAAGTGATGAATGCAAGAGTATGACAAGGTGATTGCACCTACATCATTTACAGAAAAGCTGCTTGCTCATTTTCAGTTGACTTCTCCAGAAGAATTTATAGATTTATTATATTTGGAAGATACGCTGCCTGTTGACAAGGTAGCTTCATGTACGCCAATTATTCTAGAAGCATGGGGAAAAGGAGACGAAGCTGCTCGTACGATTGTTGAAGCAGAACTAGAGAAATTAGTTCGTTTAGTCGTTGGAATCAGTCGACAAATGGGGTCAGAAAAATTCAGTCTCTCAGTTGCAGGCAGTTTGTTGACGAAATCAACAGATTATTTCGGTACGTTAAAAGAGAAGTTACGTGTGGTTTTACCACAAGTAGAGATATCTGTTCCACTTTATGATCCAGTATTCGGTGCCATCATTATTGGTGCGAGGGTATAAGTAAATACAAATTATGAATAGTAAGGAATGTGACGTAAAATGCGTGAAATAGGAATTAGTGTCTATCCCAACTTTTATCCTTTAGATCAAATCAAAGAATATTTGCAAAAGGCACATTCGTTTGGTTTTAAAAAAGTATTTGTTTCACTGATTTTAAATAATCATGGTTTTGAAGGTGCCGAGGATGTAAATGCGAACACTTGGAATAACCTACTGAGTTACTGTAAAGAACTTGGTATGAATGTATCAGCTGATATGAATGATGAAGTTTTCAACGAGTTGGGTTGTACATTGACCGACCTTACAGCATTACAAAAAATGGGCATCACTAAACTCCGCATTGATGGAGGTTTTACGAGCGAAGAAATTGCACTTCTTTCAAAAAATCAGCAAGGGATACAAATAGAAGTAAATGCTTCGATGTCTTCTACTGATAATCAGAATGGAAATGCAATACGAGAGTGTCGTAGATTTTTAGAAACGATAGAAAAAGAAGGAAATATTGGTCAACTCACTGCTTGTCACAATTTTTTCCCGCTGCCAGATACAGCATTGTCTCTTGAGGACATTCGTCCCATTAACGACTTGTTTGCCTCTTTCGGTGTACCGGTCGGTGGGTTTGTTGCATCGCAACTTTCGCCTAAAGATTTACACCACTTAGGTCATGGGGTTTGTACGATTGAAAAACACCGCTTTTTGCCTTGTCATATTGCAATGTTAGAGTTATTTGCAAATGGTTTTGATGATGTGCTAATTGGTGACTCGTTTGCGGATCTTTCCGAGCTTACCAAAATGGCAAGATGTTACCAACAAGATTATATAGAGATTCCAGTTATTTTTAATCAGTTTGTTCCTCAAAATACAAAAATGAAAATTCAAGAGTCCATCCTACTTTCAAGAGTTGATCAGCCTGCCAATCTAATTCGGGCGACTGATACGAGAGGAATGGAAGTGCCACCTTGCTTTTGTGCACCAAGAGGAAAGTATACAATCTCTGTTTTAAATAATAGAAGTGCGCAATATGAAGGGGAAGTACAAATCTCATTGAAAGATTTAGGACAATCAATTGAGCACAATGTGATTGGATTTGTTCATCCTTTTTCAAAAGATTTATTGCCTTATCTTTTAGCAGGCAGAAATAAATTTCGATTAGTAGAATATAAGTAAAATTTATATAGTAGATAAATGATACTAGACTGTAAATAGATCTGGTCAAAACAAGGTTATAAAACGTGAATGAAACAGGAGGTGAAGAAATGGTCAAAAGCGCCATTATTCTTGCGGCAGGCAAAGGCAGTAAAATGTTTCCTTTCAATGCGGTTCGCTCCAAAACAACAATAAAAATTGCTGGGAAGTCATTAATCCGCTATAACATTGAATCCATTGTGGCAATGGGAATAAAAGAAGTTGTTGTTGTGGTTAATGAAGAACATCAAAGAGAAATAGAAAATCTATTATCAGATATTGAAAATGTTAAATTTGTAACTGATCAAACAAATTTAGGAAGCGCAGAAAGTCTGGTAAAAGGAGCTGAGAAACTCTCTGATACGAAGGACTTTATTGTTCTCTATGGGGATACCATCGTTGAAGAAAAGGATTTAGAGAGCTTAGTAAATTCTATAAAACCTGCTGTGTTGTTGAAGAAGTTGGAGGAATCCTCAAGGAACTGGATTGGTGCGAGTATCGAGAATGGGTTCGTTCAGTCGATTGGCGCCCACTATCGTGGGAACAGCATTACCCATCAATTTGCAGGATTTCATTTTGACGATACAATTTTAGATTATGTGAAAAGCACTCCAGATTATTTTCCAGATGTAAAAGTAGGTGTAAGTGTTCCGAAAGAGAGATATATTGAAGCTGGACTTCTGAAATCGCTTGATAAAGTAAAATTGAAGGCTATCGAATGCCGTGGATACTTCTTTGATATTGACAAGCCTTGGCATATGTTAGAAGCGAACCAAATTATGGTGGATCATTTTTGTAATGCACTACAAGAGAACCAACTGGCAGAAGGTGCGACGATTTCAGCAAATGCAACCATTCATGGCTATGTGAAACTGGGCAAGAATTCCACAATTGGTGATCGAGTGGTCATTCACGGTAACCTGGTTGTTGGTGACAATACAATCATTGATAATGGAGCCATTTTTAATGGCAATGCTGTGATTGGTGATCATACAAAAATAAGTAATTACTGCATCATTTACGATGGAGTATCAATAGGATCGAATTGTATATTCGACCATTGTGCAGAGTTCCTTGGTGGAATGGTGATGGATAAGGTATATCTTTATCACTATGGCGAGTTTTATGGTGCAATTGGCAGTCATACGGATATCGGAGCAGCAACCGTTTGCGGAACATTACGCTTTGATGATGGAGAAACGGAGCACGTTGTGAATGGACGAAAAGAGGTACCGTTACATTTTTCAAATGCTGCTTATCTTGGCGACTATTGCAGAACAGGCGTAAATACGATTATTATGCCTGGTTGTAAAATAGGTGCTTATAGTGTTCTCGGAGCTGGTGCAATCATCGATAAAGATATCGAAAAAAATAGTCTTGTTTTCGTGAAACAAGATCTAATTATAAAAAAATGGAGCGAAAATAAATACGGCTGGTAATAGATAGATTAGAAACTCTCAAAACCTATGAGATGGTGACTAAAATCAATAAAAGAAGGAATAGTGATAATGGAGAAATATTATCAATATGTGACAGCAAATCTCGAAAAACTGTATACGACACAAATTGAAAAAATGGATGAAGCAGCCACATGCATTTTTGAAGCACTCCAAAATGGAGGTCGCTTTCTTGTTACAGGTTCAGGTCACTCCCATATGTTTGCAGAAGAATTTTACGTAAGAGCGGGTGGATTTGCACAGGTTTCGCCTATTTTGCCGAATGAGTTTTTTTTACACGATCATCCTTTAAAAAGTACTGTGATCGAACGCATAGAAACCTATGCAAAAGTTATCTTTGATTTATACAAAATTAACTTAAAGGATGTACTTGTCATTGCTTCCAATTCAGGAAGAAATGGAATGACTGTTGAACTTGCAAAGATGGCACAGGAATGTGGTACAAAAGTCATTGCTTTTACAAATCCGAATCATCCTGCAGGCTCAAAATCAAGACACAGTAGCGGAAAATACCTTTGTGACTTTAGTGATGTAGTTATTGATAGTTGTACTGGACCAGGGGATGCTCACTTTTATGTAGAAGAAGCAAAAACAGGTATGGGAGCAACTTCAACTATGGCGGGAGCTTTTGTTGCTCAAACTATTTCTATTTTATTAGCAAAAAAATACCATCAGGCTGGACTAAAACCCCCCGTGTTTAAGAGCTCTAATATTGATGGCGGAGATGAATGGAATAAAGAACTTTTTGCGAAGTATTATGGTGTTTAATTTAGATCTGATAAGTAACTAGAAAAGTGAATATGAGCTTTATGAGAGAAGCGTTCCCAGGTCGTGGGACCGTTTTTTTTTGTGACCAATATTCTTGATTCATTCCAATTCCCCCAAGTTTTACTTGCGTACCCCCCCAATTTATAAACAAAAGGGGTAATTTTATTATTTTTAACCCAAAAAACCCCCATTTTTCATAGTGTATAACATAAAATTCCCCCAATTTACCATGCGAAAATACTATATTACAATATGGAAATATAATTATCGAAAAATTGAAGTAAAGACAAACTCACATACAATATTACATTTTGCTAAATACGTTGGAAAAAATCAATCTGTTAAATCTATTTTGTGAGAAGTACACTAAAAATAAGCTAGATAGTATCTAGAGAGTGATGAGGTTATGTATGCGAAGAGATCTAATTTTGGAATATTTGTATCAAAAAGGCAAATCACTTACATCACATGAACTTGAATCAGAATTCGCAATTTCAAATCGGACATTACGAAATGAATTGAAAGAATTAAACGTTATTGGAGAAAAATCTGGATTTGTTATTCAGAAAAAACGTGGTGAAGGATATTTACTTCATGTAGTAAATCAAGAAAAGGTTCAATCGTATTTGAAGGAAATTAAGGGAGCTTTAGCCCCTGACTTACCTCGTGTTCGTGTAAGCAATATTATTATGCTTCTGCTTCAAACGACTGAGTTTCAAACCATTGATATGTTTGCTGATAGCCTAATGATAAGCAGATCGACAGTTCTTAGCGACATGGTTGAAGTAGAAAAACAAGTTAGGTTTTTTGATTTAAAAGTAGAAACAAAATCACGTTACGGTGTTCGTTTACTAGGTGACGAAACAAATTTTAGAAGGGCGTTTTCCTATTTCTTAAGTCAAAAAGAAACAGGACTGTTAAAAAAATCTATTTATCAAAATTTTGAGAAAGCGTTTCCAATTGAAGAAATTAGAACTGTTTTGAGTGAAGAAGTACAAAACAATCATTTGAAATTAAGTTATTTTGCACTTGAGAACATTTTAGGGCATATTCAAATACTCTCTTTTCGAGTAACCCAACACAATTTTATATTGCCTAATCAAGAAAAGAAGTTAGATGTTTCCTTGATTAAGCCATCTTATATGAATATAGCCGAGAGAATATGTGAAGTTCTTTCTGAACTATATCATGTTGTACTACCAGAGAGTGAAATGATCTATCTGGCTGCACATATAAGTGGTAAATCTAGTGTAGATGATATTGAAGAACAAGAAGAAAATGATTTGAAACAAAAACTAAAGCGGTGTTTCGAAAAATTAGATCAAACTTTCTTAACACAGTTTACAGGTGATCAGCAACTTTTGGATATGCTTATGATGCATATGTATCCTTTGTTAAGAAGAATATATTTCAATTTAAAGCTTACAAATCCATTGATAGATGATGTATACAGTAGATATTCAGATGTCTTTATGATTGCTTTAAAATTTTCTGAAATGATAAAGGAAATATGGGGATTCGAACTTTCTAGTGATGAAATGGGATACATTACCATGCATTTTGCAGCCCATATGGAAAGGGAGAAACAAAAACAATTAAGTTCTTATAAAAAAATTCTATTATCGTACGGATCAGGAGCTGGATCGGCTGATCTACTTAAAATGAAACTCGAAACACTTTTCCAAGGTGCAACCATTAATGTCGTTCTATACAGTGAACTTCAATCGGTTCATCTAGAAGAATATGATTTATTGGTTTCATCCCATCCGATTCGTTTTGATAATATTTCAATTCCGTATATTCAAGTAGCACCAATATTAACTGAGACGGATATCCAGAGAATTCGTCGTACGCTTACTAGGTATCCAGCGAGTAGAGTTAATGCACCAACTCTCTTATCTCTGTTTCATTCAGAAATGTTTTATATAGAATATACTAGAGAGTCTTTTGACTACAAAGCTTACATTAAAGAAAAAGCGAAAAGAGTTGTTGAATTGGGTTTTGCAACACCTGAATATCCTGATTTGGTTGTCGAACGAGAAGAAAAAATATCGACGATTCTTCAAAATGGGTTAGCAGTGCCACATGCATTAAAAATGGTTGCGATTCAAGATTCAATAAGTGTTGTGATATTTAAGAATCCACCCACTTATGATGGAAAAGTAGTTCAAATACTTTTTTTAATTAATCTACGTGCTGGAGACTTGTTTTTACATAAGGAGTTAAGTCGATTAGTTTTACATTTAATGGATCATCCCGAAGCGAAGCAGAGAATTCTGAAGTCAAATAACTTCAATGATTTTCAGTACGAGATTTCTAAAATATTATTTTGCTAGACTAACAAATTCCCGCAAATTATATGAAGGGAGTTGAAAGCAGACAGGGAATGAAGGGTTTAGAAGGTAATTTTACAATCAAAAAAGGATTACTTAGGAGGAAGGTAAATGAAAAGAAGTAAATGGCATTTTGGTAAACCTGTTACGGCTGCACTTTTAGCTGCTTCAATGATTGCTGGTAATTTTGGTAGTGTAGATGTTAATGCTGCTCCTACTAAATCAGCTCAATCTTTTACTGTAGCTCCTGTTTCAACTGGCACAAGCATTTATATGAATACTACACAAATCACTCATGCAAAACCTACCGGTCTAGATACAACAAAGCCCGTAAAATGGACAACTTCTGATCCATATGTTGCCTATGTTGATATGGTTGGCAACGAAAAAGGTGATTTTAGCGGAAAGATTTTAGGGGTATCTGGTGGTACGGCAAAAATCACTGGTACTGGAGTGGATACAACTGGTGCTGCTAAAACTGTAGAGATTACTGTTACTGTAGTAGAAGCACAAGCTACTACTAATCTTGAAAAATTAGTTTACTACTATAATGCTGGGGATGATAGGATACCAGCTGCCCTTTTAACATCCACTTGGAAAACAACAAATATTCCTACTGCTCCAGCAGGAACTAAATTTCCTTCTAAAAGCTATGTTGGCTATGTAAATGGAGAAAATGGCGTAAAATGGTTGGTTTCAAAAGATACTTTAATCAAGTCAAACGATAAAATTATTCTTGGTGTTGAAAAACCTCATGGAGTAATTACTGGTATCGTATCTGATGCAATTACACTTTACGATCCTAACTTATCTTCGGCTGATCAAATTCAATATTTGCAAGGTGGGAGATATATTCCACAAACTGGTGAATCTTCAGGTTCTGGTACTAATAATGCTGGTAATACTGCAACATTTAACGCAAAAGAAGTGATTACCAACATCATGCCTGATGGTAATAATGGACTTTGGATTCTTGGTGAAAAAGGAAACGCAACTCACATTGTGAGAAAGCAAATGTCCTTACAAAGTAAAGCATTACTTCAAACAGAAATTTCAAGAAACTATACAGACAGATACGGATTCCAATCTGGTAATATGAGATTCACTACTCAAGAGGACATGATTAAAGCACTTATGACAGCTGATAAAGATGTTGCTAGAGGAAACTATGATACTGACAATGACGGTCTTTGGACGACAATGTATGCTTCTGGTGAAATCTGGAGATACAACTACATGAAAAATACATTTGGTCCAAATGATGAAAGAACAAAAGATGCAAAAGCATCTGCTATTCGTGCAGTTGAATCAATCGTAACGCTTGGTTATATATCTGGTACGCAATTAAAAGTTACTTCTCAATACAATGTAAACGACTATGTGTACGTGGTTAAGTCTTATGGTGGAAACGTAAAAACTATCGCTGAAGCAAAAGCATGGCTTAGTGCTAACGAAGGAAAGCCAGTATTCGTTGATGAAAAGGGTAAATATACATTGACTGACACTGGAAATCCTGCTTCAGCTGGTTTCTTTGCTCGTACGTACAAAGTAGACACAAGTAACAATGGCGCTACAATTCCAGAAGCTAGGACATGGGATAATGCATGGATTCAAAAGAAGGCAGGACAAGCTGAAGATATTAATGGAAAAACAGTTTGGTATAATGTCCCTGGATCTTTCAAAAATGGAACTCAAACTGATCTTAAAGCATATGACACAGTTGCAGTACCTCCACGTTTAACTGAAATATTTGCGAACCAAAACGAAGGTTTTGATGCGGATTCAATGGATTTAGACTCAAATAAAGTTATTACAAAGCAACAACATCAACAGATGAATTAGTAGGTCATTATTTTACATTAGACCTAGCATATAAGGCATTCAAAGAAGATGATCCAGAACTAGCAGCGCTTATCAAAAATGATATGATTAACCACACAAATGCACTAGTTTTAAACAACTATTTCCAATTGACTGTTAATGGTGAGAACCCAGCTGAATCTCGTTTTGCTAGTGGTTCTGTTCCTGGAAATGGATTAAACGGTCCGAATGCTCTAACTAGATGGGCAAATATGAACCCTGAATACCTTGATGGTAATAAGGATGCATGGGGAAGAGACGCAGACTATGAAGACGGTCCATTAAATGCGCAATTACAGTTACAAGCACTTGTTGTTGCAAGAGATTTGGGTACGTATACTCCTGAAGAAAAAGCAATCCTTGAAGATCAAGGCATTGATGTAATTGAACCACTTGATTTTGCAAACGAATACAAAGTAATGAATGGCGTAAAGGCGTCAGAAAAAGCTAATGAACACAATGATTTTGAAGTAAGATATCCAAAAACATATAACTCAAAATCGATGCTTGATATGACATTACAATATCTTGCAAGATACTTTGGTATTGCTGCTCATAACGGTGATGATATCGGTGTAAGTGGTGTAACTCACGAATCATACATGAACTATTCTGATGAAGAAGAAGAAGCACTAGCATACTACACATTATCTCACCATGCTGATAAGTTTAACGGTGACGAAATCTTAGAAGGCATGAACCAATGGTGGACAAACGAAAAGAGAGAGAAAAACCCATTCATGACAACTTTCTACACGGCTTCTTTAGGTGCATTGAAAGCTAAAGGTATTGATATCGGACACGCACAAGTTGACCTTGCAGGTTTAGATTGGTATATGACACGTATACCTAACAATTTTATGAACTTTGACGTATTATCAGCAAACAGAAATGACGTAACACACGTAGCACCAAATCTTATGGTTGACCAATTAATTCCTCGTGATGAAGTTATGATGTCCAAGTACAACACAAACATTTTTGGAACGATGGATAGAAGAACGATTGACTCTGGTAACAGTTTAACAATGGAATCTTCAACTGTCATTTCAATGCCTTACTGGATCACTCAAAACCCTGAAGATGCTGCTTATGTAGAAGATTTAGGATCAGAAGTTACTGCACCAATTAATAATGGTACAGAGAGCCTTGAATATCCAACTAATCTAGCATCTATGAATCCTCATGCTAAATATAATGCAGACACACATACATTTACAATTAACGTAGGTGACTCTGTAAAGCTTGATGCTAAAACAACGGGATATATTAAGAATGTATCTTGGGCTACGAATGCTTGGGATCAAGCAGGATATATCAATGGATTACCTACACAAATCAATGCTGAATCAGATGTATTTCAAGTTATTGACCTAAGAAATATAGCAACATACGGTGATGAAGGAAACGTAAGACCAACGGATTTAAGTGTTAATGGCGAGTACTATGGTGCTTATGCAACAGGTTTAAAACCGGGAACAGCTACCGTTACGGCGTATGTTATTGATGGATTCTTTAGAACGCCTGCTAAAATAACATACACAATCAATGTTGTTGATCCTCAGCAATCAGCAAAGCCAATTGCTCCTACTGTGCTTGACAAGAATTCTTTTGCCTATCCAACATGGTTGAAAAATGCAATGGCTGATTCAAATTTAAATACAGATGGAAACAAATTTGTAGAAGTTAGTTACGAATCATCTTCACCAGACGATGTAACTGTTGATAGTGAAACTGGAGAAATTACGTATAAAACAGATAAGCAAGCTTTCATCATTGCTACTGTTGTATACTCTGCAATGACAATTGATGGAGAGCCTAGATTTGAAAACGATAGCCACGTGATGACTTTTGTAAGACCTGTTTCTAAGAAATCGCATCATAAATAATATTAATGTAAACAGTAGCCGCGTAACTATACTAGTTGCCAAAGCTCATTAATATTATTCCATAATTAAATTAAATAAATTATTTTAAAAGGATCTTGGTATAAAGGGAATTTCTGATTTACCAAGATCCTAATCCTTTTAGGAGTGATAATTCAATGAAAAGTAATTTTTTTGAAGAGAAATTTTTACCAATCGCTTCGAAAATAGGTAATCAAAGACATTTGCTTGCCTTACGTGACGGTATTATGTTTGCAATGCCTCTTATGATAATTGGTTCATTTTTCATTATCGTAGCTTGGTTAGAAGCAGAATGGTATCAAAACTTCATGGCAAAAACTTTTGGGGACAATTGGAATGCTTTTGGAGACATCGTTTATAACGGTACAATGGGTATCATCGCTTTAATTGCAGTCTTTGGTGTAGCATACTCGCTAGCAGGCAGTTATAAAGTCGATGGAAAGAATATAGATGGTGTTCCAGCTGGTGTTTTAGCATTAGCAGGATATTTAATTGTTAACATTATGAGCACTTTCAAGGTTGATGAAGAAAGCGTATCAGCCTGGTCACCTGATATTTTTAGTGCACAGTATTTATTTGTTGGATTAATTGTTGCCATAATTACCGCTGAAATTTATCGTTTCTTCTTACAAAAGAAGATGATCATCACATTACCCGATACTGTACCACCAACCGTTTCACGTTCTTTTACAGCCCTTATTCCTGGTTTCGTTATTATTATTTTCTTCTTATTTGTCAGATTTATATTTGCGGAAACTAGTTGGGAAACTTTCGCAACTTTTATACAGGTCGTTGTTACACAACCATTTACGATTTTAGGTTCAACCTACATTGGTACGCTTATCGCAAGTTTAATGGAACATCTCTTATGGAGTTTTGGAATCCATGGTTCATCCATCATCACTTCTGTTATGGAACCTATTTGGATTACAAATGCTGATGCAAACTTAGCAGCAGTAAAAGAGGGTGCAAAGACACTGCCACATATCATTACGTATACATTCTATGAGAATGGTATCTGGATGGGTGGATCAGGTGCTACTTTACCAGTTGCTATCTATATGATGTTTTTAGCAAAATCAAACCTTCTTAAGAAAGTTGGACGTTTGGCGATTGGACCTTCCATTTTTAATGTCAACGAACCAATTATGTTTGGAGTTCCGGTTGTCTTAAACCCATTCTTAATGATTCCTTTCATGCTTGCACCAGTGGCAGTATTAACAGTTACTTATTTTGGTACGTCAATGGGAATTTTCCCACAAACGACGGGTACGATTATTCCGTGGACAACACCATATTTCATCAGTGGTTATCTTATGACTGGCGGTAAAATTATGGGTGTAGTCATGCAATTAGTTGCTTTTGCAGTTGCCTCTGCAATTTGGTTCCCATTCATTAAGATGTGGGATAAGAAAAACTTAGAAATGGAGAAAGCTAATAATATTATAGATTCCAAAGGAAATCTTAATTTTTAGCGAATACTTACTATGGACATGAAAAAGAAAATATTCACTCAGATTCGATTAAAAAGAATAGCTGCTTTTGCAATAGATGCGGTGATTGTCTCAATCCTACTTTCAATTGTTTATAGAATAACAGGATTTGCAAACTTTCCTGTAGTCTTAACAAAGATGATTGAAATTCAAAAAACAATGAGTGAAGCAGCTAGTCAAGAAGCTACTGTACAGGTTATGGCTCTTTTTAATGAAGCCTTTCTCCAATCGCTTTTTATCTGGTTTTGTTATGATGTCTTAACAACCTTAATATTAAGAGGTTCTACAATTGGGAAGATGATCTTTCGATTGAAACTAACACACATCAATAACAAAAAAGGTAAGCTTGCTTATGGATTATTAGTGATTGTTAGAAGTTTCTTTAAATTTTTATCGATGTTTCTTTTTCAAGGCATCCCATTTTTGATATCCGTTATAAGCATATTTGCTAATCCAAACTCATTAGCTGCACACGATCGATTAGCTCGATTACTCGTAGTCAATAAGAACGACGTTACTAGCTTAGAATAGAAGGGGAAAAAATAATGAATATTTTACTTTGTTGTGCTGCCGGCATGTCTACAAGCCTAATTGTTACAAAAATGGAAAAAGCTGCTGCGTCAAAAGGAATTTCAGCACATATTTGGGCAGTTTCCGAATCTGTTGTTCGCTCAGAAATCGAAGAGGCGGATGTGTTATTGTTAGGACCACAAGTACGTTTTCTTTTGAACGAAATGAAAAACATCTGTGGGGAGACAAATATTCCAGTTGAAGTTATTGATATGATGAGCTATGGCTTGTGTGATGGTGCAGCTATTCTCGAGCAAGCAATAAAACTAATAGAATATAAGTAGTATACAAATCGAAAGAAGTGTCTCTTCTTGTATAATGCCTTTTGAAAGCAAATGACTTTGAATTCAAAAGGCATTATGAAGGACATGAAAAAACATTATAATATAAAAAACTTTAAGTTTGAAAATTTTATAGAATACAAGAATACCCAAAGGGTTTTTTAACATAGAAAATTTGTGGCCATAAGCTTAAGAGTTTCAAAATTTCTCTTGAAAGAGGAAGGAGGTCAGTTTTATGGTAAAACATGAAGCAGAAATTTTTACATTGATTTTACATGGTGGAAATGGTCGAAGTGCAGCAATGGAAGCCATTCATGCCGCAAAAGAACAGAATATGGATTTAGCACGCGAGAAATTAAAAGAAGCAAGTGATTCTTTAAATAATGCACATCATATTCAAACATCGCTAATTCAATCTGAGATTGGTGGGAATCCAACAGAAATTTCACTTTTAATGATTCATGCCCAAGATCACCTGATGAATGCGATGACCGTAAAAGACTTGGCAAAAGAGTTCGTTGACTTGTATGAAAGGGGCCTTAAGTAATGTCAAAGAAATTTAAAGTTGTGACAATTGGTGGGGGCTCTAGTTATACGCCGGAACTAGTTGAAGGCATTATTAAGCGTTATGAAAAAATACCAGTTACAGAACTTTGGCTTGTTGATATCGAAGCAGGTCGCAAAAAATTAGAAACAGTTGGTGCGCTATCAAAGCGTATGGTTAAAAAAGCTGGGGTTCCAATTGAGATTCACCTTTCGTATGATCGCCGTGAGGCTTTGAAAGATGCTGATTTCGTTACGACACAGCTTCGTGTTGGGCAATTGGCTGCACGTGCACTTGATGAAAGAATTCCATTAAAACATGGTGTAATCGGGCAAGAAACAAATGGTGCAGGTGGCTTGTTTAAAGCGCTCCGTACGATTCCCGTTATTTTGGATATTTGTAAGGAAGTTGAAGAGCTTTGTCCAAATGCGTGGGTACTTAACTTTACAAACCCTGCAGGTATAGTGACAGAGGCGGCATTTAGATATTCAAATATTAAGAAATTTATTGGCCTTTGTAATATACCGATTGGAATGGAAATGGGTATTGCAAAACTTTTAAACGTGGATCACTCTCGTATTCGTATTGATTTTGCAGGTCTTAATCATATGGTTTTTGGATTAGAAGTTTATCTAGATGGAGTAAGTGTAATAGATAAAGTTCTTGAAATGATCATGGATCCTGCCAATGCAAGTTTTGTAAAAAATATTGACGCGGAGGAATGGGCACCTGAATTCCTAAAGGGTATCAATGTCATCCCATGCTCATACCATCATTACTATTACAAAACATCTGAAATGCTGGCAAGAGAATTGAAAGAATTCGAGTCTAATGAAACGCGTGCAGAAGTCGTACAACGGATTGAAGCATCTCTATTTGAAAAATATAAGGATGAAACGCTAGATGTAAAACCTCCTGAGTTAGAAAAACGTGGTGGCGCCTACTACTCCGATGCGGCTTGTCGTTTGATCTCATCGATTTACAATGATACGCGAGATATTCAACCATTGAATACAATGAACAAGGGGGCAATTTCAGGCTTACCATATAACGGTGCTGTTGAAGTTAGTTGTGTCATTACGAAGGATGGTCCTGTTCCATTATTGATGGGAGAATTGCCAGTTCCAGTTCGAGGATTGATACAAACGATTAAATCCTTTGAGCAGATGGCAATTGAGGCTGCGGTAGAAGGAAGTCGTGAAAAAGCAATCGTTGCATTGACGATCAATCCGCTTGTTGCAAACGATAAAGTGGCTATAGCGATTGTAGACGAAATGCTAGAGGCACACAAAGCATATTTACCAAGGTTTTTTCAAAAAAACAAATTCTGATTGTCAGATATATTATCTGATTTCTTGATAAAAATAAACCGTATACATTTAAAGCAACCTAGTGAGTTTTAGTATGGGACTTACAAATCCATGTAAATAATTATTACGAAGCATTAAAGTGCAATCATCTAATTTATACTAGCAAAAAGTGCATATTGAGTGTCTTTTAGTAATTAATGTTAAGAACGGAAATCGTAAGAGTTTATTTGATAAAAGTTTAACATGGATACATAAAACCGACCGGATCATTATTCGGGGGGTTTATTGATGTTGCTGAGGCTTTAACAGTTGAGGAATATAAAAGATTATTAGTAGCTATTGATGATAAGGATTACTTAGGTTTCAGTACTCTTGTAATCACATTTTTTTACTCGATACATTAATAGGAAAATGTGAACTGCGTGTTGTTCAGCGATTACTTAGCCCCAAGTCCGCCATCAATACTTAATATATTTCCATTACAATAATCAGAGGATTCTGAAGCAAGGTAAATGACAGCTCCAGCTACATCAATATCTCTGCCCAATCTCCTAGAAGGAGTCTTAGTACCTTCCCCGCCCAATCTATTTGCAAGTCACTTCTAAACGACGTGAACCTACTACAACGGTAGCTCCAGCTTTTGCAAGTGCAATTACCATTTGACGTCCCGCTGCCGCCTCGAGGTACTATTGCTGTCTTTCCTGTTAAATCAAAAAATTGTTTCAATTACATGCTTCTTTCCTCCTGTATTGGAAATATTCAAAGGTTTTAAAATCTTCATTATATTGATTATACTTATAATTTTTAATTAAATAAAATTAATGATTTTAATTTGTAAGTAATTATTACTAATATTAAAACAGGGGGAAGCTTGGGGAAAAGGATGTTTGTTAACACGCTAGCCGTTGCTACTGCACTCATTATTAAAGTGGTTGGCTATTATTTTACAGAAGTGCTCCTTTATGGCAACTGGATACAGCCATTCGGCTCCATCCCTGGAAACATCATGCAGGTTGCGATTGCTGGTATAATGGTAATACCTCTTGTAGGACGCTTAAAGAAAAGAGCTTGATTGGTAAAGGGAAGTTGTTCGCAGGACCAACAGTATCTTTAGAAAAAGGATGAAGACACTCACAATTATTGATTTATCAATAGTTGTGAGTGTTTTTTTGTTGCTAAGGCTTTGTTAAAGACAGATGTTGATTTTTCTCACGAAGACCTGATGAAGGACTAATCTCAATGAGGAATCTTCTGATTTGTCTTTCATCATGCTTATGAAGGACTAATCTCACTGGGAACTCTCCTGATTTGTCTTTCATCACGCTTATGAAGGACTAATCTCACTGGGAACTCTTTTGATTTGTCTTTCATCGACCTTTTATACCGTTGTACTAATAATCAACAATGATATTTAACAAAGCTATACAAAAAATAGTTAATTAATTCGCTATCACAAACAACCTCACCCCCAAAATTAACATGCACGTTGCAATTTTGATTTGGGATAAAAACACCATTTTTTCCAACAATAGAAATAGTATGTTGTGAAATGGGTGTGTTTTGAAAAATGAGGAAAATATGGAGTATCTATATTACCGATTGGAAAAATATCTTCAGTGTTCCAACCGTAGCCTTATTTGGTGGTTGGACTTATGCTTCTTCCTTCTGCGTATGCTTGGTTTAATATTAAGTCGATGTGGGATCCGTATGGGAACACTTCAGGGATCATCGTTGCCGTTGCGAATGAAGATGAAGGCGCTGTAGTTCGTTTAACCAAGCAGAAGATTAATGTTGGTGAAGAAACGATAAAAAATCTAAAAAAGAATAAAAAGCTTGGCTGGGTTTTTGTCGACCAGAAAGAGGCCATTCGTGGCGTAAAACATGGGGATTATTATGCTTATCTTATTATTCCAAAGGATTTCTCAAAGAAAATTACAAGTATTTTAGAAGCGAATCCAAAAAAGCCGCAAATTGTTTTTGGTGTAAATGAAAAAATTAATGCCGTAGCTCCTAAAATTGCTGCCACCGGTGCCACAGGTGTAACCGCCCAGATTAGTGAAGCTTTTATCAAAACAGTAGGAGACGCGATTTTCTCAGCATTTTATAAAGCAGGAGTGGAGCTTGAAAAGGATTTACCGTCGATTTTTTCTGTAGAAAACCAAATCTTTGAGCTTGAAAAGGCACTGCCGCAAATTGAAGAAATGGGGCGTAAAGCGATAGAATTAGAAGGAAAACTCCCTGAAATTCATGAGAAAGGACAACAAATTATTGCCTTGGAACAGAGGATTCCGGAACTTGACCAGGTGGGACGGAGCATCCTAAAAGTCGAGGCTAGCCTGCCGCTAGTCAAGGATGCGGGGGAACAAGTGTTAGTTATGCAGGAAAGGCTCAATGATATCTCTAGAACCACCGCCATTATCAATGACGTTGTGACTAATATCACCGAAATCGAAACACAAATAAAACAAGCAATGGATAGTGTCAATGAGGCGAATCAATCAGGTACAACAACCAATTCAGAACAGTTAGCTTCATTATACAATGAATTAATGAACATCCACGGAATCATTAAAAATACCCGGACGGATTTACAGCAAAAGGTAGATCAGGTAACGGGTGGGATTAATACAGCAGCCGATTTCGTTAAAGATGTATTCCCCACGGTTGAACAAAAAATCCATAAGGCAGCTGATTTTGTACGGAACGACCTGCCTAAAGTGGAGTCCGATATACGTGAAGCCGCAGACCTTATTCGTACCAAGCTTCCAGCAGCAGAACAAGCGATCCACAAGGCAGCTGACTTTGCCAGAAATGATCTGCCGGGATTCGAAGAAAAAGTAAGGAATGCAGCAGATCGACTTAGACAGTTTAAAGGCGGTGTCAATATTTACGATTTGATTGAATACTTAAAGCATGATCCAAATAAGGAAAGCAGTTTTTTAGCAAAACCGATTCTGTTAAAAACCGAGCGGATTTTTCCAATTCCAAATTACGGATCAGCGATGACGCCGTTTTATACGATGCTGGCACTTTGGGTAGGCGGCACACTTCTAGTGTCTTCACTGCGAGTCGATGTAGAAGATGTGGAAAGTCAATTTAAACACTACCAAATTTATTTTGGAAGACTATTAACGTTTTTGACAATCGGCATTCTCCAAGCGGTGATCGTATCAATAGGAGATTTGTATATAATACATGCGTATGTCGCGGACAAACTATGGTTTGTACTATTTAGTATTTTTATCAGCATTGTATTTACCATTATTATTTATACGCTTTGTTCGGTGTTTGGCAATATTGGAAAGGGGCTATCCATCATTTTGTTGGTATTACAAATTTCTAGTTCAGGTGCAACCTTTCCGGTTAGCTTGACACCTGCCTTTTTTCAAGCATTGCACCCGTTCATGCCGTTCACCTATGCTGTCAGTATACTGCGTGAAACGGTTGGCGGAATGATTAAGGCGGTCGTGATAAGAGACACGCTTTATTTGCTCATTTTTGTTGGCATTAGCTTCCTTTTGGCACTAGCTCTAAAACGGCCTTTAGGAGGGTGGATACACCGGACAGCAGAAAGGGCAAAATCAACCAAAATCGTCCCATGAACAACCCTCATTAAAAACAGCCCGTAATGTTAGTAAAGTAACTAACATTACAGGCTGTTAAGAAATAGTATTAACAGCAGGATGGACTTTAAATAAGTAGTTGATTACCGGCTTAATAATTCTTTTGTCATCAAATAATGGGGAATTCCATCCTCTATAAATACACTTGATGAAGTTTGATAACCTAGTTTTTTATAAAAGCCCTCTGCCTGTGTTTGACCGTGTAATTTGACCTTCTTTGCTCCTCTTTCCTGTGCAATTTCCTCTAATGCTGTAATAATGACTTTACCAAGACCCAATTTCCGGTAAGTGTCTAGAATACAAATTCTCTCTAATTTTCCAAACTCATCAACCCATCGTACCCGTCCTGTTCCGACAGGTTTTTCTTCGTAATAGACCAAGATATGTTCACATTGACCATTCAAATTGTCTAATTCGTCAAATTCATCCTCTAAGGGAACGCCTTGTTCCTCAACAAATACCGCTTTTCTTATGTGAAATGCCTTATTTAAATCTTCTTCAATGGTTATCCTTTTTGCCTTCATTATTCTCATCCCCTTTAAATTTTTTTGTTGTATTTACAGCGATATTAGGTTAAATTAAATTTATAATAAATATGTTGTAATTGCAACAAAAAATTCAGCTAAGGAGAAAATATGAAGGAAATCTTACGCGAAATTGGAATGATCGCTAGAGCATTAGATTCTATCAGTAATATTGAATTTAAAGAATTTGAGCTTACTAAGGGGCAGTATTTGTACCTTGTCCGAATATGTGAAAACCCTGGAATTATTCAAGAAAAGGTAGCTGAATTAATTAAGGTAGACCGAACAACAGCAGCACGTGCTATACAAAAACTTGAGTTGAACGGCTTTATAGAAAAGAAAGACGATCAACATAACAAAAAAATTAAAAAACTCTTTCCAACAGAGAAAGGGAAAAATGTTTACCCTTTTATAAAATCTGAAAATGATTATTCCAATTCCGTAGCATTAGAGGGATTTACCGAAGAAGAAGTAGACACTATTTTCAACCTTCTTCAAAGAGTAAGAAAAAATATAGAAAAAGACTGGGAATTTGTAAAAAAGGGAAATAAGAGAAATTATTGATTAGATAAAGGAGAGCTAATTTTTATGAATATAAATATAAAACCGTGTACCATTGAAGACCTATCCATGCTTCAAGAAATTAGTTATGAAACATTTATTGAAACATTTAAGGATCAGAATTCACCTGAAAATATGAACACTTATTTGGAGAGGGCATTTAACCTTAAACAATTAGAAAAAGAATTATCGACTATCTCTTCACAATTCTTTTTTGTTTATTTAAAAAATGAAGTCGCTGGATATTTAAAGGTGAATACCCAGGATGCTCAGTCTGAAAATATGGGCGAGGATTCACTTGAAATCGAGAGGATTTATATAAGGGCGAAATTTCAAAAACTCGGGCTTGGTAAATATCTTATTAATAAGGCGATAGAAATAGCGGAGGAACAGGAAAAAAGTAAAATCTGGCTTGGTGTCTGGGAGAAAAACGAGAACGCAATTGCTTTTTACAAGAAGTTAGGATTCGTGCAAGCTGGTAGTCACTCCTTTTATGTGGGGGATGAAGAACAAATAGACTTTATCATGATCAAATCACTTGTCTTATAAAATTAGATTAGAATGATACGTTTGTCCGAATCTGAATCACGGGGCATTAACTCGTTCGAAAATAAAGATATAATATACTTAACCGAGTGCAAGAGGTGGGATTGCACGCTCTCAATGTTGAATTTTGTATATTAAAAAGTGGGAGACACTACTGAGATATAGATCATCGGTCTTACAACCTGCTTTGGAAATGGTGATGAAAAACTCAGAAAACCTTCTACATTTTTTAAACGTTTCTTACATTTTGTAAGGAGCGTTTTTTATTTATAACCATTACGCTCTTATATATACATTGTGTGTATTTCGTCCTTTATAGCGTAACTATTGAGGGGGAAATTACTATAACCTTAATAAAACATATATTCTCCTAAAAAAACAACATTATTTAATAATCATTAAATTTGTAAAATTGAGACAAGTAAACGCTTTAACAACAAGAGGAGGAAATCTTAATGAAGTATATCAAAAAAGCTGGTCTGTCGATTGACTCTATTTTTGAAAACTTTACCTTAATTTCGCTGGTAGGCTTAATTTTTGTTGTAACTACTCAAGTTATGACACGGAAATTGTTTAATTTCGTTTTTTTCTGGTCTGAAGAAATTACCCTCCTATTGCTTGCATGGTTTGCCTTCATGGCAATCGCCATAGGAGTTCGCGAGTACATCCACTTAGGTATAGATTCCTTCACGAACCTTTTTGGAAAGGCATTCAATAAGTTTTGGGATAAGGTAATTAGTTTGAGTGTGTTTGCTTTTGGCTTGTATCTAGTAGTTCAAGGATGGAACTTTACAGTATTAATGTTAGATTCAACACTGCCAGCTACAAAACTTCCAAGTAGTGTTACCTATCTAGCGATGCCTATTACCGGCGTTATGATTTGTGGGTATTCATTCCTTCAATTATTCAAGATTAACACAACTAGACATGAAGATATTGAGGAGGGGATGTAACTTGGATACTAATACTATCGCTATCATTATTCTACTTGCAAGTTTTGTTCTTTTAATATTGCTTCGTTTTCCCATTGCTTTGACACTTGTTGCCTCGTCATTAATAACGGTGATTTATCTTGGTATTCCGATGCCGGTTATTGGTCAGCAAATGATTCAGGGAATGAACTCTTTTTCGTTACTCGCAATCCCGTTCTTTATTCTTACAGGACAAATTATGAGTGAAGGCGGTCTTGCTAACAGGATTGTAAAGTTTGCAAGTCTCATGGTTGGTAGGATCCGCGGGGGTCTTGCCATGGTTAACAGCGTAGCTGCGTTGTTCTTTGGAAATATTTCTGGATCTGCTGTTGCGGATGTGTCATCTGTGGGATCTGTTATGATTCCAATGATGAAAAAGAATGGATACGAAGCAGATTATGCTGTAGGTGTAACTATCGCTTCAGCGATTCAGGGTGTAGTGGTACCGCCGAGTCATAATCTTGTTTTATATTCATTAGCAGCCGGCGGTGTTTCAATTGCGAGCCTTTTTATGGCGGGTATTTTACCGGGAATCATCATGTTAATTGCCCTGGTATTAACTGGTTATATCATTGCAAGAAGACGGGGATATGGAAAAGCTGAACCAGTACCGAAATCTGAAATTCCAGGGATCCTTCTTCACGGCTTTTTGTCTTTAAGCCCAGCCGTCATTATTTTGGGTGGGATCTTAAGTGGATGGTTTACAGCTACTGAGTCAGGAGCATTAGCATGTTTGTATTCTTTTATTCTAGCATTCTTTGTATATAGAGAGGCTCCATTCTCTAGTATTGGAAAAATATTAAAACGTACAATGAGAACGGTTTCAATGGTATTTTTCTTAATCGCAGCATCAGCTTCCTTTGGCTGGATACTCGCTTATTTGCAAATCCCTGGTATGGTTACTGATTTGTTTTTACAAGTTTCCGATAATCCACTGATTATTTTATTAATCATTAATATTTTATTACTGCTACTTGGAGCTCCAATGGACATGGCACCCATGATTCTAATCATGACACCCATTCTCCTTCCTGTAGTAACGAGCTTGGGAATGGATCCAGTGCACTTTGGAATCATCCTAATATTAAACGCGGGGATTGGTTTGTTAACACCTCCGGTGGGAACAGTGTTGTTTGTAGGTTCCGCAATTGGGAAGGTCTCCATTCAGGCTGCAACAAAAGCCATGCTTCCATTCTTCTACGCTTTATTAGTTGTTTTGTTAATTATCACCTATATTCCGGAAGTTGTAATGTGGCTTCCAAATATGATTGTTAAGTAGAATGAGGATTTAGGTGAAGTTATAAAAAAAGTAAACACAAACTAAGGGGGATTACAGTAATGAAAACAAAGAAGTTTACAGGATTATTAGCAGCAGCTATTTTTGCAGGTACATTATTGACTGCCTGTGGAAGTAATCAAGAGAAGACAACTTCAGATACAGGATCCAAAGAAAAGGAGAAGCCAAGTTATACTTTCCGCCTGGCAGATAACCAGCCAGCTGATTATCCAACAGTTGTTGGAGACAAAAAGTTTGCCGAGTTAGTTGAAGAACGAACGGATGGACGCATAAAAATTGAAGTATTTCCATCGGCACAATTAGGAGATGAAAAATCAGTTCTTGAACAAGTTCAGCTGGGAGCTATTGAATTTACAAGAATTAATGCGAGCCCGCTAGCTGAATTTAATAAAGATTTCTCAGTGCTTGGTCTTCCATATGTCTTTGAAAGTGATGAACATTTATGGAGTTTCCTAGAAAGCGAGAAAGGAACGGAATTGCTTGATGGTTTAGAACAATCAAAGATGAAAGGTTTAGCCTATTATGATTCTGGATCACGCAATTTTTACTCTACTAAAGAATTAAAAAGTATCGATGATTTAAAAGGTCTTAAAATTCGAGTTCAACAGAGTGAAATTAATATTGATTTCATGAAGGCTATTGGAGCAAGTGCTACTCCAATGCCATACGGAGAGGTATTCAGTGCCTTGCAAACAGGAATCATCGATGGAGCTGAAAACAATCTGCCAAGCTTTGACTCATCTAACCATTATCAAGAAGCAAAAAGCATTATCCTGGATCACCACCAACGTATTCCTGAAGTTTTACTAATGAGTGATGCTGTTTGGGATAAGCTAGACGAAGAAGACAAAGAAATTATTAAACAAGCAGCACTTGATTCCGTAGAAACTCAGAAAATTGAATGGGACAAGTGGGAACAACGTTCTGAAAAGAAATTGAAAGACGAAGGTGTAACATTCACTGAAGTTAAAGATCTTAAACCTTGGCAAGATGCAGTTAAGCCAATGGTAGAAAAACACTCTAAGGATTATAAAGATATTATGGATGCTATTGAACAAGCTCGCCCCTAACTAAAATCAGACCTGCCTGGAAAATGTATATTTAACCAGGTAGGTTTAAAAAATACTTAAAATGGTAGATTATCAGATTTTTATACTTCTGCTTGAAAACGTTTACTTTAAACTGGTGGTACCAAGGGAGAATAAAAAATGGCTTCAATATCGTCAAGAATAAGAAAAAAATCTTCAAAACTAAGAAATACAATACTAACGAGCGCGCTTGCTTTATCATTTTTAGCTCCAGTCATGGTCCCACAGGTAAACGCAAATAATGAGGACCTGGGTTATGTAGATCCAACAACAAATGGCAATCCGGGTAATTCAGGAGCAAACACAGTAACCTATCGTGTACTTGCTAACTCGGCCACTGGGCAACCGGAAATCGAAGCAGCAAAGAAAGGAGTCCTTTCTCTTGATGGGAAGCAGTTTAGGGATTTAGATGGGGACAGGAGCCTGGATATCTACGAGGACTGGAGAAAACCTGTAAATCAGCGGGTTGCTGATTTGGTTTCCAAGATGACGCTTGCTGAAAAAGCAGGATTAATGCTGATCAACACACACACTCCAATTTCGAATCCAGCAGATGGAAGATATGTAAACTCGGATGATTCGATGATTGTCGGCAAAAACATGCGCTACGTCATTTTCCGTCAAACTCCAACAGTGGATGTAATCGCAAAATATACGAATCAACTGCAAGAACTAGGTGAGGCTTCAAGATTAGGAATTCCCGTTGTTGTAACGTCAAATCCACGGAATCATGCCTCTACGGATTACACTAATATTACTGCAACCCAGGGACAACATTCTTTTTGGCCGGGTCCATTAGGTTTTGCAGCTGCAGGAGACTCAGAAGCTGTAAAGGAATTCTCTGAAATCGCGGCAAAGGAATGGAGAGCCGCCGGAATACGCAAGGTCTACGGATATACCGCGGACATCGCTACTGACCCATTATGGGCAAGAATTGAAGATACATTTGGTGAGAATCCTAAAGTGGCCTCAGATATGATTTATAATGTAATTAAAGGATTTCAAGGTCATAAACTTGGTAAAGACAGTGTTGCGATCACTGTGAAGCATTTCCCAGGTGGCGGAGCACGTGATAATGGTTTGGATCCGCATTTTGTGGAAGGTAAATTCAATCCATATCCGACAGAGGGAAGTTTACTTACGTATCACATTCCTCCTTTCGAGGCAGCAATCGCAGCGGATGTATCGTCTATCATGCCTTATTACGCGTATCCAAGCAATGATAGTGCGGATCAAGGATTACCGTGGTATAGTGAAAACCAGCAGTTTGAAGAGGTCGGTTTCGCCTTAAATGATGCAATCTTAGATGGTTTCTTGCGTGGTCAGCTTGGTTTTAAAGGATATGTTAACTCTGATACAGGTGCTGTTGGTCCTAATTCTTGGGGGGCTGAAGCTTTAACACCGGTTCAAAAAGTTGCAAAGGCAATCAATGCTGGGACAGATATTATTTCTGGTTCATCTGATCCACTTCCTATCATTCAAGCAGTTGAACAAGGCTTACTTACGGAAGAGGCAGTTAATGAATCCGTATCCTTATTGCTAACTGAAATGATGAATTTAGGACTGTTCGAAGATCCTTATGTAGATCCACAAAATGCTCTTGATGTGGTCGCAAATCCGGAAGCACAGAAACTTGCATATGAGGCACATCAAAAATCGATAGTTCTTTTACGTAATGATAAAAATCTATTACCTTTAAAAGATGCGAAGCTTAAAAAAGTAAAACTTTACGTCGAGATGTTCCCTGGCGGAACGAATGGAGCCAGTACGAAGGGGTTAATAGAAACCATTAAAAAGCATGATCCTTCTATAGCAATTACGAATGTTCTTAATGAAGCAACACATGCTTATATTTTTGTTAAACCTGTTCAGTCTAACTGGGATAATAATCCGAGAATTACTGTAGGGCCAGAAACAGGAATCACGAATGTTGAAAGAATTATCGAAATACAAAAAACGGTTCCGACGATCACCGCTGTAAACATGACCAACCCATGGGTTCTGGATCATATTGAACCAAATGCTGCAGCATTAATCGCAACGTTTGGGACAAAGGCGGAGGCAATCGTCGATGTGATTCGTGGAGAATTCAATCCAATTGGAAAACTTCCATTCGCACTTCCGGCAAGTATGGAAGCAGTACACAACGAAGTCGGAGATGTTCCAAGTTTTGCTCCGCAAGAAGACCCTGCATATCCATATGTAAATAAATCTGGTGATATTTATAAGTACGGATTTGGTCTCTCTTATAATCAAGGTAAAGCGGTTGGAAAACCTGATCATGCAGGGGAAACAGGTACACCTGCTCATGCAGCCGTAAAATAAATAAAAATTGGGTTAAAGATTGTTTAATAAATAAATAGAAAGGTCCATTCGCAGAGGATGGCCCTTCTATTTGCTTTATAAAAAAGTAATAATTTTATATCTATTTAATTTATTTTACACATGGTAGAATAATAAAAAATGAAACCGCTTTTACTTCTGCAACTGATTGGAGAGCATTTCAATGAAGGTCAAAGGTTATAAGAATTTGTTAGAAATAATTAATAAAAGAACTGGGAGAGAAGAATATTTTTTCCAGTATCCAGATATGGTCCCGAAATATGCTAAACAACAACCTTTTTTTGTTAAAGATAAGTTGGGAGATAAAGAATGGAAAATTATAATGGATAATGACGTGGAAGGAATTATAACATCTTATCCTAATAATGAGGTAAAAACCAATAAGTTTGCAATAAGGAGAAAAACAAGATATATACCTATTTTAAAACACAAACATGAGTATATTGAAATTGTATATGTTTTAGAAGGTAGTTTTATTCAAGAAATAAAAGGAAAACAGATCGAGATGAATAAAGGGGATTTATGTATTTTAGACAAAAATGTCGAACATAGTTCATTACCTTTACGTGATTCTGATGTCGTTGTTAATATTATTTTGACACCGGAATTTTTTGATGGTATTTTCATGCATTTATTGTCTTATGATAACTATATTTCCAATTATATTGTCAATAGTCTTTACTCTAAGAGTAAATCACAAAATTTCTTAATACACCATGTAAAAGACGATTCTGTCATAAAGATCATTTTAGAGAACCTTCTACTAGAATATTACTCAACTGAAATTAAATCTTCAGCCGCTATCAACGGCTATCTCCTAATTCTTTTTACAGAACTTTCAAGAGAAATTATTTATAGTACTGGTGACCCTATAAAGGATGAACAGCATCAGGTAAAGGAAAAAATTTTAACTTTCATTAGAAATAGATATAAAGATACTAATCTTAATGAAATGGCGGATTATTTTCATTTTCATCCTAGTTATTTAAGCAGTCTTGTTAAAAAAGAATTTGGTAAAAATTTAAAGGATTTACTGACTGATGTACGAATGGCAGAAGCAAGCAAATTACTAAAAAACACAGATATGACAATTGAAAATATCGTATATGAAGTAGGTTATACAAACTTTAGTTACTTTTATAAAGTATTTAAGAAAACATACGGTATGACTCCCAATCAATACAAAACAAATATAATAAAAAATAGTAAGTTAAAGGCAAAATAACGGATGTTGTCTTTTTTTCGGAAAAGGAATGTTAATAAAAGACATAATATCCGTTAAATTTGGTTGCGGAGTAATGGCTTAAAGAAATATATAGTTTATTAAAGCGATTTTTTTCTTTTAAAAAGAGTAATCATTAAAATTGATCGCGATTTCATAGTGAAGAAACTCCCGCCAAAATGGTGGGAGTTTTTTGATTCCCTTTTTCTCAAATAAAGTAGGCCATTAATGTAAATATTCTACCACCTTAATAAAACATATAGTCGCCTAAATAATCAACATTACTTAATATTTATTAAATTTGTAAAATTAGGATAAGTAAGCGGTTTCCGAATGAGAGGTGGTGATTCAATTAAAGTACAAAACGGTTAACAAAGTGTAAGTGCTTTAACAGAAAAAAATTGAAAGGGAGAGAGAGATGTTTTTAATGGTAAATAATTTAAAAAAATCGGTACTATTTATGCTGGTTATCTTACTGGTATTTACTCTTCTAATACCAGGTGTAAGCGCCGATCAAGGGGTAAAAAGCGATCTTAAAAAAACAGTAGTCAATGCAGGTAGGATTGTTGAAAATATTGATAATGATTGGACATTCTATAAGGGTACTCAAGGTGTAGACGAAAATTTTAGTGCAAATAATTTCAATGATAGTAGTTGGAAAAAGATTAGCCTTCCTCACACCTGGAACGCTGAAGATGGTAGTGGAATAGCTCCAAATTACCAAGGAGATGGATGGTACAGAAAGCAACTGGATATTCCTGAAACCTACAAGGGCAAAAAATTGTTCTTACAATTTGAAGCTGCAAACAAAGAAGCAGAAGTATTTGTTAATGGTCAGTCTGTACATACCAACATAGGTGGCTATCTTGCATTTACAGTTGATATTACAGACTATGTAGGCTATGGACAAAAAAATATTATAGCGGTAAGAGTGAACAATGAAGTGAAAGATTCAGCTCCACTTCAAGGAGACTTCACCTTTTTTGGTGGTATATACAGAAGTGTAAATCTATTAGTTACCGATAAAACTCATATTGATGTAGAAGATTATGGCTCAAGCGGTGTATATGTGACCATTCCTAATGATAAATCTATTGAGGAAAATGCTGAAGTAACACTTACAGTACCTGTTAAAGTAAACAGTGATGATGTTGAAAGCAAATCAAACTCTATAGAAGTTAGAGCTCAAATTAAAGATGCAGAGGGTAAAGTCAGATCAAGAATAGAATTAAAGGCTGATGGGAAAAAGTTAAAATCTGCAAATGCTTCAGGAGGTAATCTTGAATTTACAGGTACAATGAAAGTAAATAAACCACACCTTTGGAATGGAACAAAGGATCCTTACCAGTATACTGTTGAAGTTACGGTAACAAGAAAAGGCGAGGTAATTGACCGGGGAAATGAAAAAGTAGGGTTTCGTTATTTTTCTGTCGACCCTAATAAAGGATTCTTTCTAAATGGAAAAAGTTATCCACTTCATGGTGTAAATATCCATCAGGATAGAAAAGGTTATGGTAATGCAGTACCAAATGATGTCAGGGCAGAGGATTTTGAACTTATTAAGGAAATTGGTGCTAACACACTTAGGGTCGCTCACTATCCACACTCCCAGTATGTTTACAATAAGGCTGATGAAATGGGGTTGGTGGTTTGGGCTGAGATTCCATTGGTAAACACAATGACACTAACAGAAGAATTTTCGAACAATGCCGAAAAGCAATTAACTGAGATGATTAAACAAAACTATAATCACCCGTCCATTGTAACATGGGGTCTTCAAAATGAATTTGGTGGTAACGGCTTTTATACTAGCAGGAATGCTAGTGAAAGTCTTGAAGAGCAGTATGCTGCGGCAACGGAATTGATTGATCGTTTGGCAAAGAAAGCAGAAGAATTAGATCCTAACAGACCGACTACTCACGCTATTCAGGGGAATAATTCCCGTGATCCTGAAGGTTATAAGGAAGTTTTGGATCGACATTTGCCTTGGAATGAAAGTGGAAGCATAGATACTGCCTCTTTTAATGCCTATTTTGGTTGGTATTATAATAAAGCTGGAGATTTAGCGGACTATCTTGACAGATTACATGAAGAGCATCCAAATGTTCCACTAGGTATTTCCGAGTATGGCAGCGGTGCAAACCCATATCAGCATGACGTCATTGATGAAGACTTTATCAACAACTGGGATGGGGCAGATTCCCGTGGTCCATGGCAGCCAGAAGAATTTCAAAATTATCTACATGAAAGTGCATGGAGCATCATTAGTGAGCGTCCTTGGTTATGGGCAACTCATATCTGGAATATGTTTGATTTTGGCGTTGCCGGTAAAAATGAGGCCTCAACACCAGGCATTAATACCAAGGGTCTCGTGTCACATGATCGCCAGCTTAAGAAGGATGCATTCTATTTCTATAAAGCACAATGGAATAAGGAAGACCAGTTTGTATATATCACAAGCAGAAGATATTCTGATAGAACAGAAAATACTACTCCTGTAAAAGTTTATTCAAACCTAAAGGAAGTAACTTTAACTGTTAGCGGTAAGGATTACGGTAAGGGAAGAATGCAGCAGCCAGGTGTATTTGTTTGGGAAGGTGTAGAACTAAATGAAAGTGGCAATGTAGTAATTGCATCAGCTAAAAAAGCAGATGGAACGAATGTCGCGGATACTGTTACTACTTGGAAGGTTGTTAAATAATCTTTTAGGTATTGATTAGGGTAAACATTTTAAAAAAGCTGGTATGATGAATTTTATCATGCCAGCTTTTACTTTAATTAGCCATAAAAAATAAGATGAAGATGCAGACTACACAGCAACTTTAATTATTTAACTTACGTAAAAAAACATCTAATTCATCATTTGATTGAAATTTATAAGCATACCCATAGCAAATCGGTCCATTACCAGTGTGCTCTCTCTTAGGAAATTCTAGGAAAGATGTATGATGATTTAACCCCGTAGATTTTTCCACTAGTTCTTTATTTGCTTCAACCGTTTTGGATTTAAAACAATAGTAATCTCTTTATTTGGAAGTAAGTAAATTACTTCATTGTTTACAATATTTTTAAATTCAACAGCTTTTGATGTTTCTTTCATCGTTTTAAAATTATTTAATCCAAAAGTATTTTGTATATTTCCCATATTACAATTCGCCTCTTACAGTAATTAATGCCTAACTCTATTATAAGGTATAAATCAATCATTTTTGACATAATAACTCCTGTTTTGGTGATTTTAGTAGTATAGTAATAGTAGTAGTATGTTCCGAGTGAAGAAAAGGGATGGTGGAATATGGCGGATAGAAATATAACGGTAATTGGAAGTATTAACATGGATTTAGTCACGAGTACCGCTCAAATACCTAAGGTTGGAGAAACCGTGTTAGGGAATTCTTTTCATACTATTCCGGGTGGTAAGGGTGCAAATCAAGCGGTGGCAGCAGCCCGGCTTGGTGCCGATGTGACGATGGTCGGCGCTGTGGGGAACGATTCTTTTGGTAAAACACTAGTGGAACATTTAATAAATGAAGGAATAAACACAGAAAATATCGTGAAAGTGAAGGATACCTCTACTGGAATTGCTTCTATTATAGTATCGGAAGCTGATAACAGTATTATTGTCGTGCCCGGAGCAAACAATCATATAACGCCGGAGGTAATCAATAAGCATAAAGATAAAATCATAAATAGTAATATTCTATTATTACAATTAGAGATTCCCCTTGAAAGTGTCACTAGGGCCGTGGAGCTTGCAAAAAAGCATGGAATACGAACAATATTAAATCCGGCACCGATTCAAACGCTTCCGAAGGAATTGCTAGAAATGGTGGATTATCTAACACCGAATGAACATGAACAAGCATTGCTGTTTGATTCCATAGACGGGACAGAGGAAGAATTAGCAAAGTTTAAGGAAAAGTGTATTGTAACCAAAGGGTCCAAAGGCGTTATGATTTATAAAAATGGCGAAAAAATTGAAATTCCAAGCATCCAGGTTGAGGCTGTGGATACAACAGGTGCAGGTGATTCATTTAATGGTGCATTGGCCACTGCTTTATGTGAGGGGCTTGATATTGAAGAGGCCAGTCGGTTTGCCAATGTTGTTGGGGCCATCTCGGTTACGAAGCTAGGGGCACAAACAGGAATGCCGACCAAAAAGGAAGTAGAAGAATTTATGCACTTACATAAATCATCTTAAATTGGAGTTAAATCTTCCCAAATTATCAATAAGCCGAAAATATGCAAATTGTCATTCGTCTTTTGCAAATTTTACGGCTTTTTACATTCAAAATGATACTGCCATAAACGGCGTCAATAGATTTAGACGATCTATTGACCACTCTGAAACTGTAAATAAAAATGCCCATCCTTATGTGGATGGACATGATAGTCATTATTTTTGTTGTGCGATTTCTTCTCTATTAGGAGCCAGAGGCGGTTGTTCTAACCATTTATTTTGTACCATCAAATCAAACCATTTTTTTGTTATCATCAGATTTTTTAGGATCGTACCCTCATAAGCTGTCACAAGATCAGTTCTCATGGATGATGCAAGACCAGCTCCATGATAGTTTTGTGCAGCTTGAAATAAGAAACCGATATGATACAACATCAACTTATCCGAAAAAGGAGAATCGGTTGAAGTTGTCACTTCTGTTTCCCATGATTTCGGAACTGGTAAATTGTCCGCTTGCATAATTTTTGTAAATGTTTTTATTTGTTGATCAGCTGTCTTCTCTGAATCCGTTAAAAACTTTCGTACTTCTTTTGTTTGAGCAACTTGACTGAATGCGATAGAAAGAGTTTTAGCCATAATACTCTTTTTTAGGTTCAAAGAAATACTAATGAGTTCAGTCGCTGCTAATTTTCGACCCTTTCCGAAAAATCCGTCTGTGAAATCTTGGCTTGTAATATATTGAGGGTTTTGAGCTGGATAAAATAATGGGTCTCTCTGAAAATTTCCTTTCTCAAGCAATAACTCAATGGTTTGATGATACATCTTTTTTGCATCGTTATCGCATGAATCGTAAAAATCTCTCAAATCTTTTCTAACCGATACAGCTAATGAAGTGCTGTGCCCCAGCAAACCATGTAATATCATGATATGTAAATAATTTAGGCAGAATATATCCGTGAACAATCTCGGTTTGCCTTTAAAGAGGTCAGATTCAGTAAATCCAATTGGAATTGGAAATCCCTCAATCTCCATAAAAGTTACGATTTGTCTCTTTTGTTTTTCAAATGTAGTAATAGCATCCTCAAAAATCGCTTTTATTGGCTCGTCTTCAATAATAGAAACCATGTACCGATTTACTACATCTGTCATTGTGCCGTTCACGTACTCTCCCCATAGAGTTCCTATTTCGGAAGATGTGAGTTTTAATTTATTCTCATCCACACGATCACCTCATCAATATTATTTACCAATTCAGTAAGTGTTATGATTCAAAAAATCTATTTGCATATATGGCAGCTGGTTTCTTATTCCGCTAACGGTTCTATAACCACTAAAAAAACAGTGGGAAACTAATGCTTCCCACTGCGTATTACGTTATTTAACTGGCGTTTTCATTAGTAGTTTTGAAAATGTGACAGAAATTTCACTAATAAAAGTTGAGCCTAAAAGTAATGTACCACCAAGTATTTGAATAAATGTCATTTGTTCTTGAAGGATAATTGCCGAAATAAGTATTGCCACAAAAGGATCGACATAGCTTAGCATCGCAATACTTTGTCCTTTCAACTTCGCCATACCTGAGAAGAACAACCAAAATCCTATACCTGTATTGATGACACCTAAAATTAAGATAAAAGGAATGGAAGAACTGGATACTTCAAAAATACCAAAGCCTTCAGTAAAGAAAACATATGGCGTGAGAAGTAAAGCTGTTGTTCCGAGCTGAATGATTGTCAACTCTAATTTTCCTAGATCTTTAATGAATTTATTTAATAACAATAATGCAGCATAAAAAGCAGCTGCAATTAATCCATAAGAAAGCCCAAGGATATCTTCTGATTTAGACGCACTTACACCTTCTCCTACAATCAATAACATGCCGATTATCGCGAAACCGATACAACCCATCTTTTTAAAAGATAATTGTTCCCTAAGTACAAATGGTGAAAGAATCATCACAAAGACAGGTGCAAAGTAATAACCTAGCGTTGCGTTCGCAATTGTCGTATGGTCGTACGATTTATAAAGAAAGATCCAATTTCCACCCAACGCGATACTGGAAAGAAACAAAAATAAAGCATTCGATTTAACTAAATTCCACGATAATTTTTTCTTCATTATGAAGAGTATTAATGTTAAAAATATGCATCCTATGAAACTGCTTAGTAAAGCTCTTTCGCTCGAAGAAAGATCAATGTATCGAACAACTAAACCAATTGTACCGAAAATAATCATTGATAATATAAACTGTATTTTAGATTCATCGTTTACTCCTTCGAATCTACGAAACAGCTTATATTTCGCAGATTCTTAATCTGTTTTTAATATAAGCTTATTCAGTGCTGACTGGACAGTTGGTGTAAACGGAGGTGGCGGTGATGTTGAAAATGGCTTCCAAATGTAAAGATTTATATTTGATAATGGCATAATAATCCTCCTATTTCTAATAGCATATTATAGTATCTAATTTTCCTGGTGAAGATGAATCAAATCGGATTGATTTTTTTTCTAGTTTTTAAACTCATTCAATCTTTCATAGGTTTCAATCAGAAAATCATAAAACAGCTTTTCGGTTGGAAGCAGGTCACGTTCGGCAGGATAGATAACACCGACTGTCCGTGTGAGCCTCGAGTCAGAAAGTGGAATAACAACGGTAGATCGTGGTGTGTTATCCACCAATGTCATCTCAGGCATTAAGGCTACACCCAAGCCTGCAGAAACTAACCCTTTTAGTGCATCAATATCTTTCCCTTCGAATGCGATATTTGGTGAAAAACCCGCACCGTTACAGGCTTGAACAACTTGTTCGCGAAATACAAACCCTTCGGGAAGAACGCAAAATTGGTCATTCATTAAATCCCGTAATCGAATGGATTCCCTGTCCGATAACGGATGATGAAGAGGGATGAGTGCTACAATATTCTCTGTGAAAAGAATGTCCCCTTTAATCTTTTTTTCTTTTTCGAGATTCGGCATCGGGGCAATCATCGCCAAATTAAATTGACCATTTACAACACCATCAATTAAATCATAATAAAGAGCATTGCTCATTTGAAACTTTGCTTCGGGGAAACGAGTACGAAAAGAATAAATGATATGAGGCAATGTATGGGCTGCCATGCTAATCGGAAAGGCAATTCGAACGGTTCCTTTTTCAGGATTTAAATATTCTCTTATTTCTCTCTTAGAATCCTCCATCAAATACCACACTTGTTTAATCCGTTCATAAAAAATTTTGCCAAGAGGGGTTAATTTTACTCTCCTTCCCTCACGTATAAAAAGCTCAACACCCAATTCCTTTTCTAAATTAGAAATTTGTCTGCTAATCGCCGATTGGGCAATATGCAACGCATCAGCCGCATCTGTTACATGCTCTCTTTTTGCTACTTCCAGGAAGTATTGAATTTGTCTCGTCTCCATTTTTTACCACTCCACATTCATGCGTTTAATGCATGCATTCATAAAAATTTTCGGAACAATTAATTATTAAATTATATAGTGCAAACACAATTTAGAAAAGGATTTCTGCAAACTTAAAACAGTGACAATCCTGGTACGGAAGAATTGGGGAAAAGTCAAATCATGAATAAGTTGCAACTTTTGTAATCAACTTAAGAAATATACAAATTAGAAGAAGGTGTATTATGGCAAAAAATTGCTATCGTAAATTCACTATCATTTCTTTAAGTATGGTCTTATTACTAATGTCTTCCTGCAGTCAGTCACAAAGAAAAGAGGAAGAATACAAGACGAAAAAAATTCCCAGAGAGGTTTTAGGTTTCTACACAGAAATGGAAGGAACGTTACCAGGGTCTCAACCAACAGTTAATTCACAATTCTCTAATATAAGTATCATTGCACCCTTTTGGTATAAGCTTGATGATAAGCAACCAGGCAATCTGATCGATTCGGTTACAGTCGATCATAAAAGAATGGTTATAGAGAGTGCTCATAAAAAAAAGGTAAAGGTATATATGGTAGTACATAATCTCTTTTATGAAACCGAGGAGAAGGGAAAGCAGGTAGCCAGTAATATACTTAATAACGATAAAAACCGCAATGTTTTTATTCAGAACTTACAGAATGAAATCAATCAGTTTAAATATGACGGTATTAATATTGACATGGAAAATTTGTATTTGAAAGACCGAGATTCCTTTAGCCTGCTGATTAAAAAATTGTCTGATGCTCTTCATAGTGATGGAAAAGTGGTTACGGTTTCTGTCCCGGCAAATACTGGTGATTCCCGTGCTAATCCCTGGTCACCTTGGTTTGATTACGAAAAACTTGGTTTATACTCAGATAGGTTAATGCTAATGACATATGATGAGCACAACCCAAGAACAACACCTGGGTCATCAGCATCAGTAAATTGGACAGAAGCAACCATTCGTTATGCTTTGAAACATGGAGTACCACCATCAAAAATTATACTCGGTATCGCTGGTTATGGATGGGACTGGGATACAACATCAAGTGAAACCTTATATAGCTCCCATGCAATGTTAATGAATCAGATAACAAAATATAAAGCTAAAGTGATATGGGACTCTCGTTCGCAAACACCTCATTTCAGTTACGTAGATAAAAAACAACATAGCCACCAGGCTTGGTTTGAGAATAGCCACAGTCTGAGATTTAAGCTAGACCTTGTAGAAAAATATAACTTACGGGGAATCGGGATTTGGCGACTTGGCTTAGAAGACCCAAAGTACTGGACGACCATACCTGAGAAAATAAAAGTAAAAAAGTGATGTGTTGTCTTCCAAGAACCATGGAATACTTCATGAAATTGAGAAGTTTGAATTTGGACTAACGTTTTAAATTTTTTTACATGTTTAAACAATATACTCCTTGTTGAAATTACATCTAGGAATGTAAATAATTTGAAACTGTATAACCGCTTATACTTTCGAGCTATTTGTATGAAAAAACCTATGGAAAAATAAGGTGTTTCAATGGAACGGATATCAACAAATCAACTTTTTATATTAACTGTATTTTTTCAAATTGGAACAACTATCATATTTGGGTTTGGTTCATCTGCAGGTAGAGACGCCTGGATAGCTATAATCACATCTTTTGTTTTGGGTATCATCGCGATTGGCATCTATCTTTTACTAAGGTATTTAAATCCAGGTTTAACATTGGTTGAATGGTTTCCTGCACAGTTTGGAAAATGGATTTTTAATGCTCATGGGCGGGATATCCGCTATGGTACAATGGCCGGAACAGTTAGGAAAATGACCATTATCACTCCCACAGGGGAGCTTAAAACAGTAACTCAGAATGACAATGAGGAATGGATGAAGTATGTGTTTGGCGGCTATGGTTTATTCGGTATCATTTTAGATGTCACTTTAGAATTAACGGAAAATGATGTTTACACCATCCATACAGAAGAACTTAAAACAAATGAGTATGAAGCTTACTTTTCCAATTTATTAAGGAATGAGAATACCTCTATGCACTATGCAAGGGTAAGTGTTGCGCCTTGTAAAATATGTTAATTCGCAACCTTGTAAGTTTAATACATAGTTATACTATAGAAAATAATTATAGGATGACAGATTATATAAAAAGATGCAGGAATTTTGGTAGCCTACATCTTTTTTTTTACGGTGATGATTATAGATTATTTTTGCGCTAATAACCTGGTACAGGAGTTCGAGGGCTTTATTCAAATACCGATAGTAGGTTGAAATAGATAGATTTGTTTTTTTGGCAACCAGTTCATGTGGTCGAATTCCCTGTATAAAAGCATATTTTAATATTTAAAGGGGTGTGCCTGCAGGAACCAGGCATGCCCTTTCTTATTGGTCTTGGTAATAATTGTCTGGTAATAAAGTTTCATCTAAATAAGATAAATTGGTAACAATTCACCAAACGAATTTTTTGAGTTGCTTGAAAATTCAGGAAAAAAGGTACCTTGTCTGCATTTTGCTGAAGGGTTACTATGGTAAGGACTAATTTTACAAAAGTTCCAATAAATTGTAAAACGTGAAACTATTAACATTTTAAATACCAATTTCCATAATGCATTTTATTGGTCGATTGGTAGAATAAATCACTAAAGAAAAGTAAGGGGGTGATCAATAATCTATAGGTCTTGTTAACATTTATTGCATCATGTTTCGGCAAAATACTATTTTTGTCAGGGGGAAAATCATGTTTAAAAAGTCTAAAACCTTTCTTGCTACTATTCTAACACTAACAATAATGTCTGAAGTGGTTCCATTCAATGAACCTGTTAATGTTTATGCTGATTCTGAAGTACATACAGCTCTATCAGCTCCAAGTGATATTGTAATCCCTTCTCTAATTCAAACCTCTATTTCATTGAAATGGAACGAAGTAGATGGGGCAGAAAGCTATAATATATATCGTACTAAATTGGGATATAAGGATTATAAATTAATAGGTAACTCACAAACTACAAATTTTGTTGATGATAATGTTGAAAACGATTCCACGTATAAATATAAGGTTTCTGCATTAAATAGTTCCGGAGAAGGGGAAAAATCTGTTGAGGTGTTAGGAATGACAGAATGGTCTTTCCCAAATCTGGTAAGTAAGATTGATATAAGTGCAGCGGGGACTGGAAATAGAATGCGAATCGGCGATATGAACGGTGACGGCCGCCAGGATATTTTAATGGTACAGCCTGCAAATGTAAAAGACGATGCTCGCAATCCGCGGTTTGTAGGACATCTAGCAGCATATGATATTGAAGGAAACTTATTGTGGCAGCAAGGGACAGTAGATCCGAAAGTTACAACCAGTGGAGCAGATGAGCCCGTTCAGATTTATGATATTGATGCAGATGGTGAAAATGAAGTACTTACTGTTATGCAAATGGGCGAAGATACAGAAAAGTACTTTTATATTTTTGATGGAAAAACCGGTGAGATTGAGAAAAAGCATAAACTTCCAAGTCAAAGAGCACATGATGCTATTTTTATCGCTAATTTCTCTGGCAACCCAACTCCACAAGATATTTTGTTGAAGGACAGATATTCGGACGTCTGGGCGATGGACAAGGGTTTTAACCAACTTTGGCATTATACAGGAAAGACTGGACATGGCTTGCTGCCTTTTGACTTCGACGGAGATGGAAGAGATGAATTAGTTAATAACTATTCATTAATTTCATACGACGGACGGGAGTTATGGAGAAAGGATTTACCGGATCATGTCGATACCCACTGGGTTGCAGATATAAACAGTGATGGAGAAAATGAGATCATTCTTGGTGGTTCTGATACTTATGCCTTCGACGTTAAGGGTAACCAAATATTCAGAAATAGTGACACCGTGGAACCTCAACAGATACTAGTAGGTGATTACCGCATAGACTCCCCTGGCTTAGAACTTGCAGGACTAGATCGAGTAAATAGAGGAAAACCGGGTCAGGATGGAATGTTCCTTTTTACTTCTAAAGGCGACACTTTATACCACGAACAGCGTGCTATGGGAGATTGGGGAAGTATCGTACGTCCTCTTGACAACTGGACAGGAAGCTATACACCGCTAATAACTTCATACAGAAGAGGTGTGGATGCAGACAACCCAAATGGAGTGGTACCAAAGCTTTACGATGGATACTTTAATCCTATTGTTACCTTTGATAAACATACGGATGCAAAAGAACAAGTAATGGTAGCAGACATGGCTGGAGATTCTAGAGATGAGTTGATTGTTTATAATCTTACAGGAGAGCTTGCAGTATCTATTTACTCCAATGGTACAAGCAACTTAAAGGAACATATTACAGGTGTTACCCGAATGCCAGACTTCAGAAACTACAATTTCAGCAGATATGATTCCCGCAGATTTGATTTAACCATTAAAAATCTTATTCCTGCAGGAATTGAGGCAAGTGTAAACAATAGTGCTGATATTAACGTAAGTTGGATTCCTATATTAGGTATAGAAAACTACAATATTTATCGTTCATCCTCTCCAAATGGTGAATTTACAAAGATTGGAACTTCTACAATCCCAGAGTTCACTGATAATACAGTGCCTATTGGTACATCGTATTATAAAGTAACGGCTGTAAATAACAACGGTGAATCGAATCTACCGATTGTGGCAGCAAGCGAAACAATTAGTGCCAGTGAAATTCTTCCACCTGTGAAAACGGATGAGTCTACTACTTACAAAGCGGGGAGTACGCTTCCAATAAAATTCCAATTAAAGGATGATGCAAGTAACTTCCTTACTGGAGCAACTGCAAAGATATATGTGGAAAACGCTAAAGGAGTATCAACAAGTTCAGCAGCAGAAGATAATCTGTTCCGCTATGATTCTACTGAAAATCAATATATTTTCAACCTCAGCACAAAGTCAATGTCTGCAGGGAAATATAATATAAGGATAGATGTGGGTAATCGTACGATCTATTCTTTCAATATTTTACTAAAATAGGTGGTTAGTCTTTTCTAAATTTATTATTGGGAAGAAAGACAAAAAGCCAGGAAAATCCGATAAATGGATTGCTCCTGGCTTTTTTGCATTATGGCTTCCACAATTTTAATGAAAAGATTCATCTTCTATGCAAGCGAACACGAATTCATGGTTGCAACTGGGGGAAAATGGAATGGGGGATTTGTGTCGAGATTTGTTGCTAATTATCAGCGCGCCTCATATAATTATATTTTTCTAGATTACTATAAAACTTAATATAATCGAGGTCAATTATGGACAAAATTGTCATTACCGGTTACGGAGTTAAAGCCCCAGGTATCAGTAATACCGATCAATTTAAAGACGTGTTAGAACAGGGTATCTGTACACAGGAAATACTCCAAGGCCGTGGCAATAACGGCTCTAGTATAGTATGTGGAGTAGTTCATGAAGATTTGGATATAATTTCTGGTCAAAATTATAAAAGGTACCCACGTACAGCCCGGTTGGGAATTGCAGCGGCTGAGGAGGCTTATATAATGGCCAACTTACAAAATGCTGATTTTGCACGTGTTGCCGTCATAATGGGTACATCAGGTGGAGGAATTTTAGAAGCTGAAAAATTCTCTAACCACGGTAATAACCTCAAAAAAGTACCTATTCACTATATACCTGTAGGTGATCCGCATACATTATCTTCTGGGATCACGAAGCACCTTGGGATAAATGGACAGGCTTATACCATCTCTACAGGGTGTACTGCAAGTTTGGATGCGATACTTATGGGCAAATTATTCTTAGAAGCTGGACATGCAGATATTTGTATCGTTGGCGGCTCTGATGCTCTTCTAGGGGATTGGATTACCTATGGATTTTTAAAGACAGGTACGATTGCCGAAAATGCTGAAATTGAAGAGACCGGAGTACCCTTTTCCACATCTCACAAAGGTTTTGTTAAATCAGAGGGTTCCGCCGTTGTGATCATGGAACGGAAAAAGGATGCAGAATCAAGAGGCGCTAAGATATGGGGGCAAGTCAGCGGCGGTGCTTCTAACAATGAAGCTCTACCCATATTACAGTCAGATACATCTGGCCGCTTAATGACAGCTGCATTAAAAAGCGCCATAGGCGATAGCATTCCTACCTATGTAAACAGTCAAGCGCTTGGATTAGTACAGAATGATATGATTGAGTACATTACTCATTCTAATCTCTTTGGATTCACAGTCCCTATTACTTCCATAAAGGGAATGACCGGTCATATGTTTGGCTCAATGGGAGCGATGCAAGTCGTCTCGTCGTTATTAAGTATGGAATATGGATTTATTCCACCAACCATTAAAACGAGTGGAGACGGTTTTAATGACTTGCCAATTGTCTTTGAGACGAAGTATCAAAATGTCGAAAGTGTCGCAATAACTAACCATGGAGTTAGCGGCAATAATACTTGTTTATTCATGACAAAACAAAATTGAGGAAGAAGCAATGATTTTTCTATTAATGATTTCTTTTGCCTTATTTCCTTTAGCAGCTGGAATTACAACCATCTATATACTGGGAAAAACAAAATTATCAAAGCTTTTATTTATCTTTTTTATTTTTACCTCGTTTTGGCAAATAGATGTTTCGTTATTACATGCACATGAATTTTTTTCTAATAACGTAATCGAGTTTTTATTTCAGTTATTTCGGTTTGGTTCAATCATGTTAGCTCCAACTTTATTTGCCGTTATCTATACAGCCATTAACCAAACACAAAAGATTGAATCTAGAATGGTAAAATATGCAGTGAATAAATTTACGGTAGTCACTCTTTATATATGGTCAACCTTTGTCTACTTGATTGGATGGAGCCACAAAGGCATTCAAAGCTTTGAATTAGTAAAATCCCAAGGGTTAATAAAGGTAAGTTTCTTATACCCTATCTATGGAGATTGGTCATGGATTTTTAACTTTAATACATGTATGTTCATTATTATCACTGTAATATCTCTTGCATTAAGTAAAAAACTGAAGGATTCTGAAACTAAAACGTTTTTGCATTATTTTATAATCATTGCAACAGTTGGATATTGTATTGGATTCTTAAATATGATTAAAAGCTATCTGTTACTACCTAGCAGTATCGCTGTTTTATTTTTATCGATTGGGATCCTGATTCCTGTCATTAGAATGCACCAAAAGATCAATACGAAGATGAATAATGCACTTTTAGATCAAAAAGAATTTTTTCATAAAATAATTGATCTGAATCCCAGCTATATCTATGCCAAAAGTCAAGATGGAAAATATACAGTAACCAATCAGGCTTATGGTGTACTATTTGGGGTGAATTCCGAAGACCTTATCGGAAATCATGAAATGGATTATAATCCGGATCTGGATATGGCAAAGCAGAATGCATATATTGATTATGAAGTATTAACAACCTTAGCAGAAAAGCATATACCGGAAAATGAAATCATTGATGCACAGGGAAATAAAAGGTGGATCCAAACGGTGAAGCTGCCTATTGTTTCATCAGGGGATAAACAAGTCCTTACTGTAGCGACTGATATTACACAGCGAAAAATCAATGAAAAAAGGCGAGAGTGGGAAGCTCTTCATGATCCTCTCACCGGATTACCTAATCGACGTGCCTTTCATCAAGATTTAAACGAAAAAATGAAAACAGCTGCACTGAATAACGAGAATGTAGCTGTCATATTTCTAGATTTAGATCGTTTTAAAATTATTAATGACATCCTCAATCATGAAAATGGGGATCTTCTCCTTAAGAAGGTAGCTGAACGGTTAAGTAATGCGGAAGATAAAAGGGTGACCGATTTTTCAGTTTATCGACTCGGCGGTGACGAGTTTACTTTTATTTTATCTAGGGTGGCAAAGGATGAAACAACGATCTTTGTAAAAAGAGTCTTAAATATATTTAAGAAATCATTTATGCTAAAAGATCATGAACTATATGTCACTTCCAGTTTGGGCATCAGTATGTATCCGACGGATGGTGATCACCCAGATGTATTAATAAAAAATGCGGATATTGCGATGTATTGCTCCAAAGAATCGGGAAGAAATTCTTATTCCTTCTTTACGCAGGAGATGAATCATAATTATCAGAAGAAAATGGTATTAGAAAAGGCTCTGCGAAAAGCATTATATTCTAATGAACTTAAAATTGTTTACCAACCAAAAATTGATATTGAAACGAACAGCATCATTGGTATGGAAGCATTAGTAAGATGGGAGAGTTCAGAATTAGGAATGATTTCACCTTCTGAATTTATTCCTTTAGCAGAAGAAACTGGAATCATATTACCTCTAGGGGAATGGGTTCTGAAATCAGCATGTCTTCAAAATAAGATTTGGCAAGATATGGGATACACTCCTATACCAGTATCTGTAAATATCTCCATGCGGCAATTTAATGAGAATAACTTTGTAGAATCTGTGATGAATATCTTAAAAGAAACAAATCTTGACGCTCACTATCTAGATTTAGAAATCACCGAGAGTATTTCGATGGCAAACATCAATTCTGTGATTTGCAGGTTAAATGATTTAAAGGCAATGGGGATTTCGATTTCAATTGATGATTTTGGAACAGGATATTCTTCATTAAGTTATCTGAAAAAGTTTCCGATAAATTCTCTAAAAATTGATCGTTCCTTTGTAAAAGATATCACAAGCAATTCTGAAAATCGTGCGATTGTAAAAACGATTATTTCAATGGCCAATAATTTAAATCTTGAAGTGATTGCAGAGGGTGTAGTGACTGAAGCGGAGTTATTATTCCTAAAATCAAATGGCTGTTTGGTTGTACAGGGATATTTGTTCAGTCCTCCGCTATGGGGTGAAGAATTTGAAAGAACCTTCCTAGAGCAACACAAAGGATCTGTATTATCTAAAAGAAAAGGGCGGACAGTATTTTAAAACTGTTCGCCCTCAGATTGTCGAGGAAGAGTATTCTTCTCGGCAATGTGTTATTTTCTATGTCTGACCTACAACCGATTATGCATTAAATCCTGTTACATGCTACTATTTGAAGACAAATCGTACGTGCCTCCGAAAGGATTAGTCCTCAATCGGGGGGCTTGAAGACAAATCGTAAGCGCTGCGAGGAAGGATTAGTCCTCAATTGGGTGTCTTGAAGACAAATCGTAAGCGCTGCGAGGAAGGATTAGTCCTCAATTGGGTGTCTTGGAAGACAAATCGTACGCACTGCCAAGAAGGATTAGTCCTCAATCGGGGGTCTTGAAGACAAATCGTACTCACTGCCAAGAAGGATTAGTCCTCAATCGGGGGTCTTGAAGACAAATCGTACGCACTGCCAAGAAGGATTAGTCCTCAATCGGGGGTCTTGAAGACAAATCGTAAGCGCTGCGAGGAAGGATTAGTCCTCAATCGGGGGTCTTGAAGACAAATCGTAAGCGCTGCGAAGAAGGATTAGTCCTCAATCGGGGGTCTTGAAGACAAATCGTACGCACTGCCAAGAAGGATTAGTCCTTAAGCAGGGGTCTTGAAGATAAATCGAACGCTCCACCTACATTAGAAAAACACAGTGCATTTGCTATAGGTATGAAAAAAAAGGCTGTCGAACTTTCTCGACAGCCTGAGGGCGGACAGTATTTTAAACTGTCCGCCCTTTCCATTTTCTAAAACCGCATAAATTATAAACGCCAACCCTCGAATCTGACACTTGCTCCATGGAAATTTCCCCAACCTGTCAGAATTACAAAATCAACTAATTCGGACACTGCTACTCTTTGGTCTGGGCGCTTTGGCGGCTGAACTCGCTTGGTGTCACCCCTGTATATTTGCGAAACTGCCGGGTAAAGTGATTGTAATTTTGAAAGCCTACGTCATGGGCCGCTTCCGCTGCATTCCGATTCGTATGTGCAAGAAGCAATGCAGCCTGTTTAATTCTCATGCGGTTAAGTGCTTCTACAATTGATTCGCCGGTGTTTTCTTTAAATAAATGCGATAATCTCGATGCCGAGAGCCCAACACTACGGGCCAGATCCTCAACTCGAACAGTCTCCTGCATCCTTTGGGCGAGCAAATAAAGCGTTTCTTCAATCCGCGGGTCAAACCCGCTGGATTGCTGCTTTGCGAGCAGCATCAAGACCTCCCGCAGTGCGCCCAAGCACAGCTCGTGCCAATAAGCACCTTGTTCACGGGAATCTGATAGAATTCGGAGAAAACCGTGGTAGATGCGCTCTCTTAAACCTTGCTGCTCAATATGCTTGATGGTCAAAGCATCGAGTGGCAGTAGACTCGCGTCCATGAATCCGCCAGTAAAATGGGCCCAAACAAAATCCCAATTTTTTCCTTTAGGCGTACCGTATCGATGAGGTGTTCCCGGCTTCAATAGGGTTAGGTCACCGGCAATTACCCGCTGCTCACAGCCATCCGCCTCGAAATAACCTTCACCGCCTAGTGTGTATGTGATAAGCCAGTCACTCATTCCCTCCGGGCGTGCAATAGAATAGGTGTCGCTCTCATGGTAATGTCCAGCAATCACCATGCTGTAGGTAGATCCGTTATAGTTTGAGCTGCTCTTCTGTTCCATGGCACTCATCCTTCTCTGAATAGTACTTTCTCAAGGATAGTTTAGCTTAACTGTGGGTATCCCACAAGTTCACATTTAAAAAAATAGCAGAATCGTATGTATTGTTAGCAAGATTCATCCTTCTTCTAGTCTATATTTCATCTGTATAATAAAGGTGTGATAAATATCACTTCAGTAGAATTGGGGGAGGATGAAGAAATGATGTATAACCATCGAATGTTAACGGATGAGCAAAAGCGACAGTTTGAAACAGAAGGTTATTTAATCGTTAAAGGATTGTTTACGGAGGAGAACCTGGCGGAGATTGACAAAACCTTTGAGGATATCAGCAATAAGGTGATTCCGGGGTATTTTGAGCCGGATTTGCAAAAGGAAACTGCCGACCCGCTAAAGCGTTATCCGAGAGTTATGCATCCACACCGTTTTAATGAAACAGCTAAACGGTATATGCTGCATCCACCGGTCATGGATGTGCTTGCTGATTTATATGAGGAAGAACCACTGGCGGCACAAAGCATGTTCTATTACAAGCCACCTGGTGCACGGGGCCAGGCGCTTCATCAGGATAACTTTTATTTAAAAGTCGAACCGGGCAATTGTATCGCTGCATGGACGGCAATTGATTCGGCTGATGAAGAAAACGGTGGGTTGCTGGTTGTGCCGAAGACAAGTGAGTACGATATCGTATGTCCTGAGTTGTCCGATTCCAAGGAATCGTTTACTACCCACTATGTAAAGCCGCCGAAGGATCAGAAGGCAATTCCAGTAGTAATGGAGAGGGGCGATGTGCTTTTTTTCAATGGGAATTTAATTCACGGCTCTTACCGCAATAAGACGAAAGATCGTTTCCGCCGCTCATTTATTTGCCACTACGCTAACAGCTCGGCCACACACATTGCCACACATTATCGTCCTCTGTTCCGTGTTGATGGAACGCCGGTGGAACTGGAGAGCAATCCGGATGGAGGTCCGTGCGGAGTTGAGTACGATTCACCGTATGTCCACTAAGCGTGAGCCACGGCTCGAGGTCTTAATGTCCTGGTGGGGGATGAGCGGGCTAGGAGGTCATAACGGCGCTGGCAATGAATGGAGCATGGAAGAGAAGGTGCGGCGCATTGCGGAAGCGGGCTACAACGGTATTAACGGAATGCTGCCGGAGGGCGAGGAGGCTGAACAATGGAAGCAGTTGCTGGATCAATACAACCTTTCATACAGCGTCAATGCATATCCGAAAACGGCGGAGGAGCTGGATGTTTTTCTTCGTAAGGCAAAATCGTTTGGAAGGGTCGATTTCGTCAACGTACAGGTGATGAGGCCGTTTCTGGTAGGAAATCATGCAGTTCAACTGCTTGCGGAAATGGCAGAGCTGTCGCGGTCTGCTGGCATCCCAGCGTATATCGAAACGCACCGCGGCACCATCACTCAGGATCTCCTGAGAACGGTGGAGTTTGCAGAGCGTTTGCCTGAGCTTGAACTAACGATTGATTTTTCACATTATGTCGTTGCCGGGGAAATGCGTACGGTGTCGGACGAGGCTGAAGAGCTGCTCCAAAAGCTGCTCTCTCGGACGAAGAGTATACACGCACGCGTATCGAACGGGGAGCAGGTGCAGATTGATATACCCATGTTTGAGAGTGTGGGTAAAGGTGAAATCGAGTTCGAAGACCCGATGTTGAAGCATTTTCAACGTTGGTGGCTTGAAGGTATGCGCTGCTGGCGTCAAGCGGCAAAGGAAGACGAGGTGCTGCCGTTTATCTGCGAACTGGGACCGCCGCCTTATGCGATTACAGTGCGTGGCACGAACGGAGTCCAGCGCGAGGTGAGCGACCGCTGGACACAGGCACTGCTGTTTGCAAGGGTTGCCCGGTCTTTATGGGAGAGGATTTAAAAAAAGAGCTTTAGATGCTAAAACCTGTTTGCCAATTGGAAGGAGAAAATCGTTTTTCATGAGAGCATATAGTATTGACGTCAAAAATACGCAAAAAGAGATATACCCGCTTGAAACAAAGCTTGGTGGAGTAAATAAAACAGGAGAAAAATTTAGTTTTACAAACTACTATATGGAGAAAAATGGTCGGCCGTTTTTCGGTATAAGCGGCGAGTTCCATTTTAGTCGATATAACTGTGAAAAATGGGAAGATGAAATCATCAAAATGAAAATGGCAGGGATTGATATGATCCCAACCTATATTTTTTGGAACCATCATGAAGAGGAGCAAGGAATATTTGATTGGGCCGCCAATAAAAACCTAAGAAGATTCGTCGAGCTTTGCGGAAAGTATGATATGGGCGTCATTTTGAGAATTGGTCCATTTGCCCATGGTGAGGCGCGAAATGGCGGAATTCCCGATTGGCTCTTCGGAAGACCGTTTGAGCTGCGTTCAAATGATCAAGAGTATTTGACATATGTGGAAAGGTTTTATCAAGAAATTGGAAAACAGGTTCAAGGGTTACTTTTTAAAGAGGGTGGACCTATCATTGGAACCCAGATTGAGAATGAGTATGAACATGCAGGCGCACCCTGGGAAATCACAAATGGAACAGGTAATGAGTGGGTAGCCGCAGGTAGAGATGGAAATGCACATATTATTAAACTAAAAGAGTTAGCCATCCAGGCTGGGATCGAAACTCCAATCTATACAAGTACAGGCTGGGGAGGTGCAGCAGCACCGGTTGAAGAAGTACTGCCATTATGGGGAGGCTACGCGTTTTGGCCATGGATTTTTTATGGTGATGTGAAGGAGCACCCGGCTACACCTGAATTCATTTTTAGAGACTATCATAATGACAAACAGAAAAACTACGGGTTTGATCCTGCTTATCGTCCAGAAAGCCTGCCATTTGCTTGCTGTGAAATGGGGGGAGGGATGACCGTTTTCTATAAATATAGATTTAAGTTACCCTATGAAAGTGTTGACGCCATGGCAGAAATGAAGGTAGCCGGTGGATGTAACTTTGTTGGCTATTATGTTTTCCATGGCGGCTCAAATCCGAAGGGGAAAAAGATACCTTTCTTGAATGAAAACGCTACACCAAAAATATCATACGACTATCAAGCTCCGATTGGAGAGTTCGGACAAATAAGAGAGTCATATAGGCGACTAAAGCGTCAACATTACTTTTATAAATCAGTGGAGGAAAGCTTTTGCAAAACCAAAACAGTCCTTCCATATGATACGAAAGATATGGACCCATATGATATTGAAACTTTAAGGTTCGCTGTAAGAGCACAGCAAGATTCTGGTTTTGTTTTTATTAATAATTATCAGGACCATGTTGAAACAAAGGACCAAAAAGACTTTACGATCACAGTGAACCTCGAGAATGAACAGATACGCCTTCCTAAAACCGATAGTATGTCGTTAGCGAAGGATGAGTGCTGTATCCTTCCGTTTAACTTGGATCTGGAAGGAGTAAATCTTAAATATTCAACAACACAATTACTCACAAGCATAGAGCATCAGGGTGAAACATACTTTTTCTTCTTCACTCCAAAAGGAATGAATGGCGAGTATTATTTTGAAAGTAGTGATATCCAAGAGGTAAGTGTAGATAATGGGAACATCATTTCTGATGAATATACGTTGATACAAGTAAGTAATGAGGAGATTAGTCTAGTTAATATCACGTTGAAATCTGGTAAGAGGCTTCATGTTTGTACGTTGACACATGAACAAAGCTTAAATTTTTGGAAGTTTCATTTTAGAGGAAAAGAGCAGGTCTTCATTACGAATGCAACCTTACTTGTAGACGAAGAAAAGATAAGATTAGAAAGCGAAGGGCTAGAGACGGTTGAAATAAAATCATTCCCTGGCTTTAATGTACCGATTAAAATAGCCGGAGAGGAAATTTCTTGTCGGAACCATGGCTTATTTAAGGAATATAAGAAATTGCTCATTGATATTCATTCAGGCTTAGAGGTTAAAATGGCCAACCAAAATAAAGCTATAATTGATTTTCAGCCCGAAGGTTTTGACGATGTGAAGGAACTTCTCCTTCAAATTGAATATGTCGGCGATATTGGGTATGCGTTTATCGATGGCGAGCTCATTCATGATAATTTTTGTAATAATAATACATGGGAAATCGGCCTAAATCAGCATAAACAAGACCTAATAGCAAAAGGAATGTATATTTATATATCGCCATTAAAAGAGGGCAGCTTTGTCAAGAGTGATTCACCAATGGCAGCAAGAGCGGAGGTGATCGATAAACAAATTGCAGAAATTAAAACAATTAAGGTTACAGCTATTCGAGAAATAGAAATAGATATAGAAATGTAACCGTTTAACGCAGGGCTTTACTTCAATAGAGTAAAGCCTATTTTCATTTGTTCTATTATAGCTAGCTATCTTGATAAGGTTTAGAAATAACTAATTTGAACGGATTAAGTAAACAAGTATGTACTAAAAAGGTCAGCTCAGATTACTGACATACAATTGTGTTTTGAAGCTGTTAAAAAATCCCTTGACATACTATAGGGGGGTATAGTAGATTAGTAATGCAGATGTGATGTTAAATGAATGAAAATTGTCACCGATCCGATAAGTAAACAACCAGCGTGCTTTTACTAGCACGTTATCTTTAACAATACATTATACCCCCTAATGGTATAATTTGAACGAAAATCTAAAAAAGGTTGAACAATTAATATTCAAACCTCTTGCAACGTATTTTGGAGCAGGTATATTTTTGATTATTTTATATACCTTACTGAAGTATGGTAACTAATAAACTATTAAATAGAATTAGAGTAATAACAGAGGAGAGATTTATATGGGGAACGATGTAAAAAAAATTAAATACGCCTTAAATGGAGGAATTGGGTTTGGTGCTAGGTTAAATGCAAAACAGCTAGTGACAATTTCAAAATATATGAATGAAGATGAGGAAATTGAGTTAACAACATTCCAGCAACTCTATATAGAAATCCCGGAAGATAAGAAAGAAGAAATCATAGAAGAATTTCAACGTGTTGGATTAGCATGTTATCCGGTTGGAAACTACGTAAAAAGTTTGAGAACCTGTAATTTTTGCAAAGGGGAAGTAGAGGAAGGTATGCCGGTGGCAAAAGAGTTAAATCACCGTATAGCAGGGAAGCAAGTACCATTTACGCTAAAGGTGGCTTATACAGGTTGCCCTATTGGTTGCGGTGAACCAATGTTAAGCGACATAGGCCTTATGAATATTGGAGATTATTACGATTTATATGTTGGAGGAAAGGCAAAAGGGAAAGACGCAGAGGTTGGTTCCTTGCTAATGGAGAAACTTACATCAGAAGAATTGTACGAAACAGTAGAAAAGATCATTGAGGTATATTCACAAAAGGGTAAAAACCGGGAGACATTCAATAAATTTCTAAAGAGAATTGGAAGAGATGAAATACGAGAAGTTCTTCACAATTTCTAAATTAGAGAAACATTAAACACCAAAAATTGGAGGAATTGTTTTATGCCATCACAATCACAGACAATAGTACAACCTAATCCGAAACGCTGGAAAGCACTTGCTTTATTAGCTTTTGCGAACTTTCTTGTTATGATGGATACTGCTATAATCCAAGTTGCTTTACCTGCGATAAAAAACTCACTAGGCTATACGGAGGCAAACTTGCAATGGGTAATGAATGCCTTTCTTATTTTGTTCGGTGGACTCCTATTATTAGGGGGAAGATTGGCAGATTTATTCGGTCACCGACGTATTTTCATGTGGGGGGTATCAATCTTAACCATTGCGTCTTTATTCGCAGGGTTAGCTTGGAATGAAATGTCACTTAACGTAGCACGAGCAATCCAAGGTACTGGTTCAGCAATGATTGCACCTGCTGCACTTTCGATAGTAATGATTTTGTTTGGTGCAAACAAAAAGGAACTGGGAAAGGCACTAGCATTCTGGGGACTTTCTGGTGCGGCGGGTGGCTCTATTGGTATTGTTCTTGGTGGAGTTCTTACACAGTTACTCAGTTGGAGATGGACATTACTATTCTATGTTCCTGTTGGTATTCTCGTTTTAATTATGTCGCCAAGACTCCTGCAGAAAGGCACGAGAAAAGTTGGTCGTATTGACTATGCCGGTGCGATTTCCGTTACAGCAGCATTGATTCTGATTGTTTACGGTATCGTTACAGCAGAACATAATGGCTGGCAAGCGCTCTCTACTTTATTGCCTTTGACGATTGGGGTGATTTTATTCATCCTCTTTATTCTCATTCAGGTGTTTAGAAAAGAACCGTTAATGCCGCTTGGTATTTTTAGGACGCCCAACTTGGCAGCGGGGAACGTTGCTCTTATCTTGTTAGCAGCATCTTGGTTTCCGCTTATTTATTTCCTTATTCTTTATTTACAGCAGGTATTGGAATTTGAACCTTTCATGGCCGCAATGGGCATGCTACCGGCACCTGTTCTGATGGCCATATTCATGGTTGTTTTAGCTGAAAAAGTAATGGCAAAATTCGGTATGAAGGTTACAATGTTCATCGGATTTATCATACTTGGTATTTCTGGTCTCTTATTTTCTGGAAATACGATTAATGGACACTATTGGAGTGATGTGTTCATCCCACTTCTATTGGCCGCTCTCGGAAATGCCCTTGCCTATCTTCCTGCAACTACGGCAGCTGTATCGGAAGCTAAATCAGAAGAGTCCGGTCTTGCATCAGGTTTATATAACACCACGTACCAAGTGGGATCGGCAGTTGGCTTAGCCATTTTGGTTTCCATTGCTGCTGCAGCAACCTCCGCAATTGGTGGGAACCAGTTAGTCGCTCTAAACGAGGGCTACCAACAAGCGTTTTTCTGGGGTGGAATGGTTGCATTAGCAGGTGCACTATTAGCCCTATTATTTGTTCGTTCATCAAAGGCATGAGTGTCGAACAGGCATTGTCATTTACACCATAACCATAGAAAAAACACCTCTCCGTTGATTGGGATCAATACCAATATTCAACGAAAGGTGTTTTTCTTTGATTCCTATATCTTGGCGGGTCGTACTTCTACCATATTATCCAATCGCGATAATGCATTTTTTTAATCTCTATTTTTGCATGGATTAGAAAATCATAAAACAGCTCTTCAGTGTTTGTCATCTAAGCCGTTTTTATTCCCGTTCAACTGGCGATAATGATAAAAAGTATGATTAATAATGCCAACTGCTAGGAGAAAAAAACATGTATGAAATAACCGTAAAACTCCCAACTAAAAAAATCGAGAGAATCATTACTCATTTATATCAAAAAGGTTACTACCAAACCTTTTACGAAGTTCCATTAGATGTGGTCACAGATGCCAACGGCTATGCCTTTGTTGAGAAGAGGAATGAAACAACAGAACTTAATATCTATATAAATGAATATATCGAAGCAAGAGAACGACGTCAGTTGGTAGAATTATTAGCGATTGATGAGTCCAGTTTGGTGGTTAAGGAAATTGAAGAGCTGAATTATCAGCAGAGTTTTGATGATATTTTCCTTGAGAATGGCTGGGTCATCACGACACCGGATAGAAAGAATCATTACGACAAAGAAAAACGGATTGTACTAGACTCCCAAGGGAATTTTGGTACAGGCTATCATGAAACCACAAAAGATTGTTTGTACTTTATATTACAAAATGATTTTACAGGGTTGAGCGTTGCGGATATCGGAGCAGGTTCAGGAGTATTAAGTGTTGCTGCAGCACTCAAGGGAGCAAGTACCATCGATACATATGACATCCAACCGGTCGAACGGGAAATTCTTTATCAGTGTGAATTAAATGGTGTAAAGCCGGTGAATGTGATCCAAAGTGATTTAATCAAGAATAAAAATCGAATCCACAAAAAATATGATTGGATCTTCCTCAATATCGGAACACAGGAAAATATCGATATCCTTAATGCCCAAAGACTCTTAGATTGCAAGGACACTACATTTATTACGTCAGGAATGCTTGGATGGAATTCCCATCGGGTAGAGACTATATTTGAAGAGGCAGGATTCTTGTTGAAGGAAAAGAAACAGAGTAACGAATGGGTCACATGTCTTTTTAGAACAACTTAAATCATATGTGGCAATAGTAATATTTAATTTCAAACCCTCGCTGGTTACAACTAGCGGGGGTTATTTATCATTTTGGTGTTTTTTATTAATGTAAGCGCATACATTGTTACTAAACAATGGAGGTGAAGCCTTGGATGTATATTTATGGGAAAGACTATATTAAATATTTAAACGATGACAGTACGGGCTTATTAACCTATGACCAATGGAAATATAAAAACAGTCTTCAGGGCATAAGTAACCGGAATTCAACCAAAAAGGTCGAAACAACTAGGTATAAGGGAAACTATTCTTCAAGCGTTTTTAATAAAAATAAATAGTTTGATTATATGGCCGTGACAGAGGACCATTAAGCTTAAGACTAGTAAACAAGGATTCTTCAAAATATCAGCAAGGATGGAGTCGTAATGGTTCCATCCTATTATGTGAGACAACAGACAGAAAATTTATGTTTTCTGTCTGTTTTTATTTTAGGCTTTGTTAAATTTCATTGTTGATTATGAGTACAAGGGTTAAAAGGTTGATGAAAGACAATTCAGTAGAATTCCCAATGAGATTAGTCCTTCATATGCGTGATGAAAGACAAATCAGGAGAGTTCCCAATGAGATTAGTCCTTCATATGCGTGATGAAAGACAAATCAGAAGATTTCGCAGTGAGATTAGTCCTTCATAGGAATTTCCGTGAGAAAATTCTCTCCTTAACAGAGCCTTATTTTAAGAACCGCATATTATTATGCGGTTCGCCATTATTAGATATTGTCATCATTAAAATCCGAAGAATCATTGTAATCATACCGAAATCCGTCTTTAGCGGAAGTGATATTCTTATCAATCTGTACATTGTCAGTTTTATCAAGTAAAAACTCTTCGACTTTATTTAATTCATTCTTTGATTTTTCATCATTTGACTTCACCTGTATTAACCTCCTACCAGTAATTTTTACCTACCTATTATTCCTATAGAATTATTAATTATACCGAATTTTTATGAAATGGACATGTTATTGCTTCATCTTTTGAAGGATCTCCCGGAATGCATGAGATAAAATTACAGTTTAGCAAAGTTTTTGATCTGGAAATTCATTCATTAACATTTAGGTAAAATATTTGAGACGGGAAGGGACTGTTCATCGGTCTCTTTTTCCTATCCTTTTGTTTTATTTTGCTTTCTAATTCAGTCTTTAAAAAGCTACTAGGGTTGTATCTGAACCAACAAAAAATATAATAAGATTATAAGTCCAAAATATTTATTTATGGGGGTTGGATCAAAATGGCAAAAGAAGCCTTATTAATTGTTGATATGAGTAATGATTTTGTAGCTGATAATGGAACGTTAACTGTTGGTAAGCCAGCACAAGAAGTAGTGACTTATATTAAGGATTTTGCAACAAAATTTTTAGCTGAGGGAAATGTAGTTGTCATATCCATGGATTCACACCAACCAAATGACACACACTTTGAACTATGGCCTCCACATAATATCGTAGGTACAGAAGGGCAACAATTATACGGAGATCTACATGAGTGGTATCAAGTAAATAAAGATCATGAAAATGTAATTTATTCGCCTAAAACGAACTATAATGCATTCTTTCAAACTAATTTAGCTGAGACTTTAAGAAATTTAGGAGTAGAAAAGGTTCATATAGTAGGGGTAACGACTGATATTTGTGACTTTTTAACAGTTGCAGGAGCAGATGCAGAAGGATTCAAAACGGCCATTCATAAACGAGGTGTAGCAACATTTACGGACCTTGGAGAAACAATGGTGAGCCATATGAAACTTTGCTTCCATACTGAAATTATTGAATAAACGAAACAAATATGTCGGTGGTGCTAGATTCACTCGGATATGGTGTAACCCCCGAAAAAGTCCTGAATTTAAAAATAAATGGTTAAAGGCATAATAGATAGGATGAAACGAAATGGAGAAATCACCAAAAGTAAAGAAATGGCTGTCGAGACTTTCTCAACAGCCTGGAGGTAGCTCGCGAGCAACTACCTTATTGATAATTTTCTTTTGGCAATCGGGTTATTACTCTGTATATAAATTTCTAATAATAGTTGATTTAAAGAGTCTTTTTTGGTTAATTCAAATATTTTATATACCACGCATTCATAGCAGAATGGTCAGAACCCGATAGTGGTTCTTGTAAAAGGGTAAACCCCAATTTTTCATATAGTATACAAGCAGTTTTTAATTCATTCGTAGTTTCTAAGTAGCATTTTTCGTAATGTTTAGAGGCAAAAGACAAAGCTGTTTCCATTAGCTTCTTTCCGATTCCGAGGCCTTGTGATTTTGTAGTTAAATAAAGCTTTTGCAATTCGCAAACCTTATCAGGTTCGTTAAACGGTGCTATACCAATTCCACCAACTACTTCTCCTTCCATTTCTACAACCCAATACTTCGCATGTTTTAGATTATTATAATAGTGGTGTAGGTCGTTAAGTTGAGGGTCAAAATAAGCTGTTCCAGGAATCGCTAATCCATGTGATCTTAATGAATCTTGTATGATTTCTTTTATTTTAGGATTGTCCTCTTTTTTAATTTCTCGAATAATCATAATGTTTCTCCTTCAAATAGTTTTGATAGGTTTAATAATTCTACTATAGGTTGCCTAACCCAAATAAAATATAACATATCTCGACTTTCTGATATACATTGCTGATAACGAAAATGAAAAAATGAGATGACAGGGCTGTCATCGTGTTTTTTATATACTGAGCAATGGAAGTTAAGGGCAAATCGGTAGTAAATCAAATATAAGGAGTGAAGTTAAGTGGAAAAATATATGGTTTTCGTCTATGGAACCTTAAGAAAACATCAAAGTAATCATTATCTATTGATTAGTGCACCTTGTATTGCAAGTCAGTGCTGGACAGTTGGAAAGCTAATAGATTCAGAGAATGGTTATCCTTATTTAGTATCTTCCGCTAGTGGCAGAGTTTACGGAGAGCTTTATCTGGTGGATCAACTACAGCTTAAGGCGCTCGATACGCTTGAGGGATACTATGGTTCTAACCAAAATAATTACTATATTCGATCAAAGCAGCTGATTAATACAGATTCAGAGAATTATGAAGCATTTGTTTATTTATTGCCTAATGAAAAATTAACACCAAACCTCAAGGAAATAAAGAACGGAGACTGGAGTGTCAATCAACTATTGAAACAAAAACAGCCTCTATTTTATTTTGCCTATGGTAGCTGTATGGACGCTGAAAGGTTCAAATTAGCTGGAGTTAACCATTATTTTCAAAAAGTAATTGGTCGCGGCATTTTGGAGCATTATCATTTGCGTTTTACGAGAAAAGCCCATGACGGAGGTCGTGCTGATATCGTCGAGGAAGCTGGGGCGGTTGAAGGCAAAGTCTATGAAATACCACATGAGGCTCTATCTTATTTATATCGACGAGAAGGTGTAAATGCAGGCTGCTATCGACCTACAGTAATCGATATCAATGTAAATGGCAGGCCACTTACAAACATCCTTACATTTGTTGTCGTAGACAAAGAACCGGAAACAGCACCACCTGAGCATTATATCGAAGAAATACTTCGAGGAGGCAACGGATTTCTGAGTGAAGAGTATATGGGAAAAGTTAGAAAACAGTTGAAGGAATGTTTTAATTTTAATATATGAAAAAGTGTGGGATATTCAAACGCTTAGTACGAATCGTGCCCGTAAACGAGGAAAAGTGGGGTTGGCGGTAACGATAAGCTCCGAATTATTTTTAATAGAAAACGTTATTACTATTTTGTGAGTATCTGATTTCACTGTTTTTTAAACAATGATGTCGGTTATTTTATGGGAACCATTTGCTATTTTTATTATGATAAAATAAGAAAGTATTTTGAGGAGCTTTATAACTAACATGAAAAAGATTTGGTTGTACTTTACGAATATCTACAATAATTCAAAGCTGAATGTTAAGCTTTTTATTATCATGTCATTGATTATGGTGACCGCACTGGTGTTTGTCCTGGGAGGCATTCGCTATGCATTTTCCCTTTATGATGAGCAAATCTATGCAAAATCCTCACAAGTGTTGATGATGTCTTCGAACAGCATAGAAGAGAAACTTAAACAAGTCGAAGAAGTAAGCTATGAAATAGCCGTCGACCCAAACATTCAAAGAATTTTAATAGAACTTCAAGGAAATGTAGAGAAGTATGATTTTTACCGTCTCGAACAGGAAATTGAAGATCTCTTAGTGAAATACGCTGGTTCTGAGAAATATATACAGTCCATATATCTATATGATTCACAAGGAAGGGGATTTTTAGCTGGTTCCAGCAGTAACCCGCTAAACGCGACAGAAAAAGAGCTTGCTCTTAGCCAGGCAGTAAAGTATAAGGGGGAAAACCATTGGATGGAGAGAGACGGATATAATGGGAATTTAACTTCCGTCCGCTTAATCCGTTCGTATGAGAACCTTAACTTTGATAATGTCGGCAAACTTCTGATTCGTGTTAATTTAGATACAATTGTAAGCGATTTACCCAAACCAACTGGAGAGTTAGCAGGAAATATTGTCATTTCAGATGGGAATCACGTTTTTTACTCTGAAAAGGGGATGGATGATGTAGATACTTATCATTTTGTTTCTGAAAATGATCAAGGATACGGGATTGAAAAAATCAATGGGGAACGATCCTTTGTTAATTATTTCACAACTGATTTTGAGGGGTGGACATACTGGAGCATTATTCCATTTAACAGGCTGTTCTCAAAGATAACAGCTGTGAAATACTCTTTGGTGTTGGTTTTTGTGTTGATGTTCATTATTTTGATTTCACTTAGTTTTAATTTTTTTAGTCGAATTACGAAGCCAATTCTAGAACTGGCTGGTACCATGCAAAAAGTTCAAAACGGCAACTTTACAATCGTAAATACATTAAATCCCCCTAAGATTTATGATGATGAGGTGGGGATTCTATATCGGAATTTTAAAACCATGATTCAAAGAATTGATGAGTTGATTCAAGAGAATTATTCTAAGCAGCTTTTAATTAAGGAAACAGAATTTAAAGCACTGCAGTCCCAGATAAATCCCCATTTTTTGTACAATACGTTGGAATCTATTAATTGGCTAGCAATCATCAACAAACAGAAGCAGATTTCAAGAATGGTTGAAGCCCTTGGAAATTTAATGAGAAATTCGATAAATTTTAAAGAAGATATCATCACGGTCGAGGAAGAACTTGAAATTGTTACTAGTTACTTAACGATTCAAAAATACAGGTTTGACGATCGGCTGGAATTCCAATTGGATATCCCTTCAGATTTTATGAAATGCAGGATTCCTAAATTAATCTTGCAGCCGCTACTTGAAAATTCATTCAAACATGCAGTTGAAACTTCAATCTATACCTCTGTGATTAAATTGCAAGCCTATCAGGAACAGGACAAGCTTTTGATTCGGGTTGAAGATAATGGTCCTGGCATTGACCCCCTTATTCTCCAAAAGGTAAAAGAGGGAATAGTGAAGCCGAAAGGAACAGGAATTGGTCTGAATAATATTGATAATAGGATTAAGCTTTTCACAGGAGAACAGTATGGTTTAAGAATTGAAAATCTTTTAGGAAAAGGGACAGCAATTACGGTGGTTCTACCTTTTAAAACGGAGTGATACCATGGCATACAAAGTGTTATTAGCAGACGACGAAAAGATTATTGTTGAAGGCATTTCTAGTGCAATCGATTGGGCTGCACTTGATTTGGAGCTTGTGGCAACGGCAAAAAACGGGATTGAGGCATATGAAAAAATTGTCGCCAATGAGCCTGACATTGTTATCAGTGATATCAGAATGCCTGGGATGGATGGTCTTAGTCTTGTAAAGAAGGTTTACGAAAATTATCCAACGGTGAAATTTATTCTATTGTCCGGATTCAGTGAGTTTGAATATGCAAGGACCGCCATGCATTATGGTGTCAAGAATTATTTGTTAAAGCCATGTAATGTGGAGAAAATTACTGCCGCACTTCAGGATGTACTAAATGAATTAAGGGATAAAAAGGACCAGGATACATTTATCCGTCAACTTCGTGAGAAATATGAAAAAGCTCGGCCCTATATGAAAGCGCAATACCTCACAGAATTCTTGTTAAGTAAAAGCCATTCAAATGAGGATTTATACTTCTATCAGCTGCTTTTTGATACTGAAATGAATAATAAACAAGTCAGGCTGATTCTTTTCAAACTTGAAGGTGAATTTTCTTATGAGCATTTGTTTGCGATCAAAAATATTGGCGCAGAAATATTTACTTCTCCCTTGTTAAATACCAATATTGGGGAATATGAACTTTTTCTAATCGAAGATAATCAAAATTTGGAAAAGCTTCATGATCAAATTGGTAGAATAAGAGAACTATTTCGTCAATACTACAAAAGCGATACCACTGTAGCCATAAGCGATGGGGATAAAGTCCAAAACGTCAGAAGTTTGTACCGTGAAGCAATCGAGTGTTTGGAGCACCGTTTTTATTTGGGGGAAGGAAGTATTATTAGCAAAAAAGATATCTTACCAGCTCAAACAGATTTCTCTAAAGATTTTATCATGGATGAACAACAGATTGTTTTAAAAATCAAATCAGGGCATATCAAGGATGTTGGTGACGAACTTACTCGTATATTTGAAAAAATGGCTGATTTGCGGCTTGGTATTCATATGACAAAATCCTATTGTATACAGCTCTACATGACCATTGTCCAAACAGTTGATAAAGAGAGTATGCAAGCCTACCTTATGGGGACATCCGCATTGTTGGGCATGGAAACAGTGCAGCAAATACAAGAATATATCGAAACAACCGCGAAAAATATAACGATAGACTACTATAATAGGTTTAAGTCAAAACAGGTTTCCGTCATTAGTAAAGTAATAGACATTGTGAAAGAGAATCTGGGTAATCCTAATCTCTCCCTTAAAATGGTAGCGAATAATATCCTTTATATGAATCCGGATTATCTGGGTAAACTGTTTCGGCAAGAAACGGGTCAAAGATTTTCAGCCTATCTTACCAAGCTAAGGATTGAAAAGGCTGTGGATCTTATAGTGGAAATGGATGATGTAAAGATGGTAACACTTGCGGAAATGATTGGCTTTGGTGATAATCCACAATATTTTAGCCAGGTTTTTAAAAAATACACCGGCTATACACCATCTGAATATCGAAAAGTTACCTGAACTTAGGGGACAGCTGGCAATGAGCAGGAGAATAGATGGTTTAAGCTCTTGTCAAAAGGGGGATAAATCTTGAGCAAAATTGGCTTGTCATTCGTAAGCTTACTACTACTCCTTTCCTTCACGGCATGCAGTATAAGCGGTGAAGAGGATACTGGAAATGTAAATGAAAATAAGAAAGTGACACTTAGAGTAGCTTGGTGGGGTGGACAACCAAGGCATGATTATACGATGAAAGTGATTGAAATGTATGAGAAGAAAAACCCAAATGTGAAAATTATTGCTGAATATGCCAACTGGGATGATTACTGGAAGAAGCTTGCGCCAATGGCTGCAGCAAGTCAGCTGCCAGACGTTATACAAATGGATACAGCCTATCTGTTTCAATATGGTAAAAAAGATTTGCTCGAGGATTTAACGCCGTATCTAGTAGATGGGACGATTGACACAAGCACAATCGATGAGTATGCGATTCCTGGTGGATTGATGGACGAAAAATTATACGGCTTCACACTTGGTTCCAATGTTCTTACTGTTATAACCAATGATGATATGTTAGAAGAAACCGGCGTTAAATTGGACGATGAGAACTGGACCTGGAACGACTTTGAGAAAATAGCACTTGATGTCCAAAAAGGTACAGGGCAGTATGGCACGAATGGAATGAATCCTGCACATGTATTTTTTTCATATTATTTAAGGACAAAAGGTGAGCGGTTTTATAGTGAAGATGGTATTGGTCTTGGCTATTCGGACGATCAATTATTTATTGATTATTTCAAAAGACAGCTTCGATTAGTGGATGCCAATGCTTTTCCAACTCCAGATGTCGAAGCACATGTAAAAGGACTTGAGGATGAATTTATTGTTACAGGTGATTCAGCAATGACCTGGAACTGGTCAAATCAATTTTCAGCATTTGCCGAGGCAGCTCAAAGCTCTTTATCACTTCATCTACCACCAGAGCAGGCTAAAGAGAAAGCTTTATTTTTAAGACCAAGTATGTTCTTTTCCATTCCTAAGAGTTCGAAGCAAAAAGAAGAAGCTGCCAAGTTCATCGATTTCTTTGTAAACAATGTAGAAGCAAATAAGTTAATTAAAGGTGACCGTGGAGTCCCGGTATCTTCGAAGGTTGTCAAAGCAATCAAGCCGGAATTGGCAGAAGAGGAAACCAAAATCTTTGATTATGTTGAAAAAGCTTCTCAAAATGTAAGCGCATCCGACCCTCCTGATCCACTGGGCAGTGCAGAAGTAATGAAAGTATTGCAAGATATATCTGAACAGATGTTATTTAAGAAGATTTCACCCGAAGATGGAGCAAGGTTATTTAGAGAAAAAGCAGAAAAGATTCTTGGAATGAATACGTAATTAAGATAGAGATAAATTGACTAAACCAGCACATGTGCTGGTCAGATTGTCGAGAAAGGTATCTTTCTCGGCAATTTTTATTTTTCTGCCTGCCCAAAGGCCTGTTGATTTCCGCTCCAGTTGCTTCGCTTTCCGCGGGCGTGCCGGGGAGCCTCCTCAGCGCTTAAGCGCCTGCGGGGTCTCCCCGGCCCCGTACTCCCGCAGGAGTCTTCGCACCTTCCGCTCCAATCAACAGGGGGAATGAACCTGGAGATTGCCACACACTTTTTCAAACCTGGCTAAGTGCGTGGCAATCTTTTTCATGTTTTGGCATGCTGCGGTAAGTAACACTTGCTCACTCGCATTTTGCAATCCCCGTAACCTACAATAGCGAAGCCCATGCAGTTCTTTTGAATCTGCGAAGCTTCGCTCTACTTTTTCTTTTCTAAATTTATATAGTATTTTACCTGACTTTGAAAGTCTGTTAAGTCGAACCTTTTCCTTATGTTCCTCCCAAACATGTCTGGTAACTACTTTTGTTTTATTTTGAGATTTTGTACACTCAGGCAGGAGTGGGCAGTTAGTACACTTTTTAGGATCTGACTTATATTCCCGATAACCTTCTCTTGTAGTTGTACGATATTGTAACTCCTGACCATTTGGACAAACATACAAATCTCTATCTTTGTCATATGTAAACTTCCATTTAGGAAATAACCCTTTTGTTGATTGATATCTTCTGTGAGCGATAACTCCAAAAATATTGCGTTCATTAAGTCCTTTACAAATCGGATTTGTCAGGTAACCCGAATCAAGTGCCACAGCTTCTACTTTAAATCCAAAACGTTCGACCTGACGGTCTAACCGTGAAAGATAGGGGACGGAATCGTGAACATTTCCTGGTGTAACATACGCATCAGTTATGATGTTGAACTTCATGTCGGTAGTTCGATGATCAAGATAACAGAACATCTCCTGTTTATTCTCTCGTGACATAAACCCGCATTCAGGATCAGTTGTGCTCAGTCGTATTTCCTTTTTCTCGGTCACCTCCTCCTTTTCCTTTAAAGGCTTTTTTCCATGATCTCTCCTGTCTTCCTCAATAGCTTTGTTTAATTCTTCTACATATTCACGTGTTTCAACTTCCACTTCAACTCTAGAGAATTTATGTTTGTTTGCATTCGCTTTAAGGTGTGTGGAATCGGAAAATAAAACTCTTCCTCCAACCATCTTGTGGTTAATTGCTTTGAAGACAATCTCATCAAAAATTTCCTGAAATATATTTGTATCTTTAAAACGGGTTCGCCGATTCCAACTAATGGTGGAATGATGGGGAACTGTATCGTTTAGCTTTAATCCTAAGAACCATCGATAGGCCACATTCGTCTGAATTTCACGCTCTAATTGTCGTTCAGAACGAATGCCATAAAAATATCCGATAAACATCATCTTAAAGAGCTGTATAGGGTCCGAAGGACGCCCGTTATTTTCTGAATAAAAAGGACGGACCTTCTCACCAATAAAAGAAAAATCAATATACTTGTCCACCTTCCTTAATAGGTGATCTTGCGGTACTAAATCATCAATAAAAACAAATTCAGCTTCGTTTTGTATTTCTCTTTTTGGCTTATACATTCTATCCACCGTCCTGTTATTTATATGTATATTGTAGCATATTAACGCGGTGAATCATTAAAGTAATTACAAAAAATAATAGCTGTCGAGATTTTCTCGACAGCCTGACCAGCACATGTGCTGGTTTTTTTGTAGTCTGAGATGAGGTAAGGCTCCTTCATTTTTTTAGAATAAGTATGTTTTTTAACACTAGACCTCTGTTTTTTTTATGGTTCTGATGAAGCGCTTTCCTTACAATCGATGTATAGCATTAAAACGTTTTCAGGTTTAAAAGACAAAGTTCATTCATTTGGAGGGATTAATGTGATACAGGCTAATGTCATCGAAAAGAAAGAGATTATTCAATACATAAATTTATTAATGAATAATCTAACAGAAATCAAAGATCAAACAGGTGAATTTTTACTTAATTTTGACGGCTTAATCGTTGACGATAAAAGCTGGCATGTTTGGAATTGGCCTCAAGGCGTAGGGCTTTATGGAATCTATAAATATTGGAAATTGACCAAGGATCAAAAAGCTTTAGATATTATTAATGAATGGTTTAACGCAAGATTCGAAGAAGGTGTTCCTCCGAAAAACGTTAATACAATGGCACCATTTTTAACATTGGCATTTTTATATGAGGATACCAAGAACCAGACTTATCTGCCACATTTAGAGGAATGGGCGGAATGGGTTATGAATGATATGCCTCGGACTTGCGAAGATGGTCTTCAGCATATGACCTATGGACCAGAAAACAAAAATCAGCTTTGGGATGACACATTAATGATGACCGTGCTGCCGTTAGCGAAAATTGGAAAACTGCTAAACAAACCGGAATACTTGGAAGAAGCCAAAAAGCAATTTCTCATCCATATCAAATATTTAACAGACCGAAAAACAGGTTTATGGTTCCACGGCTGGACATTCGAAGAAAATCATAATTATGCCGAAGCACTCTGGGCAAGAGGAAATTGCTGGATTACGATTGCGATTCCCGAGATTATTGAAATCTTGGAATTGAAAAAAGGCGATTTTCTTCACGATTTCCTAATCGATACATTGAACAGGCAAATCGAAGCTCTTGCTAAATACCAAAATGTAAGCGGATTATGGCATACATTAATTAATGATCCAACCTCTTATGTAGAAGCATCTGCTACAGCAGGATTTGCATATGGAATTTTAAAATCGGTACATAAGCGATATGTTAGTCAGGATTATAAAGAAGTAGCCTACAAGGCCATTCAGGGACTCATCAATGAAGTGAATGAAGAAGGAGCATTACAAAAAGTATCAGTCGGAACAGGGATGGGAGATACTCTTGATTTTTACAAAGAGATCAGAATCACCACGATGCCATATGGTCAATCCTTGGCGATCTTAGCATTAGCAGAATTTCTTAATACTTATAGTAGTTGAAAAATAGGTTATCACATCTTTTCAAATAGAAGGAGAAGAAATAATGAAGAGACAACCGAAGTTTATTAATTATTTGTCTTATGGTTTAGGTGACTTTTTAGGGGCAGGAGCCTTTGCACTAACAGCTGCATGGTTACTTTTCTTCTTAACAACTTTTTGTAATTTAACGGCTGTTCAAGCTGGCTCTATCTTCGCGATTGCTCGAATTGTCGATGCTATTGCAGCACCAACAATGGGGTATATAACCGATAATTTTCATAAAACAAAACTAGGCCGCCGTTTTGGCAGACGTAAATTCTTTATCCTAGCTGCCATTCCTCTTGTACTTGTGTATACATTAATTTGGGTTGATGGATTTAATTACTGGTATTATTTATTAACCTATATTCTGTTTGAACTTGTGTATTCAATGATCTTAATTCCCTATGATACTCTTGCAGCCGAAATGAGTAATGACTATAAAGTACGTTCAAAGTTTACGGGTGCAAGAATGTTCGTGGCGCAAGCTTCTGCTGTATTCGCAGCATTTATTCCTGGTAGACTTGTAGAAGCATTAGGGAAAGATGATCCTCTGACATTCTTATATTCTGGCATCATTTTCACAGTAATATTTTTAATTGTTTTAACTCTGTTATACAAAAATACTTGGGAACGACCACTTGATGAAATACCTGTAGAAAAAACAATAAATAAAAGAACGTTCGTTCAAAATGTTCATAAGATTTATGCGGACTTGTTCTCAACCTTACGTGTAAAAACATTCCGTCACCATCTAGGGATGTATTTAGGAGGATATTTAAGTCAAGACGTATTCAATGCAGTATTTACTTATTTTGTGGTATTCGCCCTCATGCAAAGTGCTGTTGATGCTTCTAACTTACTAACGTTTATGTATGCCATGCAGATATTTGGTGTATGGATTGCTCTTACATTAACGATTAAATTGAATCCTGCACCGGCTTTTAGAACAGCAATTTTCTTCTTTATTGCTGGAATTGTTGGATTCATTGTATTGAAATATACTGGTACACTAAATAGCACCGCTTTATTGTTTGTCATGATTGGAATTTGTGGCTTAGGCCGCGGGGGTTTGAACTACATTCCTTGGAATAACTATGCCTTTATTCCAGATGTAGATGAAGCGTTAACGGGTCAAAGACGTGAAGGGGTCTTTGCCGGTGTCATGAGTTTAATCCGGAAGGGAACACAAGCGTTGGCTGTCTTTTTAGTAAGTGTGGCCTTGCAAGAAGCTGGCTTTGTATCCGGACAAGGATCTCAACCAGAATCAGCTGTAAATATGATTATTTCTATCCTGTTGTTTGGGACACTCATCTTTTTAGTGGGAGGATTAATTATCTCCTATCGTTACAAATTAACAAAAGAAAATCATGTTATTCTCCTAAATGAGATTGAACGGTTAAAAAATGGCGGCTCTAAAAAAGATGTTACACCAGAAGCCCGTCAGGTTTTTGAACAATTAACAGGCTGGGAATATGAAAAAACATGGGGAAATAACAAGATAGGGTATGAGAATCTAATAAATTATAAAGAAAATCTTAATAAACCAAAACATAAAACAGCAGTTTAACAAAACAAAGTAAACAATTAATTTCTTGGCCGTATCACATCAAATGAATGTGTACGGCTTTTTTTAAAGATTACTAGCTTATATCCAATTAACTCGCTTTTAACAAATGGGGATTGCCACAGTCCTTGATTCTGTGGCGTCTTTTTGTATGTTTGTTCGTTAATTTTGTTGATCAAAAAATAATTTCATAAAGTGTTGACACTTTAAATGATTATATGATAAATTTATCTCAAGTTAAAAATAAATGAATTCGAGATAACTCATTTAAGAATAATAATGGGTTTGAGGATTTCAGCTGATTACCAAAAAATATGTGTGTAAACTTTTTTTTGGGATAAATATCTCGATTTCGAGACAACTATAAAAAACAAAATGGGGGAATTTTAAAATGGCAAAATGGACAGTAGACCAATCACACTCAAGTATAGGATTTGAGGTAAAACACATGATGGTGTCAAAAGTGAAGGGACAATTTGAATCTTATACAGCCGATGTAGAAGCAGCAGATTTAGCAGATTTGACTTCAGCTTCCATTGCATTCAAACTGGACGTTGCAAGCATCAATACACGTAACGACGATCGTGATAACCACTTAAGATCTGCAGATTTCTTTGATATAGAAAATAACCCAACAATTGAATTTACATCAACTAGCATTACAAAAGATGGAGATAACTATCGTGTAACTGGTGACTTAACGATTAAAGAGGTAACGAAACCAGTAACGTTTTCTGTTGAATTTAATGGTAAAGGTACAAATCCTTGGGGCGTAGAAGTTTACGGATTTGAAGCAGAAGCAAAAATAAACCGTGAAGAATTCGGTCTTACTTGGAACGCAGCTCTTGAAACAGGCGGAGTACTTGTAGGGAAAGACATCAAAATTAAAGTGGAACTAGAAGTTAACCCAGCAGCATAATTTTATTCGGATGTTAACGATTCAAACTGGACCGGGCGGATTCTGCCCGGTTTTTCTTATGCACCCCTTTAGAAATAATTTACTAATTGCCTACTCCTGTTCTTATCCTCGCGATTTATATCTCATTAATTGTTCATTAGATACCAAAATGTTTTTTTAACACCCAATACAAAATGCTAATTCATTCATTACACAACTTATTCTAGTTTGATAACGAAACCTCTCTGATGCTGTCTATTCTTTCGGAAAAAGAGATTTTTTTCATGGTAATAATTTTGTTGAAGTTATTGGAATGTATCAGGCACTTATCTATTTGATTAAATTTTGTTATATTAAGATAAATAAAATGATTTCACAATAGAAATGCTCTAAGAAGGGGAATAGGATGACGGGATTTATTCAAGGGTTATATAGATTAAGTGAATTTAGTTTGCCACTGGTCGTTTTAAATATAAAAGTCAAGGTACCTTTTATAAAAAATGTATTTGATTTAGAAGTAACGGTGCAGGAATATGAAGTTTAAACGTTTCTTAAGATTTCGCCATTTGAAAAATCAATTGTTATTCCAGAATGCTCTAAGTATCAGTCTAATAATTGGGTTGACTGCAATTATTACCTATACGATTGCTATAAAAATCCAGATTAATGAGGCAATTAGATATAACACTGTTATGGTCATGCAAATTAGTAAAAGTATAGATAATATGGTGGAATCCTTTAATCGTGTGATGGATGGTGTAACTTTCAACAATGATGTACAAGGGCTATTGCCAGATGCATACCAAAATAGTAAAGATAAAAACCTCTTAAATAAAAACTTATTATCCAAAATAACAGATGAAACAGTTATGTTCAATGAAGTTGATCTTGTCTATCTTTATGACACTGAAGGATTAAGAGTCAATTTAAGAAGAAGTGTTAATAACAATAACTATGAATATTTTAATACATTACGTCCCGAGATCTATGATCCAAGTGGAAAAGTCACTTGGAGCGTTGAGAAGTCTGTGATTACAGCTAATCGGACAATTTACGATATACACTCTTATAAAATGAAAGTCATTGGTTATCTTACAATGTCTATGGATAAAGCATATTTACAGGAACGGATTCAGAAATTTGATCCAACGGAAGAAAGACATATCATTATACTGGATAAAGAAAATAATGTGGTTATGTCTAATTCAAATGATAAGGAATTAAGTGCGGTTACATCATGGCTGTCAAATTCATCTAAACATTTAGCTAATTCCGATACATTAATAGAAATCCCGGATTCTGGGAAAATGATTATAAACAATTATCAATCTGAATTAACCGGGTGGAAAATCATTTCTTTAATAAGTTTAAATGAGATTTCGGAAGGGCCAGCACTTATTGGTAAGACCATCTTTCTAATTGGAATAGTAGCGATCATTATTGGTATCATTATCATTTGGATTAGTACTAATTATATTGTCAGACCCTTAAACAAATTAAGTTTGGTGATGGATGAGGTTGAAAAAGATAACTTCAATGTTCAGCTTCAAATCGACCGTTCGGATGAGCTTGGTAGAGTTGGCGAAAGCTTTAATAGAATGATGAGTAAAATTAACAACTTAATTTCGGACATCTATCAGAAGGATATTAATGAAAAAGACGCACAGCTAAGAGCACTTCGAGCCCAGATAAATCCACATTTTCTTTATAATACTCTAGACACAATCAATTGGATGGCACAATTTGGGAAATCAGAAGAAGTTAGTAAAATGACCACCTCTTTAAGTAGGCTGTTGAAAAAAAGTATAACGAATAATGGTGAGTTCATTAGACTTGAAGAAGAGATTAATTATATTGATGATTATATGACGATTCAAAAAATTAGGTTTCAAGACAGAATTCATTATTCTGTTAACATTAATCCAGAGGCAAAAAATTGTTTAGTTCCAAAACTGATTCTGCAGCCAATCGTTGAAAATGCTATGATTCATGGTATTGAAAAGAAAATTGGCAACGGATATTTATTTATCAATGGGAAAATTAAAAATAACAAATTACACATTGAAGTTTTAGATAATGGAGTTGGTATGGATGAAAATAAAGTCGCCGCTCTTTCCGAGGGTAGATATGTAAGTCTTGATGACAACAGAGGAACAGGAAATGGGATATTAAATGTTCAAAACCGGATTCAATTATTATTTGGTGATGATAATGGTTTAAAGATTAAAAGTAATATTAACGTGGGAACCTCGTTTGAGTTGACTTTACCTATAAGAAGGGAGGGAGTCTAAATGTTGAAAGTACTAATTATTGACGATGAACCATTTATTAGTAAAGGATTATCTGAAAAAATCGATTGGCCAGCCCTTGGCTGCGAAATTTGTGGAATGGCTTCGAATGGTTACGAAGGAAAAAAACTAATTAATCAACTTAAGCCAGATATCGTAGTGTCTGATATTGTTATGCCGGGACATACAGGCCTAGAATTGGCGGAGTTCGTTCATCAAAATCATAAAGATATCTTAATGATTCTCTTGTCAGGATATGATGAGTTTACATTTGCTAAAGAAGCCTTTAAATATGGCGTTTTTGATTATTTACTTAAACCCACAGTCGTCGATGAAGTAATGGCAGTGATTAAAAATGCAGTAAATACTATAGAACAAAAAAGAGATAAAGAGAAAAACTATGAATATTTGGAAAATGCTCTTCAGGAGAGTATACCCATTATAGAACAATCTTTATTATATGAGATGACGGTTAAGGGGATAGTACCGACACAAAATATAAAACAAAGCATCGATCTTACGCCTGGAAAAGGTGCCGTGATAACAGTAGAAATGGATAGTGATATACAAAATGATACTGTTACAAAATCAATCAAGGACTTATTACAAACAAAAAATATGGAAGCAAGATTTGTAACCAATGATCAAAAACTTTTGGTAATACCTTCATTCTCACTATTATTGCCAGATAAAGTGGTAGAAACACGATTAAAAGATATTGCTGAACATATATTGAGTTATTTTTCTTTTGAGAATCGCATCCATGTTTCAATGGGTATTGGAGGAATGTTTACGTCTATCAATACCTTACACTCCTCTTACTTACAATCAATCAAAGCATTATCACGGGGTTATTTTGTTGGGAAAGGGAAGATTCATATATATTCTGAATCTAGCACCGAACATTTTAACAATAATTTTTCAGCTGAATTATCGAACTTTATTGAAAAGTTTGAAGAATGGGAACTTGAGAAGATACTGCTTCAAATTGAGGGACTATTCAAGGAGCTAAAATACACATTTGATAGACAGTTAGTATTAAATCTTTGCTTAGAGTTATTAATTAAATTAGGATTGATCGTTGCAAAATGGGATAAAAATTTTTCAATGACCGTTGGGTATGAACAACTTGAACGGTGTAAAACCTTTGAACAACTACTTGAATTTATGAAGCAAACCTGTGTGAAGGTGAAAAATCATCTTTATGAAACAATGAATAAAAATAACTTAGGTGTAGTTGAGCAGGCAAAACGAATTATTGAACAACAATATGGTAATCCAGATTTAAATGCACAGTTTATTGCAGAACAACTTGATGTTAGTGTTAGTTACTTAAGCCGGACCTTTAAAAAGGATACTGGGGAAAATCTTAGTAATTTCTTAACCGAAAAACGGATTCAGGAGGCACAAAAACTTTTAACTACTACTGATTTAAAAGCCAACGAGGTTTCAATTATGGTAGGATTTCTTGATGCAAGATATTTTGGTCAAGTTTTTAAGAAAATTATGAGAACAACACCTTCTGAATATAAAAAATGTAAGTAATCAATTTTTAAACATCAAAATTTCAACCTTTCTCCCTCATGGCCGTATCACATGAATTTCATGTGCTGCGGTTTTTTTATTGTGGTAGTCAATATTTTCAACAACTACATCAAAAATTTCAACCTTTCTCTCTAATGGTAGTTAGGTAAAATTAAAAACAAGAAAGCACTTTCAACTACTTTTGTAAGGGATTGCAATTGCAGGAGGGAATATACGAAAAGACACATTATCCCTAATTTTTATCCCTCCAATAAATCGTTGGCTGGGAACAGGGAGAAAAGTAGTTAAATCTTTTTAGGAGAGAGAAGGGGATTATATGACAAACAGTAAGAAAAAGATTACCATACCTAGAGCCATTGGTTATGGATTAACGGACATCATGGGTGGAGGTGCTTTCACCGTTATTGCCGCTTGGTTAATGTATTACTATACAACATTTGTTGGTTTGACTCCTGTTGAAGGGGCCTCCATTATTGCTATTGCTCGTATAGTAGATGCGGTAGTGAGCTTATCTATCGGCAGTATCACAGATAACTTCTATAAATTTAAATTGGGAAGAAAGTTTGGCAGACGCCGTTTCTTTCTATTAATTGGTTCGCCGCTCATGGCCACATATGTGTTGCTGTGGTTTACAGGAATGAATTATTGGTACTACCTTTTAAGCTATCTGTTATTTGAAATCGTTATGGCTTTAGTATTAATTCCTTGGGAAACGCTGCCATCCGAAATGACAAAGGATTTTAATGAAAGAACAAAATTATCCACAGCAAGAATGTTTATGTCTGGTACAGGTGTATTTTTAGCCACGTTTGTTCCTGCACGGTTAATCGCTTACTTTGGTGAAGATAATGCGTATGCTTATTTTATCAATGCTGTATTTTTTGCCATACTGTTTGCGATTTGTATCTTTATCTCTTATAAAGTAACGTGGGAAAACAAGCTTACACCTGAAGAAGAAAGAGAATTAATCGTCCAATCGGGCAAATCTAAAAGTTTTGGTGAAACACTAAGTGCGATTGGATCCGTTTTAAAGGAATATTGGACTACCTTGAAAATAAAAAGCTTTCGTAAACATTTAGCGATCTATTTATTATCCTTCACTGCTAAAGACGTATTTAATGCTGTTTTTGTTTATTTCTGTGTGTTTGCTCTAAGTATATCATCTTCACTTGCTGCAGACTTACTATCACTCAGTATAATTGGGGTGCCTATTATGCTGGTAGCTGGTTTCTTAATGATAAAAGTTGGTCCTGGTAATTTGTATAAAATCTCCTATTCCGTAATGCTTATCTGTTTGGGAGCGTTTTATGTAGTCTATTTAACTAAGCCTGATTCGATGGTCGTCATGCTGTTTGTGATTGCTGCTTTTTATCAAGTTGGCAGAGCAATTTTAGACTTTACACCGTGGAATGTATTCCCTTTCATTCCGGATATTGACGAGATTGTAACGAGACAAAGGCGAGAAGGATTGTTTGCAGCAGTTATGACATTCGCCAGAAAAACGTCTGTTGCATTGGCTACTATGGTTGTGGGACTTGTACTACAATGGGGCGGTTTTGTTGCAGGAGAAAAAACACAAACAGCAGAGGCAGTTCATACCATCGTCTATACTATGGTCATTGGCGCTTCAGTTCTTCTTGTTGCAGCATTACTAGTGGTTTTCACTTTTAAATTAAATAAACAAACTCATAAAATATTAGTCGATGAGATTGATAGATTAAAAAATAATGGTTCAAAACTTAAAGTGGATCCACAAACAAAAGAAGTTGTTGAAAATCTTACTGGGTTTAAGTATGAGGACATCTGGAAGGATAATGATGAAAGTAAAATAAAATCTGCTTGAGTAAGTCACTCTCTAGAAAGCGTAAGGTGAAAAAATTATGTCAATCCGTGAAAAATACATGTTCAAGTTTATCAATGAAGACAATAATTGTTTATCTTTTAAATTAGATCATAGTAATTTTATTGCTAGAGTATTTGTTTTAGAAAATGATATTGTTCGTGTTTTGATGACAGATGGTGAAGAGCTATCGCTGCCACAAACTTGGTTAGTTGCACCGGGAATGGATGATGTTCCTATGGAAGGCAGACAACGTTTGGATATTAGTCCATTTAGTTTGCCAACCTATGTTTCGTACGAAAGAGATGAAGTATTTTATATTGAAACATCTGCATTAAAAGTTGAAATTAAACTAAATGGATTCAATATACATTGGTACCATAAGGATTCGGAACAATCAGATTATATTCATTTTATGAATGACCGAAAAACACAAGCCTATAATTTTGATGGTTCATTAGGTGAAGGAATATTTCATTATATCGAGAGAACGAGAGAAGAAAGTTATTACGGTTTAGGGGAAAAGGCGGGCGAAACCGACCGCTACGGTAAGCGCTATCGTATGTTGAACGTTGATCCAATGGGTTACGATGCCCAATATACTGACCCATTGTACAAACATATCCCGTTTTATATCACCCGAAATGATAAAACAAATATTTCATTTGGAATATTTTACGATAATATGTCAAAAGCAGTATTTGATATGGGAAATGAAATGGATAATTATCATGGCTGGTATCGCTATTTCCAATCAGATGCCGGTGATTTAGATTACTATATCATTGCTGGTCCGGAAGTAAAGGATGTTGTAAAAAGATACACTTGGTTAACCGGGAAACCGATTTTTCAGCCAAAATGGAGCTTGGGCTATTCGGGATCTACGATGACATATACAGATTTACCGAAATCCCAAGAAAGATTAAATGAATTCCTGCAATTATGTGAAGAACATGATATTATTTGTGATTCGTTCCAATTATCATCAGGCTATACGTCTATTGGGGATAAACGTTATGTATTTAACTGGAATAGAGATAAGTTTCCAGACCCTAAAGGGTTCACAGATGGATATCATGAAAAGAATGTGCATCTTTGTGCGAACATCAAGCCTTGCTTGTTAAAAGACCACCCATTATTCGAAGAATTACAAGATAAAGGGATGTTTATTAAATCGGAAGATGGCAAAACGCCTGAAATGGCACAATTTTGGGATGAAGTAGGAGCCTATTTGGATTTTACAAATAAAGAAACTTATGCATGGTGGAAAAAGAAGGTAACTGAAGCATTACTGGAATATGGTATTGATTCTACATGGAATGATAACAATGAGTTTGAAATTTGGACGAAAAATGTAAAAAGCAATGGGTTTGGACAAGAGGTAAATTTTGAACTTGTACGTGCCTTACAGCCATTATTAATGATGAAAGCTTCCTATGAGGCACAAAAGGAATTTTCACCAGAAGTAAGACCATATTTAATTTCACGATCCGGTAGCCCAGGGATGCAGCGATATGTTCAAACATGGACAGGTGATAATTATACGAGCTGGAAAACCGTAAAATACAATATTAAAATGGCCGTTGGTTTAAGCTTATCGGGTGTATATAATATCGGTCATGATATTGGCGGATTTTCCGGCCCTGCTCCGTCACCGGAATTATTTGTCCGTTGGGTGCAAAATGGAATTTTCTATCCTAGATTTACGATTCATTCATGGAATGACGACCAAACGGTCAATGTTCCTTGGATGTATGAAGAAACAGCTGGCCATATAAGGGATTTAATTAAGTTTAGACACAGATTAACTCCATATTTGTATACTTTGTTATACAATGCTCACGATCAGTATGAGCCTATCATTAAACCAACATTCTACGAGTTTGGTCAAGATAAAAAGACATTTGAAGAATGTGATGATTTTATGTTAGGTGATTCCATTCTAGTGACATCTGTGGTAGAAGAAGGAGCAACTGAGCGGACAGTTTATTTACCAAAGTTTGATGGCGGGTGGTACGATTATCATACATCAACTTGGTATGAAAGTGGACAAACTGTAACGGTACCTGCACCATTAACATATGCGCCTTTCCTTGTAAAAGAAGGCAGTATCATTCCAGTGAATGATGCAGACTGTTCATTTCTAACAAAAACAAACGATGAACGGGGATTTGAGTTGTTCCCTCATCAACAAACAGGTACATCAGATTATGTATTGTACGAGGATGACGGAATCTCTTCAAATTTTCAAGAAAATCATACTAATCTTCATGTCCACATGAAAACAACTAGTGATCGATTGGAAGTTTCTTTAGAAAAAGAAGGGGTCTTCGAGTTGTCATATAAACAAATTACATTCCATTTGCCAAAAGGTGAAACACGGGAGCTAGTGGTGAACGGACAGCCTTTACAACAAACAGATAATGGAAGTTTTGTTTACTATCTATAAAATTTAAAGGATTTTCTCCCTCATTATTAAATAGACCCTATAGTATAGATATACATAAACAGTCTAACTATAGGGTATTTTTCTTGTATAATGTATAGTGGGATTTTAAGAATTTCATATCCCGAATGTACCATTATAGAAAGGGAAGTATCATCCTATGAAACAATCATTGAAAACGATTTCTATTTTTTTTATAACATCGATTTTTGTAGTTATACTTTCAGCCTGTGATAACAACCCAAGTCAAAAAGAAACAATCGGAACAGACAATGAAAAGAAGGTTACCTTGGATTTCCTATGGTTTAGTGACGGTGTAGAGGGAAAGGTAATGAAAGAGATTATCAAGGATTATCAGGCAAAAAATCAAAATGTTGAAATTAAATTAATAGAAGTAGCTTATCAAGATTTAGATACCAAATTAAAAAGAATGATTGCAGGCGGGGAACCTCCAGCATTAGCACGAATAACAGATACTGGGAATTTCGCTGACTTTGCATTAGATCTTACACCATATGTTGGGGGAGAGGAAGAATTTACTTCTCAATTTCTCCCAGCAATTAAACCTTATTATGTAAAAGAGAATAGAATTATTGCAGCACCGATGGATGTTACGGCAACCAGCATCATCTATAACAAATCATTGTTTAGTAAAGCAGGAGTGCAAGTTCCGCAAACCCCTGACGAAGTTTGGACCTGGGATGAATTTGCCGAAGCTCTTAAAACAGTGAAAGTAAAAGGCGGGGCAAAACAAGGGCTGTTAGTTGATTTTACCCCTCGCAGATATTCCACTTTAGTTTATCAATTTGGCGGAAGCCTCATGACAGAAGATGGTTCTGCACCAGCAATCAATAATGAAAAAGGCGTAGCAGCATTAGATTATTTTATCAAACTTCATAAAGATGCGATCATTCCTGAATCGGTTTGGTTAGGTGTGGACGATCCAATTAAACTTTTCCGCTCAGGACAGGCTGCTGCTCACTTATCTGGAAACTGGATTCTAAGCAACTATAGCGATATTGAGAATTTTGAGTGGGGGGTAACCTATCTTCCTAAAAAAGAGATTCGTTCTTCTGTGCCTGGTGGAAAATATATCATGGGCTTCAAAAATACTGAGGTAGAAGAAGAAACAGCTGATTTTATTAAATATTTATCAACAAAGGAAGTTAATGCAAAATTCAATCAAGAGTCTCTGTTGTTAAGTTCACGATTAGATAACAATGAATTAAACTACGAGTTTGGCAAAGAGATGTTTAAAACATTTTCAAATGAATTAGAAAATACGCCAATAATTGCAGCGGAAGATTGGCGCAATCAAGAGGTCATTTCCCAGATTTCCACTGATATGAGAGACTTAATCATCAGTGCTCTAAATGGGGAAGTAACCTCACAAGAGGCAATGGATGCAGTGGCAGAAAAAATTAGAGAAGCGATTGAGGGAAGTCACACTAATCAGAGTGAAAATAGATATGACGTGCCTGATAACCTTCAATCATCAAACCATTCAGCAAGTTATTGAAAAATCTTGAGTCAAAGATCTATGGACTATATTGATGTGTTTATGACCTTTAAATAATAAGAACAGAGAGGAAAGGATTAATGTTATGAACCAGAAAATCATCCCTGCCTCTTCTAATATGAAGGAATTCGAATCCTTTTTGAGAAGTCCTTACGAGATTGGTGTATTTTTAGATATGCATATTGCTCAGTTAAAACATATTAATAGTATGGCTAAGGAAAAAGGGAAGAAAATGATTTACCATGTGGACTTAATCCACGGCATAAAAAATGATGATTATGCCACAGAGTATATTTGTCAAGAATTCAAGCCGTATGGCTTAATCTCAACTAAATCTAGTGTGATTCAAAAGGCAAAGCAAAAAGGTGTAATTGCGGTACAAAGAATCTTCCTAATCGATAGTCATGCTCTTGAAAAAAGCTATAAATTAATAACAAAAACCCAGCCCGATTACATTGAAGTCCTGCCTGGGGCAATGCCGAAAATTATTGCGGAAGTTAAGGAGAGTGTTGGAATACCCATTTTGGCTGGGGGGTTAATTCGAAACTCTGAAGATGTGGATGCTGCACTAATGGCCGGCGCTACAGCTATCACGACTTCAAAACGAGAATTATGGGAGGGTTTTTTTTAACATATTAATAACATACTCATGTTAAAAAAGTTGTTGACATGGGTTTTAGTAGAATTGTATACTTTCCTCAACAAGTTAACAGTATGTGACGGAGAGTAGGAGATTCACGCAGAGACCCATTTGTGGTTAATTCTGTTTTGTGAATCTCCTTTTTTATCTTCATATATAAGAAGATATTTTTGGAAGATGGTATTTTGGGGGGAAATTAATAGTGGAAAAATACATTTTATCTATAGACCAGGGGACAACTAGTTCACGTGCGATTATATTTAATAAAAATGGAGAAATTGTTCATTCTGCACAAAAGGAAATCACGCAATATTTTCCAAAGCCAGGCTGGGTCGAACACAATCCTAATGAAATTTGGGGTTCCATTCTTTCGGTTGTTGCCGAAGTCTTATCAGAATCCGAAATTAAACCTGAACAAATTGCAGGGATAGGGATTACAAACCAACGCGAAACAGCTATAGTCTGGGACAAGGAAACAGGCCATCCAGTTTATAATGCCATTGTTTGGCAATCAAGACAAACAACTGAGATTTGTGAAGATTTGAGAGAAAATGGTTATAATGACCTATTTCGTAACAAAACTGGACTGTTAATTGATCCTTACTTTTCAGGAACAAAGGTAAAATGGATCCTCGATCATGTGGAAGGGGCACGTGAAAAAGCGGATCAAGGAAAATTAATATTTGGTACTGTTGATACTTGGCTGGTTTGGAAACTATCCGGAGGCCGTGCACATGTAACCGATTATTCTAATGCTTCACGAACCTTAATGTTCAACATCTATGAATTAAAGTGGGATGATGAATTATTGGATATTTTAGGTGTACCTAAATCTATGCTGCCCGAGGTTAGACCCTCATCTGAAATCTATGGGAAAACGGTTGATTATCACTTTTTCGGGAACGAGATTCCAATATCTGGGATTGCTGGTGATCAGCAGGCTGCATTGTTCGGACAAGCGTGCTTTGACGAAGGAATGGCGAAAAACACCTATGGTACTGGCTGCTTTATGTTAAAGAATACGGGGGAGAAAGCTGTTCGCTCAGGGCATGGATTATTAACCACTATAGCATGGGGGCTGAATGGAAAAGTAGAATACGCACTTGAGGGTAGTATTTTTGTGGCGGGTTCTGCCATTCAGTGGCTTCGTGATGGGTTAAGAATGTTTAAAGATGCAAAGGATAGTGAAGCATATGCATTAAAAGTTGATTCCAGCGATGGAGTCTATATGGTCCCAGCGTTTGTAGGCCTAGGAACTCCATATTGGGATAGTGATGTACAAGGTGCCGTTTTTGGTTTAACCCGTGGTACGACAAAGGAACATTTAATACGCGCTACGTTAGAATCACTTGCATACCAAACAAAAGATGTCTTATCTGCCATGGAAGCTGATTCTGGAATTGAACTAAAAACTCTCCGTGTTGATGGCGGGGCGGTGAAAAACAATTTCCTAATGGAGTTCCAAAGTGATATTTTGGATGTTCCAGTAGAAAGACCAGTTGTAAATGAAACTACCGCATTAGGAGCAGCATATTTAGCAGGACTTGCTGTTGGCTTCTGGGAAAGCCAAGAGGAAATTGCAAAGCAATGGGCGGTTGACCGAACGATTTTACCAAAGATGTCTGATGAAAATCGGAATAAATTATATGACGGTTGGAAAAAAGCAGTGAAAGCAACAATGGCTTTTAAATAATTATTTTCAATTTCCTTACTTAATGTTATACTAAAAGCAAGTTAATACATGGCAGGAGAAGTCGGAGAGACCACAAAAACATTATCAATATTGATAATGTCTTTGTGGTCTCTTTTTATTTCATCTAAAAAAAATAAATCTATTATACAAGCAGGAGGAGTAGTACATTATGAAATTTTCAAACCTAAATCGAACTGAATTTGTTAACAAATTTAAAACACAAGTTTTTGATGTATTAGTTATAGGCGGAGGAATTACAGGAGCTGGTATTGCCCTTGATGCTCAATCCCGTGGGATGAATACGGCCCTAGTTGAAATGCAAGACTTCGCTGCCGGGACCTCAAGCAGGTCGACAAAATTAGTTCACGGCGGCCTTAGATATCTAAAACAATTTGAAGTTAAAATGGTGGCAGAGGTTGGAAAAGAAAGGGCGATTGTCTACGAAAATGGTCCGCATGTGACAACGCCTGAATGGATGTTATTGCCACTTCATAAGGGTGGTACTTTTGGGAAAATTAGCACATCCATTGGTCTGCGTGTATACGATTTCTTAGCTGGTGTTAAAAAGTCGGAACGGAGAAAAATGCTAACCTCACAGTCAACATTAGAAAAAGAGCCGCTTATCAAAAAATCTGGTTTAAAGGGTGGCGGTTATTATGTTGAATATCGTACAGATGATGCAAGGCTGACCATTGAGGTCATGAAAGCGGCGGTGGCAAAAGGGGCAATTGCTTGTAACTATACAAAAGTATCAAAGCTTCTTTATGAAAATGGAAAAGTAATTGGTGCCTTGGTCCAAGATCAATTTACAGGAGAGATGTATGAAATACATGCCAAAAAGATCGTTAATGCTGCTGGACCATGGGTGGATCAAATTCGTGAAATGGATAAATCCAAAAAAGGGAAAGTCCTACTGCTTTCAAAAGGTGTTCACTTAGTGATTGACCAATCCCGTTTTCCTTTGAAACAAGCCATCTATTTTGACACACCAGACGGCCGTATGGTGTTTGCGATCCCTCGTGACGGAAAGGTCTATGTCGGAACAACAGATACTTTCTATAATGAAGATGCCGTAAACCCTAATATGACAGAAAGTGATCGTAGTTATATTTTAAATGCGATTGATTATATGTTCCCTGAAGTGAAAATAAGTGAAAAAGATGTCGAATCGAGCTGGGCTGGTGTACGACCGCTTATTTACGAAGAAGGAAAGAATGCATCAGAAATTTCTCGAAAAGATGAGATATGGGAATCGAAATCGGAGTTGATTACCATTGCTGGAGGTAAATTAACAGGATACCGAAAAATGGCTGAAATGGTGGTTGATTTATTGGCTGCAAAATTAAAATCAGAAGAGGGGAGAAGTTTCAAATCGTGTCAAACGAAGTATCTCCCAATTTCAGGTGGTGATGTAGGAGGTTCAAAACAATTTCCATCTTTTATTACTGCAACAGTTAGAAGAGGTATGGAAATAGGTCTTACAAAAGAAGAGGCTGAAACATTAGTGAAAACATATGGGTCCAATAGTAATACAGTGTTTGAATTGTTGAAAAATAATATGTCTGATGCAAAAAAATATCAATTACCTACGGTGTTATTTGCAAAATTACTTTATAGCGTTGAACATGAAATGATTGCCACACCTATAGATTTCTTAAACCGTAGAACAGGTGCCATTTTATTTGATATACAATCCGTAAAAGAATGGAAGAAGCAAGTAATTGCTTATTTAGCTGATAGATTTAATTGGTCTGGTCAAGAGAAAAACAAATATACATCTTCTGTAGATGAGGCAATAAAAGCTGCTGTCATTCCTGTTGATCAAACAAATTCTTACCGAAAAGCTGCAAATGGTAATTAACTTTAAGGGAGGATTTGCTTAAGAACTAAAGAAGTTAAAGATATTTTATTTGAACAGTAGGGTGAACATTATGGAACTTGGTGTTGGTGCTTATCTCAAGAAGATAAATAAGAGCTTAGTTTTAAGTAAAATTATTAAACATGAAATGATTTCAAGAGCTGAACTATCAAATATTACAAAATTAACAAAGGCAACCATTTCTTCACAGGTTTCGGACCTTTTAGAGGATGGGTTAATTATAGAAACTCAGCAAGAGTATAACAGTGTTGGAAGAAAGCCCATTATGCTTTCACTAAGGCAAAATGCGGGGTATGCTTTAGGAATTGATCTGGATTATCGGAATATTACATTTACTGTATGTGATTTAAAGGGGAACCCAGTTCATTCAGATCATGTAGAATTGGAGAATTCAAACTATGATGAGATTCTTCATCTTTTAATCGCCCAAATTAGAGGGTACCAAGAAAAATTTTCTGATAGTTGTTTTGGAATTGTTGGTGTGTCCATTGGAGTTCATGGAACTGTGAAGAATGACGAAACCATCTCTTTTGTGCCACAACATAAGTGGTACAATAAGGACTTAAAGCGTGACCTTGAGAAGATTTTAAATACAGTAGTTTATGTAGAAAATAATGCAAATTTATGTTCATTTGCAGAAAAAGTATATAATTTCCATCAAAGCAAGAACTTAATAAGTATTAGTATGTATTCCGGAATAGGTATAGGGTTTTTAATCAACGGAGAACTGGTAAAAGGGTATCATGGTTACGCAGGGGAAATGGGCCACATGATTATTAATCCTAATGGAAAACCTTGTAATTGTGGCAATTTTGGTTGTTGGGAGTTGTATGCTTCGGAAGTAAGCTTCATTAATGAATTGTCTGAAAAATTAAATAAACCAAAATTGACTTACGAGGATATCGAAAATCTTGTTATTGAGAGAAACCCAACAGTTATGGAGCAAATTGATAAATTTATAAAGAACGTATCTATCGGACTTAACAATATCATTAATATTCTAAATCCTGAAACACTAGTTTTAAATAGTGAGTTATTAAAATTGTTTCCTGAAGCAATGAGTCTAATCAAATCAAACCTAAAAGCCTCGATTAGTAATTATAAAGAAATATACATTTCAGATTTTGGTACAAATGCGTGTGTAATGGGTGCATGTGCCCTAGCTATAAAGAACTTTTTAGATATACCGGAATTAAGTTTATCAGTTGATCAGGTTGAGTTTTATAATCAAGTAATTTAAAAAAGAGATTATAATGTGATATTTCTACTAGCTAAATAGAATAATTAGACATAAAAAGCCGTTAACAAGATTTTTCTTGGGCGGCTTTTTGAATTTTATAATAGGCAGCTACTGAGGTGCCGCAATTGCTTACTGAACTACTAAAATTATCTATTAGTCAAAATTTTCAACAATTACCTCAAAAATTTCAACCTTTGAACCTTTTGTTGTACTAGTAAAATTTAATAAAGAAACACCTGCACCTCTTTTGTGTAAGGGGTTTCAATAAAGGAGGGAGTATATGAATCAGATTTATTATCCATTGTCTTATAAGCATTCGGTAAACCGTTGGCTGGTAACAGACACATTTGAAGAGCAAAAATCATTTAAGCCGATAACGATGGATTTTACTGGTGATTTGAATCGCTGGCTGACAGAAGGATTTGCTATCTTTGAAAATCCAAACCGAAAAGTATTCATTGACGCAGAAAAAAAGGAAAAAAAGGAAAAGATTGATCTAAAAGATGTGTACCCTGGAAAATCCTTAACAGTTGGCTCCACTACAAATGAATGGAATTTGCATTTCCCTTGGAACAATAAAAAAATTGAAAAATCTGGATTTTGGCAGAAGCCTACCCTTCTAAAAGCATGGGCTGTAACAAATATTCGTTCAACTAAACTGCAAAAGGCATCATTTAAACTGTTTACTTGCGGCAATGTTGTTCTTTGGATAAATGGGGAAAAAGCATTGCAATTTTCTCCTTATACTAGAAACGAGGAGAAGAGTATTCAATTTGAGGCCATGCTGCAAGAAGGAAATAATGAATTTTTAGTATTATTTGAGGATCTTGCCGAGAGAGATGCCCTTTATTATTTTCAATTAGATTACCTTGGTCATGACGAGCTTGAAATGGTACTTCCCATAGGAAAGGCCAATCCAAATGATATACATTTGCTGGAAGAGGCTTTAAAAAATGCATACTTTCCGAGTGACGTGGTCAAGCGTGGAGACATAAACCTTATTTTTGAAAACCCTTTAAAGCAAGCACTTAATATGGAATGCAATCTTAAAACTGTTTGGTGGGGAGAAAAAAGAGAATTTATTAGAAGTGTTTCTCCAGGCAGTAAAAGCGTAATGATTGGTAAAGCAGAAGACATTGGAATGGCTAATGCTCTGTTGAAGCTTTCCATACGGTATCATTCTGTGGTTATTCAGAAAGATATATTCATTCAGGTTTATCCGGAAAGTTTAGTACCATCCAATGTTCCTGAAAGTATTTTGGAAAGAAAGCAGCAAGCACTTTCCTTTATTGCTGATCATGGAAATAACAATATGCATAGAGCCTATGCATTAGCCAAAACAGGCAGGCAATTGGAATTGATTGAATCCATTGTCAGGGATACTCTTCATGTTATTAATGAAAGATTTGATTGCAGTGATTTTTATTATAATCAACTCTTCCGTTTTTGGATTGATTTTCGTGACTCCCGATTATTTGATGATTCCTTTTGGGAGGAATGCAAACAGGCCATTCTAAATTATCGTTACTGGTTTGATGAACCGGGCGATGATGTCATGTGGTATTTTAGTGAAAATCATGCCTTGCTTTTCCACACATGCGAGTATTTAGCAGGACAGTTATTTCCAAATGAACGATTTACAAATGCAAATGTCCTTGGGGAGGTACATGTCGAAAAAGCTAAATCAAGACTGGTACATTGGTTTGAAAAATATAATAGAGAACTCTTGGCAGAGTGGAATTCAAGTTACTATATACCAATCAATTTGATGGGATTCTTGGCAATATATGATTTGATAAATGACGTGGAATTAAAAAATCTGGCTAAGAAAGCATTGGATGATACCTTTAGATTAATGGCTATCAATAGTTATAAAGGATATTTATCTTGTTCTCAAGGCCGCATTTACGAGAAGGACCTTAAAGGAAATTATAATAATGCGACGACATCTTTACTTTGGATTGCGTACGGCAAAGGAAATCTAAATAATTCTACATATGCCGCAGTATCCTTATGTGTGTCTGATTATCAACCGCCAAATTATAATGCATACTTAACTCTCAATCCTGAAGAGTCTATAATCTTTAAAAATCATCAGGGACCAGATAATTTTGTCGATCTTTACACCTTTAAAAACAGTTACGGATTATTATCAAGTGCAGTTGAGTACAGACCGGGTCATAGAGGCTACTCAGAGCACGTTGTCCATTCAATTGTCAGTCCAGAAGCGGTTATATGGATTAACCATCCCGGAGAAGAAGCGGAATTAGGTACTGGTCGGCCAAGTTTTTGGGCAGGGAATGGGATACTTCCAAAAGTTGACCAATACCAGGATATTGCTATTGTTCATTACAATATTGACCCTTTAAATGACATTGCATATACTCATGCCTATTTCCCGATAGCGGCTTTTGAACAAACACAAATTACAAATAATTGGATTTTTGGTAAAAAAGGAGATTCCTATGTTGCCCTTTATGCAAAAAATGGGATCGAACAGCAGACCAAGGGTCAGAACCAAAACCGAGAGTTCATTTCAAGAGGAAGAGAAAATACCTGGATTATACGCAATAGCAATGTCCTGCAATTTGCCGACTTTAGCCAATTCAAAGAAAGCGTTTTAAAAGCTGAAATAATAGAAATTCAAGAAGAATTCAATTTTAATGACCCTATTCATGGAGTGGTTCAAAGCTCTTGGCAGGGACCATTTATTGTAGATGGGGAAGTTCAATTAAATAGAAATCAGAAGATAGAAGGAGTTATCGAAAAATGGTCATTAATTCGGAATTAGTTAAATCTAAACTTCATCTTGTTACAAAAGCAATGAAATCATTAAAAAGTGATGATGACTTTGTGGAAGAATTCCCCATTGGTTTGATTGACATCAATTTATGGGAATGGCCGCAGGGTGTTGGAATATATGGTCTTTATAAATACTATCAATTGACGAAAGACAAAGGAACATTTGATTTTTTATTAAATTGGTATAATCAAAGATTGCAAGATGGCCTGCCCGAAAAAAATGTTAATACAATGTCGCCAATGCTCACGTTAATGTATCTGGCTGAGGAAACAAACAATCCAAAATATATTGAGGTATGTGATGAATGGAGTACCTGGATTATGGAGGAGATGCTACGTACAGGAGACGGTGCACTTCAGCACATGATAACTGGGGATCCAAATGAAGGACAAATTTTAATCGATACATTGTTTATGACAGTACTGTTTCTAGCAAAAGCAGGCAATTATTTCGATCGGCCTGAGTATATTGAAGAATCGAAAAAGCAGTTTTTGATTCATATTAAATACTTATTTGACAAAGAAACCGGTCTGTTCTTTCACGGTTGGGATTTTAACGAAAACCACAACTATGGTGCGGTCCATTGGGGAAGAGGAAATGGCTGGTATACCTGTGGACTATTGGAGTATTTTGAAATGGTAGAGTTAGAAAAAGGTATCAAGGAATATTTACTAGATACATGGTTTAGTCAAGTGAAGGCATTAGCTAAATTTCAGGCGGAAAGCGGCTTATGGCATACCGTTCTGGATGATCCAAGTTCATATGAGGAAACCTCTGCCACAGCTGCTTTTGGTTTTGGAATCATTAAAGGAGTCAGAAAAGGTTATCTTGATCAGGAATACCTTCAAATAGGGTTAAAAGCTTTAGAAGCCCAATTAAAGGAAATCGATGAAAATGGAATTGTCCAAAAAGTATCATACGGAACACCTGTAGGGAATGATGCTCAATTTTATAAAAATATTCCAATCAGTCCGATGACCTATGGTCAAGCATTAGCCATTTTACTTTTGATCGAAGCTATGGAATTTTCTAATAGCGAGAGTAAAGCTATTAACCAAGAAGAATTGGTTAAGTCAATTTTTTTCCGAGAATAGTTTAAACAAACTCATCAATTAAATTAAGCCCTATAGTATAGACAGAGATAATAAGTCTTACTATAGGGTTTTTTAGTATTAATAAAGATAATTTAATATCACTGAGTTTGGCTGCGGGAGCGAGAGGTGATGATCTGTTAATAACACCTCTTTATTGTGAAAATTAACCTCTTTATTCTGCATTTCTAAAAATTTTGAAAAATTATATAATCAAGTCACACCTTGATATAGCTTAATATTACTAACTAATTTTGTATAAGAGAAAGGAGTAAGGTAATGAAAAGAGTTTTAATTTTTGGAATCATGGTTTTCTTGTTATGCTCGATTTTCAGCAACAATAAGTCTGTCTTTGCCTCAAATTCATCTGGTGGTGACTACGCTGGATATAAACCTGGTGTAACTGTGGAGGCGGATGCTGCTTCTCCGACCGGCTATTATGCAACGTTTATTTACGAGGATAAGACTAAAGCAGCAACAAAGGTTGAACTCTATAGTGACACATTCCTTCATTACACGATCGAAGATGGGTTTACTCGCCCATATAAACCGGAGGAGTATAAAGCAGGTATGTTCCCTGCTGGCGGTAATGCTGATACTACATATTATGTATCGATGGAAAAACTGGGCAAAAATTTCTGGGGAGTCAGAGTTCCTCTGTCTAGCGGGGCGTTTGTCTACAATTTCCGCATCACCAATCCGGATGGTACTACAACCGCAAGACTGGATGATCCTAACAATCCGACGCTAATGAATACTGCGACAGGTATTGATAGCCTGTCAAGCATGGTTTATGTTCCGTATAATTCGAAAACAATGGGAACGGGAGAGTGGCTGGATCGCTCGGTGGAGCTCCCCCGCAAAAATAAGAATGGCAAAGTGGAAACTGTAGCTTATACAGGAGCTGCCGGTGATACACGCGGGCTAGCTGTTTACCTGCCTCACGGATACAATGAAAATCGCAATAAATCATACAAGGTACTTTATCTGTCCCATGGCAATTCCGGCGATAAGTACGGCAATGAATTGCGCTGGATGAACGAGGGTGCAGTGGCTAATATTATGGATAATCTGATTGCAGATGGAACTGCTGAGCCCTTTGTTGTAGTCACCATGAATAATCAAGATTTTGGATGGGACTACAAAAAAATAGAAGAGGACCAGTTTAAATATATTATGCCTTATATTGAATCTCACTATAATGTATCTGATAAGCCTGAGGGTCGCGCTTACGCTGGTTTGTCGATGGGTGGAATAACCACCAGCCGGATGTATTACCACCATGCTGATGAGTTTGCTTATTTTGGTATTTGGAGTGCAGCTGCTACTGGAGATGAACTGAATAATATCGACACTTACAGCAATTTGGACAAACCTTCCGTAATGATGGGTGCTGGTACTTGGGATTTTGGGCTTAAACCTGTACAAGATTTAAGCAAGGCACTGGATGATAGGAATATCGACCACTCTTATCTTGAAATTCCTGCTGCACATGACTGGGAAGTTTGGCAGTTGTTCTATGCTGAATTTGTTAAGGATCATTTGTGGAAGGCTGATCAAGATTAAGATACAATGAACCCAGCTTATATTGCGTATTATCAAGATTGATGAAACAATAAGAAACTATTAAACTGCCCCACAAGGTTAACGCTTGGTGGGGCTGCTTTAATAGTTTCGTATACAATTTCAAATGCTTTTTTCAAGTTTTAATGACTATGAAAAAAACAGATTGACATCGTTTTCAAAACCTATTAATATAGTGATTAAGTTAATAATATGTGACGGAGAAATGGAGACTCACACGGATTGCCTGATATTTTATTCAGGTCCTTCTGTTGTGAGTCTCTTTTTTTTCGTTATAATCGTAAAGGCTTACAACTTGATAGGGGAAAAAGATGTCACTTTTCATTTGAAATGAATGGAGACGAAGATTTTTTATCACGTTTAAAGCAGGAGTATTAGGGGGGAAATGATTCTAGCAAAGTATAAATAAGCATAAGACTTGTATTCATTTTTCAGAGATTTAGGAATAATAAATAATTTAAAAAATGGGGGTCAATTGTAATGAGAAAATTGTTATCTTTTGTTACAACTGGTATTTTAGCAGCTGGACTTTTGGCTGGATGTGGCAATGCAGCAAATAATACTGCTGACGGAGGCGGAAAGGAATCAGAAGTTAAGGCGAAAACTTTTAAGCTCGCCCATAACATGAGTGAAGACCATCCGGTTCACAAAGCCCTTGCTGATTTCGCCGAGAAGGTTGAAGAAAACTCTGATGGGCAAATGAAAGTTGAAATTTTTGCGAATGGTGTACTTGGAGCGGAAAAGGAAGTACTAGAGCAGCTGCAAGGCGGAGCTGTAGATATGACGAAAGTAAGTGCAGCAGCCCTAGAGAGCTTTGCTCCTGAATATGCTGTTTTCAGCCTCCCATATTTATTCGTCAGCAAGGATCATTTTTATAAATCTATGGAATCGGAAGCGGTTCAGAAGCTTTACGGTGCAAACAAGGATAAAGGATTTGTAGGTTTGACCTACTATGATTCCGGAGCAAGAAGCTTCTATACGAAAGATAAGGTTATAAAGACTCCGGATGATTTAAAAGGTTTAAAGATTCGTGTTCAGGATTCACCGACTGCAATAGATATGGTCAAGTTATTAGGTGGGAACGCAACGCCAATGGCGTACGGTGAGGTTTATACGGCACTGCAAGCGGGAGTTATCGATGGAGCGGAAAGCAATGAAACCGCATTAACAACTGGGAAGCACGGAGAAGTTGCGAAAGAGTTTTCTATTAATGAACATACAATGATTCCGGATATTCTTGTTATGAGTGCTACTACATGGAACAGCCTATCTGAAGAACAGCAGAAAATTCTAACTGATGCAGCGGCGTCCTCTACAGAATATCAAAAGGAACTGTGGAATAAAGCAATCGAAGAGGCAATAACAGAAGCGGAGTCCAAGATGGACGTGAAATTCACTGAGGTCGATAAAGAACCATTTATCGAGAAGGTTAAGCCTATGCATGAGGAGTACAGCAAGAAAGATCCTAACATCAAAGAAATCATGGATGCTATTGAAGCTCTAAAATAAAAGGGAGAAGGTCAAGCTCCGCCATGCTAGTCGTAATAATAGACGGCGGAAACATTTGCTTGGCCATTTCTATTTAATTTACGTGAAAAGGTTACCATGATTGTACAAGAACCAATGTGAAAGACAGTGATTTAAAAGAAGGAGTTTAGGTTATGAAAACAATACGAAGTTTCCTTAATAAGTTAATTATGTTTGTAGGGGGCGTATTTACCATCATCATGGTTTTCGGTGCAATCTGGCAGGTCTTTAGCCGATATGTTTTGGGGAATCCAAGCACGATTACTGAAGAGTTGCTTCGTTTCGGACTCATATGGACCACAATGTTGGGAGCAAGTTATGCTTTCGGTACAAACGAGCATTTGGCGATTACCGGAGTATTAGATAAATTAAAAGGTAAAAATCAAAAGGCCCTTAGAATGGTTAATGATTTGTTCATTATTGGCTTTGCCGGTGCAGTCATGATCAAAGGCGGGTTAAACATTGTAAATACGACCATGGCACAATTAACACCGATTCTGCAAATTCCGGTTGGAGTGATTTATTCCATCGTGCCTATTTCCGGAGTGATTATTATCATTTATCAACTATTAAATATGCCCGATTGGTTGAAAAAGAAAGAGGAAATTTTATAGAGATGAAAAGAGGAGTTTTTCATGGGTGCGATTGAAACAGGTTTAGTGATGGTAATAAGCTTTATTATTTTAATGGCAATGGGGGTTCCAATTTCTGTAGCCACCGGAATAGCATCTTTTATTGCTGCGATCATGATTGTACCGTTTGACGTTGCCATTTTTACGGCAGCTCAAAAAATGGTAACTGGAATCGACAGTTTTTCCCTTTTGGCCGTCATCTTTTTCATTTTGTCTGGAATTATTATGAATAACGGGGGAATCGCCCTGCGTCTTGTCAACCTTGCAAAGTTACTGGGCGGCAGTCTTCCTGGATCACTAGCTCATACTAATGTCGTAGGGAACATGCTGTTTGGATCGATTTCAGGTTCTGCAGTAGCGGCAGCGGCTGCCATCGGTGGTACTATGGCTCCGCTTCAGGAAAAAGAAGGGTATAACAAAGCATATTCTGCCGCTGTAAATATTGCCTCTTCCCCCACAGGTCTATTGATTCCTCCGAGCGGAGCATTTATTATTTACTCGATGGTCAGCGGAGGAACTTCGATTGCCGCATTATTTTTAGCAGGCTATGTACCGGGAATCCTAATGGGGCTAACGGTTATGGCGATTGCCTACTATATTGCTAAAAAAGAGAATTATCCAGTAGCAAAAAGACCGAGCTTTTCTGAGGGTTCCAAAGTTATTATTGACGCCATTCCAAGCTTACTACTCATCGTGATTGTTATCGGGGGAATCGTGGCAGGAGTCTTTACTGCAACGGAAGGTTCTGCGGTCGCTGTTTTATACTCTGTCATTCTATCTATTATTTATAAAACCTTAAAATGGTCCGATGTTCCCAAGATATTAGGTGAAACAGTTGTAATGACAGGGATTGTGCTATTCCTGGTCGCGGCTTCCTCAATCATGTCCTGGGTAATGGCGTTTAGCGGTATACCTGCTGCGATCAGTGAGGCTGTATTATCCATTTCAGATAAACCTATCGTTATTCTATTAATTATGAATGTCGTATTGCTTTTAGTCGGCACCGTAATGGATATTACACCGGCAATCCTGATTTTTACCCCCATCTTTTTACCAATTGTAACTCAAATAGGTATGGATCCTGTACATTTTGGAATTGTTTTAGTTTTTAACCTCTGCATTGGTATTGTGAGTCCGCCATCCGGAAGCAGTTTGTTTGTCGGATGCAGTGTTGGAGGGGTTAGCATAGAGGCAGTAACAAGACCGCTATTAATTTTCATGGCAGGTTTAATTGTTACGTTACTGCTCGTAACGTATATTCCAGCTATTACCTTGTTTGTTCCGAAACTATTTGGAGCCATGTAGTTCGCCCAGGTGACGTCGTTTTCAATAACTATTAACATAGTAATCAAGTTAATAATTTGTGATGGAGAAATGGAGACTCACACGGATTGACTGTAGTTTTATTCTGGTCCTTCTGTTGTGGTCTCTTTTTTTCGACATAAGCGTAAAAGGCTTACAAATTGATAGATAGATTGTGAGTGACAAGGTTGCTATTTTCAACAGAGGCTTCAAAGTATTCAATCAACTATTCCTTTAAATATTGATAACATGATCAATTAGTAAGTGATTTCAGTGAGGGGGGAATATATGAATCAGATTAGTTGTCTGTTAAATCACAATCCTATAAAAGCTTCTGGACTGGATAATTCTGAGCTCATTTATTATTACTCAGATGATCTTTTAGTTATAATCCAAACGGATAATATTGACTCTATCAAAACAGAATTAATTAACATTACAAATGATTTAGGCAAAGTAAACCAAAAAAACAATGCCAAGCAATATAGTATAGTAATAAATCAAATTTTGGATGAGATTGATAAACACATAAGTAATCCTGATTTATCATTAAAGTGGATGGCTCAAGAAATAATCTTTATGAATAAGGACTATTTAGGAAAGCAATTTAAAAAAGAAACCGGGCAAACCTTTACCGATTACTTAATGCAATATCGCATGAATAGGGCTATGGAACTTATCGCTAAAACTAACGATTTAAAGGTCTGCGATGTAGCAGAAAAAATAGGCTTTAAAAATAACCCTGCTTATTTTAGTAGGGCATTTAAGAAATTTACTGGTGTAACACCTTTAACTTATCAAAAAAAAATAGAAAGTGAAAACACCATAAAGGTAGAGTAAATAACTTTTTCCGGCAACATTCATTCCTTGGCAAGGTTGTATGGGTATCATAAAATTTTGTACATGAATTTTTTTGATATTTGGCACTTTTAAAATGTCCTAAGTGGCAAAATTGATGAAGTACCAGGGATTATTATTAAGGGCTACTATAAGGTAGCTCTTCTTTTTATATTTAAAAGAAGATTTATAAAAAAGTAAAACGGAAGTGGTTGGTTGAAATTATTATTAATTGGATGGTCATTTATATGTGGATAAATATTATAATAGACTTATTACAAAATTAACGTGCATAAAGGATAATCTATTATTGAAGTCTATACCGCGATCGTTAGCGATTCCCATTTCTATATAGGTTAAAAAAGATTTGTTTAAGAGGTGGAACATGAGTGTAATGTATGTTTTGGTCATTATTATTTTATTAATAGCAATTGTTTCAACACTGCTGCTCACAGGAAAAAGTGATGAAAATTATAGCAGTTCGACAAAAAGAAATACCACAAATTTAACATTAATTTATGTTGTGATTATTACCTTATCTTTAATTTCTCTTGGAGTGTATATTAGATTCTTCGCATAAAAAATATTGTTTTGTTTCCTATTTACTTAATAATTCGATAGGATATTTTTTTGTGTTTTTTCTGGTAGGAAATAACTTAAGAGTAAAAATGTGAAATAGAAAAATAATAAAAGTAAAAAAATAAAATCATAAGGACTGTAGTCAATGGACTGGAAACCTGATCGTAAAGCTAAAAAAGCTATCTATAAACAGCTTGCCGAATACATTGAAAATGGTATTGCAAATGGAACATTTCCGCCAGATAAACCATTACCATCAGAAAGATACTTAGCTAAGGAACTTAACGTAAATAGAAGTACAGTGGTTTCCGCCTATGATGAGTTAGAATCAAATGGGCTGATTCAACGAAATAGAGGAAGCGGGACAACCATAAGCAAGGATATCTGGGGGATTACGAAGAAGCGTATCCCGAGCTGGAACAGATACATTGAGGCGGGATCATTTTTACCAAATTTACCTGTTACCCAGAGAATCCGAAAAGAAGCAGTCGAACATAAACTCATTAATTTAGCCAGTGGAGAATTATCCGAAGATCTTTTTCCCTTAGATTCTTTAAGACAGATTACTGCTTCTAGATCGTTTATCGGAAGCCTGGGATATGACCATCCACAAGGTAACCTTATTCTTAGAGAGACAATTACAAAGCATGTAAAGCAATATCGAAGAATTGAATCTGATCCTTCTTCGATATTAGTTACATCTGGCGCCCAGCAGGCCTTACACCTAGTAGTACAGTGCCTGTTAAAGCCTGGAGATGCAGTTGCTTTAGAGGACCCATCCTATACTTACAATCTTCCGATTTTTAAATCAGCCGGAATACAACCATATTTTCTTTCGGTTAATAAGGATGGAATAAACCCAGATGAATTATTAACTTTACATAAAAAACATCGAATTAAAATGATATTCTTAAACCCTTCATTTCAAAATCCTACAGGGACCTTACTTCATGAAAAACAGAGGAAAGCGATTTTAGAAATATCCTCTGAACATGGGATTCCCGTAGTGGAGGACGATCCATATAGTCTAACTTCTTTTACGGGTGAAGAGGTTACAACATTAAAATCGATGGATATTCATGGAAACGTCTTATATATTAGCTCTTTATCAAAGATAGTTGCTTCAGGGTTAAGAATTGGTTGGATTATCGGACCAAAGCCAGTCATTGAAAGGCTATCCGACGCGAAACAACAAATTGACTTCGGGCATGCAAGCTTTACTCAATGGATTGCAAATGATTTTTTAGAATCGGAAAGTTTCCATTCACATATCAATAGTTTGGTGAAGGAGTTAGAAAAACGAAGGGATCAAATTATCACTAGCCTTAATTATTATTTAAAGGAACAAGTTGAATTTTCAATCCCTCAGGGAGGCATTCACTTATGGTGCCGGATAAAAAACGACTTTAACGAAATGCAATTACTGGAGGAATCCATAAAAAGGGGAGTTATTTATGTCCCTGGTTCCACCATGGGATCCAAAAAGGGGTTTGTGCGGTTTACATTCGCTAGGGAAGATGAGGAATCAATACATGAAGGAATTAAAAGGTTTGCAGAAGCTCTTAATTCTCTTTAACAATAATTCCTGCTTATAATTTTCTTTACCAAGAATCATGATTTAATCGTGGTTCTTTTTATTTTGAAATAATATGGATGGGTAAAAAAGTGTCTGATTGGATGGTTATAAGTTTCTAAAATCCCTTTATTATGAAGGAGTGGATTTATTACTGGGTCCACTTAAAAAGAAAAGTCATGGGCATGATGATTGGTGAAGTGTGTGAAAAGATTCACAATTTCTTATCACCAAAGTATGTGGGATTTTTATCCTTTTAGAATAAGATACAGAAGAACTTTTTGTACTAATTTACATCGGTATCATTATTTTAGAAACAAAGGGAGTAAGTCAAAATGTCTAATGCTGCAGAAACACTTGAGGGATGGTACTGCTTTAACGATTTTCGCAAAATAAATTGGAAGAGCTGGAGGTCCTTGAACGAGCATCAACGTCAAGAAATTCTTGAGGAAATAGTGGAATTGTGGGACGAATGGACCGATAACCAAGAGAAAGGGAAAGGCAGTCATGCCCTCTTTCAAATTGCAGGGCATAAAGCAGATATCATGCTTATGTTCCTCCGTCCGACCTTGGAAGAATTATTTCAGATTGAACTAGCTTTTAATAAAACAAAATTTGCTGAGTATACAGAACAATCTACATCGTATTTATCGGTAGTAGAACTTAGTAACTATCTTCCTAAGGGGGAAGATCCATATAGTAAACCGGAAATAAGAACACGATTGTTTCCAAAAATTCCTACCACCGACTATATTTGTTTTTATCCCATGAATAAACTTCGCAGCGGTAGTGATAATTGGTACATGTTATCAACCGAAGACCGAAATCAAATGATGCGAAGCCACAGCTTAATCGGAAGAAAGTACGCGGGGAAAGTAAAACAGATTATTTTAGGGTCGGTTGGATTTGATAATTATGAATGGGGCGTAGCTCTATTTGCAGAGGACCCTATCCAATTTAAAAAACTTATTTATGAAATGCGTTTTGATGAAGTTAGTGCGAGATTTGGAGAGTTTGGTTCGTTTTTTGTAGGAAAGTATGTGTCTAAACAACACTTTAATCATCTATTACGACTATGATTATGACTTCAATATGCAGATGAGAAAGGGTGTGTAAAAATTGGTGGACCAATTTGAAACTCCGTTATTTACAGCCTTAAAAAAACACGCAGAAAAGAATCCGATTCAATTTCATATCCCAGGACATAAAAAAGGAAATGGAATGGATCCTGATTTTAGAGAATTCATTGGCAAAAATGCTCTATCAATCGACTTAATCAATATAGGACCACTTGATGATTTACATCTTCCTAAAGGAATTATAAAACAGTCACAAGAGTTAGCTGCCGAAGCATTTGGTGCAGATTATACCTTCTTCTCTGTACAGGGTACTAGCGGGGCTATTATAGCTATGATTATGTCTGCTTGTGGACCTGGTGATAAAATACTGGTGCCTCGAAATGTTCATAAATCGATAATGAGTGCCATTGTTTTTTCAGGTGCTATTCCTATCTTTATTCATCCTGAAGTGGATTCCTATTTTGGTATCTCACATGGAATTACACCAGGTTCTATCGAACGAGCATTAGAGCTTCATCCTGATACCAAAGCAGTTCTTGTTATTAATCCAACCTATTATGGTGTGTCGGGTGATTTAAAAAGAATAGTAAAAATCGCTCATTCCAGGAATATTCCTGTACTTGTAGATGAAGCCCATGGAGCACATATTCATTTTCATAGGGAATTGCCTTTATCTGCTATGGAAGCAGGTGCGGATATGGCTGCAACAAGTGTTCATAAATTAGGAGGTTCTCTTACACAGAGTTCTATATTGAATTTGCAAGGGAAACTTGTTTCTCCAAAAAGGGTACAATCTGTCTTAAGTATGTTAACAACAACTTCGACTTCTTATTTACTACTTTCATCTTTAGATGTGGCAAGAAAATCACTGGCTACTGAAGGACAAGCGCTACTAGAGGACACGATTCGAAAAGCAGAAGAAACTCGCACGAAAATTAATGAAATTCCTCATCTCTATTGTATGGGCCGTGAAGTTTTGGAATCAAGCGCGGCAGAAGCGATGGATCCAACTAAGCTGCTAATCTCAGTAAAAGAGCTTGGTATTACAGGTTACGATGTGGAAAAATGGCTTCGTGCTCGATTTAATATTGAAGTGGAATTATCTGATCTCTACAACATTCTTTGTATCGTCACTCCTGGTGATACTGAGGAAGATTTATTAACATTTATTCAAGCCTTAACCGAACTATCCCAAGAATACAAAACACATGTGGACAAGAATGTAGACAGCTCGGTTTTGTTGCCTGAGATTCCTTTGTTAGTTTTGACACCGCGAGATGCTTTTTATGCTGATACAGAAGTGATTCCTTTTGAAGAGTCCGCAGGAAGAATCATTGCAGAATTTGTAATGGTTTATCCACCTGGAATTCCTATTTTTATACCGGGAGAAATTATCACTCAGGATAATCTAGTATATACAAGGATGAATGTTGAAGCCGGGCTTCCCGTTCAAGGTGCTGAGGATGTTGAACTAAAAAATATACGTGTCATTAAAGAACAGTTAGCAATTAAATAAAAAACTATGAGGTGGCGAATTAGATGAACTTAGCAAAATTAATCGATCATACATTACTTTCACCTGACACCAAAGAAAAAGATATCATTAATTTATGCCAAGAAGCAAAACAATATGGCTTTGCATCAGCAGTTGTAAATCCTGCATGGGTAAGCTTATCAGCAGAACTTTTGCGCGATTCGGATGTAAATGTCTGTACGGTTATAGGATTTCCTTTAGGTGCCAACACGCCCGAAACAAAGGCATTTGAAACCAAAAATGCGATTGAAAACGGAGCGGTAGAAGTAGATACAGTGATAAATATTGGGGCATTAAAAGACAAAAACGATGCACTAGTTGAGGAAGATATACGATCAGTTGTGGAGGCTGCAAAAGGAAAGGCTCTAGTAAAAGTTATTATTGAGTCATGTCTATTAACGAATGAAGAAAAAGTACGAGCATGCAAAATTTCTGTAAAAGCTGGAGCAGACTACGTCAAGACTTCAACAGGTTTTTCTTTGCATGGAGCAACTGTTGAAGATGTTGCGATGATGAGAAAAGCAGTTGGACCAAATGTTGGAGTTAAGGCTTCAGGGGGAGTTAAGAATATTGAAGATATGAAAGCAATGGTAGATGCTGGAGCAACAAGAATTGGGACCAGCTCTGCCATAAAAATACTAGGTTAGTTGAACAATTGGTTTAAAAATCTGCTTTCTTCGTTATATATATTAGGAAAAGGTGGGGATTCATTTGTTTTTTGCATATTTATTTGTAACAGTTTATATTGTTGGAAGTACGTGGGCGACTCAAGCAATAATAGAAGGTACCCGAAATGCCGATGAAGAATTTTTGAAGATTCATAATGTAAAATAAAAGATGAGAAGAAGCATATAAGCTTTTTTAATAACATAGTAGAAGAGTAATTTAATAGTTATTTAGAGTAATTTCTTAACAAGAAAACCGCTTAACTAGTTACCGATAGTCAAGCAGCTTTCTTTTTTTTTCGATGTTTATGCTTTATTTTATGGCGAGTTTCTTACTTTTTATCAATTCTGATTTAATATAGGGGGGAAAATTATGAAGAAAATGGTTAAGATTATTGTGTCGTTTTTCTTTGTTCTTCTGCTAACCAGCTGCGGAAAAGGAATAAAAGATCCTCTGAATTGGGAGCTACCCAACTTTTCGGCCACAACAGAAAAAGGAAAAAATATAAGTTTAAGAGATTTAAAGGGACAAGTCTGGGTTGCAGATTTTATCTTTACCAATTGTGCCACCGTTTGTCCACCTATGACCGCTAATATGACCAAACTGCAAGGGATGTTAATAGAAAAAGGATTAGATGTGGACATCGTCTCATTCAGCGTAGATCCAACCGTAGATACACCTAAGAAATTAAAGGAATATGTCATGAAATTTAATGGAGATATAACAAAATGGCATCTATTAACCGGATATTCACAAGAATTTATTGAAGAATATGCTATGAAGAATTTCAAAACCATTGTAAAAAAACCAGGCACAGATAACCAAGTCATCCATGGTACTTCTTTTTTTCTTATTGATCAAGATGGGAATGTGGTCAAAAGTTATGATGGAATTGATGTTCCTTATGACGATATGATTAAAGATATTAAAATTATTACTAAGTAATTAGATTCTGATGGGGTGGCGAAACTGTCGAAAATAATGTTTTCTTTTCGGGAAAGGATGGTTGAAAAAATAGATAATTGGATGGTTATTTTATCTAAAGTTTCTTTATTATAGATTAAAAGGTAATCTTAATGATTGCTTTCTTATTAAAGGTCTGTTCAGGAAGGAGTAGATTTGACAATTTTGATTACAGGGATAGGTAGGAGACCTAGCTAATTTTAGCTGCGAATTTGGGTATTAAGGAACAGTAAATAAGATAATTAAATGGTGGTATATATCTATGAAATCGTATCTTGCCTCTCGAATCGAACAAATAAGACCTTCTGGTATTCGTCGATTCTTTGATTTGGCTAATAATATGGAAGGAATAATCTCATTAGGAGTGGGTGAACCGGATTTTACCACACCTTGGTCTATATGCCATGCTTCCATCCAATCTATTGAACAGGGGTTTACTTCCTATACAGAAATAGAAGGTCAAATAGAACTACGTAAGGAAATATCATCCTATATGAGTAACCGTTTTAAAGTTTCCTACTCACCTACTACAGAAATAATTGTTACAGTAGGAGGTAGTCAAGCATTAGACAGTTCATTGAGGGCTATTATAAATCCTGGTGACGAAGTGATGATAGTAGAACCAAGCTATGTTGCTTATAAGGCGTTGGTTTCAATGGCTGGGGGGAATCCTATACCAATTGTTACTTCCTTTGAAGATGAGTTTAAACCTCATCCCGAACAAATTAAACAAGCGATTTCCCCAAGAACAAAGGCAATTATTCTTTGTTTTCCGAACAACCCTACAGGAAGTTTGTTGAACCAACAGGAATTAGAAGCAATAGCTGAAATTATCGTAGAACATGATTTGTTAGTTATTACTGATGAAATCTATGCTGAGTTGACATATGAAAAAGACACCTTTTACTCGATAGCCTCTATTAAGGGAATGAGAGACCGGACCATTCTTGTATCCGGATTTTCAAAAGCTTTTGCAATGACTGGATGGAGATTAGGTTTTATATGTGCTCCAGAATGGTTAACGCAACCGATATTAAAGGTCCTTCAACACACCATCATTAGTGCTTCAACTATAACTCAATATGGAGCAATTGAGGCGTTAAAAAATGGACAAGAATATATAGTTGAGATGAGAAATTCCTATCGTAAACGTAGAAATTTTATAGTAAAACAACTGAATGAAATAGGTTTACATTGTCATTTGCCAGAAGGGGCTTTCTACGTATTTCCATCGATTCGCCAAACTGGGCAAACGTCAGAACAGTTTGCGGAAAAACTTTTAATTCGATATAAGGTAGCCGTTGTACCCGGAAATGCATTCGGTGATAGTGGAGAAGGGTATATTCGATGCTCCTATGCAACTTCGATAGAAAAACTGCAAGTGGCGATGGAAAGAATAAAAAAATTTGTAGGGGATGTAAAATAAGGACCTAAACCGAATTAAGAAAATTATTTGTAATAAATCCTAATAAATAGTTGTGTATTCAAAAATATGTTTTATAAAGGTAGGGGAAGAATTATGGCTAATGACAAATTAGATCAATTAAGAACAAGAGTTGACGAATTAAACTTGGAGGTATTGAGGCTCATTAATGAAAGGGCACGACTAGTTCAGAAAATCGGGCAGATTAAAGAGAATCAGGGGGTATTCCGTTACGATCCTGTCCGTGAAAGAACAATGCTCGATACCATTAAAGAAAATAATGATGGACCATTCGACAATTCAACAATCGATCATATTTTTAAGGAAATTTTTAAAGCTAGTTTAGATTTACAAAAAGATGATCATAAGAAAGTATTACTTGTTTCACGTAAGAAAAAGCCTGAAGACACGATTGTTACATTAAAAGGTGAAGAAATTGGGGACGGAAAGACTCACTTTGTCTTTGGACCATGTTCAGTTGAGTCATATGAACAAGTAGCATTAGTTGCAAAATCGATGAAAGAAAAAGGTCTAAGGCTTCTTCGCGGTGGAGCTTATAAGCCTAGGACTTCTCCATACGATTTCCAAGGATTAGGTGTAGAAGGATTAAAAATATTAAAACGTGTTGCTGATGAGTTTGATATGGCTGTTATTAGTGAAATTGTAAGTCCTGCAGATATTGAATTTGCATTAGATTATATTGATGTCATTCAAATTGGCGCTCGGAATATGCAAAACTTTGAACTATTAAAAGCAGCAGGCGCAGTTAAAAAGCCTGTTTTATTAAAGAGGGGGTTAGCTGCAACAATTGAAGAATTTATCAATGCTGCAGAGTACATTATGGCTCAAGGTAATGATAAAATCATCCTTTGTGAGAGAGGCATTAGAACTTACGAAAAAGCTACAAGAAATACGCTTGATATTTCCGCCGTTCCTATTTTAAAACAAGAAACACATTTACCGGTTATGGTAGATGTTACTCACTCAACAGGTAGAAGAGATTTACTTCTTCCAACAGCTAAGGCTGCGATTGCAATTGGAGCAGATGGGGTGATGGCTGAAGTTCATCCGGATCCTGCTGTTGCCCTATCAGATTCCCAACAGCAAATGGATCTTGATCAATTTAATAAATTCTATAATGAATTACTTGCATCTAACTTACTCATGGTATAGGAATGTTAACAATTTTTATTTTTATTAACAATGAAGAAACGCAAAGCTCTTTGTTTTTGCGTTTTTTTTTTTGTTTATGGAAGCCTGTTTGTTTCCTGATATTTTATAGTTGAATGAGGCTAATATGCTTGTCTGTATTGTACGGTTAATCAATAAAATTGGATGACTAAAATAGTATGGATTTGGATGGTTTCATCTTTGGTCTTTCTATTATTATAGGAATAGGAGGAATCGAAGTATGGCTATATTTTATTTATTTGACTTTCGCTCACTATGGAGCCCGTTTTTCGCCATGTATTTATGCTTGATATTTTTTCTTTATTACCTAATTACAGTGAAATATAGGAAATGTTTTAATCAGAGTGAACCTCTTTCAAAAAGTCAGGCGGCCTTTTTCGTAGGATTCATTCTCCTTTTGTACCTGATTAAAGGTTCGCCCATTGACTTGATGAGCCACATGATGCTGACGATGCACATGGTTCAAATGGCGTTCCTCTTATTAATTATACCAATTCTCTTTATTAAAGGGATACCTGACTGGTTATGGAAAACTGTGATAAACATCAAGTTGATAAAACCTTTGTTTTGTTTTTTTACTAAACCGTTGATCTCTATGCTTTTGTTTAATGTTTTATTTTCATTCTACCATATCCCGCTGATACTAGATTTTTCAAAAACGAATAATTTCTATCATGCTCTCATGCATACACTATTATTCTTTCTTGCCATTTTCCTGTTTTGGCCTGTACTAAATAATTTGAATGAATCCAAAGCAATGTCAGGAATTCTTAAGACAGGATATATTTTTGCAAATGGTGCACTAATGCTGCCAGCCTGTGCGCTAATAATCTTTGCAGATAAACCCATATATCAGACTTATTCCAACCCTGAGACGTGGTTTAATGCATTGGCTTTATGCGCAACACCGTCATCATTATCAAGGCTCGAATCAGCCGGCCCGGAGCTGTTGAAAATCTTTAATCCATTAGGTCCTCTTCATGACCAACAACTCGGTGGAATACTGATGAAGACGGTGCAGGAAATTGTATATGGGGTCATTATAGCTATAATTTTCGCTGATTGGTACCGTAAGGACCAAAAGGAAGCACTGGAAGAAGAAAGAAAGGCGTACTATCTTAACAAGTAAATCGCAAATCATAAATATAAGGTAATAACAAGAACGCAAGGCTTTAATAGCTCTTGCGTTTTTTTTTATGAGAAAAATTATTAAAAAATAATTATTATAATATGTGATATGAATCACTTGTTCGAGGTTATATATTTTATATAATCACTATGTAAATAGTGTTAACTACAAAAAGGAGTGTTTTTGATGTTAGATAAAAAGGCAATTGATATTGTTAAATCCACAGTACCAGTGTTAGAAAAGCATGGAGAAGCAATTACTACTCGCTTCTATCAATTAATGTTTGGTAACCATCCTGAATTACTCAATATTTTTAACCATGCAAACCAAAAACAGAGCAGACAACAAAAGGCGCTTGCAAGTGCCGTCTATGCAGCCGCAAAGTATATTGATAACCTTGAAGCGATTCTACCAGTGGCTAAGCAAATTGGGCAAAAACATAGAAGTCTTGGAGTTAAGCCAGAACATTATCCGATTGTCGGAAAGCACCTTTTATTAGCCATTAAGGATGTATTGGGAGAAGCCGCTACTGATGAAATCATGGATGCGTGGGCCAAGGCATTTGGCGAAATTTCTAATGCTTTTATCAGTTTAGAAACTGAGATGTATAACGAGGCGTCAAGTCAGCTAGGTGGATGGGACGGTTTCCGCAGCTTTATTGTTGATCGTAAAGTAAAAGAAAGTGAAGTCATTACTTCTTTCTACTTAAAACCAGAAGACGCGAACGCGATTGCTTCTTTTCAACCCGGTCAGTACATCAGTGTTAAAGTAGAAATGGAAGGGGAGGAATATACCCATATCCGTCAATATAGTTTATCTGATTCTCCTGGAAGAGACTATTACCGAATTAGTGTAAAGAGAGAAGCAGGTACATCCAAACCTGATGGAATCGTTTCTAACTATCTTCATGATAAGGTGAAAGAAGGGGACATTCTAGAGGTAAGTGCACCTGCAGGAGACTTTGTTCTTGATACTATCCGTAATACCCCTGTTGTATTGTTAAGTGGAGGTGTTGGTTTAACTCCAATGGTTAGTATGTTAAAAACAGTCGTTGATGTCCAGCCAGAACGGAATGTTACCTTTATCCATGCATCTCAAAATGGTAAAGTTCATGCACTAAGGAAAGATGTAGAAGCGGTGTCAGCGCTTGATAATGTTAATTCAGTTGTTTTTTACGATTCACCAACTGAAGAAGACCGGGTTAACAATCGATTTAATGTAGAAGGGTATGTAACACGGGATTGGCTTGAAAAAAATGTATCCGTTAAGGAAGCCGACTTTTATTTCTGTGGTCCAGTGCCGTTTATGAAAGCAATCAATCGGTCCTTAAAGGAATTGGGAGTTAGAGAAGAACAAATCCATTTCGAATTTTTTGGTCCAATGGACAGCCTCGTAGAACAAGAAAAAAAAGAATTTGTTACTGTATAAGGTTTTGTAAAACATGTCATTCAAAGACCGGTTTCCATAAAGGGAATCGGTTTTTTTGTTTTTTAGAGTTTGTTTGTAAAACGAAAATTCATGGTACTGGTGATCTAAACAAGTATGCCTTACAAAGAATATGAGAAAGAACTATTATCCTGATTATTTAGAAAGAGAATGTATTGAAAATTGTATCAACTTCAAAACTAATTTGACTGCTTGTCACTGAACATAGCACTGATTCGTTATATATATGAAGGTGAAGTAATTTGGGTGACTATTTTTAAAAAAATTTTTTGAGGTGGAAGTATGGCAAAAATTACGGTAGGAACAGAAAATCAAAAACCCATTGAACTATATTATGAAGATTATGGTACAGGAAAGCCAGTTGTATTAATTCACGGATGGCCGTTAAGTGGTAGATCTTGGGAATACCAAGTTCCTGCTCTCGTTGAGGCTGGATACAGAGTCATAACTTATGACCGTCGAGGGTTCGGGAACTCATCTCAGCCATGGAATGGTTACGATTATGATACATTCGCTACTGATTTACATCTGTTACTAGAGGATCTGGATCTCCAAAATGTGACACTGGTAGGATTTTCAATGGGAGGTGGAGAAGTAGCTCGCTATATTGGAATCTACGGAACAAATAGAATAGAGAAGGCTGTATTTGCAGGAGCTGTACCACCATTTCTTTACAAGTCAGCAGATCATTCTGAGGGAGTATTAGATGATTTAGCAATTCAAAAATTTGAAGATGGAGTAAAAAATGATCGCCTAGCATTTCTTGATGAATTTACGCGAGTATTTTTTGCTATTGGAGACAGAACTGACTTAGTCAGCGAACCATTCCGACTTTACAATAGGGATATTGCGGCAGGTGCATCACCTAAAGGAACACTAGATTGTATAGCTGCTTTCTGTAAAACGGATTTCAGAGAGGATTTAGCCAAATTTGATATACCTACCCTTGTTATTCATGGTGATTCGGATGCGATTGTCCCATTTGAATATAGTGGTAAGCGAACACATGAAGCAATTCCAAATTCTAAGTTAGCTTTAATTAAGGCTGGTCCACATGGGTTCAATGCAACACATGCCAAAGAATTTAATGAAGCACTGCTATCATTTTTTAGGGCTAATTAAAAATGAATATTTTTCATTTCAATTGATTGCTAGAAAGGAACGCAAATCATTTGAATCTGAAGTAAAAGCGTATGCAAATGCAAATGTAAGTCTATTATAAATCAAATGATTCAAGTAAGTTACGAAAAATGTCACAAAAAGAATCATAGTTTCGTTATATATTTGAATGTCATTAGTGATTGGAGTGAAAACAACAGTAGAGTAAAAGACAAGAATAAAAATCAACTTTAGCTGCAATGGATATTTGTCTAATAGATATCATTGTTTTGCTCCTATTTTTTAAATATTAAATACGTTTGGAGAGTGAATTATGAAAAAAATAGTGATTATCGGTGGAGGATTTGCAGGTTTTTGGAGTGCAGCAGGGGCCATTCGAAGGGCGATTGAACTTGAAAAGGAGAATGAAGTAGAAGTTACCGTGGTAAGTAGAGATTCTTTCTTAAATATGCGTCCTAGAAATTATGAATCTGATTTGTCTCAAGTTCGTATACCATTCGAAAGAATCCTTGAACCGATCGGGGTGAAAAATATTGAAGGCAATGTAGAAGGTATCGATTTCGATAACAAAACAGTGACGGTCTCAAGCTCTTCTGATATTTTAACATTGTCATACGACAAGTTAGTTCTGGCTGCAGGAAGTATTTTGCAAAGACCGAATATCCCTGGTCTTAAAGATCATGCTTTCTCTGTTGATACTTTCCAGGAGGCAAGTAAACTTCATCAACACTTAGATAATTTGGTATCAAAAAGATCTTTAGCAGGATGCTATACGGGCATCGTTGTTGGTGCCGGTTTTACTGGGCTAGAAATTGCTACAGAATTGGTCTCCATGCTAAAAGGTGTTGCAGAAAAAAATGGGGATGACCCTTCTGATGTGCGTATTCTATTAGTTGATCATTCTGACATTGCTGCGGAATTCAGCGAAGAAGCTCGTGCAGTAATTAAAGGGGCTCTATCTGATTTGGGTATCGAGTCGATCACAAAAGTAGCAGCACAAAGCATTTCTGAAGATGGTGTGGTACTAAGTAATGGTGAAAAACTTCCTGCGTTAACTACAATTTGGACAGCAGGAGTAAAAGCAAGTCCTCTAACCTCTCATTTCCCAGTGGAACGTGATCATTTCCGCAGGTTGCCTGTTGATCAATTTTTACGTGTAATAGGTACTGAGGATGTGTATGCTGCTGGAGATTGTGCCAATGTATTGGCAGATGAAACTCATGTTGCATTGATGTCATGCCAACATGCCTCACCTCAAGGGAAATTTGTAGGTTATAATGTGGTAAGCGATTTGTTCGATAAAGATTCATTACCTTACGGACAGCCTTACTATTGTATATGTCTTGATCTGGGAGAATGGGGAGGATTGGTTACAGATGGATGGGATAGAAAAGTAATGATGAAGGGAAAAGACGCCAAGGAAGTGAAAATAAACGTTAACACAAAATTTATCGCTCCTCCTTTGGATGATAAGGAAGAAATACTAAAAGAATCCCAACCAAATTATATAAATAAGCTGGAGGATTTTTTGCCTTATCGCTTTAGAGAAGCAACTGTTTAATTTACAAATATTAATAAATCTGCAATAAGGAGAGCCCTGCAAAATTGTGGTAATTTTAAAGAACCATAGGGATCTCCGGAGTTAAAGTGGTCGGGATGGAATTAGGTTACTTACAGAAGAAAAAAATGCAGATAGCCTCCCTTGGGAAGCTATCTGCATTTTTCTATCAGCTTCACCATTCTTTTTGCTTTTCGCCCCATTGTCAATGTACGCAGAATGATGACGCCAAGCAGTCTTTTTTGAGTGTGTCTAAAAGTAGATAAGTTTAGTGTTCTTAGGAGGAGGTTTCATCATAGAATTACGTCAGCTGGAGTATTTTATGCAAATTTGTAATAGTGGTAGTTTTACTAAAGCTTCGGAGGTTTTGCGTGTTTCACAACCAACTTTAAGTCAGCAAATACGTGTCTTAGAAGGTGAACTTAATATACCGTTATTTAATCGAATTGGTAGAGGCATCAAGATTACAGATGCTGGTCAGATACTATTTGATAAAGGTGTATCGATCATGCAGCTGCTTGATGAAGCACATAATGAATTCTTTGAATTAAAAGGTATGAAAAAAGGTTTCATTACCGTAGGGGGATTATTAGAGGACCTCAACTATTTAACACCTCAAATTACGCAGTTTCACCAGTTTTATCCTAACATCTTTGTGAAAATCATAGAATCAGAAGATGTTGTAAACCAAATAGTTGAAAATAATATTGATATTGGAATTACACGTAGTTCACAGGTTCCTGATACATTAACAATCACTCTTTTGTATAGTCAAGAGTTCGTTCTTGTTGTGGAAAAAAATCATCCTTTGGATAAAAAACCATTTGTTACCTTTCAAGAATTAGTAGGGCTTAATAGAATAATGGTTTCAACCAGTTGTCGCGAGGTGATTGATGTATATCTTAAAACTTTAGGATTATCATTATGTGAAGTAAGTATAGTAACGAAATCTTTGTTTTCTCTATTGAGTCTAGTACGTAATGGCTTTGGGGTCGCCATAGTACCAATCTCAATTGTTGATTTTATAAAGGAAGATTCATTAAGCGTGGTTCGTATTGTTGATCCAATACCAAGTCAAGATATTAATCTTATTCACCGTGATGATAAAATTTTAAGTTATGCGGCGCGTGATTTTATTAATAGGTTAAAAGACACGAAAAAACATTAAAATAATAAATGAAGTAAAAAGATTGGTGAACCATAATTAGCTAGGAGTTGAATAGACTCATGGCTGATTATGGTTTACCAATTCTTATGTTACAACTAGATCCATTATTTCGGAATTAGAAGCCATGCATATAATCAAAAAAGACAAATTAATTTGTGAGATTAATTTGTCCTAAATCAGAGAGTGTTCTTTTATCAATTGTTTGGGCTTGCAATAAAAGGAAAAATCCCTAAGAGATACCGGATCCGCCTTGTCTCGATGTCTAATTTTCTTTTTCAATTCGGATGAAGAACGGAATAATGAGGCTTAGAAATAGTATTCCGGCCAATGATGCAAACGTAATCAAATGACCGCCGATTTTGACTAATTCGATTGATACAATAGGTCCGATAGAGGCACCTGTAAAAGCCATAAACATATGAAATGAAACAGCGGTACCACGGGAATGTCCGGCTAACTGTCCAATCAATGAGATTATAGTAGGAAGAGTCAAGGAAATACCGGTAACAAATAAGACACTCATAATTAAAAGTAAATATAAATCTGAAGTAAACCCCTGGATTCCTAAACCAATACCAGATAGTGTTAAACCAGTCCATAAGATATTTTTAAATCCAAATTTAGCAACCAGACGGCCCGCAAATGGAGAGATGAACATCCCAATAATACCAACAGCTCTAATCAATAGAATTTCCCAGTGGTTTAATCCAAAGTCAGGACCGCGTAGATAACTTTCTAGGGTTGTATAATAGCCAACTAGTGAAATAAAGATCACTGATGAAACAATATAACAAATTGGTAGACTATTTTGTTTTAATATTGCTCCAACCTTAAAAAAAGTAGAGAATAGCGTCCCTTCGGGCTTTTGGTTTCCATCCCTTGGTATAAAATAAGCAATTAAAATAGCAGATATCAAATAAATCACAAATAAAATATAGTATGTATAAGACCAATCTAGTTTTAGAATTACGAAGCTACTAAAGAGTTGACCTACAATAGCGGCCATTAAAAATGCAGTACTAATAAATCCGATGATTGTTCCCCTTTTATTAGATGGGAAAATCTCCATTCCCAGAGCTAAAACAGAAGGGGGAAACATGGATGCCGCTAGCCCTTCGACAGCTTGAAGTATGACAAACGAAGAAAAACTACTGGCACTCCCTATTAAAGGAGTTACAACTATAAGTAAAATCAGCCCGGTTATCATCAAGTGTTTTCTTCCGTATCGGTCGGACAAAATGCCAAATATAAGACCTCCAATAGCAAATGACAAAGAAAAGGCACTGCTTGTCCAAGCAGCTTGTGATAAGGTCACTTCATAGGTTCTGGAAATTACTGGAACCAACGGAATGGTAAGATATAAAGAGGATACAACCACTAACGAACACCAGAAAAGGATTACGGTTATAATGGATTCATTCAAGTTGAAATCACTTTTCAAAAATTTACCTCCTTGCAAGATTTTATAGAATAGAAAAGGTTAGTCTGAAAAATCATGACATACCCTTATCAAGTATCCAAAGTTAAAAATAATTCAATTTAAGCAGCCTAAGTCCGTGAAATAACGGGCTTAGACTGTTTTTTTAAACCGTAAATAATAGAAATATCTATCGATTCACAGCTTGCATGGTTGCTTCCATGACTTGGAATATATGTAGATATTTGAACATAGCAAATATATCCACTTATATGATGTTAGGATTTCTAATTTCCTTCGTGTCCACCAAACATTGTATGGGCATATAATACACCCGACCCGTAGGCTCCACCGTGGTCCATTACGATATCCATGACAGCATCGTAACTAGCTTGACGACTCCAATCACGCTGATATTCCAATAGGACACTCTCCCATGTAACCGGAATAGCACCAGCTTGAATCATACGTTGAATGGACATACTGTGCGCCTCAACAGATGTACCACCAGAGGCGTCTGTTACAATATAAACCTCGTAACCATCTTTAAGTGCAGAAATTGTGGGTAGAGCCAGACACACTTCGGTCCATAAGGCTGCAATAACCAATTTCTTACGCCCCGTCTTTTTTACAGCTTCCAAAAAGTTTTCATCTTCCCATGCATTCATGCTAGTACGGTCTATCGGTTTTTGTTCAGGGAAAACTTCTTGGACTTGTGGCTGTAGTGGGCCTGAGAATGTATCCGAAGCAACCGTAGTTAGTATAAGTGGTACATTGAACACTTTCGCTGTTTTAGCTAATCCCACCGTGTTGTTAATAATAGTTTGTCGATCGTTGCTCTGTACCCCGAAAAGCATTTGAGGCTGATGATCAATAAGGATTACTACAGAGTTATCGGGAGTGAGCAAATCAGAATTGGCGTGAAACATTTTAAATTCCTACTTTCGTTATATTAGATACAGCAGAATTCACAGATTATGAAGTGCTGTTCTAATTTATAGTATTTGAATACCATTTCTTTAATCAATTGCAAATTTTCTATAAATCCCATAGGCGGAGACTATAATTCGTTTTACTATATATTTCATAGATTTTACCTATGTGTCCTATAGGAAAAACAATATTGATAGTTTCCTAACTATTTTATTAGACTTAAACAGGCGGAATGGTCAGCAAAAAAACTAATCACTTTAGGAGGTAGATAGTTAATGGGTTCTGTTTTTTTAGCTTTAGGTACAGGTATCATCATTGGCTTAATTTTTCAATCACTTCGTATTCCGTCTCCCGCTCCCCCTATGCTAGGGTTAATTGGTCTAGTTGGAATGTTCTTAGGGCAACGGCTTGTTCCTTGGATTAAGATATGGTTGAACCATCAATGATTGTTAACTAAACATTATTTTATAAGGAGGTAAATAGATTATGTCACTAGAAACAAACACTGTTGAGGCAGAAATATTGATTTACAATGCAAATATTGTGACGATGGACAAAGCAAATCCGATGGCTACAGCAGTTGCGATTAGGGGTGACCGTTTCTTAGCTGTGGGTAACGAATCTGAAGTAATGCAATACAAAGGATCATCAACTAAAGTGATTGATGCAAATCAACGACTTCTGATCCCTGGATTAAATGACTCCCACATTCATCTCATACGCGGAGGATTAAATTTTAACTTAGAGCTGCGTTGGGATGGAGTTCCATCAGTGGCTGATGCCTTGCGCAAGTTGAAACAACAAGTGGACCGAACTCCTGCACCTCATTGGGTTCGGGTAGTTGGCGGCTGGACTGAGTTTCAATTTCAGGAACGTCGAATGCCGACCTTGGAGGAAATTAATCGGATTGCTCCGGATACACCTGTATTTATTCTTAATTTATACCGTCAAGCATTCTTGAATAAGGCAGCTCTTCGTGCAGTTGGATATACAAAGGATACACCTAACCCTCCTGGAGGAGAGATACAACGTGACAAAAAAGGCAATCCAACTGGAATGCTTATTGCTCGGCCAAATGCATCGATATTATATGCAACTTTAGCACGTGGACCAAAGTTGTCATTTCAAGACCAAATGAATTCAACACGTTTATTTATGAGGGAATTGAACCGGTTTGGTATCACTAGTGTAATAGACGCTGGCGGCGGTGCCCAGAATTACCCTGATGATTATCAGGTTTTTGAGGAATTGGATAAGCTTGGCGATATAACAGTCCGTACTGCGTATAACCTATTTACACAACATCCAGATCAGGAGCTAGACGACTTTAAAACATGGACGTCCAGTACTAAACCATATACTGGTAGTCCTTACTATCGGCACAATGGTGCTGGTGAGATGCTTGTTTATAGCGCAGCGGATTTTGAGGATTTTGTCGAACCCCGCCCCGAACTGCCAGCTGTAATGGACTCGGATTTATTTAAGGTAACGGAGCATCTCGTTCAGAATCGTTGGCCATTCCGCTTACACGCAACGTATGGTGAATCGATTTCGCGATTCCTAGATGTTTTTGAAAGAGTGAACAAAGAAGTACCATTCAAAGATTTACGCTGGATATTGGACCACGCCGAAACAATTCGAGAACAGGACTTAGAACGTGTAGTTGAATTAGGAGGTTCGATAGCTGTACAAAATCGAATGGCATTCCAAGGAGAATATTTTGTAGATAGATATGGTTCTCAAGCTGCTGAAAACACTCCTCCTATAACAAAGATGCTTTCAGCTGGTTTGAATGTAGGTGTGGGTACAGATGCTACACGGGTGGCCAGCTACAACCCTTGGGTTTCCTTGTATTGGTTGGTCACTGGAAAAACAGTTGGCGGGTTAAGTCTGTATCCAGCTTCTAATCGATTAGAGCGACAACAAGCTCTTTCTATGTATACTGCTGGAAATGCATGGTTCTCTGCAGAGGAAGATTTAAAGGGACAAATCAAAGAAGGCCAATATGCAGACTTATCGATACTTTCCGCTAATTTCTTCGATGTATCGGATGAAGAAATCAAGCATATCGAGTCGGTATTAACAGTAGTCGGCGGAAAGATCGTCTATGGGTCTGTCGAATTTCAAAGACTATCGCCTCCAGCTCCGAAAGCTAGTCCTGACTGGTCACCATACAATTACTTTGGAGGATATGATAATAATTCTAAAATTGGAGGAAGTGGGTTAATGTCTCATAAGAGCCATCTACATACCTGTAATCATCACCATCATCACGGCAGCGGGTTCTGTGATTTGGATTGCTTCGTCTTTTAATTCAAAATAGAAATTAATAAATTTATTATGCACCATACAAAAGAGTTCAAATTAAAAACTAAACTAAAAAACAACCTCTCCATTTTTGGAAAGGTTGTTTTTTAACGACGCGTTGAACTCAACCTTTTCAAGTGAAAAAGTGAATTGTCACAAAAGTAATGTCAGATTCGTTATATATGAGAGTGTGATCAATGGATGGAGTGAAACTAGGGAACCACACTTAGGGGAATTGAAAATAACAATTTTTTTAAAACTTGTACAAAATTAAACAAACAGGCTCATAAATGAACTTTTAGGAGAAGCCAATTTAATAAGAAAAAGGGGATATTACATGGTATATCAAGCTAATGAAAATCGATATGAAAGTATGAAATACAATCGAACTGGAAATTCCGGACTCTTACTTCCTGCAATTTCTTTAGGATTGTGGCATAACTTCGGAGGCGTTGATCCTTTTGAAAATGGTCGTGCTATGCTACGTAAGGCATTTGACTTAGGTATCACTCACTTTGATTTAGCAAATAACTATGGGCCACCGGCAGGTTCTGCAGAAGAAATGTTAGGTTCCGTTTTAAAAAATGATTTTGCTCCTTATCGGGATGAATTAATTATTTCAACTAAGGCTGGTTTCAAAATGTGGGATGGACCGTATGGAGATTGGGGGTCAAAGAAGTATCTTATTTCAAGTCTTGATCAAAGTTTAAAGCGTATGGGATTAGAATATGTAGATATTTATTATTCACATCGTCCAGATCCGAATACTCCACTTGAAGAAACCATGGGCGTTTTAGACCTTATCGTCCGTCAAGGAAAGGCATTATATGTGGGGCTTTCTAATTACAATCCAGAACAAACGTCTCAGGCCATTAAAATCCTTGATAATCTCGGAACGCCTCTATTATTACATCAACCAAACTATTCAATGTTTAACCGTTGGATAGAAGATGGTTTACAGGATGTTTTAGAAGAAAATGGTGTTGGTTCTATTGCTTACATTCCATTAGCCCAAGGATTATTAACGAACAAATACCTAAATGGGATTCCTGCTGATTCGAGAGCCGCTAGTTCAACTAGTTTCTTAAGAAAAAATCAAGTAACGGAAGAATTTGTTAATAAAGCGAATCGACTAAATGATATCGCAGCAGAACGAGGACAGAGTCTTGCTCAAATGTCACTTGCATGGGTATTAAGAGGCGGACGTATAACGTCAGCCATTATTGGTGCTAGTAAAGTGAGTCAAATTGAAGAAAATGTTGGGGCATTAATGAATCTAGAGTTTTCAAATGAAGAATTGTTGAGAATTGAAGAGATATTAAATAGTAAGTTTGAGTAAAGTTACGAAAACCTACTTTCATTTTTTTATTTTGAAGGTAGGTTTTTGTTGTTAGAAAGTAGTTTAGAACAATCTAATTCTAAACGCTAATATAGAATTAATAAAAAAGTGAATCAAATTGAATTTTACAAGATTGCATATTCAATCAAATAAAACGAAAGACATTTCTCCTACCCATTCTTTTCAAGTTAAGAAATGAGATACAAAAGATCTTACTAAATAAAAATTAAAAAAGCTTAAACGGCTATCTACTAGCCCTTTAAGCTTTTTAGGTATTTATAAGATAATGAAAGGTAATCATCCGCTGCTATTACAATCTCCATGGGCCAATCTTGTTCGTTTGATATATTTGATTTTATACGATCTCTTTGTGTGTCTTTTGTAATAAATTATTTCATATTCTTACATGTTTCAGCTTGTCTGGATTCCGGACCATATATATGTTGCGAATCCTATTATTTTCGACATGAATCATCCCGACTGTGTGAATACCTTCGTTAGAACGAAGAATAAGAGCGGGTTGTCCGTTAATTTGACTGATTTCAATATGTGATATTCCTTCAATCATTGATGCCTGACGTAGAGGGCCAAACAGAAACTCTGCAACATAATCTCGTGTTTCAATTGGTTCAACAGCGGCCGTTACTTTGCCACCGCCATCTGAGACCAGTACAACATTTTGATCAAGCATAGATATGACCTGATTCAGGTTCCCTTGTTTGAGTGCTATGATAAAATCATGAACTAAATCTTGAGAAGCAGCTTCAGAATGAACTTCCTCTTCAGAATTAATCCCCATCTTTGCATTTGCACGGCTGAATATTTTGCGGCAATTCGCTTCGCTTTTTTCTATGTGTTCTGCTATCTCATGATATTCAAAGCTAAGTGCTTCACGAAGGACAAAAACGACACGTTCCGTTGGTGTAAGCTTTTCAAGTAGCACAAGTATCCCATAAGACAATTCATCGTCACGGATGACTGAGTCCATTGAATCTTCTTCAGAATTAGATAAGGGTTCAGGAAGCCATTCTCCAAAATATTGTTCTCGCTTCTTGCGAGCTGTTTTTTGTAAATCATAACATCGATTTGTTACCATTTTACAAAGATAAGCTTTAGGTTCACCCAACTTCTCCGGAGGTACGTCATATAATTTTAAAAAAACGTCATGGACAACATCTTCCGCATCTGAAACAGATCCTGTCAGTTGGTAGGCGAGTTTAAAAAGCAACTTTTTATATTTTTCGTACATTTCTTGCATATTTTCACTTCCATTCTCTTTCTACCATTCACTAATTCGTAGCATTGGCTTCATATAAAACGAGCTGATGTAACAATTTTGTGACAAAATATAGTATTTTTTTCTTAAATAAATCTTTAACATATATAACATTTCCAACTACATTCCATATATGTATACCTTTAAAATAATATGGAAAAACGATTAACCTTAATAAAAAAGAAGGAGAATTTTTTTAATAACCCTTTTAATTGAACACCTTGTCACAGAATGAATCACTTAGTCGTTATATAGGCGTAGATGGAGAAGTAAAGGAAGCAGTATTGCAAAAGGTTAGCTGCTTCCAAAAGATCAACTAATACTTCATCTGAATTTAAACAATAATTAATCAAGGGGGATTGTAACTGGTAGGTAAACGTAGGGATAATCATTGAATAAGAACGAACCAATCTAATTCTAATAGGCTGCTTGTCACAGAATGGGACACTTAGTCGTTATATATTTGAAGGCAAATGAAGGTGAAGATGATATCGGATAAGGTACTTTTAATTCGGGAATAATCTTTACTGATTGACCTTCTAATTGTGTATTTACAGTTACATGTTTATACATTGATTACAATTAATAAGGAAAAGAGAGGTATACGAATTATGACTGAACGTATTAATTATATGAAAGAATCACCAGAATTTTTTAAAAAATTGATGGAACTTAGCATGCAAGAGAAGGAAAGTTCAATTGAAGAATCAACCCGTCATTTAGTTCACATCAGAGCTTCACAAATGAATGGATGCGGCTTTTGCTTAGATATGCACGTTAAAGAAGCTAAAATCCATGGAGAGAGAGAGCTTCGTCTTTATCACATCCCAATTTGGCGTGAATCAACACTATTTAGTCCACGTGAGCGTGCGGCACTAGCATGGACAGAGATTTTGACAAAGATGCCTGAGCATGGTGTACCTGATGACCTTTATGACCGTGTTCGTGGTCAGTTTTCAGAAAAAGAGTTATCAGATCTTACCTTCTCAGTTATGGCAATTAATGCTTGGAACCGTGTTAATGTTGCTTTCCAAACGGAACCAGGATCAGCTGACAAAGCGTATGGATTAACAAAAGCTGGCCTAAGCTAAAATTTATATAAGCAATATGATATCGACCATGAGGTAGTGGCAACATCGACTTCTCTAGGTGTCAACACGATTTTCTGATGAATGTTAAACTAAGAGAATTTCATAAATCAATAAAACAGAAAAACCGGTATCTTTAGGGATATGGGTTTTTCTGTTTTTCTGATCATAAGTTCTATAAGCAAATATACCGAAGAGAACAAAGCATTACTCAGAGGGAAATTCAATAATTTTTCGTATGTTGTAATACGCACGTTCAAATTAAAGTATGAACCCAACATGGTTAACTAAATAAAGTAAATTATTCAATTTATGGAAATAGGGATGTATGCGCTCATATTCCCAAGATACACATGGGAACCAGAGGAAGACTAAAAATGCCAGTATGGCAATATCCAAAAGAATTGTGGTTGGATAAAAAGTTTCATTATGAAAAAGAAAAACATGGGGAAATGCGAGAAAAAATAACTTCCAAAATTATAGAGCTGATGAAACAAGCGTATTAAGGTTGAGTAAAAACACTATACTAATTCAATGAACAAGGGTTTTAATCGAAGGTCTCTTTTGAATTTTAGTGATCTATCTTCTATAATATAGCGCCATTCTTGAAGAAGGCGTCCTTCTTTATCTGGCCAGATTGTGGAATAAAACTTTATAAGGAAATTAGATATAATGTTAAAGTATAGAGAAGATTGTAAAGAATTGTACTAAAGCTAACGGAGCAGCTATATAAAATAAGACTAGAGAATAAGGGAAAATCCGAGTCAAGCTGATTTATAAACATCTTAACTCGGATTTTATTGATGATTTTTTAGTTCTAATTAATAAAGTACTACATCATCTTTCAATAGTTCTTTTTGCAGTTGTTTAATATTTATGTCTGCTGGATTTACTTTAGTGTCTAAAGCAAGTGAAGCTGCTGTCTCGGCTGCTTATCCAGTAGCCATAGCACTAGGAGTTAAACGTGTCGCAGCTAATGCCTCATGAGAAGCAAACATACATCTACCTGCTACTAAAAGATTGGTAATCTTCTTAGGTACTAAACAGCAATAAGGAACATCAAAAACTCCATTATCCTTTACCCATCCAATCTCCATTCCTTTTCCACTAGGAGCGTGAATATCAATTTGGTATTCACTTCTAGCAATAACATCATCAAATTTTAAAGCCATTATCACATCCTCTTTTTGTAAGATGTATTTACCTTCAATAATACTCGACTCGCGAATTCCTATTTGAGCACCTACACTTGAAATGAAAACTTGTTCAAATCCTGGTATCCATTCTTTTAAAAAGTCAGCAACCATTAAAACTTGCTTTTTACCTTCATATTCAGCTTTCGTTAAATCTTCCACTTTTGTAGCATCTAAACCTTGAACTCTTGTCATATTGATAAGTACTTCATCTTCCGCAGGTCCTGTAGACAGCATCACCCGTTGTGTCGATAAAAATGCTGCCTTGAATTTGATGACGGCCAAATTTTGACGAGATTTCAACGTAATTTATCGTGTTGTCTTTTGTTTCAACATGTTCTACGAAATTGTGTACTAGAAGATTAACGCCAGCCTCTTCCAACATTTCTACAACAAGTATTTTATAAACTTCAGAATCTTATGGAGTAACACTATGGACAAACCCACAAATATCTCGTAAATGTTTCGGAGATGAATTCAAATCCTTTTATCTTTGAACAATTTCTCCATACCAAACAAGCCGAAAATCGGAAAATCAAAAGATTAAAATACTAAAAGAATAAAACACAAAGGGAGAGCAGCGGAGCCGGCTGCTATTATTGTTTATTTTTGCCTTTGAGGTGGAGGAGGGGACAGACCTGGAGTGCATTAACGCTTTAAAGTATTATGAGTGGTCTGACTCTGTTGGTGTAATGCTGCGCGTGGGTATGTTCGAAATGTATAATGGCAACCATTATTATCAGAAGTGGAAAAAAGGCATGGGATGTTATATTGATTCCAGTAGGAGTTTCAAGCACACATATTCACTTAAAGCCAGAACATGTTAAGGCATTATTTGGGGAGGGTGCTGAATTAACTGTATTAAGAAATCTTTCTCAGCCTGGAGAATTTGCGGCAAACGAAACAGTAGAGGTAATAGGGTCAAAAGGAGAGTTTCCTACGGTAAGAGTTTTGGGGCCGGTAATTTTGGGAACGATAATGTAAGTGAGTACGTTTCGGGAGTGATAAAAATCTATAAGAAACAGGAACGTGTATTAGTTTGGTTGAGTTTTTTTGTTGCATTTATTATAGGTCTATCGTTCATTGGACGGATTTTTTCGGGCTAGAGAAAGGTGATTGGCAAAATGGTAAATGAAGAAGCGGTATTTTTCAGCCGTGTCCTCACAGAATTAACATTATCGTTTCATATCATCTATGCAACCATTGGCGTTGGAATTCCATTGATGATCATGATTGCCCAATGGGTAGGGATAAAAAAACAGGATGAACACTATATCTTATTAGCCAGACGCTGGACCCGCGGCTATGTGATAACGGTTGCAGTCGGTGTGGTGACAGGCACCGCAATTGGCTTACAGCTTTCACTGCTTTGGCCGAGTTTTATGGAATTGGCGGGGAATATAATTGCTTTGCCGTTATTTATGGAAACCTTTGCGTTTTTCTTTGAAGCGATTTTTTTAGGTATCTATCTTTATACATGGGAACGATTTGAGAATCAGAAAAAGCATCTGCTTCTATTGATTCCTGTTGCAATTGGCGCTTCTTTTTCAGCTGTTTTTATCACGATTGTCAATGCATTTATGAATGCTCCCCAGGGGTTTGATTTGGTAAAGGGGCAGGTGGTCAATGTGAGTCCGATTGTGGCCATGTTTAATCCAGCAATGCCGACAAAAGTGGCCCATGTTCTTGGGACAGCCTATATGACTGCGGCTTTTGTTCTGGCGTCTATCGCCGCTTTTCGGCTTTTAAAGGGGTCTAACCATATCTATCACAAAAAAGCTTTGCTTTTGACGATGAAATTAGGATTGGTTTTTTCGATTGCTACTGCCATTATTGGTGATTTCTCCGGAAAATATTTGGCAAAATACCAGCCAGAGAAATTAGCAGCAGCTGAATGGCATTTTGAAACACATGAGGGTGCACCACTGATTTTGTATGGTGTTCTTGATAATGGGGAAGTAGAGTATGCGCTTAAAATTCCGTTTGCCCTCAGTATTTTAGCTCATAGCAATCCTAATTCGGAAGTCATCGGACTTGATCAATTTAGGAAAGATGAAGTTCCGCCGCTCTATATCCATTACCTGTTTGACACCATGGTGACGATTGGAATGTGGATGACTCTGTTATCATGTGTTTATTTGATCGGAGTTTGGAAAAAGTGGAGTTTGGTCTCATCCAACTGGTTCCGCTGGCTGGTGGTTTTAGGGGGACCGCTATCAATCTTGGCCATTGAAGCAGGCTGGTGGCTGGATGAAGTAGGACGTCAGCCTTGGATTTTACGAGGAATCATGAAGACCAAAGATGCAGCTACAACGGCTGACGGGGTAGATTTAATGCTGGTCCTATTCTCTGGCCTATATCTTATCCTTGGAATTGCCAGTGTGGTCGTTCTAGCACGGATGTTTAAAAAGAATACGGTTGAACAGGAATTGTCAGACCGTGCATCCGAAGGGAGGGTAACCTGATATGACGCTTGAAGTCATTGGAATATCAGTGTTATGGTTGTTTCTTTTTGGGTACGTAATCATTGCTTCGATTGATTTTGGAGCGGGATTCTTTAATGCCTATAGTATTGTCACCAATCGCCAGCATATCTTGACTAAAATCATTCAGCGGTATTTATCTCCTGTTTGGGAAGTCACGAATGTTTTCCTCGTGTTTTTCTTTGTAGGGATAGTTGGCTTTTTTCCAAAGTCAGCCTACTACTATGGGACCATCCTGCTTGTACCTGCAAGCTTTGCCATCATTCTATTGGCGATCCGCGGATCGTATTATGCGTTTACCACTTACGGTGGATTGAAACATAAACGCTATGCTGTCCTCTATGGACTTTCTGGATTGCTGATTCCAGCCTCTCTATCGATTGTGCTTACAATTTCTGAAGGAGGCTTCGTAACACTGGAAAATTCAGGGCCACTGATTGATTATGGGAAGTTGTTTATGAGCCCATTAAGCTGGAGTATTGTCGTATTAAGCCTATCAGCAGTGCTATACATTTCAGCAGTATTTTTAACCTGGTATGCCCATTATGCAAAAGATGAGCAGGCTGCTAATCTGATGCGTAAATATGCTCTCATTTGGGCGGTTCCATCGATGATTACAGCTTCCGGGATTATCGTAGAGCTTGCTGGACATAATCCTGAGCATTACGAGCGATTAATCAACTTATGGTGGCTGTTTGCCTTATCGGTTGTCTTTTTCGTAGGGACCACCTATTTGATTTGGAAGCGCCGAGGGTATGGGACGGCCGTTTGGCTGATGATTGGCCAATTTCTGCTTGCTTTTTTTGCCTATGGAGTCTCTCATTATCCTTATTTACTGTATCCCCATTTAACCATTTACGATGGTTTTACGAATAGATCTATGGCGATTTCATTGATTATCGTTTTTATTGCCAGTCTTGGATTACTCTTACCATCCTTGTTTTTGCTGCTAAAATTATTTTTGTTCAACAAAGAATATGTCCAAGGAAAACGAAACAATCATGTGTAAGGAGCGTCAGTAATGTTAGAAAAATTTCTTATCTTTTATGCCCCCTTATTAGTGGTCGTTCTTTCGATTGCAGTATCTTTCTGGTTAGCAGCAAAAGATCAATCGGTTGAAAAATAAAACGGAAGGAGAGCGCAGTCTTAGTTTTAATCAAGTATTAACTTTTGCATTGGACATGCATATAGATACAGTTTACGTGGAATAAACTTTAAAATAACAGATCCTTCACCAACACCTACCCATTTAAAAAGAAGAGAAGTCGATGATGCCACTACCTCATGGTCCATATCTCAATGATCCAATAAGGTGTAACACAATTTTCTGATGCAGGGTTAAACTAAGAGAATTTCATAAATCAATAAAACAGAAAAACCGGTATCTTTAGGGATATGGGTTTTTCTGTTTTTCTATAGTTAAAGTTTTCATTATTTGATTTTTCCAACTCATCTGTCAAATCTACAGTATTGGCTGCAACCGCTCTCAATGGTAAAAAGACGATCAAAATCGTATCTGCAAAAAATAATCTTTATCATATTAGACACCGCATTTTCCTGTTTATACAATATTAATATAATTATATAACCATTTTTTACGACACAATCTAAAAAAAGACTAACGCACAGTTTTTTTCGATTGTCTTAGTTTAAGAACTGTATATGTTTTATATAATCAGTTTTTTCCATCTAATTTCTTAATCATTCAATCGAAAAAGATGTATTGTTAATAATTCAGAATACTTATACGATTATGCTAGTCTTCAAAAAATTCAAAGGAGGTCTTTACTTTTCTAGTAAAATGTTGTATTAACCCCGCAACTTCGAAGGCTATGGGTTATTCAAATAAAAGATGAGAGGAGTTCCCCCCATTTTGAGAAAAAGAATAAGTAGGTTGCATTTTTCTTTAAGTTTACTAGTGTCTTTTATTCTCTTCCTCAGCCTTGCTCTTCCCAATATCGCAGTAGCACAAGGAGGTTCTATAGAGAGTAAACCAAGATCAACAATTAAAAACACATCTATTGAAAATAAGGTAGATTTTAAGCTTATTAAACAATTTAAGGATCAGGATCAGATCACATTTCTATTAAAGTTTGAAGATCAGGTTGATACAACGAAAGTAGCAATGGAAGCAGCAGAAAAAGCAAAGAAACAGAAACTCACAGAAGTAAGCGCAAAGCTACAGGTTCGTTCGGCTGTTGTTTCGACATTACGAAATACTGCGATGGAAACTCAGACTGAGGTAATGGACTATCTGGAGAAAGCAAAGCAAAATGGTGATGTGAAAAGCGTCCAATCATTCTATGTTGTGAATGCGATAGCGGTGACAGCAACCAAGGCTGTGATGGACAAATTGGCAGCATTTCCGGAGGTAGCTAAAATTCTTCCGAATGAAACACGGCAAATAGTCACTCCGATCCAACCGAAGGAAGAAAAGACCAATCTAAATTCATCAACGGTTGAATGGGGAGTTGAACGAGTCGGAGCCCCTCAAGTATGGGATATGGGAATTGATGGAGCAGGGATCGTGGTAGCCAATATTGATACAGGTGTTCAGTGGGACCATCCTGTTTTAATGGAAAAATACCGTGGATTTAATCCAGCGAATCCAAATCAACCCGATCATCAATTAAATTGGTTTGATGCCGTCGGGGGAAAAGAAACACCGTATGATGATCTAAAACATGGTACTCATACTGTTGGGACCATGGTTGGCTCAGAGCCTGATGGGAGTAACAAAATTGGAGTTGCCCCAGGTGCAAAATGGATTGCGGTTAAAGCATTCTCTGAACTGGGTGGTTATGATGTCGATTTGCTCGAAGCTGGAGAGTGGATCTTGGCACCAAAAGATGCTGAAGGTAATCCGCATCCCGAATTAGCCCCGGATGTCGTAAACAACTCCTGGGGTGGTGGTCCTGGACTAGATGAATGGTATCGCCCGATGGTTCAAAATTGGCGGGCTGCGAATATCTTCCCAGTATTTGCAGCTGGCAATGCTGGTTCCGCGGGGGCAGGATCGGTTGCCTCTCCAGCGAACTATCCAGAATCTTTTGCGGTTGCGGCAACGGATGATCACAACGCCTTAGCGTGGTTCTCTTCCCGTGGACCAGCTCCATATGACGAAATGAAACCAGATGTTTCAGCACCAGGTGTCGATATCCGCTCAGCCGTACCTAACAATGACTATGAACTGATGAGTGGTACATCAATGGCAACACCTCATATTACAGGAGTCGTAGCGTTGTTAAAGCAAGCAAATGCTTCCCTCTCAATTGACCAAATTGAGGAAATATTGTTCAATACTGCCATCCCATTGACAGACACAGAATTTCCTTCTACCCCAAACTATGGGTATGGCCATGGATTTATTAATGCCTACAATGCAATAAAAACAAATAATGGAAATGGAAAGATTGAAGGTTCAGTGGTATATGATGGAAAAGATAAAGCAAATCCAACCTATCAGCATACCTCTCCTGATTTTGTTTACGACCAAGTAGTGTTGCCATTAACGGTGGAAGTGCAAGACAACATCAGTGTAGATACTGTAGAAATTCAGTATTTAGCTGGTCAACAATGGATGACGGTAAAAGCCGGTAGAACTGCTGGTGATTATAGAAACGGGACCTATCAAGCAGTAGTTCCAGGTAAAGATGTTAATAAAGGTACGTTGACGTATAAGTGGAAAATAGTTGATTATGGACAAAATCAAGTAACTTCTCCGGAGTTTAATGTAGAAGTAAAGCCTGCGATTACAATTGGTTATTTTCAAGATTTAGAAGCTGTTCCTGAAGGATGGTATTCAGAAGGATGGAATAACGATTGGGAATGGGGCAGCCCAGCAGCAGGACCTGGCCAAGCTTTCTCAGGAAAAAACGTATATGGAACCAATTTGGATGGTCCTCATGCTCCTAGTACGAATTCTTATCTCCATATGCCTCCGATCGAAATACCTAAAAGCGGAAATTCATACCTGCAATATAAGCAGTGGTATGACTTTAGTCGAGATGGTGTCGGCGGTTCAAACGATTTCGGAGCGGTCCTTGTCTCTACCGACCGCCAAAACTGGGAATTAGTGACTAGAACGGAAGGTACTGAATTTCAAAATGGGTTACCAATTGAGTATACTACTGATGGATGGATTGATGCAGAAGTAAATCTTTCGGCTTATGCTGGAAAGCGAATTTATATCAGCTTCTATATGTTTACATCAGTAACAGGATTAGAAAAAGGACTTTATGATGGCTGGTACTTGGATGATATATCCTTAACGGACAAACCTCTTCTAGGTAGTAAGGTAAACAAGACAACAGGAGAAATCCATACAATAAAACAATCAAATATGAATATTTTAGCTCCGACGGCTACAATGGTTGAGAATACTTCAAGTCAACGGGATGTATTGCCGATCGGTGCAAAGGTAACGCTATTAGACTCTGGATACTCAGTTGCAACTAATCCAGCAGATGGAAGGTTCTCCATGACACATAAGGCAGGTGAATTCACTCTTCGCGCTGAGGCATATGGTTTTCATTCCAAAGACCAAGCAGTTTCGATTTCACAAGACAGGATCGTCCAATCAAACATTACTCTTAAACCTTTAGGGAAAGGAACAGTAGAAGGGGTCGTCAAGGATCAAGAGACAGGGAAACCAATTTCAGATGCCACCATCACTTTAGTAGAGGATCCGGCCATTACACCTGCGAAAACAGATAAGAAAGGAAGATTTACACTCACAGCCTATGAAGGTACCTATACGTTACATGTGTTCAAGAATGATTATGTTTATAAAGATTACTCGATTACACTACAGTCGAAAAAGAAAACCAAACAGAATGTCGAATTGAAAAGGTTTTTCGGGTTTCCTGGAGAAATCGGCTATGATGATGGAACATCGGAAAGTTCAACGTTTTGGTACGGTGCTAAAAATGGCTTTGGTGTTAGAATGTCATTGGAAGGAGGGGTCTCGAAATCTTGGCTGACAGGCGGACTCTTTAATGTGAATACAGAATGGCCTAGCCCGGGAGCAACTAGATTTCAAGTATCCGTTTATGATTCCACCGGTGCTAACGGAGCTCCTGGTAAAAGAATCGCAGGTCCGTTTGAAGCAGCTGCGCAGACTAATGGGGAATGGACTCATGTCGATTTAACAGATAAAAATATTTTTGTCACTGGAGATTTCTATCTAGTCTATATACAGCCTGGGGCTTCATCCACAGGTACAATGCCAAGTCTAGGTGTTGATCAAAATAGCCCTTTCCATGACCGTAATTGGGAGCTGTATAACGGAGCTTGGAAGCAAGATACGAATCCGGAAAATGGAAATATGATGATTCGCGCGGTCATGAACAATGAGATCTCAGCACCTACAATTAAAACACAACATGATAATAAGGATACGAATCAAGCTAAGGTTCAAGTAAAGGGGACAGCGATTCCAACCATTCAAGTTCAAGGTAAATAAATTGTTGTCAAGGTTGAAATTAATTAAGATAGATTGAATGTTATCAGATAGTAGGCGTGATAGTTCACCATCCATCCATACAAATGCGTGAGCTGTCGCAAAGTCTATAGAAATAACACTTGAAAAAGTGGGAACATGAAGGTTCAAAATACCAAAAGTAAAAATTGTAAAAAATACACCATTGAGGAGTTTTTTTTATTGAATCAATTATTACAAACTCCATTTCGTTTGATGAAAAGATGTCCCTTATAAAAAAATTAGGGAACCCCTATACACAAACGGAATATATCTGGAGTATTTCACCTTTGTTCCATGCGGATAAGATAAATAAACCATTGATCGTACTTCAGGGTGCAAATGGCCCTCGTGTTCTTCAAGTTGATGTGGAGATAAGAAAGTAAGTTTCAAATTAGATATAAATGCTGAAACCGTACAGATGGGAATCTGATCAAGACAAATATAAAATCTTATAAAAAAGAACTAGTCTCCGCTTGAAAAGGATTCTAGTTCTTTTTTACTTATTTTTACAAGGTTTTAATCACAGACTTCTCTGGGCCTTTAGCTTCGCTTCCTAAATTTTTTTGGTTTAGCCCATTCTAGCCAGTTATAGCAAACAAGAACTTAATCGCCAATAAAATCTAACAGCTGCCACCATGCTAGTAATAATCCCACTCATACATGAAAAAGAAGCAATCAATGAAGAGGCTAGTTATCTGAAATAGAATCTAGTAAACCACGATATGTATATAATTATTTACAGTATTATCCATCTAGGTTCTTAATGGTATCATCAATAATGTTGTATTGTTAATAATTCAGAATACTTATACGATTATGCTAGTCTTCAAAAAATTCAAAGGAGGTCTTTACTTTTCTAGTAAAATGTTGTATTAACCCCGCAACTTCGAAGGCTATGGGTTATTCAAATAAAAGATGAGAGGAGTTCCCCCCATTTTGAGAAAAAGAATAAGTAGGTTGCATTTTTCTTTAAGTTTACTAGTGTCTTTTATTCTCTTCCTCAGCCTTGCTCTTCCCAATATCGCAGTAGCACAAGGAGGTTCTATAGAGAGTAAACCAAGATCAACAATTAAAAACACATCTATTGAAAATAAGGTAGATTCTAAGCATATTAAACAATTTAAGGTTTAAGATTGTGTCTAGTTTAAAAAATGTGTTTATAAAGATTTTAAAAGGAGGATTCAAATGAAGGGGTTAAAAAGGAGAAAACGGAATTTAGTAGCTTTTTTGATGATTTTTCTTTTACTAGTAACAATCTTCCCTGTGAAAGGCGGTGCGGTTCAAAACGGAGTATCGAATCTAAACCCAATAAAAGGAAAGGTGGACCCGGAAGTAATACAGGCCTTTGAAAAAAACACGTACACGAATGTGATTGTAGAGTTAAAAACCCAAGCGGATGTTGGACAAATCGCTAATCAAGCTCGGGAAGAAGCCAAGAAATTGAAGGCTACCGGCTATCAAGAGAAACTCCGCGTCCGTTCATCCGTCGTTTCAGGACTACAAACGAACGCAGAACAAACACAGTATCATATCAAGAATTTCATCGGTCAAAAGAAAGCTGAAGGTAAACTGAAGGATGATCAATCTTACTACATTGTAAATGCAGTTTCATTTACATCCACGAAAGAAGTTGTGCAGGAAATAGCAGCCTTTCCGGAAGTCAACCATATTTACTTAAACGAACGGCACGCTTTGCCTAAACCGAAGACATCTGGAGTCCAAAAAGTAACAAGTGAGCTACCTTGGAACCTGGAAAAAATTCAGGCAAAAAAAGCATGGGAAAATGGGTTGGATGGATCGGGCGTAGTGGTCGCAACGCTTGATACTGGGGTGGACGTAACCCACCCGTCGCTTAAGAAGCAATACCGAGGACTCAATGCAGATGGCACCTTTACGCACACCTTCAATTGGCTCGACTTGGTTGGGGATAGTCCTACTCCAATTGATTCACTTGGACATGGTACACATGTGACAGGGACAATAGTTGGCTATGACCCGGAAACAGGCACGCGTACCGGAGTGGCTCCAGGGGCACGCTGGATTGCAGTTCGCGCATTTTCAGAAGACGGCGCGCTGGATACAGACTTGCTAAAAGCAGGAGAATGGCTTCTCGCCCCACTGGATGAAAAGGGAACTCCCCATCCAGAGATGGCACCGGACATTATTAATAACTCATGGGGTGGCGATTCTACCTTGAATGACTGGTTTAGATCGGTTGTGAAGGCATGGGCGGCTGCCGACATTACAGCGGTTTTTGCCGCGGGAAATCACAGCTACTTGACGCCCGTCGGGCCAGGTTCTATAACCAATCCAGCTAATTACCCTGAAGCCATTGCAGTTGGCTCAACGGATTCAGCCAACCGAATCTCATGGTTTTCCTTAATGGGGCCTTCTCCCTATGGCGGCAGTGAAATAAAGCCGGATTTGGTTGCACCGGGGGAAGAGATTCTTTCAACCCTCCCAAATAACGAATATGGGTTGGCACAGGGGACCTCCATGGCTGCACCACATGTGTCAGGCGCCATTGCCATCTTAAAGCAAATGCAGCCAAACATGCCGATCGACAAGCTTAAAGAAACCTTGTATGCCGGATTGATTCCTTTATCCGATTCAAAGTATCCATCTTCCCCAAATGACGCCTATGGGAGAGGGATTCTTGACCTAACAGGTATGGTTAAGAGCGGTTCTAACGGCGTCGGCAGTCTAGTAGGAAAAGTAGGTTATAAAGCTGTCGATAAAAAGCAACCAGTAGCAAGCCATGAGCCTCTTCCGTATGCTTATGCTAATGCGCCTTTAAAACTCTCTGTGCAAGCCTCTGACGATTTTGCCGTTTCCACGGTGGAACTTCATTACCAAGTCGACAGAGCACCAGAGCAAACATCAAATGGCACTCTTTTTAAAGGCAACTTTAAAAGCGGTTCCTATTCAAGTGAACTTCCTTTGGAACAAGTAAGGGGGAAAAAAATTACGTATTACTGGAAAATCACGGACTATGCGGGAAACAGCACCAAAACCGTCCCTGTTAGCTTACCCCTGAAGGAAGGGTTGTCGGTCGGGTATGCAACAGACTTTGAAACAACACCTGTAGGGTGGTACAGTACCGGTAGAAACAGTTCGTGGAATCGGGGGGAAGTCATGTTTAATACTCACCTGAAGGCGCCTTCTGGGACCAATGTGTACGCGACCGCGAACCCTGACTGGAGAAATACCGATGGGCCATGGACCTATAACAATAACGAGGAATCCATGCTAACTATGCCTCCTATCCAAGTCAAGAAAGGAGAAGCGGTATTCCTTAACTTTAAACAGTCCTTTGGATTTCCATCCTTTCCCGCCCAAGGGACGGATGATTGGGGCCAAGTGCTCGTTTCTGCAGACATGAAGAACTGGCATGTGGCTAAAACAAACGAAGGGCATTTATTCTTAAAATGGGAAGACGTTTCTGTCGACTTGTCTTCCTTCTCAGGGAAAACTGTTTATGTAGCTTACCGTTTCCATTCCGACAGTATGAATGCGATCTTAGGGTGGTACTTAGATGATGTTGCCTTAGAAGCCAAGCCTTCTGGATCCGTATACCACCCCTCCAAATCAACGACTGCATTTGAACCATTTGGGGAGGCTACAAGGTTACAAGGCACCCATGAAAAACAAGTTCTCGTCCCACTTAGCGCGCAAATACAGATTGTTGAAAATGGAAGGCTTTTAGCGACCGATCCAACGGATGGCAACTTCAGCATGAAGCTGCCAGCAGATGAATACCACCTACTTGCCGAGGCCTATGGTTTTAACCAAAAGATTCAAACGGCGAGAGTAACGAAAGATGCATCGACCAACGTAGATATACAGTTATCCCCATTAGATAAAGGCGTCGTCAAGGGAACAGTCAAGAACAGCGAATCCAAAAAAACGATTAAGGGAGCAAAGGTGAAACTCATTGAAGACTCCGCTGTCGCCCCGGTAAAAACAAGTGGAAACGGCAAATACTCGCTTAACCCTTTTATAGGAACATATACACTTGAAGTGAGTGCCCCCTATTTTCATACCTACCGGGAACGGATAGAAATTAAGGGCAATTCCATCCGTTCAATTGATATACACTTAAAGCCTTATATAGGTACAGAAGGTGAAATCAGCTATGATGATGGCTCGGCTGAAAGTGTCTTGATTGTCTCTGGAACGGACGAGATCGCAGTAAAAATGTCATTGAAGGATGGACAGGAACAAGCATTGCTGACTGCCGGCCTGTTTTATATCGACCCACGATGGTGGAATCCGGGTGGGGAAAATTTTCAAGTTGATGTATATGATGCCACTGGACCTGAAGGAGGGCCTGGAAAGAAATTAACGGAATCCATCGCTGCAAAATCGGATGTCGGTCCTGGCTGGGTCAGAGTAGATCTTAGCTCTTACTCCATTTACGTACCGAAGGAATATTTCCTTGTATTCAGCACTCAAGCTCCAGATCCATATGTGCCGAGCCTTGGTTTCGATAACAGCTCGTCATCAGACCGCTTTTGGAGGCTTGACAAAGGAGAGTGGTATAAAGTAGTAGGAGAATTAGATAATGACAATCCGATGATTCGCTCCGTCGTTTCATATGAAACCAAATAAAAATCTCTCACGCCCGATTCACCAAATTGGTGTTGCTCCTGGTGCAAAATGGATTGCGGTTAAAGCATTCTCTTATGGAGGTACAGGTGAGGATGTCAATTTGCTCGAAGCTGGAGAGTGGATCTTGGCACTAAAAGATGCTGAAGGTAATCCGCATCCAGAATTAGCCCCGGATGTCGTAAACAACTCCTGGGGTGGTGGTCCTGGCTAGATGAATGGTATCGCCCGATGGTTCAAAATTGGCGGGCTGCCAATATTTTCCCAGTATTAGCAGCTGGCAATTTCGGTTCTAATGGGGAAGGATCGGTTTCATCTCGCCGGTCCGTTTGAAGCAGCTGCTCGGACTGATGGGGAATGGACTCATGTCGATTTAACGGATAAAAACATTTTTGTCACTGGAGATTCCTATCTAGTCTATGTACAGCTTGACGCTGTTGGTATAGGTAAAATACCAAGTCTCAAAAGTAATCATAATAGCACCTTTCATGACCGAAATTGGTTTCTGGAAAACGGAACATGGGAGCACAATACAGATCCACAATATGGGAATAGGATTCGCGCGGTCATGAACAGTGCGATCTCTGCATCTCTCATTGGAGTACCACAGGAAAATACCCATACGAATCAAGTAAGGTTCAAGTAAAAGGTACAGCGATTCCAACCACTCAAGTTCAAGGCAAATAAATGGTTGTCAATGTTGAAATTAATTAAGATAGATTGAATGTTATCAGATAGTGACAGTTCACCAATAATATAAATGCGTGAGCTGTCACTTATCTTAATAATCTCGGGATGGATACACGTATCAAAAGCAGTTTTTCCCGATAGATGACATGGTGGAAAAGGCCTTACGTTATATGTTTTTCCAATATTGTAATACATATTAAGAATGTTGCAGGAAATGTTAGTTGAAATTCAAGAAGATATTTCGTCACATAATTGACCTTCAACTCGTTTTATTTGTAGAACCTCTTCGAATTAACAACTTAGAGAAGAATGGGAGTGGAAGAATCCAAGAATTGTAAAAGTAATATAAAGGATTGCTTTTTAAACTCACCTACTTATCATGATGATTTTGAGATAGATAGACGGCTAGTACCATTCTATATAAAAATGAAAAGTTCAAAGGGGAAAAAATCTTGGAAATGAGACAATTAGAATACTTCATGGCCTTATGTGAAGAGCTGCATTTTACAAAGACGGCTGAAAAACTAAGAATTGGTCAACCTACTTTAAGCTATCAAATTAAAGCGCTAGAGGATGAACTGGGTGTTCGTTTATTTAATCGTTTAGGAAAAAAAATAACGATCACGGAAGCTGGCGAAATCCTCCTTAAACATTGCAAAATAGTGTTCACAAATTTAAAATTTGCCACGGAACAAATAGAGGATCTCCGAAAGGTAAAAAAAGGTAAATTAGCGATAGGGGCACTTTCTGGTGACTTAAGTCTTATAGCCTCCAAGGTTTTGTTAGAGTTTCATGCTGAGTACCCTCACGTTCAGATCCAGTTTTTCTCCATAGATGACCCGGTAGAAAAGCTAAAACATAACGAAATTGATTTGGCTCTAACCTTCATGCCAAGACCAGATGAGTGTTTTATCCAAATTCCTTTATACGAGGATGATTTCTATTTAGTCGCGAGAACGGATCTTGCTTGGTCTGAGAGAGACGAAATCGAGTTTTGTGAGATTCAGAATATTCCGCTAATATTAAATCCAATAGGTCATTGTTTTAGGGAATTATTTGTTGATGGGTGTCTATCTGCGGGGTTTGTCCTCCACCCTATCATTGAATCAACTGATACAAAGGCGATATTGGATCTAGTCGAGGATGGGGTAGGGGCTTCCATTATATCTGGTACGCTCTTTTCGCTGGAAAATACAGCGGGTTTAAAGGCTATCAAAATAACAAATCCAGCTATCATCAAGGAAGTGTCTATTGTCCATCATAAACAAAAATATATTGGAACTGCTGCAAAGGGTTTTATCGAAATATTAGTGAATTTTATAAATGAGAATAAGGCATTAGAGGACAGCTATAAAGAAACACAGTTATCCCAAGCTTGACAATAAAACCCGGCAAAAAGTTTGGCTGAATAGGAAACTGCCCACTATAATTCACATGATTATCATGCCTGGGATGCATAAGATGCTGATCCAATCATATTGAGCTGCAGAACGAAATCACGTTATGATGATTTTATATTTATTACATACAGAAGAAAATAACGGCTTGGTAGACTCAGGTACTATTACGCCTATGTTAAAAAGAATGCAGGACCAAGAATTAGCCATTCGTGATGGTCTGGAGAGGATGAAAAAGCGGTTTTTGTTTGCTTGACTAACAAAAGGTACTAAAAGCCATGCATACTTATATATCAAAAATAACGAAACAAAAAGAACCTATTTGCAGCCGGAGTGCAAATAGGTTCTTTTTTACTATTCTACTGTTGTTTCTAATGAAACCTCAATGTTCCCTCTTGTTGCTTTTGAATATGGGCAGAACTCATGAGCTTCTTTCACTAATTGTTCGCCTACTTCTTGAGAAACACCATTAATATGTGCATGTAGAACTACACCGATTTTAAACCCATCGTCCACTCCGTCTTTCAATAAACTTACTGCCGCTGTAACAGATGACTCAATTTTGTGTTTGTTTTTTCTGGCAATCAGATTTAAAGCCCCATCGAAACAAGCTGAGTAACCTGCTGCGAATAGTTGTTCAGGATTTGAGCCTTCTTTCTTGTTGTTTGGTGACGGCATAACAAGATTCAAATCAATGATTCCATCGTCTGATTTTACTCTTCCTTGACGTCCACCTTGTGTTGTTGCTCTTGATGTAAATAGCAATGACATATAATCACCTCATAAATAATATTTCAAAATTAAAAGTTGATATGCTTAAACGGCCATTTACTAGTCCTTTAAGTTATTAAGGTATTCGTAAGATAATGGAAGGTGTTCAGCCCCTGCTATTACTATTCCATTGGGCTTACAATTGTTCCATTCAGATATATTTCATTTAATAGTATCTCTTTGTGTGTATTATGTAAAAAATTATTTCATTTTCCTACATGTTTCAGCTTGTCTGGGTCTCGTTAAAATATATGTTGCCAATCATTTTATTTCGACATGAATCATCCCGCCTGTGTGAATACGTCCTTTGGAACGAAGAATAAGAGCGGGTTGTCCATTAGTTTGACTGATTTCAAAATCTGATATTCCCTCAATCATTGGTGCCTGACGTACAGGGCCAAACAGAAACGTTTCAACATGATCTCGTGTTTCAATTGATTCACCAGCGGCCAATACTTTGCCACCTCCATTTGAGACCAGTACAACAATTTGATCATAGATACGACCTGATTTTGTTTCCCTTGTTTGATTGCTTTTATTAAATAGTTAACTATTTCTTGAGAAACGGCTTCAGAATGAACTACCTCTTCAGAACTAATCCCCATCTTTGCACTTGCACGGCTGTATATTTTGCGGCAATTGATATCGCTTTTTCCTATTATTTCTGCTATCTCATGATATTCAAAGCTAAGTGCTACACGAAGGACAAAAACGACACGTTCCGGAGGTGTAAGCTTTTGAGCTAGCACAAGTATCCCGTAAGACAATTGATCATCACGGACGACCGAGTCAATTGTATCTTCTTCAGAATTAAGAAGGGGCTCTGGAAGCCATTCTCCAAAATATTGTTCGTGCTTCTTGCGAGCTGTTTTTTGTAAATCCCGACATCGATTCGTTACCATTTTACAAAGATAAGCTTTAGGTTCACCCAACTTCTCCGGCGGTACGTCATATAATTTTAAAAAAACGTCATGTACAACATCTTCCGCGTCTGAAACCGATCCTGTCATTTGGTACGCGAGTTTAAACAACAACATTTTATATTTTTCGTACAGTTCTTGCATATTTTCACTTCCATTCTATGTCTACCATTCACTAATTCGTAGCAGGGGCTATAAATATAACGAGATAAGAAGCAATTTTGTGACATATTAAAATATTCTTCCTCAAATAAATTGACGGCTTGTCACAGAACGGAGCACTGATTTCTCGAGTATTCGGGAGGAATAGACAAAAATTATGTTAAGTATTTCCATTGCCTCAGATTCAAGTTAATTTCATACGAGGTTTCTGTTTAAAAGTTAGTCCAAATTTATGGATAATTAGTCACAAAAATGGCCTTTAAATCGTTAAGTTTGTAAATCCTCTTCGATTATTCGGAAACTCGACAAGCTGGAGCATGTTAGGGTATGGGGTTTCACAAAAAAAGAACCCATTGGTGGTGGATGATGAAGCTTGTTAGATTCGTTACATATTATTTACTAGGGGTTATTTCGATTATTTGCGTGAGTGTTTTTACGCAATATATTTCTACTATAAGAATACCCGAATCGCCAGGATATTTTGAGCAATTATACGACTTCTTTGTAAGCTTGTTCTGGCCAGAGTCATGGATTTATATAAAGGATGGTTCCGCCAGTGGGGCTCGATGATGGAGATTATGTGGCCTGCCTTTATCTATTCGACGCAAATCCTGGTGGGTGCACTCGCATTAGGTTTCGGTGTTGCTATCTTCTTTGCCTTAGGATCAACTTTTTTACCTAAAGTAGTGCTTCGTCCAATTAAAAGAATTCTCGATTTGCTAGAGTCGATTCCGGACATGATTGTAGCTACGCTCTTACAAGTATTGGCGATAGCCATATTCAAAGCAACCGGAATAACGATTTTCGAAGTAGGCAGTTTTAAGGAAAAGGCTTATTTAGCGCCAATTATTACATTGTCCATCCTGCCAGGGGTGTCGATGTTCAAAATATTGCAGCTTATGATTGAGGAAGAATTCTTGAAGGTGTATGTTACCTTTGTAAAAAGCAAAGGAATAAGAAAATTCGACATCTTGATTAAGCATATCATCAAAAACATCATGCCGATTTCGTTTCATCATATGAAAATTATTATTTGGGGAGCACTATCCAGTCAATTTATTATCGAACGGATTTTTAATGTTCACGGACTAACCTACTTCCTGCTAGATGCCTTTAAACCGATGATGGTTTTCGTCGCCCTTACGCTGATTTTTACCCCCTTTTATTTTTTCTTTCAGCTAATTGATTCCTGGCTGAAGGAGGAGAATACACTGTCTTACGAGACAAGAACAAGGGATTGGAGTCTCAGTAGTTTAGTGGTAGGGATAAAGATGTATATAGAAAATATTGTTTTTACGATTAAATCTATCAATCTGCGAAAACTATCGCCATTACGTCCGATTCTCAACGTCCTTATCGCATTCGGGACACACTTGAAAAATTGGAAATTTACAGTGGGAATCTTATTTTTTATTGTCACGATTGGCTACAGCATCATCTATTCGGTTACTACCGATAATCATGTCGATCAAGTCCGCCTCCATTATGCGGAAGACGGCGTAACGCTGATCAGTGCGATGCCGCATGCGCCGACAAAACCATTTTTCTTTGGGTCTGACAAACTTGGTTATAGCCTTTTTGATCAATTAGTCATTGGCGCAAAATATACCTTAATTTTTGCCTTATTAATTGCTTTACTACGTGTGGTCGGCGGACTGCTATTTGGGGTAATTTACGCTTTTCACCTCAAACCACGGACCCAGAATTGGCTTGGCAAGTTAATTGACTCTATTCACTTCCTGCCATTAAGTCTAATAGCCTACCTTCTGTTGGCACCGATCTTACTGCCAGTGCTAGATGGATACGGCTATGTCTTTACCTTTACTTTTACAGAACGAATCCTTTTAGAAATGTTGATTTTAACGATTTTGGTGGTTCCATTAACCACTGTTTTATTAGGAAAAGAGATACAGCGCGTTATGGATAATGAATTCATTGCAAGCGCAAAAGTATTAGGAGGAAGTAGATTCCATTTATTCTGCCGTCATGTTTTCCCGCACATCGGCCCACGATTAACCATCTTGTTTGGGCAGCAGTTTATTCAAGTTCTACTAATCTTTATTCATTTAGGGATTTTCAAATTTTTCTTTGGCGGGACAAAACTCTCCTTTGATCCAATGGCAGCCGATCCGCCAATGTCGATAACCAATGAATGGTCAGGATTAGTAGGTGAAATCGGCCGAATTGCTCTAAGCTCAGGACAATTTTGGTATCTGTGGATTTTAGCTGCCTTTATGTTTGCGATCTTCGCAATGCAGCTGATTATTCAAGGTGTCAAAGAAGTCCAGCAAGCAAAGGTTGGGGTTTTATATAAAGTACCAAAAGCCCGTCGTAAAAATGCTCCTTCAAAAACAAAAGAAGTGCAAAGTTTCAAAACAAGGCTTCAAAAGAATCGAACGGAGTTTTTAAAACGTAGGACTGTGGTAAAGCTCATCCGTGATTGGAGGAATCAGCAGGCTAGATTAAAAATGCTAAAACGTAAAAACCGCTCAATTGAGCGGTTTTATTTACTCATCAGAAGTTATCGTAAATACTGCTTTAAACCCAAATCTGTGTGGGTTAAGTTGGGCTTTTAGTGGATGATACCTTAGGAAACGAAAAACCCGCGAGACGACTAGAGGATCAGATTAGAAGAAAGTATATTTTGTATAAATAGGGGATAACTAAATTAACATAGTCGTGAAGGTAGGACAAATGATGGTATTGTTTGGAAACACACAACAAAATAACGAAGGTAAAACCAATTTAAATCTTTCTGCCGAAAATATGGATAAAAATATTGGAAAAAATATTCTAGAGAATGAGGAAACGTTTAAAAAGATATTTAATCGTAGTTCGGATATAATGTTTCGCGAAATTAAGATTCAAGGCAAAACGAAGCTTATCTTGATTTATGTTGACGGGATGGTAAATACAGATATTGTCATTTCTAACATTTTAGAACCATTGATGTACGCTGGCCTGCCGCAAGGTCTTGGGGCGGTTGATAGTGTTTCCGAGATGTTGGAGCAGGATAGATTTACGGTGTTACAAACGAAGAAGGTCTCCAGCGTAAATGATATATCTGAATCTATTTTAAAAGGGAATCTTGCTTTATTTATCGACGGGGAAAGTATTGCTTTACTAGCTGATGTTAAAAAAATTGAGACCCGAAGTATACAAGAGTCTTCCTTAGAGCCAGCCCTTCGCGGATCAAGAGAAAGTTTTACCGAGAACCTGCGAACGAATACGACGTTGATCCGCCGGATTATTGCATCCCCTAACCTGAAAGTTGAAGAATTAAAAATCGGAAAACTGACGAGAACCGATGTAGCTGTTGTCTATATTGAAGGAGTTGCTTCAATATCTGTCCTCGATGAAGTCGTTAATCGAATTAAAAAAATTCAAATGGATGGGGTACTTGAATCGGGAATTATCGAGGAATCCATTGAAGAAAACCATTTTTCTCCCTTTCCCCAAATCATGAACAGTGAGCGTCCAGATGTTGTTGCCGCTGGATTGATTGAGGGGAGAGTGGCGATATTAACCAACGGATCCCCAGTGGCACTTGTCGCTCCCATGACGTTTTGGGGTGGGGTACAGGCACCAGACGATTACCATCAACGATTCTTGTTTGTAACGATGATTCGATGGGTCCGCTATATCTTTACCATCTTTTCGGTTCTTTTACCATCCTTGTATATTGCATTAACCAACTTTCATCCTGAAATGGTTCCGCCCAATCTAATGTTGAATATTGCAGCACTGCGGGAAAGAGCACCGTTTCCGACGATGATTGAATTATTATTAATGGAGTTCATGTTTGAAGGCTTGCAGGAAGCTGGAATTCGTTTGCCAAAACAAATAGGTCCTCTTGTAAGTATAGTTGGGGCATTAGTCATTGGGGAATCAGCCGTCAGTGCCGGAATCATTTCCGCACCTATTGTCATTGTCGTATCGGCAGCCGGAATTGCATCGTTTATTATTCCTCGATATAGCTTCGGTTTCCCCTTGCGTATGTTAAGATTCCCTTTACTTATCTTGTCTGGAATATTTGGCCTTTTGGGAACAGCGATTGGGATTTGTACGATTTTCATTCACTTGCTTCATCTTCATTCATTTGGGACTCCTTACCTTTCCCCGGTGGCTCCGCTTAACAAGCGTGGGCTTAAGGATGTGTTGTTAAGATGGCCACGAAGGCTTGCAAAAAATGAGAGGGATCAACCATGATGCGTACTGCTAAACTTTGTTTACTATTTCTATTACCTCTTTGGCTCACAACCGGCTGCTGGAACCTTAAGGAACCGGATCAACTCTCATTTGTCACAGGAAATGGACTAGATTTGACAGAAGACGGGAAATTGGAAGCGAGTACTCTTGTAGTTGTACCAACGGGGGTTGCTGGTGGCGGACAAATCAGTGGGGGAGGAAAGAAAGAAAGCTTTCATGTGATAAGTGCTACTGGTGCTAACGTTACAGAGGCGATTGTGAAGATTCAAGCAAAACTATCGCGAGTTGTATTCCAAGGGCATCGAGATATCGTCCTTGTCGGACAAAAATTGGCAAAACAGGGAATGGGTGAAACATTCGATCCGTTCATTCGGAATGCCCAATCACATATAGTTTCATTAGTATTTGTGGTGAAAAATGGAAATCCAAAAGACGTCTTTTCAAATGAGCCAATGTTTGAGCCGAACATTTCAATAGCACTTGAGAAGGAGCAAAAAGCATTAGGCTTCAAACCGTATCTATCCCGTGAGTTTATTGCGGATGTAATGAGTGATGGAATACAGCCTCTATTACCGGCAGTTAGTTTAAATTCCACAAAACACTTTAGTTATTCTGGATTTGCCATTCTAAACAAAGACGATGGTGTGAAATTGGTGGGATTCTTAAATAGGAAAGATTCATATTATGCAGCTTGGATGACTGACAGACTAACAAGTCTCACACTCACTTCATTTGTTCCCAAAGGGGATGGAAACGTTAGTTTAAGGTTAGAAAAATTGGGTCGGCGGATTCGGGTGAAAAAAGTCGATGAGCGAATTCAAATTAGCGTCCATCTTAAAGGAGAAGGAACCATCATGGAAAACAATACAAACCTAGACCCATCTAAACGAAAGGATCTTTTGCTCATACAAGATGAACTTAGTCATAAGACACAGAAATCTGTACAACTACTTGTCAAAAAAGTTCAAAAGAAATACAAAATTGACATCTTCGGGTTTGGTGAAAGTGTACATCAACAATATCCTCAAAAGTGGAAAACGTTAAAGAAAAATTGGACCAAGATATTTCCTACTGTTGATGTTTCGGTCAAAGTAGACCTTCAAATCAATGATCCGGGTATAACCAATTCGTCTTTGAATAAGCCTTAAATTTCATTCAGGCTGCTAGCTGTTGATTTTCTATAAGGAGTGGGCAAAAAATCTATGAAGCTTTCAGGAACGCAACTGGTGTGGATCATGGTAACGACTGAAATAGCAGCAATGCTCGGATTAAGAATTACGCCAGCAATCCAAGTGGCGAAACAGGATGCGTGGCTTTCTATGATAGTTGGGGGTATTATAGGTGTAGCTTTAACCTTTTTGGTTGTTCATCTATGTATTCTCCACCCCAACCAAACATTGTTTCAATTTAGCCAAGCACTGTTAGGTAAATGGTTAGGAAGATTGATTGTCCTTCCATATTTGGTTTCCTGGTATATTCTAACTGCTGTGTTACTGCGTGCCTTTGCAGATTTTATCCATCTTATACTTCTAAACAAAACTCCACTGTGGATAATCATACTTCTTTTAATAGGTTTAGTGACTTATTTGTCCTATTCTTCAGGCATAACGGGAATTGGGCGATTTTGTGAACTGGTAGGGCCCATAATTATTTTAACGTTGATTGTGAGTTTCATTTTAATTGTACAAAACTTAGAAATGCATCATTTACTACCTTTCTATGCTGATTCCGAATGGATGAACATATTAAAGGGATCGATTGCCCCTGCTTTTTGGTTCTCAGGTCAGTTCGTCTTATTGGTTATCGTTTCTTTTGTGCAAAACACCAAAAAGGTCCTTTCAAAATCCATCCTAGGCGTAGGAATTACTATTTTCATAATCGTTACTGCCACCCTTATTTCCCTGTTGGTCTTTGGGCCGAATTTATCAGCCAAATTAAGATTTCCTTATTTTTCCGCTGTTAGAACGATTGATATTTTAAATTTCATTCAAAACGCTGATCTCTTTGTCTTGTTTATTTTGGTCTTTGGGGTGATTGCCCAAGCTTCCCTTTATTTTTTTATTGCAAGCTATGAAATGGCAAATTGGATTAATGTGAAAGATTGGCGAAGAATTATATGGTTCAGCGCGCCTGCGATCGCTATTATCACTATTTTGATTCCTGGTGCATCAGCATTTACATTATTCGACGAATTTTGGACAACTGTGGTATTCCCAGTTTGTGGTATTGGTATCCCTCTTTTCTTATGGACCATTTCAGCGGTCAAAAAGAAAGCATAGGAAAGGAAGGTTTGAAGAAGCTTATTTCAATGAGCTTCTTTTTGTTTTGTATGTAAAAATAATTTCGATATTTGTATTATTTTATTTCGAGTCATTTCCATATGAAAGAAATCATAATGCTTACATAACAGGGAAGAAATTCATTCAGACATGTTTCGATTAGACTTACGAGGGAGACCTACATGAGGAATATTGCTGCTAAATTTTATTACTGATGCCGGATTTGGACAAAGTTATAATCAACAATTTCTTAAAGGTGTCTTCTAGAGTTGTTTGGTTGCATATTTGCCACCTGTTTATACAGAGCGCGGTCAAAGTCTGATGCAGATTAAATACGGTATTGACAGATGAAACTAATGTTGCGGTGATGCTTTTTTACGTTGAGTAATAATGGATGGTTAAAGGTAAACGCAGGGATAATCATTTAATCGGAACGAACCAATCTAATTCTGACTGCTTGTCACAGAATGGGACACTTAGTCGTTATATATTTGAAGGCAAATGAAGGTGAAGATGACATCGGGTAAGGTACTTTTAATTCGGGAATAATCTTTACTGTTTGATCTTCTAGTTGTGTATTTACAGTTACATGTTTATACATTGATTACAATTCAGTTAATAAGGAAAAGAGAGGTATACCACTAAAGCGGGTCTTACCTAACGATTTGTAAGAGCAATTAATAGTAGTAGATTAAAGGAATAAAACTTGGAACAAATCTTATTGAGCTTTAATTATTCATAAAAAATCAAAGAAAAAGGTGATATGTTTTGTCAACAGTACTATATATAACAGCACATCCATTGAATGAAGAAAATTCCTATAGTCTAGCAGTAGGTAAAGAATTTATTGAGACTTATCGTGAAAATAATCCGAATGATGAAGTCGTTCATCTTGACCTGTTTAAAATGAATATTCCTCAAATTGATGCGGATGTACTTGGCGCTTGGGGTAAATTAGGTAAAGGAACTGCTTTTGATCAATTGTCTAGTGTTGAACAAGCTAAAGTGGGTCGTCTAGGTGAATTAGTTGATCAATTTGTTGCAGCGGATAAGTATGTATTTGTAAATCCAGTGTGGAACTTCTCATTTCCACCAGTTATGAAAGCCTATATTGACTCCATTTGTGTTTCAGGTAAAACTTTTAAGTATACCCCTGGAACAGGACTAGTTGGTTTACTGAATAGTAAAAAAGCTGTTCATATTCAAGCAAGTGGAATGGTGTTGTCTCCAGGCACTGATTTTGCCGGAATGGAAATAAGTGATCGCCATCTAGGTGTTATTGTGAAGTTCCTAGGAATATCAAACTACGAAACTATCTTTGTTGAAGGTATAAAGGCAGATCCTGATCTAGCTACTTCAATTAAAGAAAAAGCTATTAAAAAAGCAAAAGATGTTGCTAATAGATTTTAATAAATCTTAAAACCAACCCGTATTAAGAAAAAAATATTATACTTTGTCACAAAATTGCTCCTCAGCTCGTTTTATTCCTAACCCTGCTTATGGTAGGAATCTTGTGAGTTCTTTATAATCACACAGCCAACTTTTTTTTTGAATTATTTGTGCAATGCTTCACAAACTTCTTAAACCGTTAGAGATTCAAGTGTTACTATAGGAAGGGTAGCCTCTTTAGCTCCTTATATTTAGGATATTACTATACGCAAAGGAGAATTAGAAATGTCAGAAACAATTACTCAAACAAAGCCTAAACAAGAAACACTAAACTTGTCAGGTAATCAAGAACAACTTGATATCCTTGAACGGCTATTAAAACCTGAGGTTCAGGAGTCCTTGACTACGTTAGTAGATCAGCTTCCAAAATTGACTGAACTTGTTAATATTTTGACTAAGTCTTATGACTTTGCTCAATCTGTCGCTACTGATGAAGTACTAAAAAATGATACTGTTGGAGCGATACAAGAAATTTTTGAACCTGTAACACACAGTGTAAAAAACATCGCATCAATTGCTATTGAAGCAAAAGATCGTGCAGAGGAAAGCAACGAAGTGATTGGCCTTTTTGGTCTTTTAAAAATGTTAAAAGATCCACAAGTTCAGAAGTTATTCCGTTTTGTAAACGCTTATCTTCAAATTACTGCAGAACGAGATAATAAATAATACTTGTTAATTTTCAAAAGTAAGAACGGAGGATTAACTATGTCTAAACATATCGTCATCTTAGGTGCGGGTTATGGCGGACTTCTAACTGCTTTAACCGCTCGCAAATATTTATATAAAGCTGAAGCACAAATAACAGTGGTAAACAAATATCCAACTCACCAAATCATCACTGAACTGCACCGCCTTTCAGGGGGAACAATTGCTGAACAAGCCATTTCTATACCTTTAGAAAAACTTTTCAAAGGAAAAGATATTAATCTTAAAATTTCAGAGGTTGAATCTTTTTCAGTAGACAATAAACTAGTGAAGCTTGCCGATGGTTCTACTTTAACTTATGATGCCCTTGTTGTTGGTTTGGGAAGTCAAACTGCTTACTTCGACATTCCAGGACTTGAAGAGAACAGCATGGTGTTAAAATCTGTTGCTGATGCAAACAACATTTACAATCATTTTAAAGATCGCATTCGTGAATATGCTCAAACGAAAAATGAAGCAGATGCAACCATTCTAATAGGCGGCGGGGGATTAACTGGTGTTGAATTAGTTGGTGAAATCGTTGATAATATGCCTAAAGTTGCTAAAGGCTATGGTGTTGATCCTAAAGAATTGAAAATCATGCTCGTAGAAGCTGGTCCAAAAATTCTCCCAGTTTTACCTGATCAATTAATTGAACGTGCAACGACTAGTTTAGAGGCGCGCGGCGTTGAAATCTTAACAGGTCTTCCTGTAACAAATGTTAAAGGAAATGAAATCGGCTTGAAAGATGGCCGCAAAATCGTAGCAAATACTTTCGTTTGGACAGGTGGAGTACAGGGCCTTCCTATAGTTGGAGAATCAGGTCTTGTAGTAGATCGTAACCGTGCAACTGTTAATAGTTTTCTTCAATCTAATTCACATAATGACGTATTTATTGTCGGTGACAGTGCTGTTGTCTTCCCTCCAGAAGGTGGTCGTCCATACGCACCTACTGCACAAAATGCTTGGCAAATGGGTGAACTTGTTGGGTACAATCTATTTGCATACTTACAAGACAAAACATTTGAAGAGTTTGCACCAATTAACTCAGGTACACTTGCAAGCTTAGGTCGTAAAGATGGTGTTGCTACTATTGGAGCCAACTCAATTCCACTTCAAGGGCTGCCAGCTACTCTAATGAAAGAAGCAAGTAACATACGCTATTTGTCACATATTAAAGGACTGTTCAGCTTAGCCTATTAAATCTTAATAATAAAATTTGTAAATAATGAATAGGTTTTTGTTTCATAGAGGTGACTCAAACACAAATGGCTTGATCAGCCACCACTAACGATGAACTATTTGCGATTGTAGCCTATGCTAATTCCATTTGAAGTCAATAATGGAATTAGCAGGTTATAGTCGTTTTCTTTTTGGTAAAGACTCCCACGTGACTCGTACAGGTCAAATACATCTACGAGTACTTTCTGATTGTTAATATAGAGAAATTTTTTAAAAACTCTTTTAATTAAACACCTTGTCACAGAATGAATCACTTAGTCGTTATATAGGTGTAGATGGAGAAGTAAAGGAAGCAGTATTACAAAAGGTAAGCTGCTTCCATAAGGTCAACTAATACTTCATCAGGATTTAAACAATAATTAATCAAGGGGGATTGTAACTAGTAGGTAAATCGTAGGGATAATCATTGAACGAACCAATCTAATTCTAATTGACTACTTGTCACAGAATGGGACACTTAGTCGTTATATATTTGAAGGCAACTGAAGGTGAAGATGACATCGGATAAGGTACTTTTAATTCGGGAATAATCTTTACTGATTGATCTTCTAGTTGTGTATTTACAGTTACATGTTTATACATTGATTACAATTAATAAGGAAAAGAGAGGTATACGAATTATGACTGAACGTATTAATTATATGAAAGAATCACCAGAATTTTTTTAAAAATTGATGGAACTTAGCATGCAAGAGAAGGAAAGTTCAATTGAAGAATCAACCCGTCATTTAGTTCACATCAGAGCTTCACAAATGAATGGATGCGGCTTTTGCTTAGATATGCACGTTAAAGAAGCTAAAATCCATGGAGAGAGAGAGCTTCGTCTTTATCACATCCCAATTTGGCGTGAATCAACACTATTTAGTCCACGTGAGCGTGCGGCACTAGCATGGACAGAGATTTTGACAAAGATGCCTGAGCATGGTGTACCTGATGACATTTATGACCGAGTTCGTGGTCAGTTTTCAGAAAGAGAGTTATCAGATCTTACCTTCTCAGTTATGGCAATTAATGCTTGGAACCGTGTTAATGTTGCTTTCCAAACGGAACCAGGATCAGCTGACAAAGCGTATGGATTAACAAAAGCTGGCCTAAGCTAAAATTTATATAAGCAATATGATATCGACCATGAGGTAGTGGCAACATCGACTTCTCTAGGTGTCAACACCATTTTCTGATGAATGTTAAACTAAGAGAATTTCATAAATCAATAAAACAGAAAAACCGCTATCTTTAAGGATATCGGTTTTTCTGTTTTCTTATATTTACTCCGGATTTTGGGAGTATATCCGGTTCCTTAAGGTCGAAAACTCGGACCTATTAGCTCCAAAGATAGGTTCCCCTTTCCGGCATAACCGGAAACAAAGCTGTATAAACTAAGGTTGTCAATGTGCGGAATTTCAGTCCGACCACCCCGCATTGTAACGACCAGTGCTAATGAGCTGCAATCTGTGATCCCTCATAATAATCCGGGTGTACGATGACGGTGTGTTTGTTCATCCTTAACTACGGGTTATCCAAGTTGACAGGCATCATGAATTGGAAGCTTATCGCTTGTCTAATGAGTTCGTCTGGCTGGCGTACGATTTCCATGTCCGAAGAACGGATATCGAATGAAAGTAATGAATTTAACGGATTTTCAATGATAATTCAAAACATCGACAGGCCTTGATGTGTTGCTTCAAATTTAGAATTCGCTTGGTTTTATCTTCTGAGAATATTGGTCAATATACTTCAGTAAAGAGGGAGGTAGAGTTATGACACAACGTGTAAATTTCGCTCAACAATCACCAGAACTCTTCAAAAAGTTCTTGGCTTTTACCAACGCCTTAGGTGAAAGCTCAATTGAAGAGAAAACACTCGATCTCGTATCAATCAGGGCTTCACAAATAAATGGGTGTGGATTTTGCGTAGATATGCACGTCAAACAGGCCAAGATCCATGGCGAGAGCGAGGTTCGCCTCTCTCACATCTCAACTTGGCGGGAATCGACTCTGTTTACTCCACGGGAAAGGGCCGCTCTGACATGGACCGAAATCCTGACCAATCTGCCTAATCAAGGCGTGCCTGACGACGTTTATGACAGTGTTTGTGCTCAGTTATCTGAAAAAGAAATCTCGGACCTTAGTTTCTTGGTTGTTTCGGTCAATGGGTGGGACCGCATAAACATCGGCTTCAAGACTGAAACGGGACGTCTGTCGCGGAATTTGAATTAGAATCAACTATAGGGAATGGTTAGCGGAAGAAGGCTTAGATAACGAGCCTTCTTCATGTCTACTATTAGTTATTAATCACACCTTTAACATTAATTATTTAATCAGCATTCGTGTATTCGACTTTCTGGAACAGCCTTCTATTTACTTAGGAAGTGGAGGATGAAATATTATCCATAACAAAATTATATTTAAAATAGATAAAAGCCATGCTACCCATGGTTTCCATCTATGAATAGCCAGTAAAGAAAATGTCATTAAGTTAAAAATGAATGACCAGGTTAGAGTCCATCCATGATTATGAACTATACTATCGTTTAAATAAGCAATTATTTCAATGGCTTGGAAAATCATTGCCCACAAAATAACCCAACATAATTTTTTAATATTTGACTTAGGAAATCTGCCTAAGAAAACAACAATGACAGAAGGGTAATTTATAAACGCTATTGCAGTAGCAATAATCGTATGGGTAGGAAGAATAAAGTGGTCAATCCAAACAGGACGAAATTCCCATACCCTAAAATCGTGAAGTAACGAAGCGTATAGCAGGTCACCTATAATCCAAAATAATAAAGTTGAGTAAAATTCATTTAATCGTCTCCAAACACCAATCAATAAACTAATTAGGATAAAAAAACAACAAAAATTGTTTGCATAGAATCCCCTAAATAAATGTATTTTGTTGTTTATTATTTCCTTTTTACTAATAATAATGATACATACTTCTTATTAAGCTCATATGAATGAACTGTTAGCCCACCATACCCAATTGTTTTTATAGTGGTATTGCAGCTTAAATTTCTCATTATTGAAATTATTTAGTAGGTTAATTGTTTTAAACATTTTGAATGATGTAGTATGAAATGTTAGTTCAATTTTAATGTGTTAATTTGTCACAAAATTGCCCTTCCACCCGTTATATTTGTTGACCCTCTTCGAGTTAACCTCTTAACTCCATGTGCATATCTAGGCAAAACCCTCCCCATTCATTATGGAGGGGCTCTGATGTGAACAAGATGGAGGATTTTCTCTTCAGGGTGAAAAGTTTCTTTAGGGATTTTACATTAAAAAGGAGTGTTGAAAATGAGTAAAAAAACAATGGGTATTCACCATATTACGGCGATTGTAGGACAGCCGCAAGAGAACGTAGATTTTTACGCAGGAGTTTTAGGTTTGCGTTTAGTCAAGCAAACTGTCAATTTTGATGATCCAGGTACTTATCACCTTTATTTTGGTAATGAAAGTGGTAAACCAGGAACCATTATTACTTTCTTTCCATGGGCAGGAGCCCGCCCGGGAATCATTGGTGACGGTCAAGTAGGAGTAACATCTTATGTTGTGCCAAAAGGTGCTATGGAATTTTGGACAAAAAGACTAGAAAAGTTCAATGTGCCATATACAATCATGGAACGATTTGGAGAGCGGTATTTGGAATTTGATGATTTTCATGGTCTTCACTTAGAAATTGTTGAAAGAGAAGAGGGAGAAATCAATACTTGGAATTTTGGTGAGGTAACACCTGAAGTGGCTATCAAAGGTTTTGGCGGTGCTACTCTATTATCAACCCAGCCTGATAAAACGGCTAAATTGTTAGAAAAAGTATTGGGACTTGAATTAGTCGGTAAAGAAGGAGACTTCGCTCGTTATCGTTCCACTGCGGAAATCGGAAATATTATCGACCTTAAATTAACTCCTAATGGACGCGGGCAAATGGGTGTTGGCACTGTTCACCACATTGCATGGCGGGCAATAGATGACGAAGATCAATTGGAATGGCAAAAATACGTGGCCTCTAAAGGATATGGAGTTACTCCTGTTCAAGATAGGAACTACTTTAATGCCATTTACTTCAGAGAACATGGCGAGATACTGTTTGAAATTGCAACTGATCCTCCAGGGTTCGCACATGATGAAACATATGAAACAATGGGTGAAAAATTAGTGTTGCCATCGCAGTATGAACCTCATAGAGAACAAATTGAAGGTGGGTTATTACCGTTTGAAGTAAGAAAACTAGACTGATTTCACGAAAAGGGATGATTTCGTTGCTTTCAATTGATCCAGCTTCATTGTCTGAGAGAGAAAATTATAAATTTCTGATAGGTAGTATCATACCTAGACCGATTGCTTTTGTCACAACGAATTCAAAAGATGGCGTTTTAAATGGTGCTCCATTTAGCTATTTTAATATTGTGTCATCTAATCCCCCGATGATTTCATTATCTATCCAACGTCCATCGGGGAAACAAAAGGATACAGCGAGAAACATCATTGAGTCCAAAGAATTTGTGGTTCATATTGTCGATGAACAAAATGTTGAAATGATAAATAAAACTGCTGCAAACCTTCCGCCTGAAGAGAGTGAGATAGAGTTAGCTAGTTTAACTCCAACAGTAAGTGTGAAAATTTCAGTTCCAGGTGTTAAGGAAGCGAAGATCCGAATGGAATGTTCATTAGAGCATTCCATTGGTTTGGGAGGCACGGAGACTGAAGGATGTGATTTTATTATAGGAAAAGTGGTTCAATTTCATATTGCAGAAGACATTTATGAGAATGGAAGAATTAATCCTAGAGGTTTAGCTGCTGTAAGTCGGTTAGCAGGTAATTATTACGCGAAAATCGGTGAGATTTTTGAAATCGACAGACCCCAATAATTCATTATTTAATCTCATTGTTGAAATGGAGAGGAAAAAATGCAAAAAACAGCAGGTATCCATCATATCACAGCCATGGTTAACGATGCTCAAAGAAATATAGATTTTTATGCCGGTGTCCTTGGGCTAAGACTCGTAAAAAAAACCATAAATTTTGATCGACCAGAAGTGTACCATCTTTATTTTGGAAATGAAACGGGGCAACCAGGTACAGTCATTACCTTTTTTCCTTGGGCGAAACAGTTAAAAGGGCGCATTGGGCAAGGACAGGTTGGTGTGACGAGTTTTGTTATCCCGGTGGGTTCGGTTCCATTTTGGGAAAATCGATTTCGGAAATTTGGAGTTGAGTTTACTTCAACCATACGCTTTGGTGAAAAATACTTAATATTTAACGATCCTGAAGGACTCCAACTTGAACTGACGGAGCGAGATGAAGGAGCAACTAATACTTGGAACTTCGGTGGAGTTCATGCAGAAAACGCGATTAAAGGATTTGGCGGAGCTGTTTTGTATTCTGCACAGCCACATAAAACAACTGGCGTTCTAGAAAATATATTAGGGTTAGATTGCATTGGTCAAGAAAATAAATTCCTAAGATTTAAATCTGATGGAAATATAGGAAACACCATTGATATTCACTTAAATCCTTCCGTTCGAGGGTTGATGGGAGCAGGAACGGTTCACCATATAGCATGGAGAGCTAAGGATGAAGAAGATCTTCTCAAATGGAGTTCACTTCTCCAAGATAAAGGCTATTATCCAACTGAAGTTCGTGATCGTAACTACTTTAAAGCCGTGTATTTTCATGAAGAAGGGGGTATCCTCTTCGAAATAGCGACCGACCCACCAGGGTTTTCAGTGGATGAACCTGTCGATGAACTAGGTAAAAAACTCATGCTGCCATCTTGGTTAGAGTCACAAAGAGAAGAATTAGAAGAAACCTTAACTCCTGTGGAGGTTCGTGTTCTGGAGGGAGATAAAGAATGAAACATATATTCAATAAAGGACAAAAACCAACAAAACCAACATTATTATTGCTTCATGGTACTGGTGGCGATGAATTAGACCTGTTGCCTCTTGCGGGAATGATAGATGATGAGGCTTCTGTCTTAAGCGTTCGAGGAAATGTATTAGAAAATGGAATGCCGCGATTCTTCCGTAGATTGGCTGAGGGAATATTTGATATAGAAGACCTTATTTTCCGAACAACAGAATTAAATGAGTTTCTAGATGAAGCATCAGAGAAATACGGTTTCAACCGAGATAATATTATCGCCATTGGATACTCAAATGGAGCCAATATCGCTGCAAGTTTATTATTTCATTATCAAAATGCATTAAAAGGTGCGATTCTTCATCATCCAATGGTACCGAGAAAAGGAATTGATCTTCCTGATTTAACAGGTAAGTCTGTGTTTATTGCTGCTGGGACAAATGATCCCATCTGTTCACCAATGGAATCTACTGAACTACAAAAGTTATTAGAAAAGGCAAATTCAAAGGTAGAAATTCATTGGGAGAATAGAGGTCATCAATTAACCCCCCAAGAAGTGGAAGCAGCAGCGAATTGGTATCGCAAGTTATAATCATATAAATATTAGTTAAGGAGGATTAATGAATGTTGTTAAAAAACGAAATTGGATCACTTATGTAATCATAACAATAGAAAGAAGGTACGCCCATGAACAATTCTTACTCCAATCCTTCAGTACCAGCATTTAAGGACGTACTATCTCAGGGTACACACGAAATCATGATCGATGGGCTTCGGCAGACCTATCACGTTGCAGGTAGTGGACCCATTTGTCTTGTTCATCCCGGAGGGCCAGGTTTCCATTGGAACTATTTACGCATGCCGCTGCTAGAGAAGTTTATGACTACTATTTATATAGAGCCGATCGGTACAGGTCAATCAGATATGCTGCCGGATGGAGAATACAGTATGTCCAAATACGCTTATTTCTCCCGAAAGGTGCTCGAGCATGTAGGGGCACTAGATTCCTATTTTCTAGGACATTCGCATGGCGGTTTTGTTGGGCTTCAATATGCTCTAAATTATCCGAATGAGCTTGCAGGGTTGATCGTTTATGACGGCGCTCCATGTAATGGGAAAGATTTAGGTATTGAAGCGACCAAGCAAATGGAATTCTTTGCACAGCGGTGGTCAGAACAACCGGAGGCTCAGGACGCGAAGCAGGCTTGGGCGGACATGGGGAGTGGAGCTGTATCAGTAAATGACAGAGAGTCATTCCTTGTTGTCCTGCAAAGACTGCTGCCCGCTTACTTTTGTGACTATTGGAACACGCATAAGGATTTCGAGGACTGGAAAGCTTCAGTAGACGCGACCATTGATATAAATAGAAAACCATTGAAATGGGATGTGCGGGATGTTATGAAGACTATCCAGACCCCAACGCTCGTCCTGGTCGGAGAGTATGACTTCATCTGTGGGACAAAATGGGCCAACGAGATGTCGGCAGCAATTCCAGAATCGCAGCTTGTAGTCATCAGTCGATGCGGACATATGGGGCATGTGGAGAAACCAGAAAAATTTACTAGCGCCATATGTGAATTTGTCATTAGATAGATCTAATAAAAATGATTAATAGAATAAAAGAAGTGCCTCAAGTTATTTATGTTAGTCAACGTAATACTAAGTAGCCGACATATTCGACTACTTTTTTTGTGTGTAATTATTGCCTAATAATGATGAAGTACATGATGGAAGGTTTAATACGTTTATGGAAATTCCACCAACAAAGTGCGCTTCTCTGTAATCAGATAAGTACTTGTTTATGTTAAGGGATAAGAAAAGCATATAGTTAGTAATAGTAAAAAGAATATTTCTTCTATGGACCGCTCATCCTTTATTATCCATTTATATTATTGATGATACGATTAAAAAACTTGTATTGTTAAATTTTCAGAATTCAAATGGAAAATTAAAGTTTGATGAGGGACAGTTCGCACATTTAAGAATGGTGGCTGTCTCTTTATCATTAGATTGTTAGACTGTTTAAACTATTCTATTATCTACTTTACTATTAAATGAAGTTCACAAGATCCTAAAAATCCTTTTTAAGGAATTAATAGAATGAATTTATATAGAAGTTTTGTGGGATATTATGGATAGTATAACACATATAGATTGTGCATTTAGTGGAGAACATCCTCCCAATTCTATCGTAAGAGTTGTGACCAGCTTTGAATTTCAACTGGAAGGGGCAACACATTGAAAAAGTTGATTATGAAAATGATGTTCATTTTGATTACATTATTACTAATTAATGGTTGTTCAAATAATAATACGGATAAACAAAAAGAGATGAATAACAACCAAACTGAAGATACCCAAAAGACCACTAAACCACCTAAGAAAGATTCCATTCATGAACAACTAAAAAAGATGACTTTAACTGAGAAAATCGGGCAAATGATAATCGCAGGATTTGATGGTATAACTGTTAACACAAATACGCAGACGCTTATTAATAAATACAAGCTTGGAGGGTTAATCCTATATCAAACGAATGTTAAGGATGCTGCTCAATTAGTAAACTTAACAAATGCAATTAAAACTACAAACACCAAGAATAAGATACCATTATTTATATCCGTTGACCAGGAAGGCGGGAGGGTAAACCGAATGCCAACATCAATCATAAACACACCAAGTGCAAGAATCATTGGAAATAAAAATGATGAAAAATATGCATATAATATCGGCAGGATGATTGCCAATGAATTGCAGGCTTTTGGATTTAACACAGATTTCGCTCCCGTTCTAGATATCCAAAGTAATCCTAATAATGCAGTTATTGGGGACCGTTCATTTGGATCTGATTCCAGTGTTGTTTCAAAACTGGGAGTTAGCATGATGAAGGGTATTAGTTCAGGGAATATCATTCCGGTTGTAAAACATTTCCCTGGTCACGGTGACACTTCCGTTGATTCTCATTTAGAACTTCCATTAGTTCAGAATGATCTTACAAGACTAAAAAAGGTTGAATTAGTTCCTTTTGACAATGCTTTCAAAAATCACGCCGATATGGTGATGGTTGCTCATATATTAGTTCAAAAAATTGATCCTAATTTTCCGGCATCTATGTCCAAAACCATTATTACAGATCTATTGCGTAATCAATATAGATTTGGGGGGGTTGTCATTTCAGATGATATGACAATGGGCGCTATTGCAAAGTATTACAAGTTGGAAGACGCAGCCGTAAGGGCAATAAACGCGGGGAGCGACATTATTTTAGTTGGTCATGGTATGGATAATGTGGCTACAGTCTACAACAGTATTTATTCAGCTGTGACAAATCATACTATTTCAGAAGAAACTATAAATAAGAGTGTATACAGGATTTTAACTTTGAAACATAAATATCATTTAAATAATAATAAAATTTCACCTGTAAATGTAAGTAATTTAAATAATCAAATAACAAAAACGATATCAAATGCTCCCGTGCCTACGGCAGATAATCCAAAGTATAAATTACTATTAAATATAGCGACTAAAGCAAAAGAAGGTTCCATTATAAACTCTGATTTTCATCTAAAAAGCACTACGATTGAGGAAGTAAGAGAAAACTGGGGAGAGGAAGATAAAAGAGAGTATGTTGATGCAGCTAAAGGTACCTATTGCACATATAGTAAAAAAAATGTAGTTGTGGCTTATAACGAACGGCAGCAGTTGTTTGAGATTCGATCCTACGATCCTAATTTAAAGGTCTTAACCATTGACGATATAAAGAATTATTTTGGTTCCCCCACAGCAGATGTTAAAACAAGTAACAAAGAAGAAATTATCAGTTATACAGTTGGAACCAATACCTTAAAGTTTGTGTTTCCTTTAGGGACTCAAAACTTGTATCTTGATCATTACTCTATATATAACGCATCCGTAGCCAATAATAATATGGCAAGTTAAATAAAAAGATGGGTAAACCATTTCTTCTGAAGCTAGTTAATTTTGAAAAATACTATTAACAACACGACGAACCATATAATGTAGATAGCTGGTGTAAATGGCATTGTTTTTAAAAGAGCTGTATGGTGATTTTAAAACTGGCACAATTATTCAGCTAACGGCGGCGATGCTTCAATAACGATGTATCGCTTTTCTTATGCAAGTAACGGGGAGTGTAGTTTAATAACTAGTACATCTTTTATGAGATTATTATTTGCAATTTTCCTCAATCAAAAAAAGCCTCCAAACTGATGTGACCCCCAAAAGTTAGAGTTTTATATTAAGCAGCTAATTGGCTAGTATGGACCCGGTATTGAACCGGGCTCATACCTGCCAATTTTTGCTTTATACGCTTGTTATTATAATAACTGATATATTCTTCAATTCTCTTTTTTAATTCCTCATATGAGCATAGTGCTTCCCCGTAATACATTTCTTGTTTTAGTAATCCGAAAAAGTTCTCCATTGGCGAATTATCTAAACAGTTTCCTTTACGAGACATACTCTGGAACACCTTGTTTTTCTTAAGGGTTTTCACCCATTTATTATGTTGATAATGCCATCCTTGATCAGAATGTACAGTAGTTCTAAACTTTGAATCTTTTACTATTTCTAGTGCTTCCTCGAGGGGGGTGAGAGCTAAATCTAAGGTTGGACGCATACCTATACCAAAAGAAAGAATTTCACTATTGAACATATCCATAATTGGATTTAAATATAGCTTAATACCGTCTGAACACTTAAATTCTGTAATATCTGTTGTTAGTTTTTGATGACACACATTCGTTTTAAAGCGGCGATTGATAAGGTTCTTGGCAACAGTTCCAGTTGTACCCTTGTATGAACTGTACTTGCGTGATTTTAATTTGAATTTATCTCCCTTGAGCCCAAGCTCGTTCATGATGCGTTGCACCTTCTTATGATTCACTTCATACCCACGGTTTTCTAATTCTAATTGAATACGACGATAACCATAATTTCCGTTATGTTCTTCGAAAATGGATTGAATAAGTTCCTCCAACTCCTGGTCTGGATTCTCCTTATTCATCATTTTTATATGATAATGGTAGGTGGATTCAGGAATGCCGACTATTTGTAAAACATCTTTTAGTTTGAAGGTTTCTTTAAGTTCGAATGATAATGCTGCTTGTGCTTTTCGAGATAGCCCTTCGGATCCATCTGAAAAGCTCGCAACTTTTTTAAATATTCTACCTCTAAACGAAGAAGTTCGTTTTCTCTTTCTAACTTTTGTTCGTACGTTAATTCCTTATCTTCAATGTGTTTATTCTTTTTGTTTTTTTTAGTTTTATCAGACATGGATGGCCGTCCTTTCGGTCTATCCAGGGCTTCAGTACCACCCTCCAGAAGAGCCCTTTTCCAAGCTGCAATCATAGGAGCGTTAGTTATGCCAAATACAAGGGCTGTATCAGTTTCTGAAGAACCTGTTCTCTTCATAAAGCTTAATACATCTAGCTTGAATTGAACAGAATATGTTTCTCTATGTTTCTTCCTCTTTAAACCTTCCACACCAAATTTCTCGTATACCTTTACCCATCTCCTAATCGGAGTACTGTCTTTCATTTCATACTTTTTAGCTAAAAGAATATATCCTAATTTCCCATCTTGATATTCCTTGACTAACTTTAACTTAAATTCTTCACTATATTTGGCCATAAAAATACACCCCAAAAGTTAGATTTCACTCTAACTTTTGGGGTGCAGTACAAACTCGAGGCTTTTATCTATGACTTGATTTCATTTTATCTACAGTCTCATTTGTAGACCATGAGGCACTAGCAATCATACGAAAATTTATTTTTGCGGCCATGTCTCCATCTAAATTATTTACTATTGCGGACCCTGTTGCGTCGTGAACCACTGACACTTCAAATCCTTGTTCAATTAGTTCACGCATATGGGATTCAACGCACAGGTTCCCAGACATACCTGCCAGTATGATGTGGGTAATTCCTTGTTTTCGCAGTTGCAAACCCAAGTCATTGGCCTCGGGTCCATAAATTTTGTGCGGACTTGTGATTACGGTTTTCCCATCTTCAATATATGGCTTATATCTATCAAGAAAGTCCGCACCAGAACCTTTAAAGCCTTCAAGCGTTAAAGGCCCTTTACGTTGATACATATTAAGTTCGTGCATTGCATGTTCCAAAACTCCCCCAAACTTCCATTTTTGGTCATATGGATAATAGTAATGAGGGGAAACAAACACTTTGAAATTATTTGCCTTTGCTGTTTTTAATAATGATTCAATGTTCTCAATCGTATGATTTTTAGCAACACTTTCTTTTACTAAATTCCATGCTACACCATTTGGACTTAAAAAGTCATTTTGTGGATCTGTAAGCACCAAAGCAGTATTCTTTGGATCTACCTTCATTCCGGGTGCTGGAAGGGGTTTAGTTTGTGCTGCAACTACGTTTTGATTAAAACCATAAAGATTGAGATTGACAAAAAAAGAAAACAGAAAGAAACATTGTAGAAATTTTCTCATTGAGGTTCTCCTTTAATAAATTTCTGTAGATATATTATGTGATTTTTAAACTTGTGAAATTCATGTTAATAAATACTCTTTTCATTTAAGGGATTACCTCAATATAAAGCAAATGCAAAGTGTACAGATCTAGATTCGTACTAAGTTGAAAGTTATTTTCGTTTTCTTTTGTAATAAAAGTTGTGATAGTTGGTTAAGTTCTTTTACAAAGGATTTCATCCATCTACACCTGAACTTTCTATGTGGATTGGAAAAATATTATAAAATTGGATGGTCCGTAAAAATTTGTTATTTCTTATAATCATATTAGGGTATCTATTGAAAGGGGTTTTTGACATAGTAAAAAATGGCATTTAACGTTATTTGTTTAGAGTAGCGAATTACGAATTATTTAGAATCAAATTTAAAGTGAATTTTTTATAATATTCCAGGAGGTATATTTATGGAGATAACTATTACAAATAACGCCACTGAAGCACTTAAGCAGGTAAGTAATGATAAAATGGTTCAATTATCATTTGATAAAGGTAGCTGTGATATAGTCAATACTATTTATGAAATCATTGTGATTCCAAGAAGAACTGTTACTCCTAGAGAAAAAACTATTAAGGTAAATAATATTGATTTTTTATTTGATGAAAGCTTTGAGGAAGTATATGACCATCAGTTGGTAATTGACTATGTAGGAGGATTTTTTGTATTTAAAAACAAAAATCAAACTTTCAATAATAGAATTGGAATAAAATTCTTATAAGCTTTTAATTCAGACATAAAATCATTCAATGAGTTTATATGTAGGTGTAAGGTCAGAGATTACTAACTATTATAAAGAATGTCTTACATAAGATTTGCAAAGTCATACATTTCTAATCTTGAACGTTATTTTCAGTAAGATATAGACAAAAAGCACCTGAAATTGAACATTTCAAGTGCTTTTTTCATATTTATCAAGTGTTATCAAGGAAGTTTCCATTATAATTATTATAAATAGCCCCAAATCATGCAAAGTAATGTACCAAAGATAGTTACAAGGGCGATGATTAGTGCGTAATATATGTTTGTATAAATTGCTCCTTTATCCTCCGTTTCCCCAGCGTGCATAAATACCACTAGCTGAAGACCCGCCTGTACAAACACTGTAATAAGTAGAATAGTCATTGCAACGGTGAATGGCAAATGAAATAAGTAAACGCAAAGTGCCATTAACGTTAGGATGATAGAAAATATAAAGCCCATCACTTGTTCAAGAGGGAATAAAGCTTTCATATTAGATCATTCCTTTCAAGTAGATGAAGCTAAAGATAAATATCCAAACTACGTCTAGAAAGTGCCAATAAAGAGAGAAAATGAATGACTTATTAGCTGTTTCTGGTGTTAACCCGCGAGTTTTAAGTTGGAAAATGATAAATAATCCCCAGAAAACACCAAAAGTAACGTGCGCTCCATGTGTTCCTAATGTATTTAATAGGGCAGCAGTAAATGCACTAGTTTGTAGTCCAGCACCAATATGAACATAGTGTATAAACTCATAGACTTCAAGACTCAAGAATCCTAGACCGAGAAGAAGAGTTATTGCAAAAAAGACCTGCATAGCTTTTTGGCTACCTAATCGCATTGCGTGAATTCCTAGCCCAATTGTAAAGCTGCTTGTTAAGAGTATCATTGTTTCAAGTAACACAGGAGTAATGTCGAAAATTTCTGTACCAGTCGGGCCGTTACCGGTGCGATTAACCAAGGTAAAATATCCTGCAAAAAGCGTAGCAAAAAGCATAATTTCGGCCCCAAGAAAAATCCAAAAACCTAAAATATTTATTTGATTTTGATGTGTACCATACTCGAGTGGCAGCGAGTGATTGATTTTCATGATTAAGCACCTCGCAATTTCGTTTCAGTTTCTTCAATTTCTTTAACCGAGATGTAATGTCCGTGATCCTTTTCTAATGAACGGTGCCCCATACAGACAAAGATTCCAATGGTTGTACTAATTGCGGGAATCCACATACCAAATACGAATGAAAAACCCCATGCAAAGAAAATACATCCCAGGATAAACGGAATACCGCTATTATTTGGCATATGAATATTTTCATATTTGCCAGGGAATAAAATATGATTATTATACTTAGCTTCCCAAAGCACATCAACTGACTTAACATTTGGCACTATTGCAAAATTATATTCCGGCACGGGACTAGGAGTGGCCCATTCAAGTGAACGTGCATCCCATGGGTCCGAACTAATATCCCTAGATGCATAACGTGTACTATAGTAAACGTTGTAGACGATCAAAATAAATCCAATCGCTAAACCAATCGCTCCAATAAACGAAAGCATATTCCAAATACCATACCCAGTTGATTCAGAATATGTGTACATTCGGCGGGCTTGTCCGTCCAAACCAGAGAAAAACATTGGCATGAATGCTAATAAAGTGCTCATAGAGATAATCCAAGCAGTCCATTTTCCAATTTTTTCATTAAGAATGAAACCAAACATTTTTGGCCAATAGTAATGGAAACCAGCAAGCATAGCGAATACCACACCTGGTATAATAACCATGTGGAAATGGGCTACTAGAAACATAGTATTATGGTATTGATAGTCCGCAGCTGACATTCCGAGCATTACTCCAGTAACTCCCCCAATTGTAAAAATCGGAATGAAGAGCAAGGAATAAAGCATTGGCGTAGTAATGATAATTTTTCCTTTCCAAAGCGTAAATAGCCAATTAAAAATCTTAACCCCTGTCGGTACTGCAATTGCCATTGTGGTAATCGAGAAGATACTGTTAGTTAGCGCTCCTTGTCCCATTGTAAAGAAATGGTGTGTCCATACCAGGAATGAAAGGAGAGAGATGATCACCATGGAGCCAACCATAGATTTATAACCATATAGGTTTCTGCCAGAAAAGGTAGAGATAATCTCACTGTATATACCAAATGCTGGTAAAACTAAAATATATACTTCAGGATGTCCCCAAACCCAGAAAAAGTTGGCCCAAAGCATATCCATACCGCCATTTGTTGAGGTGAAAAAATTCGTTGCAAAAAGACGGTCCATTGTTCCCATAATAAGTGCCACTGTTAATACTGGAAAAGCAAAAACAATGATAATATTAGCTACTAGGGAAGACCAAGTAAACATTGGCATTTTCATTAAAGTCATACCTGGTGCTCTCATTTTAAGTATGGTAGTAATCATGTTAATGCCAGTCATTAAAGTACCCATACCTGAAATCTGGAGAGCAAACATATAATAATTCGTTCCTACAGATTCACTAAATTCGTTATTGGCAAGAGGGAAATAAGAAGTCCATCCTGCATCTGGAGATCCACCTATAACAAAAGAGATATTGAGTAACATAGCCCCCATAAAGAAAAGCCAGAAGCTTAGTGCATTTAATCGTGGAAATGCCACATCACGGGCTCCAATTTGCAATGGAACGATATAGTTCATGAACGCCATGATAAAAGGCATTGCCATAAAAATGATCATAACCGTCCCATGAGTGGTGAAAATTTCGTTATAATGCTGGGCATCCAACATCTTGTTTTCGGGTATTGCCAGTTGGGCACGCATCATAATCGCATCTGCTCCACCACGGAAAAGCATGAGGAGAGCAGATATTAAATACATGATTCCAATACGTTTATGGTCTACAGTGCTTAACCATTCACGCCAGAGATATCCCCACTTTTTAAAATATGTTAAGCCGGCAATAATCGCGATAACGGTTAGGCCGATTGCAACCATTGATACATAAATAGCAGGACTTGGATGAGGGACTGCAAAACGTTCAAAGATATCCATCTATTATGACTCCTTTCGAGTTTGTTTAATATAAATAACAATCAATTTTTCCAATTAGCTTAATGGCTGTTATGGGCAGAATTACTATCTTCAGAGCTAGAATGTTCCTCAGAAGAGTGGTTGTCAGAATCATCAGATTGAGAAGCCCCATGTTGGTGCCCGCCATTTTCACCTTCTGGTGGCGGCAGGAAAGTCAAATGTGTTCCAGTGTAGGTGGACTGACCAACATGCCCATGTTCCAACAATTTATCAAATTTTTGCTCAGTTAATGGTTCTGCTGAATCTTTCACTTCATTTACCCATTCATCAAATTCTTCTTGGGACATCGCTGTGACATTGAATGTATTCTCTGCGAACCCTTTACCATTAAAATTTGCATTCCGCCCCATAAATTCACCAGGAACGTCAGCAGCTAAGTGCAACGTATTAACCATGTCCGCCATTGCATATTTTTGCCCTCCAAGTTGTGGAATCCAAAAACTTGTGATTGGTCCGTATGAATACAATTTAAACTCAATTGGACGTTCAACTGGTATATATAAGTAGTTAACCGTTTCAATATTTTCTTCTGGATAGCTAAAATGCCACTTCCAATTTGAAGTAGAAGCATAAATTATTAGTGGTTCTTTATCTTTGTATATCGCCGGTGCTGATTCTACCTTATAGTTGCTTTGAACAGAAACAATTGACAGAAATACAACAATAATAACCGGAATCCCGACACAGATGGCTTCGACCAGAATGCTGCCCTCAATGTGCGGCGGACGATAATCTGGCATTTGTTTTGAAGCTCGATATTTGATTAACATATAGGCCAATATTCCGAAAACAATGATCACGATGAAAGACATAATCCAAATGGATAGAATGATATCCTTGGCTTGTGTTTGAGCTTGTGGGCCTTTTGGATCCAAAACTAAAAAAGATTCACACCCTGTTAACATTGTGGTAATAGTAAAAATCGCTGTCAAAATAGCCCATTTTTTTTTCATGGATAAACCCCTTTCCTTTTAAAAGATTCATAGGAAAATATTCAGTTTTATTATGTTGGTTGATTCACAATTGGTTATTATATTAGTGGCGGAATTTTAGAAAATCAAGAAAATGTGAAGTGTGTCACAAAGTGTTCAAAAACGAAAATCTAAATTTCTGATGATAAATTTGTATTATTATTTGATTAAACCCCGTGATATTTAAGGGTTTATAATCTGAGGAAGAGTTTGAAAATGAAAAGTGGATGGTTGGATTTATTGTCAATTGGATGATTAATTACTTATTAAAATAGAATAAAATTGGGAAATTTAGAGGATTTATCTATTGGCAAATAACTCGATAGGTAATTTTTTTTGAGTGCAGTTTAGAGGAAAAAAAACAAAGAGAAAAATAATATATGATAATAAAAAATAAAAAGTGCTGTAGTCAATGAATTGGAAGCCAGATTGAAGAGCAAAAAAAACGATCTATAAACAGCCTGCAGAATATATTGAAAATGGAATCGCTAATGGTACTTTTCCGCCGGATAAACCCCAACCATCAGAACGATCCTTATCTAATGAACTTAATGTAAACAGAAGTACAGTAGTGGCAGCGTTTGATGAGCTAGAAATCAAATGGACTGATTCAAAGAAATAGAGGAGTATTGGAAGGGTAGATTATAAAGGAGTCATATATGTTCCGGGCTACACGATGCGGATCCAAAGGGGTTATGTCCGTTTTACGTTCGCAAAGGACGATGAAGAATCCAAACATGAAGGAATAGAAAAACTTGCGTAAGCACTAAATTCCCTTTAAAACGATTTCCGACATGTATATTTTAACTAGGAATCCTGCTTTTCATCATGGTTCTTTTTTACATTGAGTAATAATGGATGGTTAAAAAAGTATGAGATTGGATGGCTATAAAATTTCTATATCCTATATTATGGAGTAGTGGATCGTATGAAATGGTCCACTCATATGGAAAATTTATAGGGAATTAAGATTCGTTAATGTGTGAATTGATTCACAATTATCTCTACATGCATTAACCGAACTATCACAGGTATAAAACACAAGTTACATGTGATTTAAGAGTGTAGTTATTATTAAATTATATAGGAGAAAAAGGAAATGAAAAAGAAAATGAAAAAGGGACTATTTGTGGCCAGTATTCTGGGGTTAATCTTGGTTATGGCTGGATATAATAAAAAAAACTCAAAGGAGGTTAAGAAAATGCCTAAAGATGTACAGGGTTTGGGTTGAGAACCTGACAATCCCGCGTCTAGTTAGCGGAGGAAATAATTGAGGGTTTAAGGATGACCGTGCACTCTGTTTTGCGACGAACAGAATTTAGGAAAATCGAACACTCATCTCTTTTTATTAAATCAGAGAGCTTTTGACTTATAATATTTAATTATTCCTCAAAAATATAACTTCTAAGGTGGCGAACTTATTTGGATTATTCTAACTTAATTGACCACACATTACTTTCAGCTGACACTAAAGAAAAAGATATCATTAATTTATGCCAAGAAGCAAAACAATATGGCTTTGCATCAGCAGTTGTAAATCCTGCATGGGTAAGCTTATCAGCAGAACTTTTGCGCGATTCGGATGTAAGTGTCTGTACCGTTATAGGATTTCCTTTAGGTGCGAACACGCCCGAAACAAAGGCATTTGAAACTAAAAATGCTATTGAAAATGGGGCTACAGAAGTCGATACAGTTATAAATATTGGGGCATTAAAAGATAAAAACGATGAACTCGTTGAAAAAGATATACGGTCTGTTGTGGAGGCTGCAAAAGGAAAGGCTTTAGTAAAAGTTATAATTGAGTCATGCCTTTTGACAAATGAAGAAAAAGTACGTGCATGCCAAATTTCTGTAAAAGCAGGTGCAGATTATGTAAAGACTTCAACGGGATTTTCTTTACATGGAGCGACTGTTGAGGATGTAGCAGTCATGAGAAAAGCGGTTGGACCAGATATTGGAGTTAAGGCATCAGGGGGAGTACGAAATAGAGAAGATATTAAAGCGATGATAGATGCTGGAGCATCAAGAATTGGGACCAGCTCTGCTGTAAAAATTCTAGGATAATGGAATGGTAAATTCTTTTGAATAAATTTAACAATATTTAAATCTGTAGAAGTTTTAGGTTCAAGGCCGGATATTTTTAAATTGTTAAAAAACAGGGAAAAGCAGGAGAGCTCCATTTGTATTAAATAGCACAGTTCTACAATAAAAATTTTAGCCGTTTTCTTTCAATGGAAAATCGGCTTTTTTACTTATTTAATACGGGTGACAATTTCTATGAAAAATATTTTTAAGATTTTAGTAGCTTATCTCTTCCTGGTCCTACTAACCGGCTGCTAAGAAGGAATAAAAGATCCTCTAAATTGGGAATTAGAGGATTTCAATGCTAGAACAGAAGAAGGGAAAGATATAAGTTTAACAGATTTAAAAGGAGAAGTATGGATTGCCGATTTTATCTTTACGAATTGCGCAACTGTATGTCTGCCAATGACGGCAAATATGACTAGACTTCAAGGGATGTTAAAAGAGAAAGGATTAGACGTGGAAATCGTTTCATTTAGTGTCGATCCATCAGTGGACACTCCTGAAAAATTAAAAGAATATGTAATGAAATTTAATGGAGAATTAACAAATTGGCAACTATTAACTGGATATTCACAAGAATTTATTGAAGAATATGCGTTAAAGAATTTTAAAACCATCGTGAAAAAACCAGGAACAGATAACCAAGTCATCCATGGTACTTCTTTTTATCTTATTGACAAAGAAGGGATTGTTGTCAAAGATTATGATGGAATTACTGTTCCTTATGACGATATTATTAGAGATATTAATATATTAACAAAATAAGGTAATAGTGTTTGGTGTTTATAAGAGTAGTGGTCATTGTTTCAACACACAAATGTAGGTACTTATTTCTTTACTTTATATGGAAGTCACTAAGGAAAGATGTTGAAGCGGTGTCAGCGCTTGAAAATATTAATTCATTTGTTTTTTACGATTCACCAACTGATGAAGACCGCGTGAACAGTCGATTTAATGTAGAAGGATATGTAACAAGAGATTGGCTTGAAAAAAATGTTGCTGTTAAAAATGCAGACGTTCCTGGTTAAACAATGGGATCTAAAAAGGGATTTGTCCGCTTTACTTTCGCAAGGGAAGACGAAGAATCAATCGACGAAGGAATTAAACGCTTTGCAGAAGCCCTTCACTTTCTTTAAACTACTATTTTTATCCTCGAATTTTCGTAAGGATCATGACTTGTTCATGATTCTTTTTTTACTAATGATAAATGGATGGTCAAAAAAGTTTCAAATTGGATGGTAAAAAAAATTTAAAAATCCTTATGATGGGGAAGTGGATAATAAAACATTCATTTAGGCTAATGATTAATAGTTTTGAAATAAATGTGTGGATTGATGCACAATTATCTATTCACGAAACAGTTTAAAAATTGAATGCAAAAGGTTTGGAGGTAAGGGTTATAAATACTATCGATATGGTAAATCGGCGTAAAGCATTAGACGACATTAAACCCTATATACCAGGTAAACCATTATGGGAAGTACAAGAGGAATTAGGGATGAAAAGTGGTATTAAATTAGCATTAAATGGAAACCCTCTTGGTCCATTACCAAAAGCTCTGATGCTATAAAAAATGTTCTTTCCGAAATTAATAGATATCCTGATGCTCATGCTACGGAGTTGAAAAGTGGTATTGCGTCACGATGATCACTATCTACCCATCAATTAATGACGGCGGTTCTGCCGCGTTTTTTATGTGCGGAAATAACTAAATGAAAATGAAACATAAAAGATATAAAACAGCAAAAAAATACTTTAACTAAATTAGATAAAAAGGAGTTAGAAAGAATGAGAATTGATCCACAAACGACTGGTATTTTACTGACAGATCCACAGAATGAGTTTTTACATCCTACGGGTGCAGGATATCCTTTAACAAAAGATATACTTGCTGAAAATGACACGATTAACAACATTGAATTACTACTAAAAACAGCGAAGGAAAAAAACTATCAAGTATTTGTTTCCCCGCACTATTACTACCCTCATGATAAAAACTGGAAAATTAAAGGTGGGGGAGAATCAATGATGCAGGAAAACAATATGTTCCAAAGCAAAGGTCCTCAAAAACCGATTGAATCTGCGTCAGGAGCTGACTTTTACGAGTCATTTAAACCATATCTCGAAGACGGTAATACAATCATCACAAGTCCGCATAAAATTTTTGGTCCAGAATCGAATGATTTAGTTTTACAACTTCGGAAACGTGGCATTAATACGGTTATTGTTGGAGGAATGAATGCAAACCTATGTGTTGACTCTCATATGCGTGAACTAGTAGAACAAGGCTTCGAAGTTTATATCGTGAGTGATGCAACAGCTGCTCCTGGTAAAGATGCATTCAATGCAGGCATTGTAAACTTTGGATTCGTTTCAAGTGGTGTTTGGACAACTCAAGAAGCCATCGAGAAATTAAACTCTTAATTTGGTCACGGAAAGCGATTTATATTAAATATAAAGCATATGACAAATGGTGGATTAGCGACATATGGGAGAGTTTTGCAGCACATTTATAGACACGATATACGTGCCTTCTTTTCAAAATGTTTAACCTCAATAATCGAACTTTATAAAAGACATCGATTACATACATAAGCAATCATTTTTATTGGAAGGTCTTGGAAGACGGGAGTCACTTACAGGAGAAGAGGTAATCCAGTTCATTTTAATATTCAAACAAATCATTTAGGAACAAGTTTAGCTACAGCATTTAGTCAGGTTACAGATTCCAATAAGGTACGTAATTATGTCTTAAGAGGAAAAGACATCCCATTAAAAAATATTAATGTTTTTAATGATTATTTGAGGAATAATTCACATCCAATTCCATTGTCGTTTGATTACGAAGTTACTAATTCAACGGAATTTCCTTTTTCAGATAAGTTAATGATGTTCCACTTTGGTCTTAGGCTGAACTCTGGTATTGGCAACTATGGGGCAGCAATTTCTGCTAGTCGAAAGAGTGATTTAGTCTTGATTTATCCCACTTATCAACAGAAATATTAGAGTATGATTCGTTCTCCAAGCATACACTTTCCCCCTTTTGAGTAATTCCATTTTTAAAGTAATGGGGATTGAGGAAATGTGTAAGAAGTTATTTACAGAGAAAGAAATCAAGCTACTTTCAACTAAAAAATATGTTAAAGCTGTTAGATCAAAAGATAGATTTAATGCAAATGACTCAGGTTCTATTTTTGATAATTACCGAATTAATATCATCTAAAATATCAATCATTTCATTTAAAATCTTGTATTGTTTATTTTTTCGAATACTTATAACGTTAAGACTAGTCCTGTATTGTTACGTAAAGAGGAATAGAAAACACAATTTAATATTGGGTTTAAAAGAGGAAATCAAATATTAGGAGATTGATATTATCAGGCTGTATTTAGAGGCTGATTAATATAAAAAAAATAATAGGAGGTTGACAAATGAGACCAAAGGTGGAAAACGAATTACAGCATTAACTTTCATCTTTACCGTAATCCTGTCTCTATTTAGTAGTTTGGTTTCTGCCTCACCTGAAAAGTCAGTAAAGGTAATAAAGGAACCGCCCTCGAAGGAGATCGTAAAACTTACTCCAAGTGAATCGACAGTCTCGTTCACTCTTTCTAAAGGCAAACACGATTTAAAGGCTGAAGCAGAGTAAAAGGAGGGTTCCAAAGCTGATGTTACAGCAGAAGGAAAATGGAATTCTCTAGATGAGAAGGTTGTAACTGTTGCTAGTGGAGTGCTAACAGCTGTGAATGCAGGGTCTACACAAGGCTTTACGAATTTTAAAAGCCAATAAAAATCAGGGAGGGAACTTTTTTGAAGAAGAAAAAACTCAACAGCATAGCAGCAATTAGCTTGTCTGCAACTCTATTTTTTTCTGCTCTGCCACCAACCGCTTCACTTGCCGTAACAAAAATTCCGGGTGATCAAAGGCCTATATTAGATCGTTTGGAACATATTGGAAGCGGTGAAAATGCTAAGTCAGTTTCTAGACTTGACAATGACCAAAAGCGATTTTCTGAAAATCAACTTGTGATTCACTACTCCTCACCGATTACTGAAAGCGAACATAGTGAAGCTGGTGGGAGATTAATAAAAAGAATATCATCCTTAGGCTATGATGTGATAGAGGTACAAAGCGGGGCAAAGCTTGAAGATATTGCAAATGCCTATGCAAAGTTATCAAAGGTAACTTCTATTTCAAAAAGTGCACTCGTAAAAAAACTAGCAACACCAGATTTAAAAGCGTCCGATATGTATCATCTCAATAATTTTAACGTTGTAAAAGGACAAGAAATGGCCGGGACAAATAAAGTTCGCGTCGCAGTTATTGATACTGGAATTGATGCAAATCATCCTGAATTAACAAATAAAATTGTTGTCAATTATAATGCAATGGATCCTATGAAAAAAGGACAGCCTGACTCTCATGGTACCCATGTTACTGGGATAATTGCTGCTGAGAAAAACAATGGACTCGGTGGGTACGGAATCGCTCCAAACTCTGAAATTGTATCCATTGACGTTTTTAACAGAGCTAGGTATGGAACGGACTATGACATTGCTGAAGGTATTTTAGAAGCAATCCGTCAAAATGTAGATGTCATTAATATGAGCTTAGGCGCCTGGGAGCCTTCTCCGATTTTAAGAGATGCGGTGAAAAAAGCCATTGATAGCGGGATCGTTATTGTGGCTGCAGCAGGTAATGACGGTTTTGAACATATAAATTATCCTGCTTCCTATGATGGTGTCATTAGCGTCGGAGCTACAGATGAGGAAAATGTCTTAACGAATTTCTCTACATACGGCCCGTCTGTCGATGTAACAGCACCTGGAAATAATATTTATTCGTCTGTCTATTCATTTGAAAAAGGCTCTTCGTTTGTAAATATGAGCGGTACGTCAATGGCATCACCTATGGTTGCTGGGGCTGTTTCACTATTATTATCAAAGTATCCTGATCTTACACCTTATCAAGTAAGCTATATCTTAACTCATACAGCGAAGGATCTCGGAGAAAAAGGATATGATACTAAGTATGGTTATGGGATGATCGACCTTGTAAAGATGCTTTCCTTTGATCCTAATACGATTCCTGCCCAGTCAGTTGTCTCAGCAGATCAGATTTTAGAAAAAGCAAAAAATTTTCCTGTTACGACAGAAACTTCGGAAACAACGATAGAAGGCAGCTTGGAAAGGCTCGAACAAACAGACTATTACAAGGTTACTGTTGAAAAAGATCAATATGTCCAAGTAAATCTTCAGGGAGCAAGTCAATATGATTTGAAATATGAGCTTAAATTCTATCCAGAAGGCGAAAATAATCCGGAGTATACGATCGAAGTCAATGACGGAGCTGTAGGAAAACAGGAAGGTTCCTTATACAAATCTCCGAAAAAAGGAACCGTAGTATTAGCCTTAAAAGATTCGTTTGGGCAATATAGTGAAACAGGTAATTCAAAATATACACTGAAAGTAAGCCGCAAAGATCAGCTAAATGATGATGGAAATACAATGGAAACACCGGTCGTATTGGGTTCACTCCCATCTACAACATCGCTTTCGAATTATTACACAGATGAGTTATTAACAGCATCACCAGCAGAACGTAAAGAGCAGCCTATTCCGGGAGATTCTGATTTTTATCGCTTAAAGGTTCCTGGAATTGCAGGTGACCCAGCAAAAGCAATGAGGATTAATGTATCAGCCGTAGCAGGAATGGACCCATCGCTTAAGCTTCATATGATTAATTCTGATGTAAATGAAGATGGTACAACCGTCGAAAACACCAATGTCATTGATCAATTAAACACCAAAGGGTATGGTAAGTCAGAGTCGATGTCCATTACGGTTCTTCCAGGTTCGGAATACATGGTAGAAGTGACAAATAAACCGTCCCTTAGTGATTATGAAATCATAATTGGAAAAGAAATTGATTTTAATAGAAACTATTCATCTCAAAATCCATATCAAGTTTCCTTTGAAATAACATCACAACCTGCAGATGAGGATCATTTCCCTGTATCCTCGAAGGAAACCGTAACGGAAAAAGAATTGGCAGAAGGAAAAATTGAAGAATATCTTGCAAAAAAAGAAGAAATTAACGAGAAACTAACAAACCTAGACTTCAACTATGACAGAGGAATACCTTCTTACTACGATCTTATCAAAGATGTCGCAATTCCTTATGAAATAGGAACAACCCAAAAAGGCTACTTCCAGTACAGTGTAGATGAAGATTGGATTAAAGTGACTCCAACTGAAAACTCTGTATTTGAAATGAATTTTACGAACAAAGAAGGGTACAATGTTCCAATTGTCCTTATCTTTAAGTACAATGAAAAAAAGAACGATATCGATCAGATTTATCAAAGTGTGGATGAGAACACGCTTGCTGCTGAATCAGAACTTAAAGGGATGAATCCATTTTATATTGGTCTAAAAAAAGGTGAAACCTACTTTTTCCGTATAGCTGATGCATTATTCAGACCTAACTTTGATCCATATGAGTTCAAGATTTCACCAGCATTTAGCAACGCTAATGATGCTTACGAAAACAATGACACGTTTAATACAGCAAAGACAATATCTACTGATCCAATTAAAGGAAGCCTATCGTCAAGCGGGGATATCGATACCTTCTATTTCAAACCAGATAAAACCGCTGTATACAGTGCTATTGTTCAACCAGGTGCACTCCCTGAAGAATACAGTAAAGCACCTGATGAATTGAAACGACCTCTAGATTCCACGCTTCTTATATACGAAGATACAAATGGAAATGGAAAACTAGAAGAAGACGAAGAAGGTAACCTTCGTATCGTTGAATACTCCTATGATAATCAACCAGAAATCGGCTCATTCCGTGCTGAAAATGGTAGAGGCTACTTCTTTAAGATTCTAAACTACTATAAAATGGTTACAACTCTTATTCCTTACACGTTTACTGTAAAAGAAGCACCGGAGAAAGATGAGGACGCTGGATCTGTATTGAAAAATAATGTTCCTACCAAGCCAGTTACCTTAGAAAGCTCTAATGAAGAATATACACAATCTGGTTACATTAACATGGCAGAAGGAAAGGGTGATACCGACTATTACAAATTCATTCAAAAGACGAACGGTAAACGCACCATCAAGCTAGAAGTACCATTTGACTTTGACGGAATCGTGACAGTCTACGACTCAAAAGGAACACAAATCGCAAAATCTGATCACTATGACAAGGCTGACTACGAAATCTTACAGGTTGCTCTCAAAAAAGGAACCTACTACATGAAAGTAGAAGAATTAAGGGGAAATGCAAGTGCATTGCCGTATAAATTAACAGTTAAATAATGAGGTCTTGAGGCTGTCGACTATTTTCGACAGCTTTTTTGAATGCCAGGATTCCATGAGAGATTCGGGATTTATAGCAGCCCAAGAGTACATGACGATTTGGTTGAATGGGGTTATATCATTTCTCAAAAAACAGTAGCTCGCATTATGAAAGAATTGGGCTTTAAAGCTACACCAAAAGAAAAGTTTGTGGTTACAACTGATTCAAATCATGATTTATATATTTATCCTAATCTTCTTGATCGTCAATTTAGCGTAGAAGAACCCAATCAAGTTTGGGTATCTGATATTACGTACATTTGGACGCTTGAAGGATGGGCTTATTTATCATCCGTTATGGATTTATATTCTAGGAAAATTTTAGGATGGAGTCTTGCATCACATATGAAGAAACTGCTAATTACGATTATCAGAGCACTTTAATGAACACTGAACGACATGGTAGGATAGGTGAATCGTCCGCATGGAAACGAACATTAAAAAGATTCGTGTTTGTATAATAGAACACATTAAGCGATATCAAGTTAGGAAACCAAGTACAACCTACCGTAAGGTAGAAATGCTCCCTTCTACACGACTAGTTTAAGAAAAAAATGAATTCGACCACACATATTAGATATGTCTAAAATGAGCGGTCTTTTTAATATCAACTGTTTCACTAATCTAACCTAAATATAATGTCTCGCAGACTCTTGCTAATTGATGTGCTGATTATACAGTTACTTTGCATTCCAGAACGGGCGAAATCGTTATATATCAACAAATAAAAGAAGTCCAATTCATATGCGAATTGGACTTCCGATTGTATTGCTATTTTTAATTTTGTACTCCAAAACCGAACACGTTAGATTAGATTGTGGTCCTTTTTATTTTGAAGTTAAACTGGATGGTATAAAAAGTGTCCAATTGGATGGTAATAAAATTTATAAATCCTTTATTATGGAGAAGTAGATTTTATTAATGTTGAAACTAAAATAATAAAGTAATGTAAAAAATGTTTCTGATTCACCATTATCTATTCACCTTAAATAGCTTATATGTTAATAACTTAATGATCGCTTGGAGGAAAGGGCTGTGAATATAATCAATCATATTAAGCATCGAAAAGCATTAGATCTTGTTAAACCTTATATACCAGGAAAACCCTTGTGGGAAGTACAAAAGGAATTACGATTGGCAAGAGTGATTAAATTAGCCTCAAATGAGAATCCCATCGGAGCGTCACCTAATGCCCTTGAGGTAATATCTAATAGTCTTACTAGGCTAAATCGTTATCCTGATGCACATGCAGTTGAGTTGAAGGCGGCTATTGCTTCCAACCTATCACTGACCACTAAGCAATTAATTATTACAAATGGGGCAGATGAATTAATTACCTTAATTTCAGAAACCTATCTTGAAGCAGAAGATGAAATTATCGTCCCTTCCCCATCTTTTAGTGAATATGATTTCGGTGCCCATTTGATGGGGGCAAAAGTTGTACCTGTTCCTCTGGACAATGAATACCAATTTAATATTGATTTGATTTTATCGGCTGTAACAGATCGTACTAAATTGGTATATATCTGTTCACCAAATAATCCGACAGGGACTTATTTACCAAAATCAAAGTTAGAAGAATTGCTTCAATCCCTGCCTAATCATATTTTAGTAGTTTTTGATAGTGCATATAGTCATTTTGCAACCAATGAAGATTACACGAATGGCCTGGAATATGTTCGTTCTGGTTATCCAATTATTGTTTTACAAACTTTTTCTAAAATTTTTGGACTTGCTGGTTTAAGGGTAGGATTTGGTGTAGCACCAGAAAATATTATTCAAAGCATCGTTCGTGTAAAAGAGCCTTTTAATGTCAATAGTTTGGCACAGGTCGCTGCAGCTGCAGCAATCATGGACGAGGAACATGTGGAAAAATCAAAACAGGTAAATACCGCAGGACGTCAACAATTATATAAAGCCTTCCGAGAATTAGGATTAGAATTTATAGAGAGCATGAGTAATTTCATTCTGGTTAAATTTGGTCATAATGCAAATGAAATCTATCAACAGCTTTTATGTCAAGGAGTAATTGTCCGTTATGGCGATACATGGGGAATGCCCCAACATCTCCGAATATCTGTTGGAACAGCGGATGAGAATACTATATTAATAGAAGAAATATGTTCAATCATGAAACGCCAGCTAATTCACTTTAAAGGTGAGATAAAATGAACGAGCTTGCATTGAATTTAAACGAGATGATTAAGAAAAATAATCCACATGTATTTGACTTACTGTCGGATCTGGGTAAGAAGTTATACTACCCAAATGGAATCTTAAGCCAGAGTGCAGAAGCAACCCAAAAAGCTACCCGTTTTAATGCAACAATTGGAATTGCTACTGAAAAAAAGGTTCCAATGCATTTTGAACATATACAGGAAACGTTATCCGAGTATTCCCCAGATGAGGTCTATCCATATGCACCTCCCTCTGGGAAATTAACGTTACGGAATGAATGGAAACGAAAATTATTGCGAGATAATCCATCTTTACATGAAAGCTCGATGGGACTTCCGATTACAACAAATGCTCTTACTCACGGATTAAGTCTCACAGCAGATCTTTTTGTAGATGAAAATGATGCCATTATTCTTCCAGATAAATATTGGGGGAACTATCAAACCATATTTCATGTACGTAGAGGCGGCAATCTTAAGACTTTTAAGCTTTTTGATGAAAATGACACCTTTAATATTCCATCATTCAGAGAATGTTTACTACAGCAAAAGGATGCAGGTAAGGCAATGGTCTTGCTTAATTTCCCGAACAACCCGACGGGCTACACGCCAAAGGAAAATGAAGTCCAAGGAATTATCTCGGTCTTAATGGAAGCGGCAGAAGCTGGTATTAATCTAGCCGTAATCCTTGACGATGCCTATTTCGGCTTGTTTTTTGAAGACTCTGTAAAAGAGTCATTGTTTGGCCGGTTAGCAGGAATCCATCCAAGAATTTTACCGATTAAGGTGGATGGGGCAACAAAAGAAAATTATGTTTGGGGACTAAGAGTAGGTTTTTTAACCTTTGCGTCCGATAGTCCTACTATATTGGAAGCTTTGGAACAAAAAACAAACGGCCTTATTAGAGGAACCATTTCAAGCAGTTCCCATTTGTCTCAGACGGTCATTTTACGTTCCTTGCAATCTAGCAAGTTTGAAGAGGAAAAATGTAAAAAACATAATATAATGAAGCGGCGGGCGACGAAGGTCAAGGAGATTATTACTCGAGAAGAGTATAAAGAAGCCTGGGGTTTCTATCCTTTTAACTCTGGATATTTTATGTGCTTAAAGCTTAATCAGGTAGATGCAGAGGAATTGAGGGTTCACTTATTAAATGAATACGGTGTAGGAACTATAGCCATAAGTTCATCTGACTTACGAATCGCCTTTTCGTGTGTCGAAGAAGAAGATTTAGAAGAACTTTTTGAACTCATTTACCGTGGTATCAATGATTTAGTATCAAAGGGAGTAAGCATTGATGTTCAAAAAACACTTTAATCATCTAGTACAACTATGATTATGACTTCAATAGGCAGATGAGAAAGTTGTATAAAAATTGGTATATAGGGGGGAATTGAAATGAAAAAACAACTATTCGTTACTAGTATTTTCGGATTAATTTTAATTTTTCTGATGGCTGGATGTAATAAAGAGAACTTAAAAGCGGATACCCAAAAAGAAGAACAACCGAAAGAAGTAAAGGGGTTGGGTTGGGAACATGACAATCCCGCTTCTCCTACAGCAGGTGAATGGAAACCAGTTGATTTACCAGATGGAAGTAAGTATACATTAGACCCACCACCAGCGAATAACTCTGATATAACGAAAGCTGATTTGGAAGAATTACGAAAATTGGCAGAAAATCGAACAGAAGAAGATATTAAAATCATCCAACGGTGGGCAAGTGAAATTATTGGTCCAAATACGAGGTGGATGGCAATAACAGAAGAAATGTTAAAGAAATATAGTCTATCACCACCCGAAGCTGCCAGGGTTCACCAAATTGTTAGTGGTGCGATTTATACAGCTTCTGTTGCTGCCTTTCATGAGAAATATCGTTATCTGCGACCAAGACCAACACATCTTGATTCTAGCATAACATTAATTGATAATTTTGAAGTTCCTGCACATCCTGCCTATCCTTCCGCTCATGCGACAACAGGGTCTGCGGCCAGTACGGTTCTTTCCTATATCTTTCCTAATGACAAAGAAATATTCATTGATATGTCAAAAGAATCCGACCTTTCGAGGAAGCTCGCAGGTGTACATTATGAAAGTGATAATATAGCTGGCAGGAAACTAGGTACACAAATTGCGGAGGATATAATTGAGGGTTTAAAGGATGACCGGGCACCACTATTTTACGACGAACAGCATTCAGGAAATTCTGGACACTAATCTTTTTTTTAGATTAGATAGCTATTAACTTAAAATTTTATTATTGCTAGCCCAAATTACTAGCATAATAGAATGATGAACCCTTTTATAAATATTTACCTGAAATTTAATTGGAGGAAATCCAGGTGTATACAAATCAGAATGTCAGGGTGGCGGTTATTCAAGCTGCATCCGTTATTATGGATCGCGATGCTTCGATTGAAAAAGCAGTTAGCTTAATAAAACAAGCGGGAGAAAAGGGTGCTAAAATAGTTGTTTTTCCGGAGGCTTTTATTCCTGCCTATCCTAGAGGGTTATCCTTTGGAACCATTATTGGAAGCCGAACGGAAGATGGAAGAAAGGATTGGTACAGGTATTGGGAAAACTCGATTCCTGTTCCTGGTGAAGCAACAGAACAACTTGGGACAGCAGCACGTGAAGCTGGCGTTTATGTTGTTATGGGCGTAATCGAGCGAGATAGTGAATTTAGTGGTGGTACTCTGTACTGTTCTGTTATTTTTATCGGACCTGATGGCTCTCTTTTAGGAAAACATCGCAAATTAAAACCAACTGCAGCTGAACGAATCGTCTGGGGTGAGGGTGATGGCAGTACGTTACCCGTATTTGATACTCCATACGGGAAAATTGGGGCTTTGATTTGCTGGGAGAACTATATGCCTCTAGCTAGGGCAGCAATGTATGCACAAGGTGTCCAGTTGTATATTGCACCTACTGCAGATGGAAGGGAATCTTGGCAGTCGACCATTCGTCACATCGCAATGGAAGGCAGATGCTTTGTATTATCCTCTAATCAATATGTAACCAAGGATATGTATCCTAAGGATTTAGCTTGTTATAATGACCTTGTTTCATCTCCAGATGTGATGAGTAACGGTGGAAGTGCCATCGTTGGACCACTTGGAGATTATGTTGCGGAGCCTGTATGGGGAAAAGAAGAGATCATCGTTGCAGACCTGGATATGAAACTGATAGCCTATAGTCAATTTGACTTTGATTCTGTTGGTCATTATTCAAGACCGGATGTTTTTAAATTATTAGTAAACAAAAAAAAGCAGGAAAGTACAATTTGGATGAAATGACCAAATTTCTATCTGAGATTAAGCCGTTTTCTTTATAAAGGAATTCGGCTTTTTTCATATATAATTAAGGTGTCAGAGAATCTTATTTCAAGCAAATCAGAGTCCAACCATTAAGCATTTAGAAACGTTATTTTAGCTAGTTAACCATTATAAATAGAAAGAGGGCAGCGGTATGTCAAAAGGACTTACGGGGAAACGGGTAGCTATCGGTGCATCCCGGAAAACGGATGAGATAAGTATACTTATTGAAAAACAGGGAGGAGTTCCAATTGTCCGATCGCTTCAAGGGACAGTATTTTTAGCGGAAAAAGAGGTCGGACCAAATCTGAATAAAATAGTAAATGAGGGTACAGATTGGGCTATTTTCACAACAGGGATCGGTGTGGAAACGTTGTTGGATATAGCAGAGAAACAGTGGATTAAACAGCAGTTTATAAACATCATCCAACAAGCCAAGATTGCTTCGCGAGGATATAAAACACTTTCGACTTTAAAAAAACTGGGAATAAATCCGGATGCCGTAGATGAAGATGGTACAACCAGTAGTTTAATTAGAACCTTGGAGAGGTTTGATTTTACCGGTAAAAGAGTCATGGTTCAGCTTCATGGTGAAAAAGCGCCGACCTTAATTAAATTCCTTGAAGAAAAGGGTGCAGATGTAACATTGATTCTCCCATACCAGCACATTCCTCCAGCTACAGAAAATGTTGCAACACTATGTGAAGAGCTGTTGGAGGAAAAGTTGGACGCAATTTGTTTTACTACTGCCATTCAAGTCCGTTCCCTTTTTAATTTTGCAAGGGATAAGGATTGTGTAGACAGGCTTTTAACTTCTTTTAATAGGAATATACTTGCGGTTGCAGTTGGAAAAGTTACTGCAGAGGCTTTAAGAGAAGAGGGAATTAAGAAAATGCTTGTCCCTGAACACGAAAGAATGGGAGCGATGATTATAGAGCTATCACGATACTATCGTAATGATTAAGAATTGAGGTTCTTTATATTTGATGGCATAGAAGTTTACTTTACAACAAAATAAAATTACAAAAACGCAAGGCATAAGCTCATGCGTTTTTTTATCATTCTTTCTTATTGCCATCTTGTAGATTTTTCTAATTCAGTTATGGCCCATATTAGGTGAAACATAAACATGGATATACAAATGGGTATAACAATTAATAGATTTTTTCCGTACCGTTCTTTTAACATTCCTGCAAAATAGCCACAAAAAAATAAAACTACCATCGCAGCTACTAGTACTAGCATGAGGACTAACTACATCATTACCACCCTTAAGTGCTAAATATAAAAATTATATAAAGAACTATTTTTACAAAAAACCATTTTGGGTTGCTGGGAGCAAAGTTTATTTATTGTATATCAAGCTTGTCTTATATTACATCTTTAGTGATAACCTTGGTAGACAAAGTGAATTTTTGTAGATAATCAGACCTAAGATCATAAGCCACTACTTTCTTGTTGTACTGCTTGACTACATAAACGTAATCAGCCAAACAATATACAAAGATCTTTCTATCTTTTTTCCCTCTTTTTACATTGATAACATATGGAGTAACATTTGTCTCTGGATGTAGAAATAATTTTTCTTTGCCTGGAAAGATATCATATTGTTTTAAAAAAGTAGCTTCATTAAAATTTTCAATCAATCGAATTTTTTCTTCCTCTTCTAAGTGCTTTTCAATATAAGTTACAGTTACATCTTTTGAATTAAGTTTTTGATGAAGTGCAAATCTACTAAAAATCCATTCCACAACTGCACTTGGAGGACTCATTACCATTTTAATCACAATTCCAAGCAATACCGAAAGTGCAATAGTCCATGTCATATCTTATCGACTCCTTTAATCGAATTTACTTGTATGTCCTCGTTTTAATCTTTTACTTTTAGATTATCACAACTATCATAAAGGAATTTTTCATGTAACGAACCATCCAATTCATAAGGAGTTTTGCCAACCACTTGCTTTACAATTACATCACTTTTAAGGAATGTGAAATTGTTGAAAACAATGCCAAGGATGTCATTGATCGGAATATTAAGTAGAATAACAGAATACTACTTACGGAGCAGTTGAAGAGATACATTGTAAAGTAACATAGTTTTGGTTGTGGTAAAATATGTTATTAGTACTGACTTGTAACTTTTAGGAGGTTCTAATTTGATTTTTAACATTTGTTAGATGAGGAGGAATTTAATATGGGAACTGTTTATTCATCGATACTTCCAAAACACGAAGAATTTATAAGAAAACAACGGATTTTTTTCGTTGGTTCAGCACCTTTAACAGCAGATGGTCATGTTAACATTTCACCAAAAGGTCATGATGTATTAAGAATTTTTTCCTCAAATGAGGTAGCTTATTTGGATTTAACTGGTAGTGGAAATGAAACAAGTGCACATTTAAAAGAAAACGGTAGAATTACTTTTATGTTTTTAGCTTTTGAAGGACCTCCCATGATTTTAAGGCTTTATGGCAGCGGTAATGTGATATTACCTGGCACACCAGAATGGACTGATATGGCAAAACATTTTGATATACTTCCTGGTGCTCGACAAATTATACATGCAAAGATTGAAACAGTAAAAACATCATGTGGATTTAGTGTACCGTTCTACTCATACGATGGTGAACGAGATACTCTTCAACAATGGGCTACCAATAAAAGTGAACATGACTTAGAGGAATATCATAAAAAGAAGAATTCTATAAGTATGGATGGGATAGTTACACCGATTGGAGAAAGGTTAGCCAACTTTAATAATGGTAAATAATCCTTTTTGCATTTACGGAGGCTATAACCGTATTTTCTGATGTTTATTCTCTATCGTCTAATAAGATTAAAAATTGTGCTAGTGTCTTTTTTTATATCGATAAGGATTTGAAGAGTTTGACGATACGTCCATGGAAATTTTTTACGATACGTGGGCAAAAAGAAAAAGAAAAAGAAAAAGAAAAACAACAACAAGAAGATTTTTACCCAAATAAGAGAAAAATCCAAATAGGTAAAAAGAAGTTGACGTATTGTTTTCACAAAAGAATATTTACTAACTTTAAAACACTCACAAATGTTGAACTATCAATGTTTGTGAGTGTTTTTGTATGTAAAAATGTATCGAGTAGCCAAACCTTTCAGATCAGTTGTATGGAGTTTATATGAACAGTCGTAGGAACCTTTATTTCCATTGTCACAAATCATTCACATCTAAAGGAATATCACCCTGTCCGTTTTCTTCCTTTTTCTATATATACAGGGTGAAAGTACTCTTAAGTAAAGAAAGGTTAGTGATGAAGATGGCAAAGTTTAGAATCGTACGTAATGAATTTTGGAAGAACCCGATTGTTCTGGAAGAGATGACGCCAGAGGACAAGTTATTTTACCTTTACATCCTTACGAATCCAAATACGACTCAAATTGGAATCTATAAGATTACCATAGGACAAATATCATTTGAGTTAGGGTTTTCCAAGGAGACTGTTAATTCATTAATGGACCGTTTCACCCACCATCACAAGGTAATTCGTTACAATCCTGTGACGAGAGAACTCGCGATTAGAAGCTGGGGGAATGACAACCTGAATAAAGCAGGAAAACCAGTCATGGATTGTATGATAAGTGAATTAAAGAAAGTAGAGGATACCTCACTGATTCAATATGTGTCAGAAACGATTGAGAAACAGGAAATTCGTAGTTTGTATAGATCTTTTTGTGATTACGAAATAACGGTTAACGACCAGGAGGATATCAATCAAGATGAAGACGATACATATTTAGATTTTGACCTTGAAGAGGTTGATGGTGTGGTTTCTACTAGACAAATAGAAAACCAACATCAAAATGCTCCTTTTCAAGATTTAGAGAATAATTTAGACATCGGGAATCCCATGCAGCAGAGTCAAAACGATGTGAAAGAAATTATCGAGTTTTGGGATGCAAATGGATTTGGTTTTACAAATGTCAGTGCGAAACAGCAGCTATTAGCTTGGTTAGATGACTCTAGTTTTTTACAGCCGAAAGCGATGATTTTAAAAGCGATGAATATTGCCTGTGCCAATAACAAGCGAAGGCTGAGTTATGTCGTTGGAATTCTGAAAAACTGGGAAAATGAATCGTTACTGACCATTGAAGAAATTGATTCCTACCTTGAGAACCAAAAGTACGTTGCAAAACAAAAGCAATCAACACAAAGTGTTCCTTCCGGAAGAGCGATACCTCCTCGATTTGAACTTGATCTTACGAGAGGTGAAGAGTAATGAGCATAGCAGAAAAAGCATTTTTAGGAAGCTTGATGAAGGCGGAATACTTGCTTAAGGATACGGTCATCCAGCCCGAACAGCTGGAAAGTACACGGCATAAAGATATCATGCGAAGAATGCTAGAGTTAACCCATGCCGGTAAGAATATTGATTTGATCACGTTTACCACTTTACCCGACCTTGATGCACTAGGTGGAATGTCTTACCTTTCTGAGCTGTTATCGTATGCGGATCTTGAGAAGTTTGACGGGATGGAGAAGCTCATTCTTGATCTGTGGAAGGAACGGGAAAAGAGAAATATTTTAACAATTGCCTCCATGAATGATTGGGAGATTGCTAAGGTAATGGGAGAATTGGATAATATTAACCAAGCAAGGATGGACGATCACACCTCCTTACAGCAGGCGTTATCAGATATTTATGAGGCACCATGGGAGGATCCACTAATGCTGAGAAGTGCAACAACCGGTATTAAAGAACTTGATAAAGTGACGGGAGGCTTTCAGGGCGGAGAAGTGACCATCTTAGCAGCTAGACCATCTATGGGAAAAACCGATGTCATGCTTCATTTTGCCAAAATGTCGGGTTGGGCGGGTTATTTACCACTACTATTCTCCCTGGAAATGCCTGAAAAGCTAATAACCTCCAGATTAGTTGCTTCGACAGGGGGATTTAACCGTGGAAAAATGCGAGATCCAAAAAGAATGCTAAGTGAAGAGCAAAAGAATAAATGGTCAGATGTAATGGGAGATCTAACTGAAACGCATATTCAAATTTTTGATGGGTCCGTACAAACGATTGCAGAAATGAGAGCGAAAACGAGAAAAATGATGAATCAATTTCCACAGAAGAAACCAATCCTTTTTATCGATTACCTAACATTGATCCATTCTGGTCAATTTTACGGTGGGAATTCCCATCAACAAGTAACGGAAATATCCAAATCTCTTAAAGCAATGGCGAAGGATTTTGATTGCCCCGTTATTTGTTTGGCGCAGCTGAATCGATCGGTTGAATCAAGGGCGAATAAACGGCCAATGATGTCTGATATTCGGGAATCGGGCAGTGTGGAACAGGATGCGGATGTCATAATGTTCCTATATCGTGAAGCGTATTATGACAAGGAAGCTGAGAATCAAGCCCTTGAAATCATTGTTTCGAAAAACCGCAATGGTCCTGTCGGAACAATCGCAGTGAATTACAACGAGCATACAGGAAGAATAGAAGACCACAAGGAATAGTGTCACCTCCTTGTAAACATTCATTAGCCATTAAAAAATAAATGACCGAGGTGTAACCACATGCTTGTAAAAGACGCTTACTTAGATAGTTTACGTTGTGAAGAATCTGCATTGGCCCACTACATTCATCATTTACTAATAGAGAAGAAAATATCATTGGATGACGATATGTCTAAGATCAACTTAGAACAGGCTGATCATCAGATAGTAAAGGAAATGATTCAAAACAATGTATTAGGCATTCATAAAATTCGCATCTACTCATTGAAAATGAACCAAAAGGATTTCGTTTTTATCTTTGCAGCCAACGAGCAAGCTGCCATCAAGTTCTATTGCGAAAAATTCCATCTAACCCCATTGAACTGTCACGAATATTCACTAGATTTTCAGCTTGCTAGAGGAAATGATGTGATTTCGTTTCGGGATATGAAGAAGGATTGCAAGTGTTTTCCTGCTTTAGCGGGGTTTTTTGTGAAGCCATATTAGATAGAAAATTGAATGCAAGGGGGAATATATTCATGAGAAGACGAACGGGTGGTATGGCCATAATCGCCGCAGCTACATGTATTGCATTCTATACCATGCCTTCACAAAAAGAAGAAACTGCACCAGAGAACTCCCTGCAGATGACTGAAAGTAAAGGAAGTGAAGTTCCTATTAAGTTAATAAATATCATTGATGGCGATACCATTAAAGTGAATGTTAATGGAAAAATGGAAACGGTACGCTATTTATTGATAGATACACCAGAGTCGAAAAATCCAAATACGTGTGTCCAATTCTATGCAAAAGAAGCATTCTTACGGAATAGCGAGCTAGTGAAAAGCGGAAAGTTAACCTTGGAGTTTGAACAGGGAAACATGAGAGATTCCTACGGACGACTGTTAGCCTATGTTTTTGTCGATGGAGAATCCATTCAAGGAACGCTGCTGAAAGAGGGCTACGCACGAGTGGCTTTTATCATGAATCCACCCTATAAATACCTTGAAACCTTTAGGAAGGAGGAAAATCTAGCAAAAGAGGGGAAAATCAATATCTGGAGCAGAGGGAATTATGTGACAAACTGGGGATTTAATGGGTGTTTGCGTGAGAAACAAATATTGGGATGGATTATTAAATAAGTAAGCGTACAATAAAATCAAAAAATGGTTCATTCTTTGTTCAAAGTACAAGCCTAAATGGACTTATCGGGTTAATGATGAATGAACCAGGTATCATACATATATTATAACTGACCACTAGGGGTCAATTTTCTGACATAGTTTAATAAACTTGAACTACAATTCGTAGACCTTAAAATTGGGTCTGAATAATAGTTTTTTCAACTATAAGTTTTTTGGGGAGTAACGTACTGATTTGTTGGAGAGAAAATATCATTTGCATTGGATTTAATTAATGGGGCATCTATGGATGCAAAAAGACGGACTTATTTCATTGAACATAGTAGGTACCTGACACTTTTCTTTAGAATCTCCTGAAAATTATAAAAGCGAGTTGGTCATACATTGCCAACTCGCTCTTTAAATGCCCCTGCCAAGGAATACTATTTTACCTTAAATGATTAGTAAGTATATATAGGTATTGAGGGTAGGTATTTAATATGAGCAATAAAATTGATAAAAGTTGGAAAAAAGATAAAGGTACCACCTCTAAAAAATATTCACAGTTCCGCCATAACTTACTATCTTGAAAATTTTTGAAATATTGTAGAATTAATCTGATAACACAATCTTTCAGGAGATGATTCTAATGATTGCGAATCAACGGAAGTCTTTTGCGTGCCATTTGTTAATTTTTTTACACATTTTTCTTGGAATAGGTGCTATTTTTGGTGGAGGTGTATTGATTGTTTCTCCTGATGGTTCGATTTTGTCAATGCCTTTGAAGATGTTACAAAATAGCCCTTTTAATAATTTTCTCATCCCTGGACTTATACTATTTATTGGATTGGGCATTCTCCCACTAATCACTGCAATTTTTCTTATCTCTGAAAAGCCATTAAAAATCGCTGAAAAACTCAGACTTTATAAAGAAACACATTGGTCATGGAATAGTTCGTTGTACGTAGGTTTTATCTTAATCATTTGGATTTCGGTCGAATTGTATATGATTAAAGAAGTTGCGTTTATTCACGTTTTCTACATATTCCTGGGACTTATAATTCAATCCATTACTCTGCTCCCATCTGTTAAAGAGCACTACACCAACAATAAATAATTTTAAATTTTAATAAAAACAAGTAACTTTTTTAGACCCACTAACTAGCAGGTCATGATAGTAATCACTGATTGTTCTTATGTTGATAAATATCCCACGACGACCTCCATTAAAAATAATGCTTATTTAGGATTCTGAATCTCGTTTGATTGTATTCAGTTAAGAAGGATTTTCCAATCCAGTAAGGGAATTAATAATATATGTAACTTTTTTTAATAAAGTTGGTGAGTAATGGAGTTAATTGATAGGGTTAAGGGAATTATTGATAACCAGTACAGAAAACCTAAAGGACTTATTGGCACTTATATCGGTGAAAAGATGGTCCGGCAACATAAACCTGAAACATTATGGACTATAAAATTATTAAATATCCAACAGAGTGAAAGTGTTTTGGAACTTGGATGTGGTGCCGGGTACGCTATGAAACTTATCCTAGAACAAAGTATAGTAGGGAAAGTAGTAGGATTGGACCTTTCCCCGACTGTGATTCGGTCAGCTATGATTAGAAATAAAAAAGCATTAAATAATGAAAAGGCAAAATTGGTTCAAGCAAATGTAAAGAGTTTGCCTTTCGATGACGAACAATTTGACAAAGTATTTAGCATTCATACCATATATTTTTGGGATGAGTTAGCTGCCACATTATCAGAAATATTTAGAGTGTTAAAGCCTGGAAGTGTTTTTATACTAACCTTTTGTGATGGTGAAAACGGTGAGATATGGGATGATATAAGTAGCTTGATAGACGAACAATTAATTCCTATCATGAAGAACAAAGGTTTTTTTGAGGTAGCATTAGTAAAAGGTCCAAATTCAAGACAATTTCATACCGTGGCGGTTTCTGGAAAAAAGGAACTTTAACCATTATCCATAGAATTTCTGAAAATCAGTAAGGGGGGAGAGAACTGAATGACGGAGGTTTATTTAAAAGTTCAAGACGTTCTTAAAAATTACAAAACCGCAGTTTACGAAAAAGATGTTGAAAAATTCATATCCATATATACTCCTGAAATGCATATTTATGATTGCTGGGGGAACTGGGAGATCAAAGGGATATCTTCATGGAAGGAAATTGTGGTAGGGTGGTTTAATGGATTGAGTGAAGATGGTGTTTTACTTAAAGTTGATTTTAATGACCTAGTAGTTGAAGAAAATTTAAATCTCGCCTTTGTTCATTGTGCTGTAACTTTTGCTGCTCACCAAGAAGAATCAGGTGAGAAACTTCGTCAAATGACAAATCGGTTTACGTATGGTTTAAAAAAAGTAAATGACTCTTGGTTCATTGCTCATGAACACTCATCATTGCCCATAAATATGGAAACTGGTAAGGGAATTTTTAACTTGAAGTAAAAATGCTTTTATGCCTTGCTTATAGGGAACAAAATAATATTTAATTCCAAATCATCTTTTACTAATGGCGGCGATGAATAAACAAGGCATCGCTGCTTCTTTTTAAATTAACGATACAGGTAAGTTGAGGAATATAACCGAAGAAAAAAGCCCCTTTATTTAAAAGATTCAGCTTTTAGTTACTTTGGCAGCGTTATCTAAGGGGAATCTTTTGGCTTTTAATTCAAAGTTGCGAACACGCCTGTTATTATCATAATTGTTAATACGAAGTAACCAAATCCAATCTCCTTATTTTTGTCCCCGAGTATTTTACCTAATAAGCTTTCAATTAATTGATTAAGAACGAGCAAAGTAAAAAGTAAAGGTATAAGTAATAGTGGTTTTTTGTTTACAAGATTATAGTCGAAAAATAGAACAGCGCTAAAAACAAGCACAAAAGATATTAATCCACTTATATTATTAGAACCTCGTTTAAAAAGCCATTTGAAAAACTGTTTTAGAGAATTCAAAAATAAGTCGCCCCTTTTTTTGGAAAAATTCACAATAATCAATATATATTAATTGTAACTTACTTCCATTAAAATGAATATATAGTTAAAACAACAAGTATCATAGTAAATTTAGTAAGGGATAAATAGTGGAAGTACGAGGATGGCGCAGCGCTTCTTTATTGCTATTCAGCTAGAGTTAAAGTTTAAAATGTAGACATATAAATAGGTACCGGATAAGTTTGCACCAAATATATTTAATAATGCTATCAGAGCTTATAATGATTTTACCGTTTTTGGTAAAGGGGACGATGGTTATATCGTAACGACTCTAGTCTATATTACAATGAAATATTTTTTGATCCTGTTCAGATTCTGGTGCCTGTGGTCAAGCCCCCGAAAAATAGACATTGGAAAATTCGACGTTTATGATGCATTTTGGTAATTAAAATAATACATTTTAGGAGAAACGAATCCCATTCTTTTTTGGATTCGTTTTTCATTGTAATAACGAATATATTTCTTTAAATCATGTTGAAAGGAATCAATTGGGCTGTTTGGATAAAAACAAGGGAATTCCGTCTTTAACTGCGAAAAAAAGCTCTCAATGACAGCGTTATCCCAACAGTTTGCCTTCCTTGACATACTTGGTATGAAGTGGAGCTCCTTACTAAGATTGCGATACATGTGAGATCTGTACACACTTCCTTGGTCGCTATGGATTAGGACCCCGTCCAATGTATCCAATTTTCGCTTTTTCTGTGCAGCCATAATAGTCGCTTTTATCAAGTCCTTATTAGGACTTGAACTCATTTCAAAGGCAATTACTTCGCGATTAAATAAATCCATTACCGCAGAGATATACAACTTTTCCTGACCCACCAAAACCTCTGACATATCTGTTACCCATTTTTGGTTGGGATGAACGGCGTCAAAATCCCTATTTAATAGATTTTTATAGACATAGCCTGCAGATTGTTCCTTAGATTCATGAGTAGTTTTTGGTTGCCTCACCTTTGCTTTCAAATTGGCCTCATTCAAGAGTCGCGCTACTTTTTTGTGATTTATTATTATGCCCTCGGCTTTTAATGCTCGGGATATTCTTTTGGCTCCATACGACCCTTGTGAAGGAAATAAATCCTTTTTACTTGTTTTAAATCTTGGCGTTCTTCTCCAGATGGTTTGCGCTTAGGACGTTTAAGAAATGCAAAATAACCACTTGAGGAAACCCCAAGTATGCGGCATAAAAGATTGACTGGATAATCCTTTCTCAAATAAGAAATAGCTTCGAATTTCTTGCTTATTCGTTCCCTTTGAGAAAGGCCTGGAACTTTTTTAGGATTTCTATCTCCATGTCTTTTTCTTTTATTTTCTTCTCCAACTCCCGGGTCTTCTTTATATCCTTTGACTGAGAAGGCTTCGAAATAGAGCGTGGATTCACAAGACCCTGCTCACCATTATCCTTAAAAGAGATTACCCAACGATTCACTGTATCCCGGTGTAAATCTAGTTCACTTGCAACCTCAGCCACTGGCCTTTTATTTTCCAGCACTTGACGCACTGCTTCCAACTTAGTTTCGACACTATTATGTGATGATTGTTTTTTTCTCATGTTAATTGTCCCCCAAAGAAACTCAGATATGTCGTATCTTCATCATACTCTATATGTCTATTATAAGGGGGTCAACCACTGTTACTTGTCGAAAATTACATTATCGAGTAGTGACAAGCATAACTGCTTGAGACCTGCGTGCCAGGTCTTCTGTGAAGACGGATATGCTAGGGGTGTGTAAGCCGAACACACACCTACAGTGATAAACTGGAAAAGTACCATTAGGAAGAATTGGATCTCCGTCGTGATGTACCCCAGACTTTTTTAGCATCCTCATCAAGTTATGTCACAAGACAGAATAAATTTTGAGGGGGATGGACTATGGGTACAGCAATACTAATCTTACCTTCAAAAATTATATACTGAAAAACGTAAAAAAACTGACGATTGCTTAGGGGAACTATTTGGTTGATAGTCGAGGTCTTTTCTAATATAAAATAAAACTTTAGTTTTATAGGCCATACCGCTTTTTCTTCCGGAAAAGAGTCGTTAAATCCATCCCTAGTATCTCGGCACATTTTTTTAACGGTTTATCCAAGTCTGTACCGTCTGAAACGTTAGAAAAGGCTAAAGCTACTCTGGATGTAGAAAACGTAAAAATGAATACAGAAAACTCTTTTCCTAAGATCCTAATCGGTCTCGTAGTTATTAAGTTTCTTTCTGCCTTATTCTACATGGCTATGGCTTTTAACGTATCACCATATATCATTAATGAGTTAAAGATGGGTTCCTCGGCTCTAGTTGGAACTGCTACCACTTTTGCGACAATCATGACTATTATTGGTTCTTCCCTTGTATTTGTTTGGATGAGGATTTTTAAGGGTGCCAGCACACTGGTAGCGGCACTAATAATAGGCGTATTCTCACTGTTCGTTGTGATGTTCCCTACTGTTCCTGGTATTATTATTAGTTGGATGCTGCTTAGTGTTGGAATGAACAGCCATCACTCCAGCTATGGTTCTGTTTTAGCCATGGCGCCGAAGGGAAGGGCTGTTGGTATTGCGACCGGCCTGTTTTTTGGTGCAACGTTTGTAGGGGAGGCGCTGTGCGCATACGTAACCCCTTGGATGGCAGACCTGATATTTGGTTCTAGTCTACCTTCTACAAACATTAAAACTGGCGGCATACTCTGTATCGTCTTCGCATTCATTAGTTACCCATTCTTCAAGAAGACCTATAAACTTGCATTTCCAAAAGTCAGCGAAAGTAAAGCCCAGGCGACAGTTAACTTATAACCGAATTGATATTAAGTCATCCTATTTCAATTATCTGCTTGCTAAGATTCCGCTATAAACAGTAGCCGGAATTTCTCCGCCTATGAATTCTGAATAATTTAATTATCAGTTATATAAGAAGCAGCTGGATGAGGATCCAGCTGCTTTTTTATTTGGCTCTGGTAAAACTGAACAGTCGAATAATAATTGAAAAAAGGGAGTACAAGTCTTCCCTGAAATAGCCTGTGCTTGTCAAGAGGATGTTATTTGCCAAACTCATTCTTCCATTAATAATAAAAGGGTATTTATAAACTTATCATAATTGTTGGATCTTAATAACAGGTAAACATTTTCTGGTTCTGATAATATCTTGATAAAACTATCATAGGTATCCCTGAAAATGTTTCTCTCTTCTTTATTCAGGGCAATTAGCGCGATAATTTGAACAGAATTGCTTCCCCAATTCACAGGTTTGTCATTTAATACAATCGAAATAGCAGACTTTAATGCGTTCATTTGCATCGAGTGTGGTACTGCTACGTTATTATTAAATGATGTTGAGGACATTTTTTCCCTTTCAATGATGTCGTCAATGCTCCCTTTTTCGATAAACCCTAACTGAACCAATTTATCACCAAGAAACCTGATCATTTCAAATTCATTTTTTAAGTAAATGTTATGTTGAAACAAATGGGGATCGAATAGGCTGATTAAATGTTTTTTCAACTTCGTACGACTATGTTTTTTATAAATTTTTGCTATACCGTGCTGAATTTTCTGGATGTCCTCTTCTAAAAAAAATGGATTTAACTGGACAATTTCCTGTTCCGTTCTTTTGGGAATCTGGATCGTTGTGATAATCAAGTCTGAGTCAATTTGCCCGAAATCACTATCAAGTTTGGTAATTACTCTACTTATCTCAATTTGTTCTCCGAAAGACTGCTCAAGTCTTTTTAACATGGGGATGTGCATATTGTAATACTCTGGACAGATAACGGTGCAAGTTATTTTATTTTCAAGCACTTTTTGTCGCTCTAGAAAGGCCCCGATATGGAAGGCGATATAGGCGATTTCGTCTTCGTTGATTTGAATATTTTCCTTTTTTTGTATCTCATTTGAAATAAAAACAGCAAGGTCATAAATTAACGGATAAGATGATTTAATTTGCTTGGTTAATGGGTTTTTGGACAAATAATTATGCTTTGCCCGGTTAATTAAATTGCGTATATGCAGAGTGAATTTTATGAGAAATTCATCACCATAAATATCCACCATGTAGTAATCTTTTACTTTTTGAATGATTTCATTTACTAAATTAATATAATGCTGCTCAATATATTCTCCAAGATTTTCGGTGTTTAGGTTGTCATAACTCAATACCGTTGCCTTGCTGATTAAAAGAATCGTTAAGTAGTAAAGTTCTGCTCCTTCAAACGATGTCCCAAATTCAGATCTTATTAACTTGGCGATATCCAATGCCGCCCTATATTCTTTTGTTTCGGACAACGCCCCTATGTTTTCTTCCGAAATGGTTCGATGTTGGCTGACTCGTTCTGTTGCGATCACAATGTGGAGGAGGATGTTTCCAATTGTGTACTCATTTACATAAAGATTATAGGTGGCCAGCACTTGGATTAGCTCTTCCTTGAAATCTTTTAAATCATAACCAAAAGCGGATTGGATACTTTCTAAATGCAAAAATTGGTCTTGCGTTTCCTCGTGAAAAATATGGCTCATCAACTTTCGTTTATCTCGTTCCAGGCCACTTAAAATAATTAAGTCACCATCTCGTTTGAAGGATAAACTAAATTTTTCTAAAAGGTTTTTGGCCTTTTTTAAATCGCCTTCAATCGTAGATGTACTTACATAAATTTCCTCACTCAGGTCAAATATATCCATACCCTCAGAATGGGCAATCGATCGCTTTAATAAATAATAGAGCCGCTCCAGTGGCGTGAGTCCTATAGGTGTTTCTTTAGGTTCTTTACGCAGAATATCATGGTAAACGATTTCATTTAATTTGTACCCATGGTTAGAGGACATAATCAAAACGGATGGAGAGGTGGTTTCGTTTATTTCATTTACATATTTACGAACGCTCCTAGTGGATACAGAGAATTGTTTAGCGAAAATATCTGCTTTTACCCAATCATTCTTATTTAATAAGAATTGTAAAATATCTCTCTCTCGCTCCTTTTTCATGTTATAAAAACCCCCAAAGGTCTATTTATCGTTAGTTTTCCACTTGTTTATTGTAAAAAATCACATAATAAAATGAAAGGTTAAAAAAGTTCCTACACCCTGGAACTTTTTCAACTTGAGCGGAAGTATAAAAAAGTAAGACAATGACGTCAGAAAGTTAATTCAAATTTTTCTTGGGAGGAAATGATTATGGCAGAAAAGACAATTCTATTAGTTTGTGGTGGCGGTGCTTCCAGCGGATTCATGGCCCAAAACATTCGGAAAGCAGCTAAGAAAAGAAATGTTGAACTAAATGTAATCGCTAGAAGCGAGTCCGAGGTAGACGAATATTTAAATGAAATAAATGTCCTACTTATTGGACCGCATCTAAAATATATGGAAGAGGATTTACAAGGGAAGGTAAGTCCCTATAATATTCCGGCTGCAGTGATCCCGCAAACCATTTATGGTCTTTTGGATGGAAATAAAGGTCTGGACCTTATTTTGGAGCTTCTTGGCGAAAAATAAAATAGAACGGGGGTTATTCGGTGAACACATTTATTAATTGGATGAATCAAAACTTTACGCCAAAAATGAATAAAATAACGAGAAATGTGTGGGTTTCATCAATCCAGGAAGCCATTATGGCTATTTTGCCACTGATTCTTGTAGGATCGCTGATTACATTGATTTCAATCTTGAATAATTATTTTTCAAAAATGCCCAATTTTTCACCCATCACTACCTTTTCATTTGGTCTTATAAGTATATTTATTGCACTATTAGTTCCTTACTTCATTATGGAAAAAAAGAAAAAGAATGATAGAAAAATAATCTCAGGTTTGACAGGCGTTTCCTTATTTTTAATGCTGCTTGTACCTAAGCTTACTGATGACGGCGGTATTACCTTCACGTTAGAACGTTTTGGTGGCAACGGAATGTTTGTCGCTTTGATTGTGGGCCTTTTGGTTGGAGCATTCATGTATCTTTTTTCTAAGTTCTCTTTCTTTAAAGGTTCAAGTTCGCTTCCAGATTTTATTATTATTTGGTTTGACACGATTATTCCGATTACCATTCTTTTGCTGTTTGGATGGTTATTTACCTTCCAAATGAATGTTGATTTGTATGATTTAATCTTAAAAGCCTTTGAACCGCTGACGATGATTGCCCAAAGTTTTACCGGATTTATATTTATCACATTCCTTGGTATTTTCTTTTATTCTTTTGGGATCAGTCCCTGGATTTTGTATCCGATTATTTTTCCTATTTGGCTCGAGGGTATTCAAGCGAATATCGATGGTGCTGCTCAAAATATCCATACAATGGAGACCCTTACAGCGTGGGTGTGGATTGGAGGGATGGGTTCCACTCTGCCTTTGGTCCTGATGATGCTATTCTTGGCAAAGTCGAGCCAATTAAAAGCAATTAGTAAAGTAACCATCGTACCAAGTCTTTTCAATATTAATGAACCTGTCATTTTCGGTGCTCCGGTGGCGTTTAACCCTATATTAATGATTCCAATGTGGTTGAATGGTCTAATTATTCCTGCGATCACTTACATGGCTTTGAATTTGGATTTGGTGACAATCCCCGAAAGGCTTTTCCAACTTTGGTATATGCCTGTCGGAATTTCTTCCATACTAATTAACTCCGATTTCCGTGGATTATTATTATTAGCAGTAATTGTAGTAGTTTCTTGGTTGATTTGGTTTCCGTTTTTCAAGGTGTATGATATTCAGCAGTTTAAAAAGGAACAGGAACAGTAGAAAGGAATTTGGAGGTTTAGACAATGAACGATCACAGCTTAAATGATATCAATGAAGTATCGATGAAAATCATCCTAAATGCCGGTGACGCGAGATTAATCATTAAAGAAGCACTGGACTGTGTAGCAACTTGTGAATTTGGTGCGGCAAAGGAAAAACTTGTTGAGGCGAAAAAGAAAATGACTGCTGCGCACGCTGCCCAGACTGAAACGATTCAAGGTGAAGCACGCGGTGAGCAAGTTGTTTTCTCTCTCTTGTTTGCCCACGCACAGGACACCTTGATGACAATCATGAGCGAGTGGAATACAGCTAATCATATCGTTCGTTTATTTGAAGTGTACGATGAACGGTTAAGGAAGCTCGAAGAAAAATAAATCATGAGAAAATGCCAGGTGGTCGTACAATCTGGCATTTATCTTTTCAGGGTGATTGACAGATTAGGAGGGATTAAGACTATGAAAAAACTAGAATTTCCAGGAAACTTTTTATGGGGTGGCAGTATTGCTGCTCATCAATGTGAGGGTGCTTATCAGGCTGACGGAAAAGGTCTGGGCCATATGGATTTTGTCACAACAGGAAGCTATGGAGAGGAGCGTAAAATCACAAAGGTCATTGAGGAAGGAAATGTATATCCTTCACATGATGGGATTGACTTCTATCATCGCTATAAGAGTGATATTGAGTTATTTGGTGAGATGGGATTTAAAGCTCTTCGAATCTCAATAGACTGGTCCCGTATTTTTCCAAATGGGGACGATGAATTACCAAATGAAGAGGGATTGGCTTACTATCATCATGTGATTGATGAACTAAGAGCAAATCAGATTGAACCTATTATTACTCTATGTCATTTTGAGATGCCGATTGAAGTGGTACGTAAATACCGTTCCTGGTTAAGCAGGGAAACAGTTGAGTTATATCTACGATTCTGTGAAACAGTAATGAAGGAGTACAAAGGGAAGGTACGCTATTGGGTAACTTTTAATGAAATGAATCATTTAGAAATACAGAGTGACTTTTCTAATATTTTTACTTATATGATAACGGGATTACAGTATTCTGATTTACATGATAAAGAGATGCAGCTTGCTACAATGGGATATCATATGACGTTAGCTAGTGTTAAAGCAGTTAAAATCGCACATGATATTGATCCAGATAATCAGGTTGGTTGTGTTTTTGGACTCACTCCTTGTTACCCAAAGACTAGTAAACCTGCTGATGTATTACAGGCTTTTAAAGATACGGAAAGAGATCTCTACCAGGTTGATGCGATGTGCAATGGAGCGTTTCCTTTGTATAAATTGAAGGAGTATCAGAGGAGGAGTATTACGCTACCAATTCGTGAAAGTGATCATCGGGCCTTTAGGGAAGGAAAGATAGACTTTATTGGGTTAAATTATTATTCCAGTGACGTTAGTTCGGGGGAACGTGATGAAAACACTGAATCCTCTTTGTTTGGTGGAATTCCAAATGAGTATTTGGAGAAGTCATCATGGGGTTGGTCCATTGATCCAACGGGCTTAAGGTATATGCTGAACTATTTGTATCATCGATATGGCATTCCGATTATGATTACCGAAAATGGTTTAGGTGCTGTCGATAAAGTTGAAAACGATGGTAGCATCCAAGATGATTATCGTGTTGATTATCTGAAAAAACATCTAGAAGCATTAAAGGCTGCCGTTGAAGAAGATGGTGTCGATTGTTTTGGCTACTTAATGTGGGGACCAATCGATTTAGTTAGTGCTACTACTGGAGAAATGAAAAAGCGTTATGGATTTATTTACGTGGACAAACAAGATGATGGCAGTGGAACACATGAGCGAAGTAAGAAAAAAAGTTTCTACTGGTATAAGAAAGTTATATCGACAAATGGAGAGGATTTAGCTAGTAATTAATAATTACTTAATGTTCCTCAATAAAATTAAGATGTTATAGGGGAGTTATTGAAAATGGTAGAAAAAACATTTAAAGTAACATCAGAAACAGGAATTCACGCTCGTCCAGCAACGGTATTAGTACAATCAGCAAATAAATATAATGCAGATGTAAACTTAGAGTATAGCGGTAAAATAGTTAATCTAAAGTCTATTATGGGTGTTATGTCTTTAGGTATCCCTGAAGGGTCTCATATAAAAATTATTACTACTGGAGCAGATGAAGAACTAGCACTTATAGGAATTGAAGAAACATTAATAAGTGAGGGTCTAGGAGAATGATAAATTACACGCTGCCCAGCAACCATTTTGGTACAGTCTGCTAGCAAATTATGCAGAGGTAAAGCTAATATATTATGGGAGTCGGTCATGTGGAATCAAATATGACGATGAAATTATTATAAATGGATACGATAAATACAAGCATTGGAGCATCTGCAATAGACCTTAGTGAAAGAATCTCTTACTGAGTAATCTAAATAATAATAGGAGAAAAAATATTAAAGCAATAGTAAGTAATGAGGTGAATCATATTATGCATCAACTTAGCGTAGATGAGTTACTCAAGTTATTAAGAGATGCCATTAAGTTTAATCTAAAAACGGATTTTATTATGCTTATATCTGAAGAGTTAAACAATCGATTAATAACTAATATTGATAATAAAAAATAGATTGTTATGATAATATTCTTTACCTTCTCCATTCGAAATAGTCTAAGCAAGTGGAATATGAACATCTACACCTATGAAATATGTAAGAAATGCAATAAAACCTTGTATATTTTCGGTTTAATACAGTCTTCATAACTGCTTGTGACCTGCGTGCCCAGGTCTTGTGTGATCGATTTCCATGCAGACACGCCAAACCGGTAATATTATGGGTTATAGCGAATTCCTTACGCACAAAGACCAGAGGGCACTCGGCCTTTTTTCCTTTTGTGCTTATAATGAGGGTATCTAAGGTTTTTACCGCAATACCTGTATGGAATCCGTCAGGTGCTAATAGGCAAGAGTAAGGTACTTTTCTAAAGACAAGTTCTTAAAAATCGCAGTTTCATTTTACTGGCCGTGTTTTCTGACTTCTTATGATGTATGATAATAATAAAGATGGCAGATTTAGGGAGTAATCTAGTAGAATAGAAGAATGATACTAAACGTATGAATCGATGGATGGGGGGATACCAATGAAAGAATTTGAAGAAATACAAGTAACAAAAAAAGTTCTGAAATCTATCACTTGCAACAAATGTGGGGAGTCTAAAGAAATAACTGACTTTGGCTTCGAACAAGATGAATTCCATTCTTTTAATTTATCTTTTGGATATGGATCGGGTTTTGATGAGGAGAAATGGAAATTTGATTTATGTGAAAGATGCCTAGTTGATTTCGTTAAAACGTTCAAATATGCTCCTACAATTATTGAAATCTAGCGATTAATCGCTAGATTTTTTATTATATATACATGTTTTGTTTAAATACGAATGATTGAGGAGACCCGAAGTGGAATATCCTCACCCCGAAATCATTCCCAAAGCAAGTTTGGACCAATCACCAGAATAATACAAGGATACTCACGAATGCAAGCTCCTATCATGATTTTTTGTTCTTTTTCTCTCGAATATTTTCAGCATAGCTTGGTCAAAATACCATTTGTTACTAATTATGATGAAATGGGGCCAGATTAATGAAGGAAGTTTTACAACAGGTAAAAGAGGAACTAGAAAAGGCTTATGATAATCCACAATCCAACAATTTAGACCAATGCCTTCTTCAGCTTCAGGCTGCACGAGAACAGTATGGTGATAAAGGTAATATGATTGAGAACTGTATCACTGCAGTAACGCAAGCGAGAAATTCGATTGTGGCCTTGGAGAATGCAGGGGATGTATCTTCTGCCGCAGCCTTCGGTCAAGCGCACAATGCTCTTCAAAATGCGATAGAGTCTTACTCTGGTACAGATGATAATCAGTATAGATGAGGATGTCCAAAAGCATTGCTTTTGGACATTGATTTTTAATCATTTCCGGTAGGGAATAGAAGTTCCTGTGGTGTAGCTAACCTATAAAAAATAATACGTACGAATGTATCATGCAATTCTTGATAAAGCATCTTCGTGTTTTATTAATCGAACAATTTCTCTACAGCTCCGGTACCCATTCTAACGAGTGCATCTACTGTGTTGGCACCATTGTGAGGAGTCCCAATGAAATTATCACACGTTAATAATGGGTGATCCTTAGAAATAGGTTCCTGTTACAACTGGTTTCAACTGACATGATTGTCTTTCCACTCATATAAATTTAAAAAGACAATTTCTAGTCTGCTCTGATTCTTTAAAATGAATATGATTCTCCGTCATCAGGTACTAAAACATTCGAGGAGATTCCTTTTTCATTAATAAAGCTTTTTAATTCTTCTTTTGATAATGTCCAATGATTGACAGCTTCCATATGGACAGAAATGATTTTTGCATCTGGAGCAGCTTTATAAACTTCATAAATGTCATCTTTCCCCATAATTAGAGAACCACCTTCAGAGAGTTGTACATCCCCGCCGTTGACAACAATGATTTCTGGTTTGTGTGTTTCAATTACTTCCTGAACAGCTTCATACCAAACAGTATCTCCAGCTACATATAAAGTTTTCTCATTTGAGTGTTTGAAGACAACGCCGCACACTGGACCAGTAGCTGTTAGGATTTCGCCTCTGCCATGCTCTCCTTTTGTTTTTATTAATTTGATCCCTTCAAAGACTGTATGCTCTTGTAAAACCTCTACATTTTGGAAGCCTGCATTTCGAATTTCAGTCGCATCTTCTTCATTTTGGGAAAATATTTTAATCTCTTTAGGCAGCGCTTCTTTAGCAGCATCATCCCAATGGTCATAATGTAGATGAGTGACAATAACAGCATCAACATTATAAATGATATCGTCAATGGATATTGGTAAACTAACTAAAGGATTATTTGAGTTGTTTTGTCTTAATGAAGGGAAAGGCGGGTAAGTCCCTTTTTCTGATAACATTGGATCGATTAAAAACTTCTTTCCTGCATATTCAACGACAATTGTTGCATTACGAATTTGATGTATATTCATATTTATTAACTCCTTTATCTTTTGAAATTTCCTCTGAACAATGTATAGTCTAAACTATGACACATGACGGATACATAGATTAAGTAAAGTCTTCTGGCGGTTTGACTTTATTTATGAAAGGAGTTAAATAAATGTTAGATAACACAGATATGAATATCTTGAAGGAACTAACTAAGAACAGTCGGATTACAATGAAAGAGTTGGGAGAAAAAATCCATTTGACTGGACCGGCTACTTCAGCTAGAGTGGCGAAATTAGAGGACAATGGGGTTATTGAGGGGTACACCATTAAAGTGAATCAAGAAAAAATGGGGTGTCTTGTTCACGCAATTATACATATTTATACGAAAAACACGAATCATCAACCTTATCTGTCGTTTATAAAAGAACAGGATCAATTCGTCATAAACAACTACAAAGTCAGTGGAGATAGTTGTTATCTTCTCGAATGCAAATTCCCAGGCAATGAAATATTAAATGAATTCGTGACAGGTTTGAGCAATTTGGTGAACTACAAATTATCCATTGTTATTAACAAATAATACATTAATAAACATGCGATAGTGTGAAGGAATACACATAAACAAACGGATACTTTTGTCGAATAACTAAACAACTAATTTATTGACTTGTCAAAAATATAAAATAAATTAAGGTTAAAAAATTAGGTAACCAAGACGGCGAGACAAGCTAGCGGCAGCTTGCTAAAAGTCCCTAACCACATTTCGAAGGTGATTTGTATTTTAAATTAAACTTTCTACTAAGTGTATCCTGTTAGAGGGTACACTTTTTACTTATGGAATTATGCTCCATTCCCTATATAGATATGTAAAATGAGATAAATACTGTTAGGTTATGATTTTCTTGTATCCTTTCTGAAAAAATAAGATGTATTTTACATGGTTTGTTCACTGTACATTTTTTTATGTTTGCTTAAAAACTTTAAAAATAAAGTGAAAACGTAGAATAACTTTATTTTCCCTATGTATTAATTGGTTAAGAAAGTATAAATTTATATGCATGCAATTCGGGACTTTTCAATGTAGATATGTTTTATGGATATGCTCGATTCTCACGGAAACGATGAAAAACGGCTGAAGGATAAATTTAGAAGCCTCTAGGACAGTATTTTGGAGAGGTATTTAACATCAATATTTATACAGGAAGAGGTGATTAAACATGAAGAAAACAATTAAAGAACAAAAATTGGTATTAATTATTCTACTAAGTAATTTATTCATTGCATATCTAGGTATTGGTCTCATCGTCCCCGTTATGCCGTCCTTTATGAATATCATGCATTTATCGGGAAAAACGATGGGCTATCTTGTCGCCGTACATGCTGTGGCACAACTACTTATATCACCGCTCGCAGGACGATGGGTTGACCGTTATGGCAGAAAGAAAATCATCATAATCGGCTTGTTTCTTTTTGGTGTTTCAGAACTTATCTTTGGTTTAGGCACGAATGTATCAGTGCTTTATATATCAAGGATTCTAGGGGGAATTAGTGCCGCCTTTATTATGCCAGGTGTTACTGCATATGTTGCAGATATTACGTCTGTTAAGGAACGGTCAAAAGCGATAGGCTATATTTCTGCCGCCATTAGTACAGGCTTTATTATCGGACCTGCTATCGGCGGCTTTATTGCAGAATACGGTATACGTATGCCCTTCTTCTTTGCTGCAGGCATTGCCTTTTTAGCATGCATTTCGTCAATATTTATTTTAAAAGAGCCGCTAACAAAGGAAATGCTTGCAGAAATTTCTGCTAATACAAAGCAAACAAACCTTATAGTCGATTTCAAAAGATCACTTAATCCACGTTACTTTACTGCTTTAATCATTGTATTTGTACTTGCTTTCGGATTATCAGCATATGAAACAGTTTTCAGCCTATTTTCCGATCATAAATTTGGCTTCATGCCGAAGGAGATTGCAACTATTATTACAATCAGCTCAATCTTCGGAGTTGTTATTCAAGTATTTATGTTTGGAAAAATGGTAGATATACTTGGTGAAAAAAAACTAATCCAAATATTGTTAATTATAGGTGCAATATTGGCAGTGGCGTCTACTGTAATTTCTAGCTTTTTGGCAGTGCTGGCGGTAACTTGCTTCATCTTCCTCGCATTTGACTTGCTTCGCCCGGCATTGACGACTTTTTTATCAAAAGCTGCCGAGAAAGAGCAAGGATTTGTTGCTGGAATGAACTCAACCTATACGAGCTTAGGTAATATCGGTGGGCCAGCGATGGGTGGAATATTATTTGACGTAAACATCCACTATCCTTATCTTTCCGCTGCTCTTATTATGGTCATTGGATTCGGTATTACAGTTATGTGGAAAGAAAACCAAATGGGAGAAAGCTTAGCGAAATAATTAGAAAAGCACGAGGCACCTTTGTAACAATAAAAGGCATAGATTGGTGGTCATTCCCGTGATGGCTTTGCTTTTGTTTTTTGTTCAGTGACTGATCCTATCTAAGGGTTAAAAGAAATAAAGAGAGTGTTATAGCCTGGTGGGAAGTATTATGAGAGAACTGATTCTATAATAAGTAAAAAATATATCCGAATACCCGACGTGCTCCTTAATTTATAATTTAAAACTGATCTTTTGTATAGAAATGGCGGACGATGAGTGAATTTTAATTAGGTTAAATAGGCTGACTCTAATACTTTATGCAATCAATCAGACTCTCCGATGAGTCTTTTTTTCTTTTCTTTAATCGAGTGAACGGTTAATTTATTTAATTTGCAAATTAACTTATTAAATAAAAATACAATTTATTATAAATATTGTTAAGTTTTTGTTTGAAAATTAAAAGTTATGTTGTATGATATGATTAAATCAAAGAAAGGAGAACGGTATGGCGTATCCTTTACTCACTAGTTGTCCTGTTTGCAGCAAGACGCTTAAAATTACTAAACTGCAGTGTAACCATTGTCAGACAACGGTAGAAAATGAATTTGAAGTTTCAAGACTGGCGGCTCTCGGTCAGGAACAGCTGCATTTTATTGAAATTTTTCTTAAATGCCGTGGAAATATCAAAGAGGTCGAGAAGGAGCTCGGCATTTCCTATCCGACTGTCAGAGGGAAATTAGATGAAATTATCTCTGCTCTGGGATATTCCACTCAAAAGAAACCGGAAGTGGATAAGAAAAAAATTGTCACGTTATTGGAAAAAGGTGAAATTACCGCAGAGAAAGCCATTCAATTATTAAAAGAGGGGGAAGAATAATGAAGGATGAAATTTCTAGAGTCTTAACGCTAGTGGAGGAAGGTAAGATTGATAAAGAAAAGGCAAGTGAATTAATTACGATCTTACAAGGTAAAGATCAACCAGAGCTAGTGATAAGTAAAAAAGAAGCCCCATATGGAACTAAAATGCTAAAGATTCGTGTGACCTCCCAAGAAGGTGATAATGTAAATGTAAATTTACCTATTAATCTGGTAAAGGCCGTTCTAAAAGTGGGTACCAATATTGCTGAAAAAATACCTGAGGCTGAAAAATATGTAAAAGATATTAACGTTGACCTGCTCATCGAAGCCATTGAAAACGAATTGGACGGAGAGATTGTTAACATCACTTCGGCCAATGGGGATAAAGTTTTTGTGGTGATTGAGTAGATTATGTTAAAGGTCAAGGTGAAGGCAAAGGATATACGATTCTCCATTCCTGTTCCCTATGGTGTTTTAAATATGGTTAGTTTGATTATTACATCAAAAAGGATTACTCGCTTAATAAATAAAGCAATTGAAAAGGATGGCAGCAAATTCATCTTCCCAGAAATTGAAAGAAAAGATTTGAAGCCGTTGCTGCAGGGATTATCCAAGTACAGTGGGGTGATCCTTGTTGATACGAAATTGAAGGATGGAACTGAGGTAGAAGTAAGGCTTTAAATAATACTTCTAATGGACAAAAAAAATGAGTGCAGGTTTTATAGGATTTATGATCCTATGAAACCTGCACTCAGTAGATCTTAGAGAACAGTTTTTATCTGCTTTGTATAGAAATGTCGCACGATGAAAAAGTAAATGATTTGTATCATTAAGAATACACCTAACACCGTTATTGATTCCTTAAAGAGATTAAACGAAAATAGATTGGATAAGGCCGTTAACGCAACTGCACCATGAACAAGTGCCACAAGGATGGGTGCGAAAAAGAGAATGGCAGTTTGTCTGTTTAATACCTTTTTTAACTCTTTCTCTGTTAGACCCATTTTTGAAATCGATGAGAATTTTTGCTTATCTTCATCTAAATCCATATATAATCGGAAATAAAGGAAACTTCCGGCTGAGACAAAAAAGACAATTCCGATAAATAATCCCACAAATAAAATTGGCCCGTAAAATTTCATGATTTCATAAATTTCGTACTCAACGGAAAAGATTTTATAACGTTCTAAATGTTGATATAGCTTTTCAGATGCAGTCATAATCCCGGCCTCACCGTCTGTCACTTGCCAAGCATAAAAGCTTTGCACTTCTACTGGAGTAGGAAGTTTTTCGAAGTCACGATCTGACACAATATAATAAGTATCACTTGCCGGTAAAGCTCTTGAGGAAATGAATCCATCTTTACCGGGTTTTAAGGTAAAGCCTGATTCTAATTTAATCGTTTCATCTATCGGCTTTCTAATCTGTCCCATATTAGGACCTTCATACTTTACAACGATTACTTGACCATCTGGGACCTTTACTTGCTTTTCATTAATTAATGAGGCAAAACGATTAAAATCAGAACTCTTTGTGATTAATATCGTATCATTTGCATGATCGTAGTAGTTCATGTCCATATGCTCAGTGTCTGCCACAATCTTTTCTTCTTTAAATGTTTGGTTAATAAACTCAACATCTTTCTTTACACTTTCCTTTTCATTGGATTGATAAGAAAAGGTAGTAGCATTCACATGTTTAATGCCTGATGTAAGGAATGATTGGAATCCAAATAAACTGCCAATAGCACTAAAAGCTACCGTTGAAACCATGGCGACCATAAAAAATGTCCGAGCATTGTCCTTCATCCGAAAGGCCAAATCGGAAAATAGAAGCATATTTGTTTTAAACCAAAAAATAGATTCCTTTTTTCGTAACCTTCGAATGATGTATACACTTAATTGGGTAAATAATAAATAGGTTCCGACCATGACAACTACTATCACGGGAAGCATGACAACTACAACAACCGTACCCTTAGCAAGTAGGGCGGTTGTATAGCCAATTACTAGCAGTATGAGTGCGGCAAGTGTTAAAAATAGACTCGCCTTTGGTTCGCCCTTGGAAATTTTATTTCCTTTAATAAGCTCAATCAGCTTTTTACTGCGAAGAACATAGGTAACAAATAAAGAGATTAAGAAAAACAAGACAATAAATGACGCAAAGGTTAAAATGATCGCCTGTGTTGGAAAATAAAAGGGTAATGCACTTTCAATAATGAGCACGTTCTCAGCAATCAAAAGGATACCCTTCGCAAACACAACCCCAAGGAAAATTCCGCCAAGTGTCGCAAAGAATCCAATCACCATATTTTCTAAAAACACCATCATTCGGATTTGTTTCATTGACATCCCTTGGATCATTAACAAGCCAAATTCTCTTTTACGCGATTGCAAAAACGAGCTCATCGAATAAAGAATGAAGAAAAAGGAAAAGACGTAAATGATTCCGGCAGAGATGTTCATCCCTTTTGTTACATTTGCATTCATCTCATTTCCACTTAACGCTGGATGATTTGCAAATATGGAAAATGTAAAAAATACCATCACGGTAAATAAACTGCTAAGGAAATAGGCCGCATATAACCTTTTATTACGAATGACATTATTAAACGCGAATTGTCGAAAGGTCATGTGCGTCCCCTCCCATTAGAGAAAGTGTATCAATAATCTTTTGGAAAAAGGCTTGGCGGTTATCACCACGATGGATTTCGGAATAGAACTTACCATCCCGAATAAATACGACCCTGTTACAATAGCTCGCAGCCTGTGCGTCATGCGTCACAAGCATCATTGTTGTCCGTTCTTTTTTATTAATGGCCTCAAGCAATTCCATCACATCTCTTGATGACTTTGAATCAAGATTTCCTGTCGGTTCATCCGCTAATAAAAGCTTAGGTCCATGAATCATCGCTCTTGCCACAGCGGCTCTTTGTGCCTGTCCTCCAGAAATCTCGTAGGTGCGCTTTTTCATTATGGAACTAATTCCTAGCTTTTCAGCGATATCATTCGCTTTCTGCTTCATTTCCTTCACTTTTTTCCCATCTAGAGTTAACGGAAGGACGATATTTTCTTCAACCGTTAAGGTATGAAGCAGATTAAAATCCTGAAAAACGAAGCCTAGCTCACGACGTCTAAATTTTGCTAATTCTTCCTTTTTTAATTTGTGAGGATTATGCCCATTAATTAGAATTTCACCTGTCGTTGGCTCATCAATCGTGGCAATCATATTTAATAGCGTGGTTTTACCACTCCCAGATGGCCCCATAATCCCAACAAATTCACCTTCATTTATCGTTAAATCGATATCTGTTAAAGCAGGATACGCAATTTTTCCTTCGTAAATTTTACTAACTTGTATTACGTTCAACATCACAAGTTCACCTTTCCTTTCCATTTCCTTTAACTTGTGACCATTATATCCTTTGTTCATTTTTGTAAAAATTGATTTTTCTTTCACTTTCCTTACAGAGTTGTAATGTTTTGGGTCACACTAAAAATGATTCTAACGGTTGTGCCTTCACCAGCTTTTGAATCAATCTCGATTCGATGGCCAAGCTGCTTTGCTGCCTCACTTGTTAAATACAGTCCCATTCCTGTTGATTCTCTAAATTTCCGGCCATTTTCTCCTGTATAAAACGGTTCAAATACACGCTGCTTGTCACTCTCAGGTATTCCTACGCCATTATCCTTTACCTCTAAGACTGCTTCCCCGCCTCTATCGTAAATGGATATAGAGATGGACTTACTTTTACCCTTGGAATATTTAACGGCATTGTGTATCAATTGGGAAAGCATGAAGAACAGCCATTTTTCATCTGTTTCGACTAGCATACCGTCTTTGTCCTGAGTGAACTGAGGATAAACCTGATTTCGAATATAGAAACGTTTATTTTCATGATTCACTTCACTAACCAGCTTTGCTAGTTCAACAGGTTTAATATGAAAATCCTGTTCAATGGTCCTTAATCTAGCCATATAAAGGATCGTATTCAAACCTGTCTTCATCCGGTCTGTTTCCTCACGGATATTGGAGGAATCTGGTTCATCGAGGTTTTGAGCAATGAGCTCGATGACAGACAACGGTGTTTTCATTTGATGAACCCATTGATCCATAAACTTTAAATGCTCCGCTTGCCTCGATTCCAATCTTTTGATTTGCTCCTGATAATGCTTATATTGATTTTTTAATAATCGATCCAATGCTTCAGAAATCGGTGCTTGTTCTGTTTTTTGCAAAGATTGATTCAAGGACTCCAGTTCGCTTGTAAGTCGCTTGTAAAAAAGTCGACGGCTATAATAATGATAGAGTAAATATCCGCCAAGAAAAAAGAGACCGAGGAACACCGCATAAAGTGCAGGTAATAAATTGTGATAGCCATCTAGATAATAAATCGCGAGAATAACAAAAAATTGAATGATTTGGACAACAATGAGGAGGGCATGCTCTTTTAAAAATAGCTTCATTGATCATCATCCTTTAACCAGGAAATCGTTAAGCGATATCCAGCACCTCTTACGGTTTCGACGGCTCCTTTAAGACCAACGCTCTCCATTTTTTTACGGACTCGAGTAATGTTTACATTCAATGTGTTTTCATCGACATACACTTGGTCATCCCATAGTTTTTCAAGTAAATCCTCACGTCCAGCTACACGGGGATATCGATCCATTAAGCTCTCGATAAGTTCAGCTTCTTTTTTGGAAAGGGGAACGGTTTCTTCTTTGTAACTTAACTCTAGCCTCTCAGGAAAAAGCTTTAGCCCTTCTAATTCCAAGACACGCTCCTGAGCTTGCGCAGCATATTCCCCATATGCTCGACGAAGCTGGCTGCGAATTTTCGCCATGACGATTTCCGGATGAAACGGTTTTGTAATAAAATCGTCGCCACCATTTTCTAACGCCATGACTTGATCCATTTCACCAACCCTTGCTGAGATGAAAATAACAGGACAAATCGATTGCTTGCGTATTTGACGACACCAATAATAGCCATCATAGCTAGGCAAATTAATATCTAATAAAACCAGGTCTGGTTTACGCTTCTGAAAATCCTCTATCACTCGATCGAAATCATCCACGATGAACGACTCAAACCCATATTTATTTATGTATTGTTGCAGATGTTCCGCAATTTTAGGGTCATCCTCAATAATCAAAATCTTTTGCACGTGGCACACTCCTTTCCCTGTGCCATTATCCCATATCCTGTTAAAAAAGAACAAACAAAACCTTACATGGATGTAAGAGAACTGTGAGCTTATTCCATATCTTTTTTAACAAACTTTATGTTTCATTTACTTTTGAAAACAAGGTATTTGTTTTTTAGTACCAGAATATAAATAACACTCTAAAACTAAGTTTAAGGTGGATTCGGAAATGGATAAAAGAGTTCTATTCGACTTTGAAGTCGAGTTTACGAATGGCGGTGGAATTCAAGGGCAGGAATTCCGTCTTGATATTGATGGAGATGACATTTCTGACGAAGAGTTGGCCAGGTATATTGTAGAAGATATGAGGTTGCTAATGGTTGGTAAAGTACGGATTCTTAACAAGAAAATCATAAATGAAAAACATAAAAGAAGATCTGCTGGCGAGAATTAATAAAAGTTTATTTTACGGACCTTCAAGTTTAAGCTTCCTATAAGGGGGCTTTTTTTTGCTAAATGGTTCAGTTTAGTTGTATCAGAAAAATCAGAAATTGATATTCTGTTTTCTGATAAATTTGAATGTTATGAAACTCTGAAACTCTAATATCGTCTATTATTTAAGGGGGGATGCTCAAATGTTTAAAAACACATTCATTCTTATTTTGTTAATGATTTTTTCATTAACAACTGTTGGCTGTACGAATGTTACCAATAAAAAAGACGAAACAAAAGATACCCATCAGGAAGAGAAAAATCGAGCACAAAATTGGAATGAAAGTTCTTTGTTTAAAGCTGGTAATTATACTTTAATTGGTGAAAAAGGACGTTTAGGTTTTATTTATGATGATAGTGAGGTTCTTAGATTTTATCCAAATAAAACCCAAAAATATATGTGGCATTTTTGGGGAGAAGATAAAGAGTTTGAAGGACAACTAAAAATTGTTGCCACACACGAAAATGATGGTGAACAAATAACTGTGTTAGAAGGTGTAGAAATGGGTGGTCCAAATAATGGTGCAGACCGACATACGCCATCAAATATGTCACTACCTAATAATGGAATGTGGAAGTTAGATGCTTATATGGGAGATAACCTTTTTGGAACTGTATTTATTAAGGTTCATAAGAAATAAAAGGCTTAGTTGATATAAAATTTATTTTTAAATGAGTGGAGAATATTGAGAAAAATAATGGTATTGGTATTGTTACTTTTTTCGTTACTGTTATCAGGATGTAAAGATGAAAATAAAGCGTGGAAACCTTATAGTCCTGAAAATACAACATCATTAATGCAACAATATGCTTATGAGGGAAATATCGAACAATTTAAAACTCTATTTTTAGATGGAATGAATGGAGACCGTTTGCTACAAATATATGAAACTGTGAGAACGGCTGAAAATAAGGATGGAAATGTAACTTCATTCGGAGAAATTTCTACATTTACTTTGGTATCCCTGGAAAATGGTAAAACATTTCTTGTTGAATTAACACCACCAATACCAAATAAAAATAATGAAGTGTTAATTCAAGATGTTATTGAGTTACCAAAAGAAATTAGAGATTATATTGAAGAAGAATTGAATCGAAAGTATAACAAGTGAAGTATGAGAATTACTTTTTTCCTCAACTTAGATGAAATGGGCCAACATTGGTCCATTTATTTTTTTTACATACAGAACATTTGTTCGTGTGTAATAGTAACAAAGGAGATGACGTCATGGCAATACGCGATAGAGGCAAAATAAAATGGGCACCGGCCAGCTTTATGCCGGAGGGATTCGCAGTGACTCGAGAGATGTTTAAGGACCAGCTGCGACAAGCCAAGCCAATTATCGACGATTATGAAAAGGAGGAATTTGACCGGCGGATAGGCTATGCGATGGAGTTTCACTTGCCGGTGAAGTTAACGACATGGAGTGATGGATTCACCGAAATCAAAACAGGGAAGATACATTACATTGACCCTATAACCTACCAGCTAAGGATTGAGCTGAAGCCTGGCAAGTTTGAACGGGTAACCTTCGATAGTGTGGTAGGAGTGACTGTAGTTGATTAGGGTAACGGACTTTGTTCAAATATTGGTTAAAATAATGGGGCAAAAGAGTGGATATTCTTATCTTCTTACCAATAATTGTCTTTTTTATGGTATGATAAATTTAACATTATTCGAATTTTAGAATAATTTAGTGAAGGGGGTATTTTATGTCAAGCATCGCTTATTTATTTTGGGGCCTTTTAGTAGGAATCATACTGTTTGGAGTATTGATCGATAAATTATTTCGAAACAAAGTTAAATTTAATGATACAGAACACATCAAATCCGCCAATCAACAATTAAACGAAAATGCTTCATTGAGCAATAAGAGTACAAATGAAATAACTGGCTCTTTTATACCCTGATTCTTTGGAGGTTTAACCTTCACCTCAACAAAATTCGAAAAAAGTAATAAACAGCAAAAGGGTCTATCGAATTATTGGATGGACCCTTTTTTTGCAGTTTTACAAGTGTTCATGATGAGTGTACTTGCGCTAGATTCCCTGATATTGATTAACTTTAGTTATTTCTTTTAAGTAACATTTTTTTACTTATGAAAGAGGTCAACATTACAATGCCTAAGATTACAATTACTAGAAAACTTAACTGAGTATTGTTTAAAGCAAGTGACTGTGCGAAATCTACTGAATATGCCAAAGAGAATGAGGTTATTAGTTTTGCAACACCAGCTATTAAAAGAAATTTCTTAAAGCTTACTCCGCTAATTCCTGCTCCAAAACAAATGATCTCATCAGGTAAGATCGGAATAATGAATAAAATTAATAAAATACTTATCTCGTTTCTCGCAACATAACGTTCATACTGCTTTATATGATTTTCCTTTACCCATTTTTTAATAAGCTTTTGTCCCCCAAATTTTGCTATGAAATACGCAACCATTATTCCTGAAAGTGTACCAACAAAACTAATACTTGCTGCAGGAAGAGAGCCGAGTACAGCACCTCCAGCTCCGACAGTTGCGGCTTCTGGGAAGGGTAACAAGATTGGTTGTAGGAAACAGATTGTAAAGAAAATAAAAGCAACAACAAGCTGATTTCCTTGTAATAAAATCTCCATAAAAATCCACCTCTTTTTCACTTTTGCTATATTAATAATAAGAGGAAGATATTATGATATTGTTATATATTTCCTTAAGATTTCCTTAATTTTTATTTTCTGCTTCTTGAATATAAATAATCGGCAGTTTCCCAAGAGGAAGGCATTCTAAGATTTTTTTGATAGAGGTATATTTTGAGAAAAAGAGATTTCATTATTGTTAGTGCATATGTATTAATCTTTATTGTATTTAACCATCTCTCATTATTAGCTTTAATGGGCTCAACAACACAAAACGGGCAGGTTACTTCAAGAAGGGATGGTAAGTGTGTTTATATGCATACCTCCTTCCGAATAATTCCCAACCAATTTAATTTTAGTTTATAATATAGCTATCATTATTACTAAGGGGAATTTTATGGGGCTATTTACAGGAAAGGTAATTATAATATCTTTATTTTTGTTAATCATTACGATGATTGAAACATTAGCTTATTCAACAAGGATTTCAGGGGCAAGGGTCAAATTAATTGCAACTGCATTATCTTTGTTTAGTACGCTAGTGATAGTTTCAAGATTTTCTACAATGATTCAACAACCTCTTACTGCGAAACTTATCGCGGAAGCACCTGATATAAACAAATTACATTATATAGAGGAACAGTATAGGATTTTAATTGGAGTGACCTCTATTGGTGTGTTGTTGGGCATTCTGCTATTTCCTACGTTCATCAACATCTTTTCAAGAGCAATTATCCAACTTTCCTATCAACGTGGTTCTATCATTGGAATGTTTGCCAATCAATTCAATCAAAATGGCCTTAGAAAAATATTAATATGTTTTAGGCCACCGAGTTTTACATACCTTAAGGGAATTACGTTAAAAACTATTCCGAAACGGCTCTTTTTGATTAATGTTATCATTTCTGCCGTATTCACCATTGGAGTACTATCTTCCATTTATGCATCAATGTTAGTTCCTGAAGATTATGCTCAGGCTGCATTAATGTCATCTGGCATAATAAATGGTATAGCAACTATTTTGTTGACATTGTTTATAGATCCAAAAGCCTCTGTGTTAGCTGATAGAGTAATGAAAAAACAAACTGATTATATTTACTTAAAAAGTTACTCTCTAACAATGATTAGTTCAAAATTTTTAGGGACAATTGTGGCTCAACTTTTGTTTATCCCTGCGGCTTATTATGTAGCTTGGTTTGCTAAGTGGATTTAACGAGTTTTTTGTCAACTAACATGGCGTTGATTCAAGAAGGATTAACGCCTTATCTTTTGTGTGGAAGTTATCGTACTAAAGAAGCAGTTTAGTCGATGTACACATTTGTAATTTATTGCGAATCTATTATTCATTTTTTACATGAATATAATTCGCAGGCTTACGGCTCTTTGTTATTTTACTAAATGGATAAATGTGTGTTATTTGTAAAGAAGAGTAGTTTGGAGAAATATAAGATAAATAGAAGGTGGAAATATGAGCAGAATGCATGACAATGAATTGGACGTTAATCTAAATTTTGTTAGAGGCTTAATCAACGAGCAGTTCCCTGAATTCTCTATGTTACCGATAACTCCCGTGAATTCTGTTGGAACGGTAAATCATGTTTACAGGCTGGGGAGAGAGCTTTATATTCGCCTGCCTAGGGTTAAGGAGTGGGCAGATATAGAAAAAGAGTGCAGATGGATTCCATATCTTGCTCCCCACTTGACACTTAGGATACCCGAACCTGTTGCTTTAGGTCAACCGAAAGCCTCGTACCCTGTGAACTGGGCAGTATACAAATGGATAGAGGGCAATAACTATTCTGATGAGTTAGTTCATGATGAAAGAGAAGTTGCAAAAGATTTGGCGGATTTTGTAAACGAAATGCACTCCATTGATGTGCCATCTGATGCGCCCAGGGCTGGACGTTCACCTTTGCTTGAGTTAAATAAAAGAACATTAGAATGTATTGATGAGGCAGATGATTTGCTGGACAGAGACCGAGTATTAGCGGCATGGGAAGATTCATGTAGGGCTTCTGTCTGGAACGGTCAAGCAGTATGGATACATGCTGATTTACTTAGAACAAATCTTTTGGTTCATTCCGGTCGTTTAACTGCGGTCATCGACTTTGGTTCAGTAGGAATTGGAGATCCGGCGTTTGACCTAATACCTGCTTGGAGTATATTCAACTCCAAAGGAAGGAAAGTCTTTCAAAATTCCATCCATGCCGACAAGGATACATGGATTCGTGCCCGAGGGTATGCACTTCACCAGGCAGTACTTATCATTCCATACTATCGAGTAACAAACCCGCAATTTGTTACTCTGGCAAAAAGAACTCTGGATGAGATATTGGCGGACTTGGATACAGGAGAATAAAATGAGGCAGCACTCATAACCTTTTATTGCAGCCGCAGATGGTATTTGTTATGTAAAGGCAGGATATAAATAACACTAAAAACTAAGGCAAGGTGGATTCGAAATGGATAAAAGAGTTTCATCTGACTTTGAAGTCGAGTTTCCGAATGGCGGTGGAGTCAATATTACAATGCCTAAGATTACAATTACTAGAAAACTAATTTTCTGAACTAAACCGACCCGTTTGTCAAGTAAGGGGCAATTTAGATGAGGAAGGAATTGAGTAGAAATAAAGCCATTTGTGATATTTAGTAAGAACATCACAAATGGCCGCGTTTTAGAATAGTCCTGCTTCTTTTGCAGCCTCAATACTATTTCTGGCAAACTCAGACGGACTCATTCCTACATTCTCCCAATGCATATACATTAACCGCGGTTCTTCAAATAGCCAATGGTTATGAAATGCTGTTACGATAATACCTCTGCACCGTAATGCATCGAGCATTGGATTAACTTCTCTTTGAAGGAGTACAGTTTCACCTAGGTTAAGACCATTATTTTCAAAAGATAACATAAATGGAAGTGCTAGTGGAGAAAGAGTGCGACGACCTAAAATAGTTGCTCGAATATCATCTCGAAGGCGCATAACTACACAAACAGGAGTCGATTGGACAACTTCACCGCCGATAATATCTGCAAGTCTTTGACAAGTTGACATATTAATACCTTCTTTCTTTTAATATGTTATACCTTATGCAGAACTACAACAGCTTGTCTAGGTTTTTTCATTAACATCCATAAGGAAAGTAAAAAAAAGATGGTGCAGTTTAACTAACGGGGTTATTCATTAAGAAGGAGAGGCATCCTTTTTTTGTTAAGAGGTATTGTAGTAGGGGAAGTAGGGGTGAATGATAGATTGGTGAGTTCCTGGTTTGAAAATTTATGTATCTAACAGGAGAGGGGAGACCCTTAAAGGAATCTCCCTACACTGACATACCATATTTAAAAGGTAGATTCCCTTTCCAAATAAGAAGACTTTTTGATAGGTTTAGATATTTTCAGATTTCCCGCTATAATTCCGCCAAGTATGAAAACAACCCCGAGCCATTGAGACATACTTACCTGTTCTGTTAAGACTAACGCTGATAGAATTACAGCAATTGGAAGTTCAGCGGATGTTAAAATGGTCCCTAGACCTGGTCCGATATGGGGCATGCCGATGGTAAATAGGATCGGCGGCAAGACTACGCCTAATAAACCAAGATACAAACCGTACGGTGCAATTTCCATTAAGACTGATAATTGTAGTAACTCAGTTGGTGGACTTAGAAGGAAAACAGTAATCATCCCTCCAGTGGTAAATAGAGCACTTTTTTGCACAGCTGGAGTATCCTTTTCTACACTACTACTAAGAAAGATAAAAGTGGTATAGGTTAGTGCAGAAAGCATTCCCCAAATCGTACCCTGCCATGTCATTCCTCCGCTGCCTTCCGCAATAATCCCTGAAGCAAGTATGGAGCCAATCACCAGAATAGCTATGGAAACGACCTTACCCGTGGTTGGTTTCTTTTTATAAAAAACAAATTCAAATAAGCTGCCAATCCAGACAAATTGAAATAAAAAGATAATCGCAAGCGATGCGTTAAGGGATTGCAGTGATTGGTAATAAAATAGACTCGTTAAACCAAGCGGAATTCCCGATAAAAGTAATTTGCCTATTTTTGGCAGCGTCAGTTTTTTCTTTTTTGAAAAGAGAGCTGCAATCCAGATTAAGAGTGCACCCATTAAGAATTGACTTCCTGTCACGGCCGAGCTGGTAAAACCAGCAGCATAAGCTAACTTTACAAAAGTTGATAATGCACCGTAACTGCATCCCCCGAGTAAAACAAGTAGTGCGTAATGCCAAGTTTTCATTATTATATACCCCTTTCATTCTATGAAACATAAAAAGCCACACAGCTATAGTAGCTGTGTGGCGAAAATAGAGAAGTCTCTAGAAAAGTCCACTAACAAATTTTTTTTGGTTCAATATTACTTTGTTTATTCTAAAGCGATTCACAATGATTGTCAATCAACAACTTTTTATGGTTGGAATTCTTCCGTGAAATAATCCAGTACCATACATCCAGCTCCCTGGGCTACGATGTTGTAGGCAGCAGTTGATTTTATAATCTGAAAATGACTTTTAGGATAGTGCATGAGTCGATTTTGTGCGGTTTCAGAGACCTCGTCGTAAAAAAGAGGTTTCGGCACCAACGTTCCTCCACAGACAACAATTTCCGGTCGCAATAGTAAAATGAGATTACTAAGACCGACGCCAAAATAATAAGCTGCCTCCTTCACTACATCAAGGCAAAGAGAGTCTTCTTGCTCTAAAGCATGTAAAATATGATGAAAATCGATATCTTCTACATCTTTAACTATATCTTGAAGGATAGAATTATGACCACGCTTAAGCCGACGGACCACTTCGTCACGGATGGCAGGCAAGCTGCTATATGCTTGTAGACAACCATACGAGCCGCAGGAGCAACGCCGTCCGTGTATATCCACTACCATATGTCCCAGGGTATCATCCATCTCCATGTTAGTACGAACCAATCTACCTTGTAAAATAGTACCGCAACGAATTCCCATATCACTCGAGACAAAAACTAAATTGTCTGTTTCTTTCCAATAGTTTTTACGGTATTCAGCTAATGCAGCCAAATTTGTTCCGTTATCTATGAATACATGTGTATTAATATTTTGTTGTAAATAATCGACGATGTTAAGGTTATCCCAGTCTCCTGCAGGAAACAGATGTGGGTTTATGATAACCCCGGTTTCTTTGTCAATTGGATCAAGAACTCCAATCCCTATACCTAGCAATTTCTCTCTTTGAATATTGTGTTTAGACAGTAGCTCATCGACACATCGTGATACAAAATTTAAGGTGTACACTCCGGTGCACTGTGAATCCATCCTCAATTTTTCAACGTCTATGATATCTAATTTTAAATCAAGGAGAAGCACTGTGGTGTATAGGTTGGTGATTTCTACGCCAATTACATAATAAGCGTCAGGCTTGATGACGTACATCAGTGGTTTACGTCCTCCACTAGACTCCCCAATTCCACTATCGTAGATAAGTCCTTCCTGAACAAGCTCGTCCAGTAAACGTGTACATGTCACATGTTTGTATCCCGTTATTTCAGTAAGTGTATTGATCCTGACTGGACCTAACTTACGAATCAGGCTATATAAAAGTTTTAGGCTCTTTGTTTTTGGTGATGTTGAACCAGCAAATTGCTCTAACATAAACTTCCTCCAAATGAATAAGGGTTATATTATATTTTAGCTGATTCATTCATAAAGGAGAAGACAATATAACAAACTTTTTTCTATTTCTGAAAAAAAGTAACTTGATTAATGAAGGTTTATAGATTATTAGAATATAATTTTTATATACTTTTTTTCAAAATGATTTTTAGTCATTTACAATCGCCTTGAAATCTATTAAACTTTTATTATAAATTGTTAAAAAAAAGGGGAGATATTTTTTATGCATAAAATGCAAGATATTCTAGAAGCTAGAGATTTCATCATGAGTAAGACTGAGTATACTCCAACAAATGGGATGATTTTAGGATCAGGATTAGGGACACTTGCAGATGAAATAACAAATTCTGTCACCATTCCTTATAGCGAGATTCCTCACTTCGCAAAATCTGAAGCGATTGGCCATGCAAACGAATTAGTCATTGGGGAATTAATGGGTAAAACCGTAGTGGCGATGAAGGGACGTTTTCATTATTATGAAGGCTTTACGTTAGATGAAGTCACATTTCCCGTACGAGTAATGAAGGCGCTAGGTGTAGAGAATCTACTTATCACGAATGCATGCGGTGCGATTAATACAAGCTTCAACCCTGGAGATTTAATGTTAATCACGGATCATATCAATTTAGTCGGTACCAATCCATTGATTGGACCAAATAATAATGAATTAGGAACCCGTTTCCCTGATGTTTCTCAAGTATATAATCGTGAATTACGAACTATTGCTGCAAATGTTGCAAAAGAACAAAACATTACCTTACAAGAGGGCGTATATGCTTGGTGGAGCGGACCAGCGTACGAAACTCCAGCCGAGATCCGTATGATTCGAACATTAGGAGCGGATGCTGTTGGTATGTCAACGGTCCCAGAGGCGATTGTAGCGATTCACGGAGGAATGAAAGTACTTGGTATTTCCTGTTTAACCAATATGGCATGCGGGATTCTTGATCAACCTTTAAGTCATGATGAGGTTATTGAAGTGGCTGCTATGGTAAGAGAGAAATTTATCAAACTTGTTAAGGAAACCATTACAAGAATGTAATACAACATTGTTGACTTGACTTTTTATAAATGTAATTATAAGTCAGCTGAAGAATAGAACTAGTAAAGGGTTCTGTGGTTTTCTTCCTGTTGTCGAAGTCTCCGAACAAAAAATATATTAATTTAAGAAATGGAAAAGCACTCACAAAAGTTGTCAAAATCAACGTTTGTGAGTGCTTTTTGTTTTGAAAAGATAAAATTGAATTTACCACATTGTGAGTGTTTTTTTACTTCAGGATAAAAATGGTTAAGATTTGAAGTATGGTGTGCTTACTTCGTTTTCTTTACCGATTTCTCTAAATGATTGTTTATAGGTTTCTATGGCATCTCTTAAACTAAGAATTAGTTCAATTATTAGAAGAATTATCACTACCCACACACCCACCTTTAAGATGGTGTCAATCACGAAGGATCCAATAAATAAATGGGTATGGAAAAGTGATGTAAAAGTATAAAACATTGCAAAAGTAAAAACTCTACTCCACTGCGTCACATCATATATTAAGATTGCCTCTCTGAACCCATAGTGTTTAATTCGTCTAAATAGCCTATAGAGTTCAACAGCCTCAACAGCAATGAAAATAATAAGGGCAGCTCTCCATATCAATCTTATGATATCCATACTAATAATGCCCGTGACTAAACAGGCAATCCCAGAAATAGATAATGCTCCATGTAAAATACAGTTCGTGTTGTTCCAATCCATTTCAATCGACCAAGAATGAGTGATGTATCTAGATAAAATAAAGAAAACACAAACCAGATAAAAACAAAATCCGATAATCAGTAAAGATAAGTTAAAGATATCCGGAAATTCTTTGAAAACAGTGTTAAGTAAAAGGACAATCGATTGTGTGCTTACGGTAGTTAGCAGAAGAATGCCGTGGACATTCTGATATGATTTTGTTCGAGAAATTTCTATAAAAGTTTTTACACTTATCCAAATATAAATGATCCACAGGACAATATTTATAAAAGCAATAATCTCAGAAATAAATCCCCAGTGGAAAAATTGTTTATAAAATAAGATGCCACTTATAGATGTGCCAGCAACCCATGTACCAATCCCAAAGCGGTTGATCACATTGGAATAATGGATGTCTTTAAATTTTCCATCCAAACTGGCTATGAAAAAAGAGAAAATAAAGGCAAACCAAAGGGAAAGGTTAATAATGCATAGAATTTTTCCAAAAATGTGTTGGAAGAACTGGATGCCAAAGTAGTTTAATAGAACTCCTTGCGTAACAATCCCAATTGCCATAACGATCGCCATGGTTGAAGTTTTAATATATATTTTTTTAAAAGTGAAGAATAAAATAATACAAACTATAAGGAAGATCAAAATCAATAAATAAACCACATTTATCACCATTATATTTTAGATATTTAATTAGTATATCACCAATCAATCTAGAGGTCTGCACAAATATTCCGACTTATTACCGTATATCACAAATTGGGATCTATAGGTTTACCAAAAGACACAAAGGGCAGTGCGCGAAAAATGCTTTAGGAATTATGCTTATTTATATTATCGGAGTGATTATTGGAATCATCTCGCTTTAGTGATGTGAAAAAGTAAAAAGGGTAAAGGCAGGTTAGGAATAATGCTTTATAAATAATCCACGTTTATGAGGATTTTTTAATAAACCAAAACAAAAGATACCTTTTTGAAAAGTATCTTTTTTGGGTTTTTATTGAATTCTTATGAAAGTTGACGGTCAATGCCGCTGAGGATTAAATAATTTCCTAAAAATGCTTCGATTGTTAGGTAACCCTTGTTTTGAAGTGTTTTAAAAGATGCATATCTATATATAAGCTGAATTTGAGAAGCAACAGGGTCTTGATCTTGGGAACTACTCAATCTGGCGTATGATGTCATCAGCATGTTATTTAAGTGGATTTATTGGTTTCTTAGCTGGTAGAATCTTGGCTACCCCATGGATAAGTTACCAAATACGAAAAAGAAAAATAAGGATGAGGGTCAATTATTATTTCTAATTTAAGGAACAGGGGGCATATGTAAGTAAATATTCTATTGACAAAATCTAACATACTTCGTAAATTGACGAGATGTGTATAATTTCAATTTTCTTTTACGTACCACTCTATATCCACATCATCTACCTTTAAATTGTACACTTTCCCTGAGCTTGTTAAGAGATCAATCTCATAAATTTCGATATTATATTTATTCATTTTCTTTGTAACTTTTAATAAATTTTCTAATTTACTATCTTGAATGGATACTTCTAAAATAATTTTACCACTTAATACGGGCATATATTTTCCCCCTCAGACACAATATCTAAACTCACAACATTAATCATAAACAAATTGTTAGTTATTTCCAATATGTACTTTTTCCTATTACTTCCCCAATTATATGGAATACAATAGTTCAAATATATTAAATATTTTATATTTGTTTTTAAATTCTATCCCTATCCAACAGGATAGAGATTAGATACAACATCAAGGTATATTAACGTTATATAAATCAAAGATCGTAGTGGTATTAATAAATTCTTTTAGCAAAGAGTAGTTAAATATTTCATGACCATTCATTACGACCTTTCTAACGCCAAACTGATTACCGATAATGGATAATTCCTCATTATCTAACTTTTTTCGCTCGAAATATAAATCAACGGCAAAAGCAATCATTCCTGACTTTTCAATGTTTTTAGCCGTTAAATATTTATATCCAAAAAAATCAGCAATGGTAGATATTCTCCTATAAATTAAATGTTTATCTGCTCTTTGGAAATTCTGTACCCTTGTTGTGGCTGTTCTTAGAACATAATTATTTTTTACTAATGGTAATTCAGGATTATTACCCATTGAGGTGCCATTCTTATTTTGATAATGAGTTTGATTAAGCGCTTCCATAACAAAAGATAAACATTTTTCTGAAACTTTGATACTTCTTTTTCCATATTTATCATCATTTAAATTCAATAATTGATTGACATGATCAACATCCGATAGGGTTAAGTTTAATATCTCTGATAGTCCATGCCCATTTACGCCTTCAAATAGAAGCTGAAGGATGACTTTATCTTGGGCGTTGACCATTTCTTTTTGCATGTCTTGAATTTCATACTTCGAGAATAGAATTTTTTTCTTAGACAAGTAAGTTTTTAACTCATCGTTTTTTATTGTAAGAAGGGGATTAATGTTACTTTGAGTTTTTCCAGATTTAATGGCCCAATTTATATAGTCCTCAAAAACATGAAGCGTTAATTTAATGGAGTTAAATGTAGAATGATCTGCATTGATTAAGGCGTCTTTAATTTCTTCAGTGTTAAGATCAAATAAATCTTTCCCCACTACATCTTCCGTGTCATAACTTCTACAGAGTGCATATTTATAAACATTTCTTCTGTTTTCAGGAATATGATTTAAATACTCTATTTTTATGTTTTCGTTATAAAGCTTCTTTTTCAAATTAACCACCTTCCTGGTATTTGGATAAGTCTATATCATTAAAGAATTTATATATTTGTTTCTTTGTATTCTTCGTGATTTTTTGAGATTGATTTAAAATATCGTATTCTTTCCATACTTTATTTTGTCTTGAAAAATCAATACATCCAATAATCTCAGGTAATTGGTTTAAATAAATGATTTCGTCGTTCATTCTTTTTGCTAATGTAATATATCCATAAAACATAGCATTCGTATTAATTAAACTATTTTTTCTAACAAGCGCTATCTCACCTAGAAATTCATTTGGGAATGCAAAAATTAATTCATTAAAAAACTTGATTAAATATTTAGAAGTGTTTATGGCGGCAAGTTTATCTTCAACCTTAAAAACTTCATCAATAGCATCAGAAAGGGTTTTAAATGTCACTAAGAAATTAGAATTAGGGGCAATCATATCAGAAGCCGCCACTTTATTTCTTAATTCACTATTGTATTGTATTTGTTTAGCGATAAAATCTGCCTGTCTAGATTCACCCAGTTTTTTTAACTGCCCTTTACCCACTGGATTAGTTGTATTTAATTGTTTAAAATATTGTTGAGCCATGGATTTTCCCAAGTTTAAAATATTTAATTTGAACATACCCTCTAAAGCAGGATCTTTTCTTAACGCTCTGACAATCGCGTTTATGCGGTGAAATCCATCTAACACATCTAATAATGTTCCCCTTGTAACAGTTAATGTCATGGAATCTTCTGCATATATTAATTCTTCGCCAGAATCATCATCAGTACTTCCTAAACGTGCATTTAACGTAATAATGGTGCTAATCATTTCACCTTTATTTAATAGCTCCTCCATTTCGATTATGCTTTTCTCAATAATTTTAGGAGTTTCAATAATTTCGTCCGAGTCCTTAGCTTTCGATTGTCTCATTTCACGTTGAGTTTCCGAATTATACTGTAGTAAGCCATTTTCAAAAAGGTTCTTTATTTCACTTGCTTTGGTATAAAGAATAAAGTCATCTTCCGTTCCCTTAAGTACATTTTTGAATGTAAAGGGGAACTCTATATTATTCGTAAGGTACCCCACAAAATTTGTCTTAATTTCTTTAATTTCTCTAGGTGTAAAGTAGTTTGATGGTTTTATTTTGGGATTTTCCGTAGTTGAATAAATTTGTTCAATAAAAAGGTAGACTGTCTCGATATCTACCTTCCATAATAAGTCAGGGTTATTAAAATAACTTTGTACTTGACCTGGTAAAATTCTGTATTCTTTCATACCCTTTTTTATTTTGTTAATTAATTTTTTGTCTTCTTTAATACCAGTCACAACTTCAATTAAATTTCCTCTGAGTTCGTTTTTTTTCATTATAATTCATTCCTTTTCAGGGTTTATATATCTTAAATTTTGAATATACAAATCTTACTTAAATAAAAAAACACTGCATAGGACTTTATTATTATTCATATTGAAATCAAATAAATTAAATAACTAAAAATAAAAAAGCAGCCCAATTGGCTGCTCTAAATCGAAAACCGTGGAACCACATACGTTCTTTTTTCATACCATTAGGAGGAATGAAAAAGCAAAGTATGAAAGAAGGAGAAGTAATGAACGTAATCGTCACTGGGGGCGCGGGATTTATTGGTTCGAATTTAGTCGATAGGTTAATTAATGAAGGTTTTGATACGTATGTTATTGATAATTTATCGTCTGGAAAACGAAAATTTCTTAATCCAAGGGCTAAGTTTTATCAATCCGACATCTTAGACTTACAGAAAATGAAAGAACTTTTTGAAGAAGTGAAACCAAAGGCTGTTTTTCATCTAGCGGCACAAATAGACGTACAAACATCCATACACAATCCAGGTCTTGATGCTCAAATGAATATTTTAGGAACCATTAACATTATTGAATTATGCAAAACGTATAATAGTAAACTCATTTATTCATCTTCTGCAGCCGTTTACGGTCCACCTCTAAATTTGCCGGTTTGTGAACAACATCCGATTCATCCTCTATCTAATTACGGTATATCTAAGTATACACCAGAACTTTATATCCGTTGTTATGCACAACTTTATAACGTAAAATATACAATTTTAAGGTATGCAAATGTGTATGGTCCCCGGCAAATGCCAAAGGGTGAAGGTGGTGTAATCTCCATTTTTATTAATAAAATAATAAATAATGAAATCCCAGTTGTATTTGGAGATGGAGAACATACAAGAGATTTTATCTATGTGGAGGATGTCGTTACAGCCAATCTATCCGCGCTAAATGCAGAAAAAAGCGGAACATATAACATTAGCACAAACAAACGAATATCCATCAATAAACTTATTGAAAAAATAAATACTATCTTAAATAAAAATGTTGTCCCCGAATATAAAGCGGAACGATTAGGAGACATCAATCACAGTTGTCTTGATAACCAATTAGCAAAAATGGAACTGAAGTGGCAGCCAAAATATTCAATTATCGAAGGTTTAGCAAAAACATGCCAATTTAATAAAGAAATTCAATAGCTTATATTTTTAATAAAAACTGAGGCTGACTCGAAAGGTGGTTCATAATCCATTTTTTTAGAGTCAGCCTTTAAATCTGATAAATATACCTATTTTTTACACACTTATTCCTTTTGTTACAAATATAATGGATTAAATATTTAACAATTGTTTTTTTGGATGATTGGAGGATAGTGACTTGAGAAAACGTATATCCACAATACAATATCCCCCTCCTTTTCTAAACTTTCCAGTGATCGAAAGACAAGAATATTATGTTAGTCGTAAACAGGTAGATACTATTGAATTTTACGCGATATCGGATGGTTTCAAAAGGGTTTACACAGAAAAAGATGCCTTAATGGGTTATGGAAAACAAAAGATATTAGATCCAAGAAACGTATCATTTCTCAATCTGTTTATAAATGGAGTTTTACAGCCCAAAACATGTTACCAAATTGAAGAAGGAAAAATTACTTTCCTTACGGATGATATTCCAGCAAAAGGAGCGCCTATTATTTTACAAATGTTTAAATTTCATTGAAAAAACTAAGACTAAAAAAGGGAAACATTGTCATTAAACAATAATATCTATTCGGATTGTTTCCAGTACAGAATGGGTGAAAAATTATTAATCACTAAGAAATAAAAATTCTGTAGTCATTATAATAACATATTCCCAATTGGATCCTGCTTTTGGGTCATTCCTCGCGTTCCTTCGTTAATATATTTACTTAGTCATTTTTCTTTTGGAGATTGCACTTTGATATACATTCAAAACTTTCTCAACAGCCTCTTCGGGAATCCAATGTTTCATTCCCCATTTCTTCGCATTGGATCCTAAAATTTTCCTATACTTTTCGTTCTTGAGTAATAAAATCAAATTTTTACATAAAATCTCTGAATCACAAGCAGGGGTTACAATACCTGTTACCCCATGCTCTACCATTTCAGGTAATCCACCTGTATCACTAACTATTACAGCCCTTTCGGCAATTTGTGCTTCTATGACAGACAGAGGCTGGTTTTCGATTAGACTGGGAAGAACAAAAATATCAGAAAGACTTAATAAATAAGGTACATCATCCCTCTTTCCAAGAAAAATAATGTTCTCTTCTAACCCCAAAATACGACTTTGAATTTGTAACTCTGCCTGTTTATCGCCTTCTCCAACAATCCAGCACACCCAGTCAGTGCGAATTTCTTTCAGCTTGGAGAGAGCAGATATAAGAAACTGTACCCCTTTAAGTTCTACAAGCCTTCCAGTATATATGATAACTTTTTTGTCGCTAGGTCTTTGAATAGAATTTTGCTCTTTCATTTGTTTAAAGAAGGACTCTGTATCGTATCCATAGTTACTTAGTTTAAGCTGTTCAACTGGGACATTAAACTCATTGGCTAAAACATTCATTAACCATTTATTCGCTACGATTGTATACTCAGGGGAAGTCGCTCCAATATGTTCAAGTTCATCAAAATATTCCTTTGCCATGTAAGAAGTTGGAGAGTTATGAATAGTAGTTAATTGCTGCCTAATCTCATGCGCTACACATCCATGAAGTGTAGCTACTAATGCAGTATGTTCGGGGCGGATTCGATTAATACTCGCTGTAGAAATAACATCTTGTGTATGGATTATATCGTATTTTTCTAACCCCAAGTAGCTAACGGCTTTCGCATAAAATTTTTGTTGAGTTTCAGTATACTGCACCAATGGATTTATATGGTAAGTAATAAAGTTTTCAGTGTTGTCGCTAAGCATGAACCACTCACTTTTTTCAACCCTTCGTTCTTCATTTACCATGTGTACATAGGAATTATCATGACCGTAACCCAGTAAATCCACTTCATGCCCTAAAGACTCTAATTTTTTTTTCAGCTGAACCATATATGTCCAGACTCCTCCTAAATGTGGAACAGCCCAGTACGTTGCAAGCAGAACCTTCATAAACACATCTCCCTTTAAAAATAACTATCTAATATAGTATTTTGGAAGAATAAAGTGGTATAGGATACATGTCCTTTTAATACAATAATTTATTTATCCCCCAGGACTTTGGGGAAGAATTCTGATTTATGGATATCGATGGAAATTAAATAATTTATATGTCTATAGCAAATATAAAATAAATGAATAACCTATAAAGTAATTATCTCAAGGGGAATAGTGTAAGAGATAAATAATATTACGCAGGGGGTGGATGATGAAAATCATGACCATTTTAGGGACAAGGCCTGAAATTATACGCTTAAGTCTCATTATAAAAAAATTGGATACGTATGCTGAAAAACATACTTTAGTTCACACAGGACAAAATTATACATCTTCTTTAAGTGCTATATTCTTTCAACAATTAGGGATTAGAGAACCCGATTATATTTTGTCTGATGAACAGATGTCCCTTGGGCAGCAGTTATCGACCATGTATAAAAATTTAGAGATCATTTTCGTAAAAGAAAAACCCGATAAAGTATTAGTATTAGGTGATACAAATAGTGGGTTAAGTGCCATCCTAGCTGAAAGAATGGGTATTCCTGTTATTCATATGGAGGCCGGAAATCGTTGTTTTGATCTAGAAGTACCAGAAGAAAAAAACCGTCGTATAATCGATTCAATATCTAGTTTTAATATCCCATATACACCTCAAAGCAAAGAGAATTTAATCAATGAAGGAATCCCCAGAAATCGAATTATTGTATCTGGAAACCCCATAAATGAGGTTTTGGAGCATTATAAGTACGAAATTGAGCAAAGTAAAATCCTTGAAAAGTTACGATTAAAAGAAGGGAGTTATTTTTTAGTTACCATCCATCGAGCAGAAAATGTTGATTATGAAGATCGTTTACACGAGATTATCAATGGAATCAATCATGTAGCAGAAGCCTATAAAAAAAGAGTAATTTGTAGTTTACATCCCCGTACTAAATCACGCATACAAAGCAGTTCAGTTATTAACATTCATCCCTTAGTGGAATTCCATGAGCCATTTAGTTTCTTTGATTTTGTTAAGCTTGAAAAAAGTGCTTATTGCGTATTGACCGACAGCGGTACTGTTCAGGAGGAATGCTGTCTGTTTCATGTTCCAACTGTTACAATTCGCAAATCTACTGAAAGACCTGAAACGATCGAGTGTGGAAGCAATATCCTCTCAGGTATTAATGCGAACAAAATTGTAGATTGTGTTCATATTATGGTAAATCTGCCGAAAACATGGTCCTTTCCAGAGGGTTATGCTTGTAAAAATGTGGCGGATAAAATGATTAAACTATTATTAGGAGGCATACAAGTTGTTTAGTAACCAAATCGTCCTGGTAACAGGTGGTACTGGTTCATGGGGCCATGAACTAGTCAGGCAGCTATTAACATACAATCCGAAAGAAATACGAATTTTTTCAAGGAATGAATCGAATCAATTCAACATGAAGCAAGAATTTGACAATAATCCAAAATTAAATTTTATCATTGGCGATATTAAAGATAAGGATGCATTATTTGAGGCATGCCAGAATGTTAAATATGTGTTCCACCTTGCTGCTTTAAAGCATGTTCCAGTATGTGAGGATCAGCCCGATGAAGCAATGAAAACGAATGTTACTGGAACACAGAATGTAATAGATGCAGCTATAGAATGCAAAGTCCAGAAAGTTATTTATATTTCTACAGATAAAGCCTCAGATCCTGCCAATTTTTATGGACTTTCAAAGGCTATGGGAGAGAAGCTAATTATTCATTCAAACTTGAGAAATACCAATACAAGGTTCGTATGTATACGTGGAGGTAATGTATTAGGCACAAATGGCAGTGTTATACATGTGTTTAAAAAGCAAATTAATGAGAAGCAAAAGATTGGTATTACAGATGTAGAAATGACTCGTTTTTTCTTAACAGTCCACGATGCTATAAAGCTAGTCTTTAAGGCTACTTTTGACAGCGTTGGCGGGGAAATCTTCGTCATGAAGATGCCGGCATGCAAAATTCTAGATCTTGCCCATGTCTTAATAGAGGCCTCATCTAATAAAAATGTTCAGATTGAAACATTAGGGATACGCCCTGGTGAAAAAATCCATGAACAACTTCTTTCAGAGTATGAAAGCAAAATGGCATACATTTGTGATGAGGAGTATTATGTTATTCTACCGTCCATTCAAATAGAAGGATTAAAGGAGCATTATGCTGGATGCAAACGTGTTAATTTAGAGAGTTATAATTCCAGCACAGGATTACTAAGTAAAGCTGAAATAAAGGAAATGCTAATAAAAGGCAGGTTTATTTAAATGAAGATCCTTATACTTGGTGGACAAGGTATGGCCGGACATGTGATGACTAAGTATTTTATGGACAAAACACAATATGAGGTAAACTATACTTCAAGGGATGCGAATGACAATAAAAGTAAATATTTAGATGTCACTGATTTTAAAAGAGTTGAAGAAACGATAGAAATGTTAAAACCTGATATCATCATCAATTGTGTTGGTATTTTAAATGATCATGCAGCCCGTAATCCTCTTATAGCCTTCCAGGTGAATAGCTTGCTTCCTCATCAATTAGCAAAATTTGTTGAGCGCCACCATGGGAAATTAATTCATATCAGTACAGACTGCGTATTTTCCGGATTAAAAGGAGAATATACAGAAGATGATGTTCCAGATGGTAATTCAGTCTATTCCCAATCTAAACAATTGGGTGAAATCATCAGTGATAAACACCTGACCATACGTACTTCCATCATTGGTCCAGAAATGAAAGAGGATGGAATTGGCTTATTTTTATGGTTCATGAAACAAACAGGAAAGATTAAAGGGTATACAAACGTCTTATGGAATGGAGTAACCACTCTCGAACTAGCTAAGGCAACAGAAGAATTAATCACCAATCAAATTACAGGTTTATATCAGTTGGGTTCAGAACAAAAAATTTCAAAGTATTCATTACTAAAATTGATTCAGGATGTTTTTGGGAAAAATGATGTTGAAATTATCCCTGACCATGCTATCATTCTTGATCGTACGATTAAAAATACTAGAACTGATTTTAAATATGTCATTCCAGATTATAAACAGATGTTACTAGCATTAAAGAATTGGATGGATAACAAAAATAATTGATTCGGCGTCAATCATAAAAACCGGTTTAGCAGGGTGAAAACATCATCCATACTAAACCGGTTCATTTTTTTTTAGCATTACCTCCTAATTTAGGACTATGCCTAAACTGGTTAACATTTCGGCAAAATGCCTGCTATATAATTCTGGACTAAAATCTTGTTTTAAATGTGCAAGTGCGTTTGAGCGGATATATTCCCGCAAGTATTGATTTGTCATAAGTTCATTGGCCTCTCGTACTGCTTCTTCAATATTCCCAATGGTGTAGTACTTACCGGTTTGGTTATGATGTATGGAGCTTCTGACTCCATCAGAATCTGTGGTTAATACCGGGCATCTGCAGCTCATTGCTTCGAGAATGGAGTATGGAGCACCTTCTACTTTTGAGGTCGAACAAAGAAAGCCGCCTGAATCGCCAATAATTGAAAAATAGTCAGCCATTTTTTCATTTGGGATATTTGGATGGATGGTAAGATTGTTTTCAAGATTCAATAATTGAATTAACTGGTGAAAATCCGCTCTTTCTATTGGGGTTGATAACGTAGGATCTTCGAACATGTACAATTGTAGATTAGGATAATATTGGTTAATGAGTTGATAGCCAATTTGAAGAAATTCTCTCCAATTTTTATTATCCTCAATCCGCCCAGTCCAAGCAATGATGGGTTGACTGCTAACCGGATGTGATTGGTAGCTAAATTGACTTGTATCAAAACAGTTATTAAAGGCGAACTTTGGGAATGTTGGATAAAACTCATTAAATATTTCCACGATATGTGGGGTTTTTGGATTTAACACTCCATTACCATAACCAGTAACATAAGGTATTGCATTCTGAAGCTCCGACCTTGCAACATGTTTGGGACCATATCCTTGAATTTCTAAAATTATCTTACCCTTGTACCCTAAATCCCTAAATCTTTTAATTGCCCGATAATCTGAAATGATAATAATTGCTTCATAGTTTCCTTCATCTATTATTTTTTTTATTTCTTTGTCATCATCTGTAATAAAGGTTGGCGCATCATGATTATTAACCAACTCTCTCTGTTTCCGATAATACAAGAAGTGACAATTGATGTTTAATTTCCTTAGTGCCGAACATCTCTGACGATTCAATGTTTCTACTCCACCACTCGGAACATAAAAAACAAATAGTATATTCATATTTTTCCTCCTGATTTTCAAACATATGATATGTATATGGTTCATTTGAGCCAAGGTTTTAGACAACAACACATTAATAAAATAAATTTTTTCCTATTCAAACAAATGTCCATGCATTTTTAGCTTCTGCTCATAACATGTTAAAGTATTAAGACTTTTTTAAGAGAGGAGGTGATCTTATCACTAGACTAATAGATGCTAGAACCTCACAAAACGCAAGCTATGCTAATTCCATTTCAGTTCCTCTTTTACTTGGAGAACAAGAACTTTTTGGACGAGTTGTACTTTTAACAAACGGTGCAACCGGGCTGCTTCGGACTCAATTAACTGGAACCGTCACTGTTCAACTACCCCTTCTTCCAGTAGCAACCTCTGTTACCGTTACGATAGTAAGGGGATTTGCCCCGACTGATTTATTAATATATTCCGCTAGAGAAGCTCTTGACTTATCAATAGTAGGACCTCAAGTTATTTCTTTTACGGCTTCTGATTTTAGAGTGCCTATTCCAGCAGATAATCGACTCCCCGTATACAGCTTTTGTCAGCGCTGATGCAGTGGGAACTTTTCGTGTAGGACCAGAAAGTTTTAATGCTGCCGTTTATTCGGACCAGCCATTAGGATTATAACGGTTTTTTTTTCAAAATGAAGCAACAAAGTGCACTAATAAAAATAAAGTATATGATTTTGTTCACACCAAATAATCCCAATATTTATGGGCATGACTCACACATTAGTCGAGAATGCCCTTTTTTATCAGGCTGCTGTGCTATTAACTTTGGATATGATTACTTAGTTCCTGAGTTTATTACATGTATTTAGGAGGGTAGAAATGGAACCTAAAGTTTCGATTATTATTCCTTTTTATAACTGCTCATACGTTGATCAGGCCATACAAAGTGCGCTGAATCAAACGTACCCGAATATCGAAATTATCGTTGTAGATGATGGTTCGACGAAATACACTGAAAAGCTTAAACCATTTCAAGGGGAATTTTACTATCTAAAAAAGGAAAATGGAGGTACTGCTACAGCATTAAATCTTGGTATAAGTATAGCTTCGGGGGAATATATCGCATGGTTGAGTTCAGATGATTATTTTCTGCCAGAAAAGATTTCCCATCAAATAGCTTTTATGCAAAAACACAATGCAAAGGCAAGCTTTACAAATTATGATTACGTTGACAAGAATAATAATATTCTAATCTCGTGGACATGCCCGCGTTTTTCAAATATAAGGGAGGTTTATGAGGCATTCCTCAGATTGAATCCTGTTAATGGCTGTACTGTGGTGATGGAGAAAGATATATTTGACCAAATTGGCTATTTCAACCCCGACATGCTATATACACATGATTATGATATGTGGTTTCGTATGTTATTAAACGGTTATCCAATCCACTATTTAGATGAAGTTCTCCTTAAATTCAGATCACATGAAGAGGCTGGAACAAAAAAATATCAACCACAAATAAAAGAAGAAATTTCTTTCCTTAACAACAGATATCGGCCCCTCCTCAGGGAGTACATCAATGATTATTTATAAGATAAAACCCCATTACATTAAAAAACGAGTTACATGCTATAGAGCGAATAAATACGTAAAAAAGACGAATATAAAAAGGTGAGAGGTTTGGAAAAATTCTATATTGTTGGAGCGGAACAAAAGAACAAGGTGCTAAAAGACTGGGAACAATACAAAAAAGGGTTAATCTTAAAGGTTTGTCCAGTAAACAACATGGCTGAAAAATGTTTAGAATATATATCTCCTTCAGAAGTTTGCACGGAAGAAAACCCTTCTATCTTATTTTCAGCTGGAACGATTCATAACAATCTCTTATATGTAGGTACGCAAACAGAAATTTTGGTATACTCCCTTCCTGATTTTAAACAAGTCCATTACCTATCGCTTCCTTGCTTTAATGATATTCATCATGTCTGTCCGACTGCAGAAGGGAATTTATTGGTTGTCATTACCGGCTTAGATATGGTTCTTGAAGTATCTTTTACAGGAGAAATTTTAAACGAGTGGAGTGTATTAGGAGGAAATACCTGGGAGCGATTCTCTCCTAACATTGATTATCGTAAAGTAGCATCCACAAAACCTCATCAATCACATCCAAATTATGTATTTAAAATGAATGATGATATTTGGGTCACCCGTTGTTTACAAAAGGATGCCATATGCTTAACTAACTTCAATAAGCGCATCGATATTGGACGAGCGCTGGTACATGATGGCGTTGTCTTCGAAGATTCCCTTTACTTTACCCAGGTTGATGGACATGTCGTTAAAGTTGACCTTCAAAATCATGATGCCAAACAAACGTATAACTTAAACAATATGACAAACACAAATAATCCACTAGGCTGGTGCAGAGGAATTAAAGTGTTGAATTCTGATAAAGTGGTTGTTGGCTTTACAAGAATACGGCCGGTGAGAAAAACTGCACCTGACGGGAAAGTCTTTTGGGAAGGTGAGTACGGAGTTCTTCCAACCAGAATTGCTTGTTATGATTTAAAAAATGAAAAATTACTATGGGAACAGCAACTTGAGAATTATGATATGAATGCAATCTACTCCATTCATAGCGCCACTGAATGATCAATAATAAAATATACAAAGTTATTTTACTGAAAGGGTGGCTTAAATGACAGAACAGCAGCAACCTGCTAATTTATCTGTAAATGATTTTGACCTTTGGAAACATTTAAAGGAAAGTTCGGCATTGGAGCTTACTATTCCTGATCCACAACTAGCAGAAACGATCAAAAAGTTTTATCCCCCAAATGAGGGGTTATAAAATGAAAATCTTACTGGTTTCTTATTATCCACTACCTGCACTTGGTGGGATTTGGAGATTTGTATCGCAATTAAAAAATCGGCTTGAACATTTGGGGCATACCGTAGATGTACTCAGTCATAATCCTGAAGCTACCAAGTATCGCATCATTGGACGTCAGCCAGAAGTAGAAATTTCCCAGCTTTCTCCTTATATTAATGAAAAATTAATGGAAACTTTCCCTACATTACACTCTAACTATTGGATTTATCATACTGAGTTATATCGTTACAGCTTAGAACTATCATCATTGTATTACGGACTTCACCAATACGACATTATCCATGCACAGGATGTAATCGCGGCACGTGCGATGAGTAGGGTAAAACCAAAGCATATTCCTTTAGTTACCAGTGCACACGGCAACCTCTCAGGGGCAATATTCTACTATTTAAAAACTGGGAACCGCTATTTAACTGATGATCAAATTAAAGACAGGTTTGAGTATGAGTATCATAAAGCTTTAGAATACTCTGGTTATCATTGTAGTGATTATATCCATACTCAATCAAACTGGATGCGTGAAAAAATTATGAATGAATTTTCCGTCTCAGCTGACAAGCTGTCTACTTTTCCATACGGAATGGATATTGATGGCTATATAAAACGTTCAGAAGGCGAAACGTCCATTAGCCGTCCACCTAATAAAAAGGTAATTCTTTATACAGGCCGCCTGGTTTACCTTAAAGGACTACAGCATCTTATTGAGTCGCTTTCCATTTTAAAAAGTCACAGAAGTGATTGGGAGTGCTGGATTCTTGGTGAAGGATTGTTACAGAATGAGTTACAAGCACAATGTAAAAGCATGGGTCTTGAGGACGATGTCAAGTTTTTAGGAGTATCGGATAATGTCCCGCATTTTCTTAGACAAGCAGATATTTTTGTTCTTCCCGGCCTGCAGGATACTCAGCCGCATTCTGTCATGGAAGCACAACTTAGTGGTGTTCCGGTAATTGTCAGTGATGCAGCAGGACTCCCTGAAATGGTTATAAACGGTGAAAATGGATTAGTTGCTCAAGCAGGAAACAGCCATCAACTTTACTTGCACTTAAACTATCTTCTCGATAACCCCTTAATTAGGACCCAGTTTGCAAACCGTGCAAAGGAATGGGCACAAGATCGATGGTCAATGGATAAAATGGTGAACAATTTCGTTGCTTTGTATAAGCACGCGATTTCATCGAGTAACTAATAGTTTCCCATAAATGATACAGAGACATTTCTTTCAATGGAGTGTTAGTTATTTAACAGGTCACTTCCAAACAGAGAAAGTTTCGAAGACAATATTGTTGAAAGAAGGCTGCAGATGAAAATCTTACTCGTGTCTTATTATCCGCTTCCTTATCCAGGCGGGATTTGGACATTTGTATCACATCTAAAAGATCGTTTAGAGCGTTTAGGGCATACAGTTGATATCCTTAGCCATACTCCTGACACGACCAAGTACCGCATAATAGGCCATCAACCAGAAATCTCAATCTCACAATTATCTTCCTATATTAATGAACACCTCACTAAAACATTTCCTACATTACATTCAAACTACTGGATTTTTTACACTGAGGTATACAGGTACAGCTTGGAATTTTCTTCGTTGTATTATGGACTTGACCAATATGACATCATTCATGCGCAAGATGTCATTGCGGCACGAGCGATGAGTAGAGTAAAGCCTAAAAATACTCCTTTAGTAACCAGTGCCCATGGCTTTCTATCAGGGGAAGTTCTTTATGTTCTAAAGACCTTGTATCCCCAGCAAACAGAGCATCAGCTTCTAGACTCGTTTGAGTACCATTACCATAAAACACTGGAATTTCTAGGGTACCAGTCAAGTGATTTTATCCATACTCAATCAAGCTGGATGCGGAATAATGCAATAAACGATTTTTCAGTTTCCCCTGATAAACTGTTTACATTTCCCTATGGTATGGATATAGAAGGATTTTTACAATCATCTTCCACAAAGTTACCTTCACAAGATAAGAAAGTTATTCTATTTATGGGACGCCTTGTTTATTTAAAAGGTATACACCACCTTATTGATGCCCTTGCCTTGTTAAGGTCGGATAGAAATGATTGGGAGTGCTGGATACTCGGTGAAGGAGATTTAAAGGATGAACTTCAATTCCAATGTAAAAGATTGGGTTTAGAAAATGTAGTCAAGTTTTTAGGCCTAACAGATGACATACAGCATTTTCTTAAACAAGCTGATATATTTGTTCTCCCTGGCTTGCAAGATACTCAGCCGCATTCAGTTATGGAAGCACAGCTTAGCGGTGTTCCGGTAATTGTCAGCGATGCGGCAGGACTCCCTGAAATGGTTATAAACGGTGAAAACGGATTAGTTGCTGCGGCAGGAGATAGCCATCAACTATATCTGCACTTAAAACATCTTCTCGATAACCCCTTAATTCGGACCCAGTTTGCAAGCCGTGCGAAGGAATGGGCAAAAGATCGATGGTCAATGGATAAAATGGTGAACAATTTCCTTGCTTTATATAACCATGCCATTTCTTCGAGAAACTAATGCATTCCCCATAAATTAACGATGATTGGAGCGGTATACATGAGCCACAGTGTTCCACACGGGGGAACTTTGATACATTTATTCAATCCAACTTTTGATTATGAATCAATCTGTCAAGAAATTGAAATCGATAACATGGCTTTAAGTGATCTAGATCTAATCGGAAGTGGAGCCTACAGTCCTCTAAATGGTTTTTTAACTGAAAAAGACTATAACTCAGTTGTAGATGGTATGCGCCTGGCTAATGGAACTGTTTGGAGCATCCCCATTACCCTGCCTGTATGCAAGGAGAAAGCAGAGCAGCTAATTGTAGGTGAATGGGTAAAATTGGTGAAAGACCAGGCTGTATATGGCGTGTTAAAACTGGAACAATTATTTATTCCTGACAAGAAGAAAGAAGCTGAGCAAGTTTATGGGACGAGCGACCTGGCTCATCCAGGTGTTAAAAAACTATTTGAACGCCCTGCTGTATATGCGGGTGGTCCAGTCCAGCTTGTGAGGAAAACTGAAAAGGGAAAATTCGCTTCGTATCATCTAGATCCCACCGAAACAAGAAAAAAGTTCAAGGAACTTGGATGGAATACCGTAGTTGGATTTCAAACAAGAAATCCTGTTCACCGAGCACATGAGTACATTCAAAAATCAGCACTGGAAACGATCGATGGACTCTTTTTACATCCCCTAGTGGGTGAAACGAAATCAGATGACATTCCTGCCGATATTCGAATGGAGAGCTATGAAGTATTGTTAGAAAAATACTACCCCAAAAACCGCGTCTTCCTGTCGGTGTTTCCAGCTGCAATGCGATACGCTGGTCCTCGTGAAGCGATTTTCCATGCGGTAGTACGTAAGAATTTCGGTTGTACACATTTTATTGTTGGCCGTGACCACGCAGGGGTCGGTACTTATTACGGAACATATGATGCACAAAAAATTTTTAACAACTTTAAATATGAAGAGCTCGGTATCACCCCCCTCTTCTTTGAGCATTGCTTTTACTGCAAAAAATGTGAAGGTATGGCTTCTACCAAGACATGTCCACATCCCTCTAAAGATCACGACATACTGTCAGGGACTGCAGTAAGAGAGTTGTTAAGAAAGGGTGAATTTCCACCAAGTACATTTAGCCGAAGAGAGGTTGTAGAAGTACTGATAAAAGGTTTACAAAAAGGCATTTGACCATATATGGAGGATGAAATTGAAAAGACTCATCATTTTCGTTTTTATCGGCTTCTTAGCGCAGCTTATAGATGGATCTTTAGGAATGGCTTATGGGGGTACTTCCACTTCATTGTTGTTAGCCTTTGGAGTAACCCCTATAGCTGCGTCTTCATCTGTACACTTAGCAGAAGTAGTAACAACTGCAGCATCTGGCATTTCCCATATAAAATTTGGTAATGTTGACCGCCGGGCTTTGTTAAATTGATCATACCAGGCTCTATTGGTGCATTTGCTGGGGACTGTTTTTTAAGCAATCTGCCAGGGGAAATAATAAAACCATATATCTCTATATTTTTATTATTTCTTGGTGGTAATGTCCTTTTCCGCTTTATGTTTAAGTTCAATTATAATGGCGAAGATAGACCAATATCCCTTTCCCAAACACAATCGATTTCCTTAGGGTTGGTTGCCGGGTTTGCAGATGCCACTGGCGGTGGCGGTTGGGGACCAATCACAACTCCAATTCTATTAACTAGAAATGGGATTTCAGCAAGGAAAGTTATTGGTACTGTGGATACCAGTGAGTTTGCTGTTTCTGTTTCAGCCACTTTAGGCTTTCTCATTTCAATAGGTTGGGAGGAAGTTAACTGGTTTTGGGTATTTACGCTAATGTTAGGAGGAGTCATTGCAGCACCCATTGCTGCATGGCTCGTAAGAAAATTACCTTCGTATTTATTAGGAGTCATTGTGGGAGGGTTTATTATATTGACCAATGTCCATACTTTAGTTAATGCATTTTCAATAACGAAAGTATGGATGACTATTGTTTACTCCTCATAGTTAATTGGTTGGATAGCTGCCATTATCTATACAGTGCACAATAACAAGAGAGCTTCATAAATAACTGATAATGGTAAAATCTAACTCAGCTGATAACGCAGGAAAATACTTTAATAGTCTAATATTATGGAAAAAAATAAGGCTGACTCAAAAGGTGTTTATAACACTTTTTTAGTAGCCTTTATTTTCTATTTACTTAATGTCATCAAATTATGTCTCAAAAGTGGTCTTAAGGGAGGGGTTAAAGTTTATAACTTCTAAAATGATGGGAGTTCCTGCGGCAATCTCTGAGCCATCTGGAATTGAAATGAGAAGGTTCCCAATACCTTCTTCGCCAGCAGTATAAGCGAAATTATCGTCCATTTGCAAAACACCATTGATATAAACATTAAAATAGCTATTATTTAGATTTAATGACGGTAATGAATCAACTTTACGACCAGAGTCATCTAAAAAATCAGCAGCATCAATTCTCAAGGTTGTTATTTGTGACAAAGATTCAAGCACTTCATAAAAAAAACGTGTAACAGTGGGGGATATAGCAATTTTAGTATCAGATGTAACGGCAAGCTTAATTATTTTTAGGCCCATAATATTTCCTCCTTATAATATTCAATACAACATATGTAAAATATTTAAAATGAGATATAGATAGACGAGTTGATTTTTATAAAGTTAATTCATTTACCCATTTTGCACTTATTCCCTTAAAAACAAAAATAATAGATTATTAAAAAGGGACATCATATTTATGAGTCGTTCAAATAAAAAATATATAATATTGAACTAAACTAAGTTAACGGCCTATACCATAATGACGATCTTCCCATATCGTTATGATATATCAATAGATATAGGAGAGATGTAAATGAAAATACTGCTTGCAACCTATTGGCCCATTCCACATGTAGGCGGAGTATGGAGTTATATGGTTCAACTTAAGAAAAAGCTTGAATCACTGGGTCATGAGGTTGATATGCTTGGTTATGATGAGGATAATATTTCTGTACACATTGTAAATGAAAACAGAAAAGTAGATAGCGATAAGCTTCTCCCATTATTAAATGCAAAACTTAACGCACAAACCTACCCTGCAATTTATGCAAATGATTTAGTAAAATATACTGAATTTCACAGATACGTCTATGAGTTAAGCGCTGCCTATTTAGGGTTGGAAAAATATGATGTGATTCATACACAGGACGTAATCTCAACTGCCTCCATTGATCGGGTTAGGCCTGAAAAATCCACTCTGATTGCTACTCTACATGGTTCTGTGGCTCATGAAGTAAGGCATCAATTGAAGACAATTCATAAATCAAATACATCATATATGGCTAGAGTATATTATGATGAGCTAGAGCGGCTAGGAGCTACATCTGCAGAAGTCACCATTGTCGCAAATGAGTGGCTAAAAAATATATTAACAAATGAGTTTCAGGTTCCAAATGAGCAAATTAAAATTCTACATTATGGCTTCGATACTGAGAATTTTATAAAACGCTCGAAGGAAAAATCCTCCATTCTACGTCCAAAGAACAAAAAAGTCATTATTTATTCGGGCAGGCTGGTAGAACTAAAAGGAGTTCATCATTTAATAGCTGCTTTAAGTGAATTAAAAAAAGTTCGTAAAGACTGGGTATGCTGGATTGTTGGTAACGGGGATTATCAAGAAGAATTAAAAGTACAAAGAAAAGTCCTCGGTTTAGAGGATGACATTTTATTTTTTGGGAAAAGGGAAGATATCCCATACTTATTAGCAAATTCGGATATCTTTGTTCTTCCAAGTCTCTTGGAAAATCAGCCTTTATCTGTAATAGAAGCCCAAATTGCTGGTAAAGCGATCATTGTTAGTGATGTTGGCGGATTGCCTGAAATGGTGGAGGATGGCGTTACAGGGTTAGTCACTCCTGCTGGAGACACTAAGACTCTCTACAAAAAAATAAATTTATTATTAGATGATGAAAAGTATAGGAAAAGGCTTGGCTCGAACGCCAAAAAATGGGGTATGACTCATTGGTCTATGGATAAAGGTGTTAAAGAATTAACAGAAATTTATAAGAGTGCTATTTCCGAAAGTGGGAAGGGCGAGAATAATGGCGCATCTGATCACATTAATTAATCAATATCTACTCGATGGTTTATCAAATTTTAAGGGATTGTTGGAAAAAATCGGGTTAAAGACTAAAAAAGTCTGGTCAAGAACACAAAAAACCGGGCGATTAAACCATCCTTCCGATGATCATTCTAAAGTATTTTTAATAAATTCAGATGAATATAATTCTTTGTTTTCTATCCCAGTCTCAAATCCAGATGTTTTTATTTCCAGCCTAGAGTGGGAGAGAATTATTGAATCAGTTCCCCAAGAATTTATTTTGCCTAATCCCAACACATTGAAAACCTTTGAAAAATTTAGAGGCGATTTTTACGATATCCTTTTTCGCACACCGGTATTAAATCCTAAAATATTTGTAGATCCTCAAATATGGGAATCTATAATAAGTAACGCTCCTAACGACTATATTCTACCCAATCCTTTATTGGAGAAAATCTTTAAATCCATGGAAGCAGATTCCTATCATTCCATCTTTTCAACACCTATTAAATCACCTCAAATATTCGTAGACTCTGAGGTCTGGGACACGATTAAATTTTCTGTGCCTAATAATTATTTGCTCCCCAACCCATTTACCGAAATAACATTTAAGTCAATGGAAAGTGGTCTTTATGATTTGTTGTTTTCCACAAAGACTCCTACACCAAATATATTTGTGGATTATAAAGTTTGGGAACCAATTAAAGAAATCTTGACTAGAGACTTTAAGATCCCTAATCCAAAAAGCATACAAATCTTTGAGCCTATGACAGCCGACAATTATAATTCTTTGTTTGTTTCAAAAGTTTACAATCCAGAAGTCTTAGTTGATCATCAGGTCCTTGAGCAAATTAAAGATAAGGTACCTGAAGAATATCTACTTCCTAACCCATTAATAATGGAGATAACAAGTAGAAAATATATTAGAAAAAATAATATCCAAAACACATGAAAATTTAAACCTTAAAAGGGTCCGTTATCACTATAAAGTGATAACGGTCTAATATTTTTTATATAAAATTTTTTGAATACAGCTTATTAGCCCTATCATTTATTTTATTTTTGCATTTAATAACACAGGTAAATATTTAATATTTTATTAATGTAAGGAGCTGATTACTTTTTATGAGATTAGAAGATTTAAAAGGAAAATACGATGCGATATATAGTTTGGGGGATTTGTGCCTTGCAGCCCTTCAACTAAGACAAAACAATTTAAGACCTTTCGCGGGACCATTGGACTGGATGTCATCCCCTTCATTGTCTAGCGTTAGTAGTCTATTGAGAAATCGATTCAATGGTTATATGGAACTGCAAAATTTAATACCTTCAGGCTATGCTACTGGTGTAGACAGCTCCGAACCCCATATTGTTGTAACTGATATGGCCTATCAAATCGTTTCAAGTCATGATTTTATTGCAGACAAAAATACATTTACCAATTTATCCACTTACCCTGATGTACGCGCTAAATTTGACAGAAGAATTCATAGGTTCTTAGATAAACTTTCCAACGGAAAACGTATCCTGTTTATTAGAACAGAAGGAACCTTTGAAGAAGTGCTGGAACTTGAGTCAGTGTTATCGAAATTGGTGAAAAATGAATTCCATATTCTCCTTGTAAACCATACGAATACCAAAGACCTAATTGAAAAAGACTGGCCTGTGGAAAATGTATGTGCCATAGAGCTTCCTAATGTAGAAAAATGGCATGGAAATGACCATTACTGGGAAGACATTTTTAAAGGTATTAATATAAAAGCTTAATTAATAGGAGGATTTGTAGATGTTTAAAGACGCAGTTATTTTAGTAACTGGTGGGACAGGTTCCTGGGGAAAGGAGCTGACTCTCCAATTATTAACATATGATCCAAAAGAAATAATCATTTTTTCCCGTAACGAAGATAGTCAAGTTAAGATGAGAAGAGAAATTGAAGACTCAAGGTTAAGTTTTCGGATAGGGGATATCCGTGATCGGGATGCTTTATTCCAGGCTTGTAAAGGTGTCGATTTTGTTTTCCACCTTGCTGCCTTGAAGCATGTTCCAGTTTGTGAAGAATTCCCTAAGGAAGCACTTAAAACAAACGTTACTGGCACTCAAAACGTGATTGATGCAGCTATATTTAATGAAGTAAAAAAGGTGATAAATGTATCAACTGACAAAGCGGCAAATCCAGCAAATTTCTATGGGTTTACAAAAGCTATTAGTGAAAAATTAATTATACATGCAAATCTATTAAATACAACTACGAAGTTTGTTTGTGTAAGAGGTGGAAATGTTCTCGGAACAAATGGAAGTGTTCTCCATTTATTCATTGATCAAATAAAAAATAAAAATGAAGTTACCATTACTGATAAACGAATGACACGATTCTTTTTAACCAAAGAGGATGCAATCAAGCTTTTATTAAAGGCAGCAACTGATGGTAAGGGCGGGGAAATCTTTGTGATAAATATGCCTGCATGCAGAATAATTGATTTAGCCGAAGTTTTAATTGGGCATTTTGGAAAAGAAGTCAATATTATTGAAACTGGTCCAAGACCGGGAGAGAAACTGCATGAGGTACTTGTTTCACCGAATGAAATAGAGGATACCGTTGTTTATAACCAAGAATATTTTGTTGTTCTTCCTGACATTAACCTTCAGGTAAGGGAACACTACTCAACTTTTCAGGCAATAAGCAAGTCATCTTATAGTTCGAATGATGATTTAATGACTCATGAGGAAATAAAGGAATTGTTAATTAAATCAAATTTTATACAGTAATTTTATCAAATGGAGGCAAAATGATGAATCAGAGGCCAAAGTTGCTAATTACTGGGGCAAGCGGTTTTACAGGAGAACATGCATGTAAACATTTTTCCAGATTAGGATATGACATAATAGCTGTTACAAGAAACCAATCCTTTGATGGAAGTAAAGGGATAAAAACAGAATACTGTGAACTAACAATTAAAGATGATGTTAATCTTTTAATAAAAAAAATAAAACCTGATTTCCTATTACATTTAGCAGGACTCAACCATGTTGGTGATTCTTGGAATGACCCGATTACAACATTAGAAACCAACTTGTTATCAACACTATATATCATTGATGCTACTCGACAACTAAATCCAACTTGTAAAATTGTTATTGTCGGTTCTTCTCTCCAAACCAGCCTCAACGAAATATCGAATTTCACACATCCCTATAGTCTTAGTAAGACACTCCAGGTACTAATTTCTCAAGCTTGGGTTAAATTGTACAAAATGAACATCGTAATTGCAAAACCATCTAATATAATTGGACCAGGTAGATCCAATGGTGTTAATTCTATATTTGCCAATAAAATTGCTCAAATGGAAAAGAACATGTTAGACAAAGTGTTGGTAGTAAACAACTTAAATTCTAAGCGTGATTTCATAGATGTCCGCGATGTTATAAGCGCTTACGAAGTGATCCTTAATAAAGGGACTCCAGGGGAAATTTATGAAATTTCTTCAGGAAAAAGTTATTCTCTCAGGGATCTGATTGAAATATATAAAAACTTAACAACAACAGACTTTAAGGTAAAATCCCTCTCCAATGGAGTTGAAGAATTGGCTGCCGACGAAACACCTTTAAAACTTCTTCAATTAGGATGGAGTCCAACATTTTCAATTAATTCTTCCCTAAATGATACTCTTAATTATTATAGATCGGAGCTAAAAAAGAAAGAAAACTAATCAAAAGTTTGAATAATAGGGGGCAAGTCCATGGATTAAATGGAGATTCCATGTAATGGTGGACAAATTTGAAACATGGAAATTTTTACTCTTAAATATAAGTTTAAAGGACGATTATGGTTAGCATTATCGTCCTATTTAATGCTTTCCTTATTTATTTGCCTTAATGATTTTTAGTTTCTTTACGACTTCTTATTAGCAACTTCCTGTAGCAATGGTGCCTATTCTGTTTCATATTTCTGGTGTTACATTGGGACATTTTATGGGTTTGGGGGGCAATACTATCTCACCTATTCTCTCTAATTTCAATCATTTTCATCTCAGTAAAAACAGCGGATAAGAAGGAGTTCTCATGATTTAACAGGTCAAGAGTGTAGAATATGGACTCAAAAAGGAGAAACATTTGACCAAAATTAATATTAGAAAAAAAGGTAATACAAATGTAAAATATTTAATATTATGTGATTGAGGAATACCCAAATTATTACCGAAAGGTGGGAAATAAATGAGTGAATTAACCCGATTTTTGTACACACCGCACTATGCACCAGATAAACCTTACTATGTTTATTCGGTCGATTGTGACAGTCCCGAAAAAATTAGTGGATTTATTCAAGGGTACATGAAATGTACTCATTGTGGAAAAGGAAATCATTTCAGATTTTATATTAATTCTAAAAATAGACACTTAGCCAAATGTCCAGATTGTAAAGAAGTATTTCTTGATATTGAGGATTTTTAATTAAAAATATAAAAAGAAGTGATTGAATATTGCACATGGGAAAATCATAAAGTTGAATGGGTCCTTACAACAGGGCGTTTATGCTTGGTGGAGTAGACCGGCGTACGAAACTGCCTCTGAGATCCGTAGGATTCGAACAATAGGAGCGGATGCTGTCGGTATGTCAACTGTCCCAGAGGCGAGTGTAGCGATTCACGGAGGTATGAATGTACTTGGTATTTCTTGTTTAACCATTATGGCATGTGGGATTCTAGATCAACCATTAAATCATGATGAAGTCATTGAAGTGGCTGCTATGGTAAGAGAGAAATTTATCAAACTAGTTAAGGAAACCATTACAAGAATGTAATACTTATATTTTCATGCTGACTTTTATCATCATAATAAAAAGTCAGCTTATAATGTACAGGAGTACTGAGTAAAAGATCTATCTAGTTTAGTGAAATATTAAATTATCAATTAGGCAACAAGTTTTAGCCCAATGGTCGCACCTAAAATTAATGCAATACATGCAATCCTTCGCCAATCTTTTGATTCACCGTAAATCATAATTCCTAATAGCGCTCCACCAGCTGAACCAATTCCTGTCCATATTGCATATGCTGTCCCCATAGGTAGAGTTTTCATGGCGTAGGCAAGAAAAAGAAAACTAGTTCCAAATCCGAGCATTAATAGGAATAAGGATTGCCAATTACGACTGTTATTCAATTTATTTATGGTAACAACACCAAATGCTTCACATAATCCTGCTAAAATTAATGATAGCCACGCCATTAAGAATCAGCTCCTTCCTGTTTATCATCTTTTGTTAATAACTTTAATCCAAGCACACCAACTAGTAAAAGTGCTATCAACATGATTTTTTCCAGCTTGATAGGTTCTGAGAAAAATATAATTTCAGAAATGACCGTTCCTGCTGTCCCTAAACCTACAAAAACTGCGTATACTGTACCTACGGGAAGTTTCCGGCTAGCCATGATGATTAAGTAGAAACTCACCATAATCGAGATCACTGTACCAGACCAAGTCCAAAAGCCATTTGCATGTTTTAGACCGATTACCCAAAACACTTCAAAAAATGCTCCAACAAACACCTTCATCCAATTTGCATTCATTATCTATTACCTCCATTAATTTATAAAAAAGCTTTGTTAAATTCTAATGTTGATTTACTGTGTTTGAAAAATAAACGGAAAAATTCCGGCTAAATTAGGAAATACCCATATTTTCATAAAAATAAGGGGAGTTTTTCCGTTTTTATATGACCCAAATTTTTGGATTTTGTTTTATTTAGAGCAGGTAACCGGAATAGCTCCGCTTATATCTGCTTCTTAAGCTTCCTCTATCTACATTAACCGGAAATTCTCCGCCTATGAATTCTCATACCTACACGAAAATCAACAATCAATCATAACAGAGCCTATAAAAACGATTAAGTCCATATAATTGTGTAAAAAGAAAGAGTCATTTTATTCACTCTTGGCAACACTGTTTTCAGCGACGATAAACAATGAAAAGAGGAATTAAAATGACTCACTTACAGTTTAACCTAGATTTAGACCTTTTAAAAGAATCCGTTATCAATTCTAATCTAGATATGGTGATTAAATCAGCGATTGTCTTAGTCCTTAATGAAGTCATGGAAAACGAGAGAGACGATTATTTACGTGCGGCTGCTTATGAACGGTCTCCAGATCGCCGAGACTACCGAAATGGCTACTATGAACGTGAATTGATCCTAGGTATTGGCAAACTAAAGCTAAAGGTCCCAAGGACCAGAAATGGTGAGTTTTCCACTTCCGTCTTCGAAAAGTATGCTCGCTGTGACCAAGCCCTGGTCCTCTCCATGCTAGAAATGGTGATTAACGGTGTTTCAACTCGGAAAGTCACGCATATAGTCGAGCAGCTCTGTGGGGAAAATATATCGAAATCATTTGTGTCTTCCCTTACCCAAAAGCTTGACCCCATTATTAATGATTGGAACAAACGCCCTTTGAATGTCATGTATTATCCTTATGTTTTTGTGGATGCCATGTATATTAAGGTCCGGGAACACAACCGGGTTATCTCAAAAGCCGTGTACATTGCGACTGCCATTACTGAGAAGAATACACGTGAAATCCTTGGGCTTAGTGTGGATCATGCAGAAGACTTCGAGAGTTGGAGTCGTTTCTTCCAACAGCTTAAATCCCGTGGGCTTCAATCCCCCAAACTGGTCATCTCAGATGCTCATCTAGGGCTACAAAAGGCAATACAGCGCGATTTTATTGGTACTACATGGCAAAGATGCACGGTACATTTTAAACGCAACATAATAGGGAAGCTCTCCAAGAAAGATTCCGTAGAGATACGCTCCATGATTAAACGTGTCTTTGAAGCTGTTACGATTGAGGATATCCGTAGATTTAAGAATGAATTAATGAACCAGTTTGGGGATGAAGCTAAATATGCCAAAGCCTTGGAAACTTTAGATGAAGGCTTCGAAGATGCCATTCAATACCTAAACTTTCCTGAGAAGATGCACCCTCATATACGAAGTACAAATTCACTTGAACGCTTAAACCAAGAAGTCCGTAGAAGGGAGAAAGTTATTCGTATCTTTCCCAATACTCAATCTGCCTTTCGATTGGTAGGTGCTGTTCTCATGCAATACCAGGAGGTCTACTCCAAAAGAAAGACATTACTTAATAACTAATTAAACTTTTATTTTTCGCCTCCACTTCCATCATGGAATGATCACATATCCAGGAAGGGCTGTCAAAGTGAAGAGCCTTTGACAGCCCTCCCCGGATATGTAGATAAAAAACCATGGAAGTTTCGTCAAAAAAAAATGAAAGGGTTTGGATAGATAATCAACAAAAGTGAAGTTGAAAACAATTGCTTTTGATTTTACACAATATTCAGGACTTGACTATAAAAACAAGGTTCTATTAAAGAAAGTTGTTGATTTTTCTCACGGAAATTCTGATGAAGGACTAAACTCAATGAGGAATCTTCTGATTAGTCTTTCATCATGCCTATGAAGGACAAATCTCACTAGGAATTCCCTTGATTAGTCTTTCATCATGCCTATGAAGGACAAATCTCACTAGGAATTCCCTTGATTAGTCTTTCATCATGCCTATGAAGGACAAATCTCACTGGAAATTCTCTTGATTAGTCTTTCATCAACCTTTTAACCGTTGTACTTATAATCAACATTTAAATTTAACAAAGCTAAAAATAAAAAAAGCCTGAGAGATCACTGTTAAACAGTATCTCCCAGGCTTTTATCCTTCCGTGACACAGCAATGCTGTGAGTTTTCTCTCGGTCCAGACCAACAGTGGTGTTGCGGAACCCTAGAAAACATTTACGTATACAATTACAATAAATTATATAGTAATATAAATATTTTACAACTGTAAGATTTGGAAAAACGTGAACATAGGAAATCACGTTTCCATTTTACCTAACTGAGATGTTTATGTGTGTTTATTTTTCTAATAATTGCAATGATAGCTATGCAAATTAACAGTTTTAACATCAAACTTATTAATGAGTGATACCATGTCCATCCTTTTTTCCATTTAATCAAGTTAGTTTTCTTTGAGGCAATGGTCTCTATGATTGTTTGTGGTATAACAAAAGGAAAAATTTTTAAAATGATTCCGACCGGTTTGCTGTTCAATGTCCACTGATTATAGTAAAGCAGCATTAAAGGGTAATGAACATAATGGGAAGTGGATTTTATACTTTGGAAAAAGTTTTTTGGGGTATTTTAGATATCCTCTTGATACCAAATATTGATCTGAGAAAAAATTACCAATGAAACTTACAAGGTATACAATAATCCAATCTTTAAATGAACGTTTCACAATGGCGAACGGTTATAAGACCAAACCAATTATGTAATGATGACTAAGAAGAAATACGGATAAATTTTTTTTCTCAACTTTTACACCTCCTAGTTAGTATAATTTGTTCAATTAAAACTTTTATATGAAGAATCTTTACTTATCTCCAACTAATGGGGCGGTTTGTGCAAGAAGGACAAAAAGGCATATTGAAGGTTATTTAGCAGGTTAATTAATAAATATGAACCAAATCTTCAATAAGGTAAATGGAAGATCCATAAGTTTCCTACAGCAAAAGGCCCTAGAACAAGAGATGAATGGTTCTACATTATTTTTCTTGAAATGCCTCTTTCTACCCGAAAATTATAAATTAACAAGATACCTTCCATCTGTATTAATTTAGTACCAGCCCATGTTATAATAATTAACTTAGGATAATTACTACTTTTTTTTATAATTTAACGGATGCCAAGAAAAGCCTCCGAATAGCGATGGAGGTGTAAGAGGATGAATAAAAGATGGACGATTGGTAAAATAAAGGATTTTGTTGAGAATAATTCTGAAAGTAAGTTGCTCACGACGGAATACCACGGTTTTTCTCAACATTTACTATTTAAATGTGCATGTGGTAGCAACTTTGAAAAAACATTTACGAAATTTAAAAATAATAACCAACGGAAATGTGACGTGTGCCAACCGCCAAAAGTGTCTCGATAACGCATAGCGATTAACGAAGTGCCTATTTCAATTATAGAGAAATTGGCACTATTTTTATTTTATACCAGACGAAATATTACTTCTTAAATCGAATAAGAACAACAAAGGAACCCTGAAAATTCATGATGGCAAAAATGGTTCTCGATTTGTCTACTTGCAAATGCTTTTAAAAGGTGTTAAGCTTTAGAAGAATTATTTTTGTTCGGTGTAAAGGATAGTATAAGGATTAACTTTTCGTCTTGATGATCACTGAGTGCAAGGATAGTAATACATTGTGTGTAAAGCACAGCTGGAGGAAACAAAATGGAACAAGGTAAAGTAAAATGGTTTAACGCAGAAAAAGGTTTCGGATTTATCGAGCGTGAAGGCGGAGAAGACGTATTCGTTCATTTCTCAGCGATCCAAGGCGAAGGTTTCAAATCTTTAGACGAAGGTCAAGCAGTTACTTTTGACGTTGAGCAAGGTCAACGTGGAGCTCAAGCAGCTAACGTGCGTAAAGCTTAATAAAAGAACAAATGAAAGCAGGCTCTTTTAGAGTCTGTTTTTTCTTTTTTCATTTTTTTAAAAAAGGAGCACTACTCTCGAATGAGTAGGGGACATGTAAACAAGTAAAACAAATGGTAAATTGAGTGTATCACATCATCACAATTTGCCTAATTATCTTTAACTAGAGGACTGTGGAAAACCAGATAATTGTTGAAGTATACTTATTTCAATAAGATAAAAGATATAATAGATTCTGTGATTATTAACATAAATTCAAATAATTCTGGAGAAAAAACTTTGAAAAATCTATCGATTACACAGAAAAAATTTTGGTTAACTACTCATATATTATTTTCTGCCATCTGGTTTGGCGTTACTGTAACCTTTTTAATCCTGTCCATTAGTATTTTAACGACGGATGATAGTCAGGTAATAAAAGCCTATTATACAAGTATGCTTCAAATGGAACAAACTGCCGGTAGAGCTTCACTTATTGGAACAGTTATTACCGGTCTTATTCTTTCTATCTTTACAAAATGGGGATTATTTAAATTTTATTGGATCATTACCAAAGAAATTCTGACCTTCATTTGTTTGGGTTTAAGATTTATCCTTATTTATTATTGGACTCTAAATGGAATTCATCTATCAGAAGAATCAATCGGTGATCATTTCATGGCAAACCATTATCAACTTATGATTTGGATTATCATACAAGTAATTCTATTGGCAATAATTTTTATTGTATCGGTATTCAAACCTTGGGGGAAAAGAATTAAAAGACAATAAATACGCGGGAAATATTAAAAACTGGCTACCGAAAACGGTAGCCAGTTTTTTCTTCAAGTAACGGTGTCGTATAGTTGAACAATCGTTATAATCTTTTTTTCACTGACTTGGACCTATAACTATCTACAGTACTTATGGAATAGGGTTATAGACATAATCATTTTCATTTAACATGCTCATTTAGTTTCCTTTTATAGTAATGAGTAAGTCTTTTTTCTTATTTCTAAGAAACTGATTATATATTATGAAAACCCTTTTGAATATGATTTCTATTGTTGGAATACCTAGCACTGAAAAGTTGTGATTGATAATGGTAATAAAAACTTGTTTCAAACTGCAAATAGATTAGTAGCTACCACCATTTTTTATCCCATAATTAGAAAACGCTTTCAAGAGGTGGGGAGTTAGTAGATTTAAGTGTCTTGACTAGACCCTTAAGAATTGTTTTTTATCATTTTGAAGCCATTTTGATTATTTTTAGGGAGGTGATGATAGTAGGGAAAGCGAAGATGATTGATTTTATTTAGCAAGCCGCTACATTACATCTAGAATTACTGTAAAAATTTTATTGGGGAGGTAATAGTTTGAAATTTAAAAGGGCACTAATCTGGCTAGTCGTTATATCTTTTTTTACAACATCGTTATTATTTGGAGGAAATGCATTAGTAAGTGCAGCAGAAATTGAATCTATACCAAATACAACAAGAAATTTTAAAGACTACGACAATAGTTATCTTTCAGTAACTGGTTATGCATCATTAGGGGTAAATGACCGAAGCCAATACATTGATACTTCTTATTATCGCCAGGTTAAAACGGAAAGAGAGTTTTTGCAGGCTATTTTGGACGCTGGAAATGGCAGTGTGAAAGTAATTGAAGTGGCAAAAGATCTTAACCTAGGGTGGAAAGCGTTAAATCTAAGTTCAGAAGAAACTAAAAAATATCGGTTTATAAGAAACTATAGGAATCCTATGAATGGATTTACAAATCCGAATTTAGCTTCATCCGGTGTTTCACAATTAGATATCAATAATGTCGATGGGTTAACTATTTTTTCAAAAAAAGGGAAAACGATTAGGAGTGCTGAATTTAAATTACAAAATTCTACGAATGATATTGTCATAAGAAATCTAAATTTTGATGGAATGTGGCAATGGGATGACACTGGAAAACATAAGGAAGTAGGCTGGACATTTATTAAAATAAATGGTGCAAATAATGTTTGGATAGACCATTGTAAATTCTCTATTGCAGCGGATGGATTAATTGATACAGAGAATGGTGGCTCCAATATTACCATTTCCTGGTCTGAATTCGGATTACCTGCAAATGAAAATCCGCCAGAAGAAAGTGATATTTATCAGTCAATCCAGTATATGGAAGGGAAATATGCTTCAAATGAACTGAATTCTGATAGTATATACTTTAACATGCGCAATGGCGGTGCGACCAAAGAACAGATAATGGCATATGCAGCCTATCACAGCAAGGTGCATTTAAATGGTTCAGGAGATAAAGACTATGTGAATTATGTGAGTAGTAGTGGAAATGAGGTAAAGGATGGCAATCAAAGAATCCGTTTAACCCTTGCTTATAACCGTTATACCAATATTGGGCAAAGAATACCAATGATCCGTCAAGGTACTGGTCATATGTACAACTGTTACCTTGATAACTCAACTCATTATGATGTATTGGAAAATGTGCGTGCTATCGCTGAATACGGCACTGATACTCTGTCACGAGCACTTAATGCGAGAAATGGCGCTTCTATTGCAGCAGATACCTGTGTATTCCATGACATTAACGAGCCAATTACAGGTTCTGAGATTCAGGGATTAGATACTACAAACATGGATGAACAATGGGCTGAGCTATTTCAAAGCGCTTATAACAGAAATTTAATTGTTAACTCCCACATAACAAATAAATATGGGACTTATACAGGAAGTAGTTGGGATAATAATGGAGAAAATCTATTTACTAAAGGATTTACATGGTATGACAAATCAACGATAGGAAATTGGGCATGGTCTTCACATATTGTAGGAAGTGAAAATATGAGTAAAACGAATCCACCTACTGATCCATTTACCTTCCGATATAATTATGATGAGGAGATACCATATACTTATAATGTACTTCCTTTAAATAGTGTTGTGGCAACACTTACAAACTATGCAGGGGCAAACAAAGTGAATATGAGTCCAATAGGTTGGTTAAAAACAGATTATACTCCTAAGAAATGATTGAACAATAACTAGAGATGTTTTCTGTTCAGCAATCGGGCGCTCTTCTTAAGTAAGACGAGGTCTTTTTGATAACCCTTTACACATTAAGGGGATTAGACTTTTTTATGGTAAAAAAAAAGATTTTGAAGAGTATCACTTAAACGAACGGTGCAAGAGTATAAGACGGGGATCGCTGCGGCGGTCTTTTTTACTTGTTTTACTAACATGAAGATTGGTTGAGAAGAATTATTGGAGAACAACAAAGAATTTTCTGCTTTTTTAAAAACAATGATTAAAGGAATTTAATAATAATGTTTAAAACATTATTATAGTATTGCTTATTTATAAATTATTTAGCTCTTCTTGAGAATAATCACCTGTCTGGCTAAAGTCTAGGCTGTCAAATTGGATAAAAACACCTTTGAAATCGTAATAAGGGTTTTTTTGACGAAAAGTTTTATTGACAAGAAACGCTAATTGGTAATACTATATACTAGTAGTAGGTGATACTAAATATCAGTAATACAAAATACCTGTGTTACAGAGTACTGAAAAAATTTAAGTAAAATATAAATGGAGGTAAAGAATGGAAAACATCACGGAAATGCTGAAAGGGGTGCTTGAAGGTTGTGTGCTTGAAATCATCAGCCGTGGGGAAACTTACGGCTATGAAATCACACAACAGCTGCGAGAACTTGGCTTCACTGATGTTGTTGAAGGCACAGTTTATACGATCACCATGCGGCTTGAGAAAAACAATCTGGTGGAAATCGAGAAAAAGCCATCCACTATGGGTCCGCCGAGAAAATTTTACACCCTCAACGCAGCAGGTCAAGAGCATCTTGAGGTTTTTTGGAAAAAATGGGATTTTATATCAAGTAAAATTAACGAACTTAAGGATAAAAAAATTAAAAGGAGAGAAGTAAAATGAATATTTTTGAAAAAATTATCGGAAGTTTGGATGACAAGCGGGAATGGAGGGAGATGGAGGCACGTGCAAAGGCACTTCCAAGTGAGTACCTCAACGCTTACAAAGCTATCCAAAAATATATGTGGACTGCTGGTGGTAGTCCCACCGACTGGAAGGACAGCAGCCGTATCTTTGTAGGCATTCTCGACCTCTTCGAGGAGGGAGCAGCAGAAGGCAAGAAAGTCATTGACCTTACGGGCGAGGACGTGGCTGCTTTCTGCGACGACTTGGTGAAGGATGAGCAAACTTGGAAGGACAAATATCGCAAGAAGTTAAACGATACGATTGGTCGTGGCTAACGGTGAATTCCAATTGGAGTTTCGCCTAGCATAGACACTAACCATGGAAACCGTCACTGGGGACGACTTGGCTTCCTTTCCGATGAACTAGTGGCTGCCGCTAAAACCTATGTCGTCAAGTATCGTGAAGATTTGAATCAGCGTATAATGAAGCGATTGAAAAAAAAGTAAATTCAATAGATCATTTCGACTGAATAGAGGGTTACAAATGGAATGTGTCACCTTCACTATTCAGTTATATTTTTAACTTAGTAGTAAGTATTACAGAATATCAGTCAGACAGAGTAGTGGAGTATAACCAGTATAGCGCCTTGCTGCGCTTATTAAAAGGAGGAAAAAAGTATGAGCAATGCAGCGATTTCTGTAAAAGGGTTAAAAAAATCCTTTAAAGATAAGGAAGTCTTAAAGGGGGTGGATTTTGAGGTGCGGCGTGGCGAAATTTTCGCCCTGCTGGGCTCAAATGGTTCGGGCAAGACGACGACGGTCAACATCCTCTCGACGCTGATGAAGCCCGATGGCGGCGAAGTCTGTATTTGCGGCTTTGACGTCCAGCGTCAACCGGATCATGTTCGCCAGAGCATCAGCTTGACAGGGCAGTTCGCAGCTTTAGACGGCATGCTCACAGGAAGGGAAAACCTGATGATGATCGCCAAGTTGCGAGGAGTTTCCGATCCCGCTCAAGTCGCTGACCATCAACTTGCAAGATTCAGCCTGACCGATGCGGCCAAGCGCCGGGCAGGTAAGTATTCCGGCGGGATGAAGCGCCGGCTTGACATCGCCATGAGCCTGATTGGGACGCCAGAAGTCATTTTTCTCGACGAACCGACGACAGGGCTTGACCCTGAAGCGCGAATTGAAGTCTGGGATACCGTCAAGGAGCTTGCCGGCGGAGGCACGACGATCTTGCTGACGACCCAGTATCTGGAGGAGGCCGAACAACTGGCTGACTATATCGCCATCCTGCATGGCGGAAAAATCATCAAAACTGGTACCCTTAAAGAACTCAAAGAGATGTTCCCGCCAGCGAAAGTTGAGTATATCGAGAAGCAGCTAACATTGGAGGAAATTTTCCTCGCGATCATCGGCAAAAAGGAGGATATGTAAATGAAAAGCAAAACAGGGGTAATACTAGGACGATTAATGCGAAACATCATGCGAAGCCCGGATACGATTATTACGGTGGCGATTACGCCGATTATGATGATGCTGCTGTTTGTCTACGTATTTGGCGGCGCCATAGAGACAGGTACGGATAACTACATCAATTATTTATTGCCGGGAATCTTGCTAATGGCTATCGCTTCAGGCGTCGCTTACACTTCCTTGCGGCTGTTTAACGATGTAAAGAGCGGACTGATGGCGCGTTTCATTACCATGCCCATCAAGCGTTCCTCGATATTGTGGGCACACGTGTTGACTTCGCTTGTTTCCAATGCGCTTACTGTCGTGGTGGTTATCCTCATCGCGCTCTTGATGGGCTTCCGTTCCAGTGCTGGTATCCTGGATTGGCTCGCCGTAGCTGGGATAGTTGGGCTGTTTACGCTGGCGCTGACATGGCTGGCGGTCATTCCTGGATTGACAGCGGGGTCTATGGAAGGGGCGACAGCCTACTCGTATCCGCTGATTTTCCTGCCGTTTATTAGTTCGGCCTTTGTCCCTACCGAAACCATGCCTAAAATTGTCCGTGCGTTCGCTGAGAACCAGCCCGTGACTTCAATCGTGAATGCGATTCGAGCCCTCTTGTATGAAGGGTCTGTTGGCAACGATATCTGGATCGCGCTTGCCTGGTGCGTCGGTATCATGGTCATCGCTTACTTCTTCGCCAGTAAAGCATTTAAACGACAGTTAGGATAAGTACACCATTAAGGGAAAAGCCCCTATCAATAGTCAGCCCCTACGATGAATGCATTTGCTACACATGTAAGGCTACTTAAATAGGGAGCACCATCGCCCCGAGTTGTTTAAGTGATCAATGTACCACCACTAACAACACCATAATTTGAGGGTTTCCATAATTTCAACTAATTGGACGGCGAGAAAGTTAAGGAACGGATACCCTTTATAAATGAATAATGAATCGAAGACGTTCACTAGGGACGTTTTTTCATTTGGACAATTTAACTAAACAAATGGTTAATGGTCCTGAGGGGGATAAAAAAATTAATATGGTGACTAGAAATGGGTCAAAGGTTCGCTTTTCTCACCTTAGCTGTCTAAATTTTGCATAAGTACAAACTTCAAAACCCTGTCGTGCATAAGCTATTTAGACTCATATAAAGGCAGGTGAATTCTATGCATGGTCAATCTTGGGGACAATGGCATCAACAGCATCCTCACGGTACTTGGCAACAGTGGCAGAATCAGCAGCACCATCATCAACAATTTCCGCAAGGCTCATGGCAGCAGTGGCACCAGCAACATCCTCATGCTACTTGGCAACAGTGGCAGCACCAGCACCATCCACAGCACCATCCACATCATCCATTCATTCCTTGGAACCAATGGCATCACCAACATCCTCATGGTACCTGGCAGCAATGGCATCAAATGTATCAAGGGAGATAATGGAATTATTGAATAGGGGTGAAGATTCACCACCTAAATAGTGAAGAGTGTCATCATACAATATCGGGGGCGGTGCTTCAATAACGAAGCATCGCTTTTTCTTATTGAAATAACTGGTGAGGTTTATTAATTCAAAACTTCTTTAGAAAGTATAGAAATTCAATTCAATAAATAAAAAAACGACATATTCAGGATTGAAGACTGAATATGCCAAAAAAATATATTTGTCCCAAATCTTAATATTAATGTGACTGTTTTTCTTGTCCGTTCATTGTTACATTGCGTTGAGCAAACACTTTTTTAACTATTTTAAGAGCATTCAAGACACGTGGGAAGCCTGTATAGGGAATCAAGTGCACGATTGTTCCAACGATTTCTTTTGGAGTTAAGCCAATTGTAAGTCCTGTGTTGATATGTAGTTCCAATTGCGGCTCCGTACCTAGTGTGACAAGAGAAGCGATTGTGGCAATGGTACGTTGCTCATTACTTAAAGACTTAAAAGCCGCATATAACGAAGGGCTTAAACACAATGTGACCTTACCATTCAATGCCTTATCATCTACACAATTATTCGACTCTATGGGAAAAGAGAAACCCAAAGCTTAATAATGGAATAAAGGTACCTAATGATGGGAAAGTGTTCTGTGTTAAACAGAATGCTTTCCTTATTTGTTTAGAAATTTACTATATAGCAAATGATTATGGAAAAGGAGGCACTGAGTATGAGAGAAACACCTAAATCTGTATCTCCCAAATCTCCATCGATGATAAAACAGGCACTAACCGTTAATCGGAAGCCTTTTCCGTGGCTAAAGGCATTTTGTGCAGGATTAGCTGCAGCATTACCAGTCATAATTGGATTATTATTTGGGAATCTAGAATATGGATTAATAGCTGGAATGGGCGGCTTTACCTATCTATATGTGTTTAATATTCCATATGCACAAAGAGCAAAAAAGCTATTTTTTGTCATACTCGGAATGACTTTAGCCTCTGCATTAGGGACTCTTGCTGCACCTTACCCACTTGCAGTAGCTATCTTGATAGGGTTGATTGGAGCGGCTTCTATTTTTATTTTTGGAGCTTTAAAAATTAAAGGACCATCAGCAATCTTTTTCGTGTTAGTTTTTGCTATGACAACTGGTAAGCCTGTTGATCCAGAACTTGTATGGCTCCGCGCTGGCCTTGTATTTCTTGGAGGGGCACTTTCGTGGGTGGTGGCGATGATTGGGTGGTTTTTTGATCCTCATGGTCCGGAAACTGGCGTAGTAAAAAACGTATATTCAGAACTGGCCGCGTTCCTTGATACAGTTGGTACAGAGAAATATAATGAGGCTAGACAAAAAGTCATGTCAGACTTGAAGGAAGCAGAAGAAACACTTGCAGTAGGATATGTACCTTGGAAAAATACTGACATATTTAATCGATTAGTGATTTTAAATGTTCATGCAAACTCGATATTTTTGTATGTACTTGAAAATTTTTCGAAGACGAACGTAAAATTGCCGCACGCATTAGGGGAATTTCTCCGGGAAATGGCTCGTTCGCTTGATCAGAAGAATAATAATGAACATGTTTCTAAAATTAGCCATCTGCCGGAAACAATGGATGAATCCGTTCTTCAGTTATTCAAAAAAATTACCGATGCGGATGCCATTATGAATGAACCAGCTTCGAAAATTAATCAAGAGAATCGAATTTACAAACCATCAACTAGGACCATTTTTATGGGGGCCTTTGATAAAAACTCCATTGTTTTTATTTCTGCTGTACGGTTCGGTATTGTCACCATGTTCGCTGCTATGATCGCGTATCAGTTTGAATTTACCCGGCCCTTTTGGGTACCGTTATCCTGTGTAGCAGTTATGTCAGGCTTTACAATTGTTGCTACCTATCATCGTGCGATTCAAAGAGCATTTGGTACAATTCTGGGGATATTGATTGCAAGTTTAATCCTAATGACTCATCCAACTGGATTCATCATCGCTTTATTTATTCTTTTATTGACGTTCATTACAGAGTTGTTTATTGTAAAAAATTATGGTCTTGCTGCGTTGTTCTTTACACCCAATGCTCTTCTTATGGCTGAAAGCACGAGTCATGGAAGCTTTACCTTTTCTTATTTTGCAACCGCCAGATTAATTGATATCTTTACAGGTACTATCATTGGTTTAATAGGAGTATTCTTTGCAGGACGACGGTCGGCATCAAGTAGACTGCCACATTTAATAACCAAAACAATCCGAAGTCAGGCTCAATTATTATTAATACTTTTCTCTGACCAAGGGAATAGTTATAATGCGATAAAAAGCCAAGAAATCATGAAAATGCGAACAAATTTAAATAATTTAAAAACACTATATGATACAGCTGCTGGGGAGATTCCCATCAATAAGAAAGCACTAGAATATTACTGGCCGGTCATCTTTTCTATAGAGCATTTAGGATATTTACTGGAAAATTGTTCGAAAAGTGAATATCGTCCTATCTTATCACATAATAAACTTTCCCAATTGCTTTATGTTTGCGAAACGATGGCGAATGCCGCCAATCGAAAACTATCACCCTCAATAAAAGACGTACCTGAAATCGATGGTTATCCAAGTATTCAGATTGAGATTATTACCCTGCAAAAATCCCTTCAAATAGATGATAGAGGTCCTTTTTAAATTACCATCTCGTAACAAGCTGAAAGATCTGCTAACAAAGGAAAAATAGTTCTTAGAAATTACATAACGTTCAGGCGAAAGAGGGATATGGATGAAACTATCAGGCAATACAATACTTGTTACGGGCGGGGCAGCAGGAATCGGGTTTGCGTTTGCCGAGAGATTCATAAAAGCAGGCAATAAAGTGATTATCTGCGGAAGACGCGAAGCAAAGCTTCAGGAAGCAAAGGAAAAATATCCTGAGCTGATTACACGCGTTTGTGATGTCACCAAAGAATCTGACCGGGTTGCATTGTTCGACTGGGCAACGAGCGAGTACCCTGATGTGAATGTGCTTGTAAACAACGCAGGCATTCAGCAACGCTACCATGTTCTTAAAACGAACCCAAAGGAAGATTGGCGCTATTATAGTCAAGAAATAGCCTCCAACATCGAGGCACCATTTCATTTAGCGATGCTATTTGCGCCGTACTTTGCCAATAAAGATTATGGTGCTATCCTTAATGTATCTTCTGGTTTAGCCTTTACCCCGATGGCAATTGCACCGATCTATTCTGCTACGAAAGCAGCGGTTCATTCTTTTACCATGAGCTTACGACATCAGCTTGAAGATACGGCTATTGAGGTGATTGAAGTTGCTCCGCCGGCAGTTAATACTGATTTAGGTGGAGCCGGCTTGCATACCTTTGGCACTCCTGTAGATGAATTTGCCGATGCGATATTTAAAGGTCTTGAAGCCGGAAAAACCGAAATTGGTTACGCACGTGCTGAAAACGCGATGAGGATGTCTCGAGATGAAATTGATGAGACAGTAAAGATGATGTACGCCAATATGAAAAACACAATTCTATAACGACTAAAGGAGCTACCCATGGGGTAGCTCTTTATTGCAAATTTATAATTAAAAAAAGAAGGACAATAAAAAGACATCCATGGATGTCTTTTTAATTTTCATAGTCATATTTAGATTTTAATTCATAATTTTACTATTTATAATTTTCGCAATAGGTTATTGCATGTTTTTCATACATGTAATATTATTAACCATATCGATGTTAGGAAACATAACATGAGCAAAGAGGCGGAGATAAAATGAAAAAAATAGAGGCCATTATTAGACCAGAAAAGCTGACTGAGACGATTAAGGGTTTGAAGAATATAGGAATTACAGGCTTTACCGTATCACAGGTGGTCGGTAGAGGGAAACAGAAGGATACTCAAGGAGTTTATCGTGGTAAGAATTATAACGTGACTCTTCATCCAAAAGTTAAATTGGAGATTGTCCTTTCAGACTACATGGTCGAGCCTACGATACATACTATTATAGTCTCCTCTCAAACTGGAGAAGAAGGGGACGGGAAAATATATGTCTATCCTATTCTAGAAGCCTATAACATTCGAACAGGTACCACAGACTTTGATATAGATGATCTAGCAAATAAGGAGGACTAACCGACATGGAATTAATGTATCTAAATACCGTTTGGATTGTATTAGCTGCAGCAATGGTTTTATTTATGGAAGGCGGATTTAGTTTGCTAGAAGCGGGTCTTGTCCGAACTAAAAATGCTGTCAATGTAACAATGAAAATTTTTGTGGATTTAACGATTGGAGCTTTAGCTTTTTGGTTAATTGGCTTTGCTATTATGTTTGGAAAAGACGCCTTTGGATTTATCGGTACTAATTTATTTGGGAGTCCAGAAAAGATTGCTCTTTCTGTCGAATTGCCAAGTGCAGCTTTTGTGTTATTTCAAATGGGTTTTGCAGTGGCATGTATCTCAATTGTTTCTGGTGCAGTTGCAGAGCGGATGAATTTTAAAGCCTATATTGTAACAGCAGCTCTTATTTGTACCGTCATTTATCCCCTTTCAGGTCACTGGATTTGGAACAGCGATGGTTGGTTAGCGAAATTAGGAATAAAGGATTTTGCTGGTTCGGCTGCTATTCATGCGGTTGGCGGTTTTGCGGCTTTTGCTATGGCGAAAGTTTTAGGAGCAAGAAAAGGAAGATTTAATTCAGATGGAAGTGCGAATGTATTTGCGCCTAGTAATATTCCTTTAGCTTCAGCTGGTGCGTTTATTTTATGGTTCGGTTGGTTTGCTTTTAATGCAGGAAGCACATTAGATGCTTCTAATACTGCCCTCGCTTCAATTGCCATTAATACGATGTTGGCTGCAGCAAGTGGAGGTACTTCAGCACTTCTTATAACAATGAAGAAATTCGGAAAAGCAGATCCTAGTATGACGATTAATGGAGTATTATCTGGTCTTGTAGCTGTAACAGCTGGATGTGCCTTTGTTTCACAATGGAGTGCGATAATAATTGGCGCCATCAGCGGAGTCATTGTGATTTATGCAACACTTTTAGTCGACCATTTAAAAGTTGATGATCCAGTAGGAGCCGTAGCCGTTCATGGCTTCAATGGTGTTTTTGGAACGATAGCGGTTGGATTGTTTGATACGTCTCAAGGTTTTTTAACAACGGGTGATTTTTCACTTTTAAAAATACAATTATTAGGTGCTGCAGTTGTAATTGTTTGGGGGTTTCTCGGTGGTACATTTATGGCCAAGGTATGTGAAAAGACTGTTGGATTACGAGCTAGCGAACGTGAGGAAGAAGAAGGTTTGGATATGTCGTACCACGGTATTCCAGCTTATAATGAATTAGAACGATTTACTGATTTGCCTACAAGTTTATATAACTTTGAAGAAACCACAGGCATTTCGGTTGCTCCTACAAGAAAAGAGCAAACTAGGGAAGTAATCTAAGTATAATTGACAAAGGTGTCCTTTTGGTTGAATGGGTTTATGTGTATATAGTGTTGTTAATACTTTCATGATTGTAACAGTCATAATTACCCGTTTTTTATAACGACTAAAGGAGCTACCTATGGGGGTAGCTCTTTATTAATGAATCATTTTATTTTAGGATGTGGAAATAAAAACATTTGGTACCCTAATAAACGTACTGTTAAAGATTATCTGTATTAATTCTTGGGGTAATTGGTTCATTTGCCGCTGCTGCTTTAGCATTATCATTGTGTCGATCGTTGTTGTATTGATCTAAATTACTGTTAGTTTCAATAGGTTTGGAAGTTTTCTTTTCTTCAGCCACTTTATCACCTCCTACGGATAATATGTCCAACTATTAGGGTTGAAAATAATAATGGTGAGCGCTATTTTTCGTAGGAATAATGAATTGTAAATTAACAAATATTAGGTTTGTTAGTGGTATTTTAAGGTGAAAAAGGAGGAATATTATCCAGGGGTGGTGTATGAATGGGTTTTTTAAGCAAATTATTTGGTACACAAAGTAGGGAGGAAGAAGACATGACAACTGAAAAGTTAAATATTGGAATTATCTTAGGTAGTACTCGTCAGGGACGTGTAAGTCCACAAGTTGGCGAATGGGTAAAAGGAATCGCAGATAAACGCGGAGATGCAAATTACGAAATAGTAGATATTGCAGATTTTAATTTGCCTTTCTTAGGTACAACTGATGGTTCCGAGCCAGGTATAGCAGATTGGAACGGAAAACTTGCTAGTCTAGATGGATTCGTTTTCATCGTAGCTGAATACAATCACAGTATCACAGGAGCATTGAAAAATGCACTTGATTTCGCACGAGAAGCTTGGAACAACAAAGCTGCAGGAATTGTTAGCTATGGTTCGACAGGTGGTGCTCGCGCTGCTGAGCATTTACGTGGAATCTGCGGTGAGTTATTGATTGCGGATGTTCGAGTACACCCTACATTGTCTTTATTTACAGATTTTGAAAATGGAACTCAATTCAAACCTCAAGATTTACACCTAGATAATGTAAATGCTATGCTTGACCAAGTTATTGCTTGGAGTGGAGCTTTAAAATCATTACGTTAATGATGCCTGATGAAATGATATATAGGAAAATTAGAACCCAACCAATTTTGGCTGGGTTTTCGCAATATATACGGGTAGAGATGGCAATTCTTTTACCATTTATTTATCAACATGTGCATCTGGGGTTTCTTCATTAGACCTTATAAACCTCTATTGATGTAAAAAAATAATCTGGTTGTTTAAGAGATTACAATTTTTGAATCACACTGTTCAAATCATTGCAACTTTGCAGGCACTTAGGATAAACGGTATAATAAGTTTAGATGTATTTATTTATGCTCACTAAAGTTGTAGATGAATTATTAACATCACAAATAAACTAGTATGTTTATATAGTTGGGATAATTTTTAAATATAAGGTTGAAAGGGGTTTGATATGTTAGGGATATTATTCGCTGGATTTGCTCCAGGTTTAGCATTATTAACTTATTTTTATTTGAAAGATAAGCATGAACCAGAACCCGTATCTATGATCCTTTTTACATTTATATCGGGGGCATTGGTTTTCTTTCCGATAGCATTTATTGAATATATATTGAAAGCAGAAAATGTTGTTATATATAATTCCATTAACGCCATATTTTCTGCGAGTTTAATTGAAGAGATATTTAAATGGTCCGTTTTATTTTTTTGTGCATACAGGAGTGTTGAATTTGATGAACCTTTCGATGGTATCGTCTATGGAACCTCCGTATCTTTGGGGTTTGCAACGGTGGAAAATATTTTTTATTTGATGACTAATGGGATGGATTATGCCCTTACAAGGGCAATACTGCCTGTTTCAAGTCATGCGTTGTTTGGTGTTATTATGGGTTATTATATTAGCAGAGCCAAATTCACCAAAAAATCAAAATGGGTTTGGTTGATCATATCACTATTACTTCCAGCCCTATTACATGGGGTTTATAATTTTTTATTGTTAAAAGCAGGTACTTGGTTGTCTATAACTCCATATATGGGGTTCTTATGGTGGCTAGGTTTGAGAAAAGTACAATTGGCCGAAAAATCCAGTTATGATTACTTCCAAAAAAATCATTTTATTAAACAAGGAACTAAACTAAAGCCAGGAATGAAACTATACTTTCCAATAAAAGGATAGAGATTAAAACCAAATCTCTAATAAAAAGTTAATCCCTACTTTAATTTAATCTCTTGTTTCTGTATTGCAGTTTGCTGAATATCTATGGATATTTAATAGCAATGATGAAGATTGTAGGTTTTCCAGAAGACGAAATATGAGAAAAGCCCTTCATTTATGGATTGAAGGGTTTTTTTAGTGTTAAGTCAATTAGAATTTGTTTAACGACAATTGGGCTAATGAAGAGTGCTTTTTTATTGTCAACTTCACATATGTTATCTTTGTTGAAGCATACTGAAATAGAAAGGAGGCGACATGGATAAGTTTCAGGAGATAGAAAAGCACTATGGACAGTTACACAAGTTGTGGTTGGATTACTGGACTGAGGAAGTTGTTTTTACTCATCAATGGTGGATCATGATTTTTACTTTACTTATTCCTTTTTTTATATGGTGGAAATTGGTAGATAAAACTCGAATAAGAGAAATAAGTTTAGTTGGACTTATTGTAACTTGTATTGCATTCATATTAGACCAAATTGGTTCCTCGCTAGGTTATTGGATTTATCCATTCACCTTAACACCTTTAGAAAGAGACTTATGGACAGTTGCTGATTTTTCTGTTATGCCATTTTTTTATATGATGCTTTATCAGTGGTTCCCAAAGTGGAAATCGTACTTAGTAGGAATAATCATATTTTCCCTTTTCGCTGCATTTGTCGGGGAAAGGATTTTCGAATGGCTGGGGATTTATAAATTGTTAAAGTGGAAACACATTTACTCTATACCACCCTATATTTTACTGGGCATTTTTGTAAAGGTTATACTACAAAAGCTCAAAACGATTGAGACTTTATCCAAAGGTAAAGGATAACTCCTTGTTAGATTAACAGGTAGCATTACATAATAAGAGATGTAACGGATAAGCCGAAAATATGCAAGTTTATTGATTCCCTTGCATATTTTCGCTCTAATATACCAAAAACATACCCCAAAACGGGTTAAATAGTCCCCCAAACACTAGTAGCTAGATTCACAACGTGTTTGATTTTATTCCATTGGTCTTCCTCGGTTAAAATATTTCCTTCTTCTGTACTAGCAAAGCCACATTGCGGACTTAGTGCCAAGTTTTCTAAAGGGATAAACTCGCTTGCTTCGTTGATCCGGGCTTTAATGGTGTCAGCATTCTCAAGTTCCGGCAATTTTGAAGTGATTAATCCCAGAACGACAGTCAAATCGGGGCGGTTAAAGCTTTTTAATGGTTCAAAATCACCAGAACGCTGATCATCGTATTCTAGGAACAGTCCGTCCACATTTAACTCAGCGAAAATCGCGTCAGAAATATGGTCATATCCTCCGCTAGTAATATACGTAGATTTAAAATTACCTCGGCAAATGTGCATTGTAATTAACAAATCATCGGGTTTGTCTGCGATGACGTCATTGATACATGCAACTCTTGCTTTGATAATTTCTTGTACGTTTATGCCTTCTTTTTCAACCACAGCAGTAATTCGTTCTTCCGAGACGAAATCAATCCAAGACGTATCATCTAATTGCAAGTATCGACAGCCTGCATCATAAAATGCTTGAATTGCCTTTCTGTATGCAGCAACAGTATCGTTATAAAACTCCTCTTTTTTGCCGTTATAATACTCATCACCTTGAATTCTAGTGAAAAGCATATTTGGGCTAGGAATGGAGAATTTCGCTACTTGGCTTCCATCCCCATATTTTTCAACCGCTCGTTTTAAAAACTCAAAGTGGTCAATCATATAATGTTGATCGAAGTAGACCTTACCAACGACTTTAATGGCATTATTTCTTGTTTTCGCCCCTTTAAAGGCACTCACATATTGGCTTTCAAAGAATTCTACACCTTTGAGACCTGCTAAAAAGTCTAAGTGCCACCAAGAACGTCTGAACTCGCCATCGGTAATTGATTTAAGACCTACCTCGATTTGTTTTTGTACCAGTTTCTTAATTTCTCTATCCTCAACTTCCTTTAGGGCTGCTCTATCGATCTCCCCGTTTGCAAAAGCCTTTCTTGCTGCTTTAATCGGTTCTGTTCGAAGAAAACTCCCTACATGATCGGCTTTAAACGGAGCTTTAACTAGTGTTTTTGTCATCTTTTCTTACCCTCTTTCTAGATAATAAAAAACCCTCTTCTAAAAAATAAGAAGAGGGGGAAGTCCATAACCAAATCTCTTCTTATCTTCAAGCATTCACTACTGGAATTGGCACAGTACTATTCATTAGTCTGCTGCCGAGGCTTCATAGGGCCAGTCCCTCAACCTCTCTTGATAAGAGTATTCTTGCGTATGTAATTACCTGTTAAGTTACACGTATTCAGATAAACTGTCAACTAATATCTATTACGATATCGCTTTCATTTTATATACGAATAATAATAGTTATTTTCAGGCTTAATGTTCGTATTTTAGTAAAAATAATAGCTTGTCATCGGTGAAAATATAGGATAATATAATCAAAAGACAAACGATAGGGGTTGTGTTAGGTGTTTGGTACCCAGACGAAAAAGATCATGTTACTTGGTTCAGGTGAACTTGGAAAAGAAACGATTATTGAGGCGCAGCGACTAGGGCTCGAGACCATTGCTGTTGACCGTTATGAAAATGCTCCTGCCATGCAGGTGGCTCACCGTTCATATGTGGTGGACATGCTTGATGGAGAAGAACTTCGGAGTGTAATAGAAAGAGAGAAACCAGATTTGGTGGTTCCCGAGATTGAGGCGATTGCCACAGAAACACTAGTGGAACTTGAAAAAGAAGGTTTCCGTATCGTACCGACAGCGAATGCTGTGAACTTAACGATGGATCGGGAAGGAATCCGCCGATTGGCCAGCGAGGACCTAGGGCTTCCCACAGCGAAGTACGCCTTTGCGGACACCCTTTACGAACTCAGGAATGCTGTTCAGAAAATCGGGACACCATGCGTTATAAAACCCATTATGAGCTCTTCTGGAAAAGGGCAAACGATTTGCCGGTCCATGGAGGATGTGGAATGGTCTTGGAATGAGGCGATGGCAGGTGGAAGAGGGAAGAAAGCCCGAATGATTGTGGAGGAATTTATCCTTTTTGAATCTGAAATCACGCTATTAACTGTACGTTCCGCTTCTGGCACAACCTTTTGTGCACCTATTGGACACGTCCAAAAAGATGGTGACTATATTGAATCCTGGCAGCCGCATGACATGACAGAGGCGCAAATCCTAGAGGCACAGGATATCGCAAAAAAAATCACGGATGGGCTTGGCGGCTTCGGAGTTTTTGGAGTGGAGTTATTTCTTTCTCCACAAGGTGTCTATTTTAGTGAAGTGTCACCACGACCGCATGACACGGGGATGGTTACCATGGTTACACAAGATCTATCTGAGTTTGCCTTACATGTAAGGGCGATTTTAGGCTATCCAATTCCAGATGTTCAGCTAGTGAAACCGGGTGCTAGTCATACGATTAAGGCTATAAAAGAAAGTAAGAAGTACCACATATCAGGAATAGCAGAAAGCTTATCCGTCCCTCATACACAGGTTCGAGTATTTGGAAAACCAGAAACCAAAGTGGGGCGACGAATGGCGGTAGTGTTAAGCAACGGGGAATCTGTCGATGATGCTAGAGAAAGAGCACAGACAGCAGCTTCTAAATTGATGTTAACCTATGAAGATTAACCTTTTAGAATCAACGAGATTATACAATTTGGAAAGAGGGATGGATGAATGCATACAAAAAAGCGTTGGTTAATCGCGCTATCGGCGGTTGGCATACATATTTCGATTGGATCAGTGTACGCTTGGAGTGTTTTCACAAAACCACTTCAACAGGAAATGGGCTGGGGATTAAAGCAAATTTCGTTCACATTTAGCTTAGCTATACTTTTCTTAGGATTATCTGCAGCCTTTTTAGGGCATTTTGTCGAGAAGTTTGGACCGAGAGCTGCTGGAACGCTTAGCGCTGTGTTTTTTGGGACTGGAGTAGCTGGGGCAGGTTTTGCTATTCAAATAGAATCATTGCTATTACTCTATTTATTTTATGGAATGATCGCTGGAATTGGGTTAGGAGTTGGCTATATTACACCAGTTTCTACCTTGGTAAAATGGTTCCCTGATAGAAGAGGACTTGCAACAGGGCTAGCGATAATGGGATTTGGATTTGCTTCCATGATCAGTAGTCCGATTATGAATTATTTAATCGTGAACTATGGGATTTCTAACACCTTCTATTTACTTGGAGCAGCCTACTTCATTATCATATTTTGCTCTGCACAATATCTTGCTCCGCCGAAAGAAGGTTGGGTACCTAAGGGTATGGCAGCGGCAGGACAAAAATCAGGTGGTATGAAATTAAAAGAAGATTTGCGTCAGCTAACGGCAAATGAGGCAGTCAGAACAAGACAGTTTTGGGCGTTATGGTTGATGTTATTTATCAATGTTACCTGTGGAATTGCGATTCTTTCGGTTGCATCGCCGATGGCTCAAGAGCTAGTAGGTATGACAGCAACTGGGGCGGCAACAATGGTGGGAATCATGGGGTTATTTAACGGCGGCGGAAGGATTGTTTGGGCTACCATCTCTGATTATATCGGAAGACCAAATGTCTACACACTATTCTTTGCTTTTCAAATTGTTGCCTTTTTTATGCTTCCAAATATAACGGTAGGAATTCTATTTTCTATAATCGTTTATATGATCATGACCTGTTATGGAGGAGGGTTTTCATCCATACCGGCGTATATTGGCGATTTGTTTGGAACTAAGCAGCTTGGTGCTATTCATGGATATATTTTGACTGCATGGGCTGCAGCAGGTTTAGCAGGACCGATTTTTGTGTCCTGGGTTAGAGAAACAACCGGAAGCTATCAGGGGACATTAATCATTTTTTCAGGAATCTTTATTGTCGCTCTAACGGTTTCACTGCTTATCCGTCTTGATATTAAGAAATTAAGGGCTTTAAGCGAAAATCAAATGATGAAAAATGCGGGAAATTTTTAGAAAAAGAAATTAGTTCTAGTTAAATTAATGTTCGAAAAGCTGCCAATTCGGCAGCTTTTTATGTTTTATCAAAATATTAATAAATCGCACCTGTCTCAAAGCCCAATGAAGGTATGATCCTTGAATACAAGAGGTTTCTATCATCTGAAGAAGTTACACCTGCTTCTGTTTTTCATATACAAAAATTAACCGTGGTTCAAAAATAAAACATCATTCAAAAAAATGCTTGCAAAGTTAAAAAGGTGCTGTTAAATTATACTTAATACCAAATATTCAGATAATTAAATAAGGTTTAAAAACCGAACCTTGTTTAAAAAGATAATGTAAGCGGTTCCTTTGATTTCTAATTTCTATCAAAGCGGTGATCCTATGAAACTTTCAGAAAAGAAAATCCTCCGAAAGAAGGAACAAATTCTTCTTTCAGCCATTGAAATAGTGAATAGAAGAGGCTACAGTGGTGCAACCATGGAGGAAATTGCAGCCGAACTTTTAATGACTAAAGGGTCCCTCTATTATTATTTCAAAAATAAAAGTGATTTAATGTACCAATGTCATAACTTTGTCCTTTCCCAGGCAACAGAGGATCTGAAAGAAATACTGAATTCAGGGGAAGGAAGTGCAACAGAAGTTCTTGTAAAAATGATCTCTACCCACATGTTGTATGCAATTGAAGAGAAAGAAGTTTTCAACCTCATTATGGAGCCAAAGCGTTTTTATAATGAGGAGCAGCTTGACCTCGTGTTAAAGCTGAGAAAAGAATACGAGAGTTTATTCGACCAAATTATCAAAAGGGGAATCGCAAGTGGTGATTTCTGTGTAGAGGAGCCTTCCATCGAGAGAATGATAATACTTGGGGCCATGAACTGGGTGCAGCAATGGTATAATCCAAATGGTCGGTTATTGAAAGAAGAAGTGATTGAAAAATACACAAAATCTATTTTGAAAATTTTAAAATAAGAGGGAGGCACACCGTGTGATTCAAGAAGTGGAATTATTCGGAAGAAAGTCGATTAGAGTATTTGCAAACCGGCCAAAGAATATCAACGATATCCTCAACATGCAGCTCGCTGCCAACAAACAAAAGGAGGCGATTGTAACCGAGGAAAGATCACTCACTTATGAAGAGCTAAAAAGATACTCAAGCATAATAGCTGCCAACCTACAACGAAAATACAACATTCAAAAAGGAGACCGGGTTGCCACCATTATCGGTAATCGCTACCACTTTCCGCTCCTAGTCTTTGCTTGCGTTAAGCTTGGCGCGATTATGGTCCCAGTCAATGTTAAATTATCACCCGATGAAATGGCATATATCTTAAGTCATTCTGAAGTTAAAGTCATTGTTAGTGATAGTCAATTTGTACCCCAACTGAGCCAAATAAAAGAGATTAATGAAAATGCTCTCCCAGAGAAGACAAATATCTTTCTCATAGATGGGGAGGATTCATTTGCCCACTTAATGGATAGTAGAAATTCAACTCCTGACCTTACCCTACTAGAAGAGGTTGATCCTGCCTTTATTTTATATACATCCGGGACAACCGGCAGGCCAAAAGGGGCCGTATTATCGCACATTGGAGTCATTCACAGCTTAATGAATTACCAATCGGTATTTAACACTAATTCCACAATGAAAACCTTGATTGCAGTCCCCATGTTTCATGTTACTGGTTTAGTCGGTCAACTCCTGCACATGGTCTATGTCGGCGGTACATCCTACAGCATGGAACGTTACCAAAATAAGAAATACATCGAACTCACCTTACAGCATCGAATCAACTTCCTTTTCAACGTACCCACTATTTTCATCATGATGTCCTCTGAAGAAGAATTCAAAAAACACACCTTTGATTTTGTCACGAAAGTTGCCTATGGTGGATCACCTATTTACAAACAAACCTACCAACTACTCCAAAGTGCTTTTCCTAATGCTGAACTACATAATGCCTATGGCTCAACCGAAACTTCATCTCCAGCAACGCTAATGCCAAGAGCTCATCCGCCAGAAAAAGTCGCTTCCGTTGGTTTGGCGGTTCCAGTGGCGGATATCAAGATCATGAATGGTGAGGGAAAAGAGTGCAATGTTGGTGAAGTTGGCGAACTTTACATTAAGGGGCCAATGGTCATCCAAGAGTATTGGAGAAATGAGGATGCTAATTCTAAGAGCTTTACTAATGGCTATTGGCAATCCGGTGACATTGGAACAATGGATGAGGAGGGATACTATTATATTCTCGATCGTAAAAAGGACATGATCAATCGTGGAGGAGAGAAAATTTTTTCCATTGAAGTTGAGGATGTCTTGAAGAAGCTTGAATGGATTCGTGAAGCGGCAGTTGTCGGTGAACCAGATCCGATTTATGGGGAACGTGTGAAAGCTTTCGTCGTTAGCGACCAGCTGCAAGAAGTAGACATTCCCGCCATTCAAGCCCATTGTCGAACCTATCTTGCAAAATTTAAGGTTCCGGAGTTATTCGAATTCCTAGATGAACTGCCACGAAATGCTGCTGGAAAAATTCTAAAAAACAGTTTGAAAGAAAGAAGGGAAAACGATGTTAAAAGAACTGTCGAGTCAAGCTAAGCAACTACGAATACAACTTATTGAATTCATGGAGGAACATATTTATCGGAACGAAATGGTTTTTGAAGAAGAATTGAACCGTCAAGAAAATCGGTGGGAAATTCCCCCTATGATTGAAGAATTGAAGGAGAAAGCGAAAGCGCAAGGACTATGGAATTTATTTCTTCCCGATAAAGAATACGGCAGTGGACTTTCAAACTATGAATATGCTCATCTATGCGAAATAATGGGACGTTCCCTGCTGGCACCGGAAATCTTTAACTGCAATGCACCAGACACAGGGAATATGGAAGTTCTCATTAAGTACGGGACCGAAGAGCAAAAGAAGCAATGGCTTGAGCCGCTATTAGAAGGAAGAATTCGTTCGGTTTTCTCGATGACGGAACCGGATGTGGCATCTTCGGACGCAACCAATATTCAAAGCAGTATTGTGCGCGACGGTGATGAGTATGTAATAAACGCAAGAAAGTGGTGGTCAACAGGGGCACTAGATCCACGCTGCAAAGTAGCTATTGTAATGGGGAAAACCGACCCGAATGCAGAGAAGCACAAACAGCAGTCCATGATTCTTGTACCATTTGATGCGCCTGGAGTGGAAGTGAAAAGACATTTGCCGGTGTTTGGCTATGACCATGCACCGAACGGGCACGCTGAAGTCCACTACAACAATGTGCGCGTCCCAGTATCCAATATTTTATTAGGTGAAGGTAGAGGTTTTGAAATTGCTCAAGGACGCTTAGGACCAGGAAGAATTCATCATTGCATGCGTGCGATTGGAGCTGCTGAGCGTGCTCTTGATTTGATGATCAAGCGTTCCAATAGTCGTGAAGCTTTTAGTTCGAAACTAATTGATAAAGAGACGATAAGGGAACAATTTGCCGAAAGCCGTATTGACATCGAGCAGGCAAGATTACTTACCCTGCATGCCGCTAACAAGATCGATCAAGAAGGAGTAAAGGCAGCAAGAAAAGAAATTGCCATGATAAAAGTCGCTGTGCCACGAGTGTCAATTCGAGTCATTGATCGTGCCATCGAGGTTTTTGGTGGAGCTGGTGTCTCCGATGATTACCCACTTGCTGCACATTATGCAAATGCAAGGACGCTTAGAATTGTTGATGGACCAGACAAAGTCCATTTAAGAGATATTGCCAGATTAGAAATTAAAGAGCAGCTATAGGAGGTGCTACACCAATGATATCTTGGTTTGTGACAACGTTAGGAGAACCGGAAGAGGCTCTTGAAATTAGGGAAATTGAAAGGCCGCTCCCGGCAAGAGGGGAAGTAGTGGTTCGAGTTAAGGCTTTCGCACTTAATTTCTTTGATATTTTGCAATGCCAAGGAAAATATCAGGAGAAACCTGTGCTTCCGTTTACCCCTGGTGCGGAAGTGGCGGGAGTGATTGAAGAAGTTGGAGAGGGTGTGTCACTAACTGTCGGTCAGCGTGTTCTGGCAGTTCCACTTCTGCCTAATGGAGGATATACAGAAGCAGTCATTGTACAGGAAGATGATGTTTTTCCGATTCCAGATGAGCTCTCGTACAAGGAAGCTGCTGCGATGTATATTACCTACCATACTGCTTACTATGCTTTACATACAAAAGCACTTCTCCAGCCTTTCGAGACGCTTCTTGTTCACGCAGGTTCAGGAGGAGTTGGTTCCGCCGCAATCCAAATTGGAAAAGCCCTTGGTGCAAAAGTCATTGCAACCGCTGGAACGGATGAAAAGCTCGAAATTTGCAGGCAGCTAGGTGCCGATGTTGTTATCAATTACCGAGAAGAAGACTTTAGTCAACGAGTAAAGAAGGAAACTGCAGGGCATGGGGCAGATGTAATCTTTGATCCAGTGGGAGGAAATGTGTTCCATTTGTCACGTAAATGTATCGCATTTGATGGAAGGCTGCTAATTATTGGATTTGCGGGAGGGAATATTCCTGAAGCACCGATGAATCATGCCTTAATTAAAAATTACTCACTCGTTGGTGTCCACTTTGGCTACTTTAGGAAGCTATTTCCAGAAAAGGTGAAAGTTGCACATGACGAGCTGATGGAATTATACAAAGCAAAAAAAATTAAACCGCTTATTTATCACAATTATCCCTTCGAAGAAGTTCCAGCAGCCTTAAATCAATTGGGAAGCCGGGAAACATGGGGAAAATTAGTAGTTGGGACAAAGGGGGGCGCTTATGAGTGAATTTATTGAAATAAGGGTTGAACAAGGAATAGGACATATTATCTTGAACCGGCCAAGTAAGCTAAATGCTCTATCAAGGGATTTAGTGGCGGAATTACGGGAAGCACTTCTTGGATTGGAAAACAATCAAGCTGTGAAAGTAATCATTCTATCAGGCAACGGCAAATCCTTCTGTGCCGGTGGAGATATTGATTCTATGAACAAATTGAAAAATCAAGCAGAGGCTGCTGAGTGGGTTGAATTTGTTTCAGGGCTTACCCGACAGATTCTAGAGCTCAATAAGTATGTAATAGCTGCGATCCATGGTTACGCTGCCGGTGCAGGCTTTAGTCTCGCCCTCGCCTGTGATTTCATTGTTGCTGAAAGGGAAGCAAAATTTGCTTTAAGTTTTGCGAATATTGGCTTAATTCCTGACCTTGGATTAATTAAGCTTCTATCAGAGAGGATTTCACCACCTTTGGTTAAGGAATGGATTTCCACAGGAAAAACTATTACCGCCGAAGAAGCGTTGTCATATCAAATGATTAACCGCTTAGCAGAAGGGGATGTCGTACAGGAGGCGGAAACTTTTGCTGAGTTCATTGTAAATGGACCTTCAGTAGCAAACAAGTATGTCAAGTATCTTGTGAATACAGCCCCTTCTCTTCATCATGAAACAGCACTTATGCAGGAGAATACGATACAGGCAATATTACTTCAAACAGAAGATCACAAGGAAGGTGTATCCGCCTTTTTTGAGAAAAGAAAAGCTAGTTTTATAGGTTCTTAATAATATTGGTGTTACGTTCGTAAAAGGCTATTAAAAAGGCGTTTAGCCTTGAAAGAGATATAGTCATGTCCATTTATTAACGAGGGGGATACACGTGTGAGAAAAGGGAAAAAAGGGATTTTATTGACACTAATTTTAAGCGTTTTCATGATTTTGGCAGCCTGCTCGTCAGAAACATCTAAAAGTGGAGCGACAGGCGGAAAAGGTGAGACGGGCGAAGTCATTAAACTACGGGCAGCTACAGGTCTAAGTTCCCAGCATGCGTGGTGGTCAGCTAATATGATTCCGTGGATGGAACGTGTAGAAGAGTTGACGAATGGGCAAGTGGAGTTTGAAACATTCGCTGGAGGCGAACTTGTTTCGACACCGGATGAAGGAGATGCTGTTTTAAGCGGCACAATAGATGTCGGTCTAGTACTTCCCATCTATCAACCGGATCAATATGCAATGGCTGAGATTACTATGCTCCCACTTGCAAAGTCAGATGCCCATATCGGTTCGAATGCATGGAAAGAATTGTTAGCTAGTGATGTTGAACTTGCTGATGGAAAAACATTTTCTGAATTGCAGTTTGGTGATTTTAAAATTTTCCCAGTTGCTACAACTCAGGAGTATTCGATTTCTACAACTGGAAAAGAATTTAAGACTGCCAAAGATGTGAAAGGTACATCTCTTCGTACTCCTTCACGCATCCATGAAAAATACTCCGAAATCATTGGCATTAACAGTGTTACGATGCCTGCGGTTGAAATGTATGATTCACTCAGCAGAGGCTCATTTGATGGCAGTTACTATAGTATAGCTGACTGGTCCGGGTATGGTTTCCAGGATCTATTCAAATACACAATTACAGGAGTAAACTTCGGACATTTTAATGCGTTTATTGGCATGAGTAATGAGAAGTGGGATAGTCTGCCAAAGAATGTCCAGGAGGCTATGACCCAGGCAAACGAAGAATTGTTCTCAAAAGGAGCAGATGAGTGGATTAAGCGTTCGGAAGATATGATGAAGAAAAATGAAGCGGATGGTGGTAAGTTTGTTGAATTTTCCACCCTCGATCAAGGAGTTCAAGATTTAATTAACAAGGGGATTGAAGATACCTGGAAGGATTATGCTAGCCTTCTTGAAAAACAAGGACAGCCAGGGAACAAGTTAGTCACTTTATGGCGTGACATTATTCTCGAACAAGGCGGAGACGTCCCAGACGGCGTTAAGAAAATGAAATAAAACAGAAAAAAAGGGTGCTAGTCACAGTACCATTGTTCGTGACTAGCCCTGACATGCATTTATTGATAAGAAAATTATTTTTTATAGGTAATACTCCTAATTGCCCTTATGAACTGAAGCTAGGAAATGAGGGACACATAATTATTGGAAGGTAGGGGAGTAAAATGGATGCAGTAATCGTCATTACCATCACACTTACATTATTAGTCCTTTTTCTGCTGTCTGGCTTGTACATTCATTCCGTGTTATTTGCCTGTGGAATCATTGGGATTATTTTATTAGAAGGCTTCGATATTTTACCTGGACTCTTAGGAAACGAGCCATTTAACCGAGTGGCAAGTTATACGTTAACAACGATTCCATTGTACGTGTTGATGGCCCAATTCATTTTGAAAGCGGACATTGTAAAAGACATTTTTTACTTGGTACATAAGGTATCCAGAGGAAAAAATGGTGCGTTGGGTGTGTTAACCATGATTATTGGAGGACTGCTTGGGGCAGTATCAGGCTCTGGTACAGCCACTGCCGCATCACTTGGTCAGGTCGCAGTTCCAGAGCTGCGCAGACACGGTTATAGTGGACCGCTTGCAGGGGCAATAGCAGCAGCAGCGGGCTCTCTTTCAGGAGTTATTCCGCCAAGTATCATTTTAATTCTTTATGGAGTAGCTACTGAAACTCCTATAGGCTCGTTATTTATTGGTTCAGTGATCCCAGGAATACTATGTATGTTAGTGTTTATCGCTGTGATGCTGGTTTATTACAAAATGGAAAAAAAGCAGCACGTTGCTCAAGACGAAGTAGCTGCAACAGTCGAAGAAGCACATTATGTCTCCGTACCACGGCTAATAACCGTCATTTTCATTTCCTTTTTAGTGATGGCAGTCATTTTCGTAGGGATTTATAGTGGTCTTTTCACTCCAACAGAAGCAGGTGCGGTAGGATCATTTGTGGCTTTATTAGCTGCACTTGTGTTAGGAAAGGTGAATTTTAATTTTATCAAATACTCTGTTATCGAAACGCTTCGGTTAACAGGTATGGTTCTAATTATCATGATTGGGGCGCAAATCTTTGGCCGATTCATCTCGCTTTCCCTAATTCCTAGAAAATTAATTGCGATGCTTGAGCCAATTATGGATACTCCAGCATTAGTGCTTATCGTGATTTCTGTGGTGCTTTTCATCATGTTTATGTTCATTGAAGGGGCTGCGGTCATTTTAATGTCTATTCCAGTACTCCTTCCAATTATCAATGCCATGCAGATTGATATATTATGGTTCGGTGTCTTTGTCGGTGTTATCTGTACCATCGGTCTACTCACTCCTCCGGTTGGGTTAAGTGTATATGCGGTAGCAGGTGTCAGTAATATACGATTAGAACCGATATTCCGTATAGGGATGGTGTTTGCCCTCGCTGCACTCGTTGTGGTCTGTGGACTAATGATTCTTTTCCCTGAACTTGCCACATACCTGCCAAATTCAATGGATTCTTAACAGAAAGGATGATGAGGAATGAACGGGATTTTAAATGCCTACAAATATTTTAATTGGATTAAGCTCATAGGAGTATGGATTAGCGGAATCAGCTTGTTTGGGATGATGTTGTTTATTACCGTAGATGTATTTTTGCGGAACACTGGCGGCGACACGATTAACGGCGGGTTTGAAATTGTTCAGAACTACTTTATGCCGATCCTCGTTTTTCCAGCTCTAGCGTATATGTATTCATCTAATGTTCTTCCAAGAATGGACCTTTTGATGGATCGTTTTCAGAATAGAACGAAGAAAGTGTTTATTTTTGGAATGATTATTATAGAACTCTTTATTCTTGTACTAATGACGCAATTTACTTGGGACTATGCCATGGACGGGCTGGCACGAAAAATGTCCTTTCCGGCGGCGGGAACATTATACCCGATATATCCTTTGTTCTTTTTAATTCCCGCAGGTTTTGCTTTAATCATTGTCGAGAACCTATTCATTCTGATAAGAAACCTGCTGGAGAAAGAACCTTCTTTCCTATTTAAAATAGAAAGAAATAGTTAATAAAATGAGAAAAATCCATGTGATCACGCAAAAAGAATTAGTCGATTCGGAAATGATTCGTAATTGTACAGCGGTGGTCATCGATGTCTTACTGGCCACCTCAACAATTACCTATTTACTTGAAAAAGGCTATGAACCTGTCTATGCCGTAAAAGACGCATTATCAGCACTTGATATCGTAAAGAAGCAGAACAGCCCATATTTGTTAATGGGCGAATGGCAGGGAGAATCGATTGAGAATTTCAATTATCCAGACCCCATGTTAATCGAAACCACCAAGATAAAACAACCAGCTATTATTTGCTCAACGAATGGAACGATTGCGATTGAAAAAGCTAAGCAGGCGAAGGCGCTATATGCGTCTTCGCTTATCAATGGCCACACTGTCGCCGAACATATTAGGCAGCAGGACGATGGGTCGTCGATTGTCCTTATCTGTTCCGGAAATGCTGGACGTCTCTCCATGGAAGATTTTATCGGGTCTGGACAAATCATTGATCACCTCACAAGGAATAATGTCTTTGAGCTTTCCGATGCAGCAAGGCTTGCAAGAGATTCCTTCGTTTATGCCAAGTCAAAACAGTTTGTTAACCTGCTGGAAAGTGAGACGGCAGGGCTGTTAAGAAGAACTGGTTATGAGCGCTGCACTCAATGGGTCATTGACCATGTGGAAAAAGTAGATGTCGTGCCTGTGTATAGGAATGGGAGACTTTATACATCCCAAATAGGAAGGGAGAGGTCAGAATGTTGGTTACATACGAACAAAAAGGATTTGTTTACCTGCTGACCATTGCAAATCCGCCATTGAATGTACTGACTGATGCACTTTTAAGTGATTTAGACGAAATGGTTGATGAAATTCTCGCCAAATTGGACTGCCGAGCACTAGTCGTCACCGGAGCAGGTGAAAAGGCATTTGTTGCAGGTGCAGATATTAATCAATTTCTTCATCTCGATGCCACTGAGGGTGCGAGATTAGTAGAGAAAGGGAAAAAGATTTTTGATAAGCTCGCCTATGCACCGTTTCCGGTAGTTTGTGCGATAAATGGTATTGCATTAGGCGGAGGACTAGAACTGGCACTGGCTTGTGATATTAGAATTGCTGAGCAAAAAGCAAAAATAGGTTTACCCGAAACCGGATTGGCGATTTTGCCAGGCTACAGCGGGACACAGCGGTTAACACAATTAATTGGTCCTGGCCGGGCAAAGAAAATGATTTTTACAGGTGCAGCCCTTTCTGCCGATGAAGCGTATGAATGGGGAGTGATTGAAGCGGTGGTTCCGAACGGTGAATCTGTCAACGAAGCTCTAGCACTTGCTGAACAAATCGCAAGCAAAGGTCCGTTAGCGATCAAAAAAGCAAAACAAGCGATTACTCAAGGTTTAGATCTTACGTTTGAGGAAGGTCAAGCATTTGAAACACAATGCTTTGCTGATCTTTGTCAGACCGAAGACATGCTAGAAGGGGCAATGGCTTTTAAGGAAAAACGTGTTCCGACCTATTACGGCAAGTAAACAGGGGTGAATTAAGGATGATGAAGACTGTCAACCAATATATTGATCACGAACATATTAATTGGGGTTTATTGGAACTGTTGATCCGAGAATCGGTTCCAGGCATCCCGAATGAAGCTTTGAAGGTTAAGAAATTTTCTGAAGGCTATTCCAATCACACCTATTTACTGTCGTTTGGGGACTGGGAATCGGTGTTAAGGAGACCGCCGTTTGGTGAAATTCCGGCGAAAGCTCATGATATTAAACGAGAATATACCATTCTATCCAAACTTCATGGAGTCTATCCCCTTGCCCCCAAACCCTATTTATACAGCGACGACCCTGCCATTATGGGGCGGCATTTTTACCTCATGGAAAAAAAGCAAGGGGTGGTCGTTAATGATGTTCTTCCAGACACGTATGGACCTTCAGAGCTGGTTGGCCCTGGCATATCAAAAAGTATCATTACTAGCTTAATTGAGCTTCAAAAAGTAGATTACAAGAAAGCAAACTTAATGGATATTGGGAAACCAGAAGGATTTTTGGAAAGGCAGGTTCATAGCTGGATTAAACGCTACAGCGTGTCCAAAACGCATGAAATTGCTGGAGTTACGGAACTGGAGGCATGGCTGATAAAACAAATGCCGGCAACGGTCGAAACGACGATTGTTCATAATGACTTTAAACTTAACAACCTCGTCCTAGACCCACATGACCCTGGCGTAGTAAAAGGGGTACTTGACTGGGAAATGGCAACCATTGGCGATCCGATGACAGATATTGGGGCAGTTCTTGCATACTGGGGAGAAGCGGGTGATCCAGACATGGGAATTTCGCTAGTGACCAATCAGAAAGGCTTTTTTTCAAGAAGGGAAATGGCTGAACAGTATGCCAAGGTAAGCGGTCGTGACATCTCACACATTGACTATTACGTGGCATTCGGCTTTTACAAGCTTGCTGTCATATTACAACAGCTTTATTATCGCTGGAAAAAAGGTGCAGCAGACGACGATCGGTTTCGGAAGCTTCAATCTCCGATTGCCAATTTATTTAACTTGGCGAATTTAACACGGACAAACAAAATCTTGTAAAAAAGAGGGATGAGATGAAAGAGGAGATGACGCACCACTACAAGCCTTTCGAGATAGAACGGGGAAAAATCAAAACGTTTGCTAAGGTACTGGGTCTCAAAAATTCGATTTATTATAGCCAAGAGGAAGCACAGCGACAGAGTTATCGTGATGTCTTGGCCCCTCCAACTTTTCCAACCGTCATTGAGTACACAAATGATTGCGATCTTTATCAATTTTTTGATCGGTTACAGCTTCATCCGGAAAAGGTCCTCCATGGTGAACAATCATATGAATACTATGAGGAAATTTGTGCAGGTGACACTATTTCCGCCACGCTTACTGTAGAAAGAATCGAGGAAAAGCGAAATATGACCTTTTATTATTTGAAGACGATGTACCGTAATCAATTTAATGAACTAACAGTTGTATGTATGATCACTTTGATTAAAATGCCTTAAATTGCACCTGTGCCCGTGAATGGAGGGGGAAAATTGTCCCATAAACAATATAAAGTTAAGCATATACAACCCATTGACTTAATCCAGTATGCAGGAGCTTCAGGTGACTTCAACCCTGTCCACACCATCCCCGATGCTGCCAGAAAAAGCGGCCATCCACAGCCAATTGCTCATGGTATGTATATCATGGGCTTGGTTTCAAAAGCACTGGAAGTATGGTATCCAAAGGGAAAACTAGCAAAATTTCAGGTTCGTTTTCAGTCGCCTACTTACCCTGGGGAAGAGCTAATAATCACTGAAACAAAGATCGAAAAAACAGAATCGGATGACCTGCACGGGACCATTGAAGTCACGGATGCTCAACAGCAAGTAAAACTGAGAGGAGCATTTTCATTAAAAGGAGGTAAAGAACATGACTGATGTCTATTTAGTTCAAGATTCTAGCATTTTCAATGAACCGGTAATGTGGTTCGGCCGAAATGAGGGGCATAGTATGGCAAAGGTGATGGAATATGTCTAGTTTGCCATTAATCATTGCTCCTATGTTTCTTGTGTCCACCCCGGAAATGGTCATTGAAGCCGGTAAAGCAGGTGTCATTGGTTCGTTTCCTCTGCTTAACGCCCGTCCTGTTGAAGTATGTGCAGAATGGCTAACAACCATTAAAAAAGGACTTCCAGATAAACCATGGGCGGTGAATTTTATTTGTCACAAAAGATCAAACACGCGTTACGCTGAGGATCTCGAGTTAATTAATAGATACCAGCCCCCAATCGTTATTACATCACTTGGCAATCCTGGTGAAGTACTCGAAGTGGTCCATCGATATGGCGGCCTAGTGTACTCTGATGTTGCTACGGTCGAACATGCTAAAAAAGCTGCGCAATCAGGCGTAGATGGTCTTATTCTTGTATGTGCTGGTGCCGGTGGACATGGTGGTACATTAAATCCATTTGGGTTCATTAATGCTGTTAAACAGTTTTATAAGGGTACGATTATCCTATCTGGGAGTTTATCTACTGGGCAGGATATTGCCGCTGTGAAAATGATGGGAGCGGATTACGCATATATGGGTACGCGCTTTATTATCGCTAAGGAGAGCGCGGCCCATAATGACTATAAACAAATGGTAATTGACGCATCGCCACAAGACATTCTCTATACGAATTCGTTCAGCGGGGTCTATGCCAATTTACTTATTCCAAGTCTTCTTCAGCAAGGAATCGAACCCCATACATTAGTTCATCGTCAAGACGTTGATTTTTCTCATCTGGTGAACGTAAAGGCATGGAGAGACATTTGGTCGGCAGGGCATGGTGTAGCAACGATTAACAAGCTGCAGACTACCAGGGAGATCATCGAGCAGCTAGTACATGAATACGAAGAGGGAGTGGGGCGCTTTGTACGAAACGATTAGAACAGAACAAAATGAAGGGATTTTAACGATTTTTTTAAACCGCCCAGAGAAAATGAATGCTTACACACATGTTATGGCACAAGAGCTAATCGACGCCTACAAAAAAGCAGATGAGGATGATGATATTCGTGTCATTATTGTAACTGGTGAAGGAAAAGCATTTTGTGCTGGAATGGACTTAGGTGATGGAGGAAAGACGTTCTCAGCATCAGAATCAATGGAAGATTTTCGTGACAGCGGCGGTCAGGTTAGCCTTGTCGTACATGACTTGAAAAAGCCAATCATCGCGGCGATCAACGGCGCTGCGGTTGGTATTGGTCTAACAATGACACTGGCAATGGATATTCGGATTGTTAAAAAAGACGCAAAAATTGGCTTTGTTTTTGCCAAACGAGGAATCGGTCCTGAAGCGTGCTCAGGCTGGTTTCTACCTCGTCTCGTTGGAATCGGAAAGGCATTGGAATGGATGTATACAGCTCGCTACATACCAACGTCTGAGGCACTAGCCTCGGGCTTAGTCCAGTATGAAGTAGAAGATGTACTGGAAAAAGCATATGAACTGGCTCAACAAATTGCAAGTGAAACAGCTGCAACATCCAACACATTTGTCCGACAGCTACTTTGGAGCATGTTGAGTGAGAATTCTCCAGAAGCCTCTCATCTAGCAGAGTCAAAGTTTTTATTTTGGGCAGGAAACAACGCTGATGCAATGGAAGGTGTACAATCGTTTCTAGAAAAACGTCCCGCTCATTTTCCATTAAACAGTAGTGACGTACCTGAATTTTTTAATAAAGGGGAAAAGGTAATATGAAAATTGCTGTATTAGGATCTGGAGTTATGGGAAATGGAATTGCACAGGTGTTTGCGACGAGTGGACACACCGTTACATTAGTAGATATATCTTTCGATGTTTTGAGAAAAGCCGAAGAGTCAATTACAAAAAGCTTAACCAAACTTGCGCAGAAGGATGCAAACCTTGATCCGGTCGAGGTAAAAGGACGCCTAGAATTTACCACCGACAAACAAAAGATACATGATGCAAACTTGGTGATTGAAGCCATTACGGAAAACATCGAGGTTAAGAAAAAGGTTTTTAAAGAACTGGATGAATTATGTGAGCCAAAGACGATTTTAGCGTCGAATACGTCTAGCCTATGTATATCCGATATTGCGGCCGTCACAAGCCGAAAGGATCGGGTATGTGGCATGCATTTCTTTAACCCTGTGCCACTTATGGAGCTTGTTGAGATAACAGCAACTGATGAGACATCTGTCGAAACTGTTCAAATTGCGGTAGACCTTGTTAAGCAAATGAACAAACAAAGCATTCATGTTAAGGATACCCCACTGTTTGTTGTCAATCGACTGCTAGTGCCGCTTATTTGTGAAGCGATTACATTAGTAGAGGAAGGAACAGCCTCTCCGGCGGATATTGATAAAGCGATGAAGTTAGGGGCGCATCATCCAATCGGTCCTTTATGGCTCGCTGATATGATTGGCCTTGATACTATGTTGAATATACAGGAAGCTCTTTTTGTAAAGACAAATGATTCTAAATACCGGGTGCCTGAATTACTAAGAGAGATGGTATCTAAAGGTGAATTAGGAAGAAAAAGCGGCAAAGGATTTTATCAATATTACGTTAGCAGCGAGTTACCAACAAACCTCCAAACTAGTTAAAGTATTATGTCTAAGCTCTACTTAACTAGGATTTCTTACTATCAATAACCTTCTTCCTCATTTTTATTAATTGTATTAAGTTTGAAAAGGCTTTTAGTGATTTAGAAAGGGGTTAGATGGTGGTTATTAATAATAACTCAATATTGAACGATACATGTGATTTAGAAAAATATATTAAAAATATAAAGACAATTGAATCACATGAAGATCAGATTATCCAAGTACTTAAGAGCTTTCTTGAATTATTTCCGCTATTGGATATAGGATTATTCAGATACTCTCCATTTGGATATTTAACAGAAGGAATAATGGCCATCACCCCAGAAGAGGGACTTAAACATATTAGGGATATGAGAGATGATGTTCGAACCCTGCCTTCCGTTTACAATGCAGTAAGGACACGCAGAGCAATCTTTCTTAAAGGGGAGGACTTCGTAAAGTATAATCCTAGATACACTTTTACTTCTAAGACCTCTTCGATCTTATTTGTACCTATATCTTTTAGAAGTGTTGTCGTAGGAATGGCATGTAGTACACAGTTTTCGGAAAGCAATAAGAAAATAGAAGAATTACTTCCTTTATTTACGCTTTTCGGAGAAATGTTAGGGGAGCTGTTTGAGGAACCATACCTTATCAATGATAATTATTGCTTGTTAAACAAGAGAGAGATTGAAATCATGCAAAAGTTATCAATAGGAGAAACGACGAAAGTTATCGCCCAGTCCATGCATCTTAGTGAATTCACGATCAGGGATTATATTAAATTGTCTCTCAAAAAATTAGGGGTAAAAGACCGAACCCATGCAGTTGCTATATTAATGAAGCAAGGGATTATTTAATAGCTATTCAAGTTCTTTTAGGGTATAGAAAAAATTATCTAGCACGCAACCCCATCCTTTACTTGTTTCTCGTAAATTCAAGTATAAAAGATATGGAGTTTGCGTGTTTTTTAGTAGGACCCCCTCAAATGAAGGGAAATTCCCCTCATGCTAGGAGTATTATGATTTTGGTACTCATTGTAAAATAGTTATATACATAATTATTCGAATTTTTAGAATAATTAAATTCCAACCTGAGTAAGAATGAGAGACGAGAGGAGAAAACTATGACTATATCAAAAGAATTTGACGCCGTTATCGTAGGGGCAGGTTTTTCGGGAATGTATATGCTTCATTTATTACGTGAGGAGGGTTTCTCTGTTCGCCTATATGAAGCAGGCAGTAATGTTGGAGGTACTTGGTATTGGAATCGCTATCCAGGTGCACGGTGTGATATTCCAACAGAAAGTTATTGTTATACGTTTTCAGAAGAAATTCATAGAGAATGGACATGGTCTTCCGTTTATCCTGAGCAATCGGAGATTCTTGACTACTGTAATTTCGTAGCAAATAAGTTGGACCTTCGCAGAGATATCCAGTTCAACACTCGACTTACATTTGCGGAGTATGATGAGAAGAATAAAAAATGGAAGGTCTGTACGGGCGATGGAGACATTGTTCAAGCAAAATATTTCATCCCAGCTTTAGGAAATGTGTCAATCCCTCATGCACCTACCATTAAAGGTCTAGAACATTTCCAAGGCGAAACCTACCATACGAGTCGTTGGCCACATGAAAAAGTAGAATTTAAGGGGAAACGAGTAGCGGTTATTGGGACTGGTTCGAGCGGCGTCCAGGCAATTACATCTATTTCGAAAGAAGCGGATCACCTTACAGTTTTTCAGCGTACACCACAATTTGTCAGCCCCGTGAAAAACCCTTTACTAAGCCCAGAACAAGTGGAGGAAATGAAGAATAATTTCCCTGAATTGAGACAAAAAATACGAGAACATTTTATCGGGGCGCCTAGCTTTGACTTAAGAAGGCCTTATTCAGCACTCGAAGATTCACCAGAAGACCGTCAAAGGTTTTACGAGGAACTCTGGCAAGAACAAAATGGTTTTCAATTATTATTTTCGTACTTGGATATTACAGTAAATGATGAAGCTAATGCAACATTAGCAGAATTCGTACGTACTAAGATTAAAGAAATTGTAAAAGATCCTGACACCGCAGAGAATTTACTTCCGACGTATCTAATCGGCGGGAAACGGCCAGTTGTAGGTACCAATTATTATGAAAAGTATAATCAAGAAAACGTTTCTCTCGTCAATTTGAAAAAAACACCAATTGTAGCGTGCACAAATAAGGGATTGGTAACATCAGAAGGTGAGTATGAGTTTGACATCATTGTATTTGCGAGCGGTTTCGATGCGATGACAGGACCATTAATGAAAGCAAATATCCGTGGTAGAAATGGAATTTTCTTAAAAGATAAATGGGATGGCGGAAAAAACCTTAAGACATTCCTTGGTGTTTGTAACGTTGGATTTCCAAATATGTTTACCATTACGGGTCCCCATTTCCCGTTAACAACGAATGCTATTACAGTGAATGAGGTAATAGTGGAATGGATTTTTGATTGCATTAAATATGTTGAAGAGCATGGTGTTGAAGAAATTGAGGCAACTAGTGAGGCAGAGGAAACCTGGACAAACCATGCAAATGAAGTTGGAGAACAGTCGATTTATGCTAAGGTTGACAGCTGGTATACAGGAGCCAATATTGAAGGGAAGCCGCGTGGATTTTTAGGCTACACTGGAGATTACTTAATGTTTCAAGAACAATTTAATAATGCTAGAGATTACAAAGGGTTTACTTTTACTCCAAAGCAAAACGTGGCTGTAGAAAAATAACTAGAGGCATGATCCATTGGAAAATGTACATTACGGTTTATTAATAGAACATTCATGCACAATGCTGATTTCCTAGATTAATTGAAACGGAGGATTATCAAATGGCAAAATTATTAGTAGTCTATGACCAACCAACAAACAAAGAAGGGTTTGATGGTCACTATTTTGGAACCCACATCCCTTTAGCGGAGGAGTTACCTGGTTTAAAAAGTGTCCAAGCAAATCGAGTATTGGGAGTTCAAAACAGTGAGCTTAATCCCTACTTAGTGGTTCAACTTGAATTTGAAAGTGCAGAAGAACTAAATCAAAACTTGGCTTCGCAAAAAGGCCAAGAATTAACAGCAGATTTAAAAAATCTAATGGCATTTCTACCTAAGCCTCCAGCTATTATCATTGTTGAATAGCGCTCTTTTAAATTGCAATTCAATATATTAAATTAATAGAAAATTTTAGGAGTGATCTAAAATGACGATTTATTCCATAACGAAACAATTTCTTGATATGTTAAGTGCTGGACCGCCAATCACATCGTTGTCTCCAGTGGAAGCGCGTGCGGCAATTGATGCAATGCTTGAACTTCGCTCAGAACCGGAAACGGTTTCAAAGATTGAAGAAAAAACAATACCTGTCGATAATGGAGAAATAAACGTGAGAATATATACTCCAGAAGGTACGGGACCATTTCCACTTTTTGTTTACTATCATGGTGGAGGCTATGTGATCGGAAATTTGGAATTCGTTGATCATGGTTGTCGTTCCATTGCCAATGCTGGTAATTGTGTCGTCGTCTCCGCAGAATATCGTAAATCACCAGAATACAAGTTTCCGATTCCAGTGGAAGATTGCTATAAAGCACTAGAATGGGTCCATGCGAATGCTGAGCAGTTGAATGGAGATGCGTCAAAAATCATCGTGGGTGGAGATAGTGCTGGAGGAAATCTATCGGCTGTAATGACACAATTGATTAAAGAGCGTCAAGGACCGTCGATTGCAGCACAAGTCTTGTTATACCCTGGATCAGATTTAAATCTGGGCTATCAATCTGTACAGGAGTATGGTGAAGGCTATGGGCTGGACGTGGAATTGATTAACTGGTTTGTGGATCATTACCTCAATCATCCATCAGAACGTGATCATAAATATGCTTCATCGATAATGGCTGAAGACTTTAGCAATTTACCGCAGGCGCTCGTCATTACAGCTGAACTTGATCCAATTCGTGACCAAGGGAAGGCATATGCTGACCGACTTCAAGAAGCGGGTGTGCCTGTCCAATATATTTGTATGGAAGGTCATATTCACGGGTATTTTAGCTACCCGCCTTTTGGAGAAAGTATGAAGAATACGGCAAAAGAAATTGGGTTGTTTTTGAACAATGTCCTAGCTACATCGGTTTAAAAAAAGTGGGGATCTTTAGAATACGAAATTAGTTCTGGTTACATTTATGTTGGATAAGCTGCCAATTCGGCAGCTTTTTCTGTCCAAGGAGAAAATTCAAAGCTCCAGACACTGAAGCAAATTACGTGTAAAATGCACGCTCAGCTCCTATACTATACAAGAATAAAAAATTGGAGGGACAAGTATGCATATTGAAATGTGGACTGACTTTGCTTGACCATTTTGCTATATTGGCAAAAGGCGTCTGGAGGACGCTCTTAAACAGCTTAACCATCCCATTGAAGTGACGTATCGAAGCTATGAATTGGATCCGACAATGGGACGAGATATAAAAGAATCTATGTACGAAACGCTAGCCAAGAAATATGGTATGAGTATCGCTCAGGCAAAGGCAAATGTCGAAAGAGTGGTACAAATGGCGAAGGAAGTTGGATTGGATTATCAGATGGATACTCTCATCCAAACGAACACCTTTGATGCGCACCGATTAACGTTATATGCGAAAACTCAGGGACGAATGAAAGAGATGACCGAGCGGATTCTCCGTGCCTATTTTACCGAATCCAAACATATTGGAGACCATGAAACCTTAACCGAGCTAGCAGTGGAGGTAGGGTTACACCGGGAAGAAGTGGCGAAAATGCTCGCAAGTGATGAAATGTCAGACGTTGTTCGTGCTGATGAACAAACAGCCAAACAATATGGTGTTACAGGTGTCCCATTCTTTCTAATTAATAAAAAATATGCACTTACCGGTGCACAGTCTACTGAGACATTTGTTCAGGCTTTGAGAAAAGTGATTGCAGAAGATGAAATCACGGTTTTGAACAGTCAAGACGGTCTAAATTGCTATGATGATGGCTGTGAAATCCCTAATAAGTAAAGAACCGAGTGTGTAAGGTATTTGCTAAACAACATTCTTATTGATTGATACAGCAAATATCTGTTCCTATTGATTTTTTTGAAAAGGTAAGGTAATATTTTACTTGGTAAAAGTAAACATAATAATTAAATATTCCCTTTTGGAAGATGATATAGACAATATTTTATTGTGCTCATACATAGCCAAAATAGATACACTCTAGCAATAGGGTTATTCTATTTTGGCTATTTTTATTATCGATACAACCAAAAGCAATTTAATTGAAAACAGGAGGAGGAGTAATATGATAAAAATCGGAATAATTGATGATAATGTACAATTCACAGAATTACTTAAAGATTTTCTCTCGACTATCAACGAAATGAAGGTAATTGGAGTTGCGCATAATGGAATGGAGGGGATGGAGTTAATAGAGAAGAAGAAACCAGACCTTATCATATTAGATTTGATTATGCCATTTTCCGATGGTTTGTCTTTACTAAAAAATATATATGAAGAAGGCATAACTACAAAGGTAATAATGCTTACCTCTATTGGAACCGACGAGATCATAACACAAGCAAAGGAGTTAGGGGCATCCTACTTTTTGATGAAACCTATTGAACTAAGCAATTTACCAAACATGATCATGTCTATTTGTTTAGATAGTGTTTTACAGAAAACAACTTTAGAAAAGAAAATACATAACACGAATAATGATGATAAGTTAGAATTAAAAATTAGCGATATTTTACGATCTATAGGTATTCCAGCAAATCTAAAGGGATATTTTTTTCTAAGAGAAGCTATTCAAATGATAAATAATGGCTGTGAAATTAGTTTTTCAAAAGTAATATATCCGGCTATTGCATCCAAATATCATACCACTCCAAGCCGTGTTGAAAGAGCTATAAGACATGCAATTGAAGTTGGATGGAATCGAGGAGGTATTGAGCAGTTAGATTTTATATTTGGAAACACAGTAATTCCATTAAAAGGGAAACCAACTAACGGTGAATTCATAGCATTCATTGCTGAGCATTTAATGCTAAAAGGGATGGAAGTCGGAAGTTTCACCTCTGTATAATCCGTCTTTTCCCGTATCGATTTTGTGTAGGTATGAGCAGTCATAGGCGGAGAATTTCCTGCTAATGTAAATAGGGGAAGCTTAAGAAGCGGATATAAGCGGAGAAATTCCGGTTAACTGCTCTAATAAAGACAAAATCCAAAGATTTAGATAAGATAAACGGAAAACTCCGGTTATTTTTAAGGAAATATTGGTATTTCCAAATTTAGCCGGAATTTTTCCGTGTATAATTTTTTACAACAATAGCTCGGTCCTATTGTGACTGAGCTACAACTTCTTCTAATGAACTTGTTAATTTTATACTTCTACTTTTTGGAAAAATTGTGGTAAATGCTCTTTATGTGCTTCTAACATTTCATCCAAAATCACTTTACCCACTTTATCAGAAGGAACGAGCGGATTGATGGTCATCGCTAGTAAAGCAGTATCGTAGTTTCCTGTAACTGCGGCTTCAGCTGCTACTCGTTCAAATGATTTAATTTGTTGTACCAGGCCTCTAACCGCAACTGGTAAATCTCCATTGATGATTGGTTTTGGGCCTTCTTTTGTGATGACACAACTTACTTCCACTGCTGACTCGTAAGGAATACTAGCAATTGCACCATTATTAATCGTGTTGACAGGCTGAATGTCCCGTTTATCGTTATAAATGGAAGAAATTAAACGAACGGCTGCATCGCTGTAATACGCCCCGCCACGTTCCTCTAATTGAGGTGGCTTGATGGCTAAATTAGGATCCTTGTATAGCTCAAATAATTCTTCTTCTAATTTTTTCACGACTTCTGCTCTTGTTGTGCCCGCTTTAAAGTTTTTCAGCTCTTTTTCTAGCATTTCATCACTCTTATAATAGTAAAGGTGATATGGACATGTTAAGGCATTTAACGCGCGAATAAATTCTGGCTCCCAGCCTTGACCTTCTACGTTTTTAACAAAGCTGCTGTTCTCTGGACTTGTTAACAGTTCGATTACTCGATCTTTCACACTTACGCCGTCTAGATACACATCTAATCCATATACCATATGATTTAACCCAGCAAAATCAATCCGAATACGAGAATGGTCCACGTCCAATAGCTTTGCCACTCCCATCTCAATTCCGATTGGAACATTACATAAACCAACGATTTTCTTATGGTCCGTATAGCGAAGAACCGCTTCGGTCACCATGCCGGCAGGGTTTGTAAAGTTGATTAGCCAGGCATCTGGACATAGTTCTTTGATATCTTTTACGATGTCTAAAATGACTGGAATGGTACGCAATCCCTTAAAAAGTCCGCCTGGTCCATTTGTTTCTTGGCCTAAAACTCCATGGCTTAAAGGAATTCTTTCATCTTTAGCACGAGCGTCCAATAATCCTACGCGAAATTGTGTCGTAACAAAATCAGCACCTTTTAATGCTGCTTTTCGATCAAGTGTTAAATGAACTGTAATCGGAAGACCTGCTTTTTCAATCATCCTTTTTGCAAGACTGCCAACAATCTCCAATTTTTCTCTTCCTGCTTCTATATCTACCAACCATAATTCCCTTACAGGCAATTCGTCGTATCTTTTAATAAAGCCTTCTACTAATTCTGGCGTATAACTTGAACCTCCGCCAATCGTTACAATCTTAATTCCTTTACTCATGTGTCATCCTCCTATTAAATACGAATTTACAAAACCTATTCTAGAGGAGAAAGAGGGTATTTGATATAGATTTGAAAGCGTTAGATTTGTTTTTCACCGAAAGGAATTTGTTTCACAAAAGTAACACTGTGTTTCTTTTTTGGAGTATACTAACTAACAAAAGATACAACGTTTACATAAAGGGAGAGACGATTATGTTTACAAATGAGGTCATTGCCACATTTAATGAACTTGAGTTACTGCTTTATAAATACATCATGCAAAATATAGAAAAAGTCGTTTATATGCGTATACGGGATCTTGCGGTTGAAGCGCATGTTTCCACTTCCACGATCATGCGTTTTTGCAGGAAATTAAATTGTGAAGGTTTTTCGGAGTTTAAAGTAAAACTGAAGCTATTATTTGATGAAAAAAGTGCCCCAACCATTAAATGTGGACAGCATGTGTTGGCGGAGTTTTTTGAGCGCACGCAAAATGAAAATTTCATTTTGAAGTTAGAGGAGGCAGCAGAAGCCATTTCCAAAGCAGAACATGTATTTTTCATTGGAATTAGCAGTTCTGGAATCCTTGCAGAATACGGTTCTAGATACCTTTCGAGTTTAGGTAAGTTCTCAACTTATTTAAAAGACTGGTATATGCCTATACACGCTGACTTACATAATAGCATTACGGTGGCTCTTTCCGTTTCTGGAGAAAATGATTTTACCATTTCTCACATACACAAATTAAAAGAAAAAGGCAGTAAGATTTTAAGCATTACGAACAACGCGCAGTCTATGATAGCCAGGATGTCTGATAAAAATGTTTCCTATTATGTGACGGAGGAATTTTTGGACACTTCAAATATTACCACGCAAATTCCCGTTATTTATATATTGGAGGAAATGGCACGGAGAGTGTATGAAAAAAGTAGAAAGAATGATTAACTGGGTTCAGCAATTCTAAATTGGTAGGTGAAACAGATAGTAATCAAAACTTTATAAAATCACCTTCTTTAATTTTATTCTTTTCAAACCATCCAAGATTCACTTCAAGAGCATAATGATAAGTAAGTTCCGGATCATAAGTAGGGCAGAAATCTTCTTTACAAGGCATCATATCTAGTGTTTTTAGAATTTTACCATCTGAATCAAGAAAAGCAATCGATAAAGGAATGAACGTGTTTTTCATCCAGAAACCGCCATATGTTTCACCTGAAAACACAAATAGCATCCCCTCGTTTTCGGGTAACTCTTCAACAAACATTAAGCCCTTGTCTCTTTTTTTGGGAGTATCTGCAACTTGAACCGTTAGGGGGATTGTCTTTATTCCATTGGTCGCTTTTAGAATTTTTGTTTGAAGACTTGATTCTTTTTTTTGACGAAAAAGAGAGCCGATAAAGTTTAGTCTATTTTTCAACATGTTCACTCACCTTTCTTTTCCCTTTTATCATAATAAAAATGACTATCAAATTAATGTACTTTTATATATTCAATTTGGTTACACTTTTTATTTACGATGGAACCAAGACTGGTGGGATGGTTCTTTAGATTTTTGATCTGCTTATTTTCATGCTATCCTAAAGCAGAATGAAGAAATAATGAAGAAATCAGGAGGTAGTAAAATGGCGATTGTTGATATTACAGTGATTCCGGTTGGGACAGGTACACCTAGTGTTAGTGAGTATGTAGCTGAAATACATAAAGTACTTCAACAGTATGAAGGTAAGGTCAAGTATCAGTTAACTCCAATGAGTACGCTAATTGAAGGTGATTTAAAACTATTGCTGGGGATTGTTCACGAACTTCATGAAGTTCCGTTTCAAAAAGGACTTCAGAGGGTTTGCACGAACATTCGCATTGATGATCGACGCGATAAGGAAAATACAATGGAGCGGAAGTTACAGTCGGTACAAGCAAAATTATAGACCTTTCTTCGTGTAATAATATTATGTAAACCTATATATTAGAGCCAGGAAACATCCTAATAAAAATGGGTCCTGGCTTTTTTATGGCATATTTTGCTAACTCTAGTAGAATGGTAAAAGGATAAGCATGATAAAAGGAGTATTTCAGTGTGAAAAATTATATTATTGGTACAATTATTATGATAATCGTTGGAGTAACGGTGGCAACATATTTTTTTGAAAAGCACCCAGAATTAACTTCGCCTAGACAGAATCAACCAATTGAAAAGCAGGAAGCAAAAGAATCAGAACCATCACAACTTAGTCCATTGCAGCCAATTTTTGAAGATGATTCAATTGGTTACTCGTTACAAAACGACCAATTACAAATTACCTTCAATAAAGGAAGTGATTGGATTCTAGTGCCTGTTGAAAAAGCAAAGCTATTTTCAGGAGAATACAATGGGGACGAACAAGAACTTATAGAGAATAGCTATATACTAACTCAAAAACGTGCTTCCTTTTTATATACTGAAGGTGACAGCATTAAATTGAAATATTCTCTAAACCAAGGAGACACGTGGGAAGATAGTGTCGTTACAGCTCAATATCCGCCAATCCGTTTTCGGAAGGTAGAATTTTTAAATGATACGTTTGGCTATGTCATCATTTCAGGGGATCGAACGATGTCACAAGAATGGACAACCGTTTATATCACGAATGATGGCGGTAAGCAATGGAACGAGACGACCCATACTGGAGTTACTCGATTAATTTATGATGGAGGCTTTGTTGATGAAAACACAGGCTTCTTATCATTTGGAATCCTTAATCCTGTAGAACCTGACCTATATGTCACAAAAGATGGGGGGAACTCCTGGAGTGAAGCAACTGTTTCAATTCCGGAGAAGTATCATGAAATCTTTGTGATGGCTGAAGTCCCTTATAAAGAAGAAGATCACTTGGCCATTTTTATCAATCAGGGTCCTAATGGGGACTACGAAGGTGGGAAAGTAAAGGGGAAATTTATTTCAAACGATAACGGAAAAACGTGGGAGTTTTCCATGGAGGTTCTACCAAATGATTTCGAATAAATAAGAGAAGATGTAAGGGGGAGGGATGCGGACAAATGGAGGCTGCATTGTCCTAATTCCTTCGTTTTCGTTGGCTCTAGAAAATCTAATGCTTATTTTTCAGCCAGGTCATGACAACGTAAATAATAAGCAGTAAGCCCCCTATCTCGATAGCATGGTCGGCCAGGTTAAGAACTCCACCAGAGCGAATGATAAAATCTGTCACCTGTCCCAACAAAAGTCTATCAATGCCATTTCCAATCGCACCTCCGACTAGAAACCCAAGACTACTATTGATGAGAGAGCCCTTCATTTCTCCGGTTCTACGTAAATATAAGACACCTATCACGAACAACACTGCAACAACTCCGAAGAGTCGAGCATAGCCTTGAAATAAACCTCCAGCCATCCCGCTATTTTCTATATGTGTGAGTTGTATTCCCCACATTGTAAATTTTTCATCGATGTCAATGTAGGCACGAATTAGATATTTAGAAACCTGGTCCATCACTATAACTAGGATTGCAATTACATAAAATTGCATATATAGTCCTTTCTTTCTTGCAGAATTATTTGCATCCTAATCATAAGTATAATGGAAACCTTTTTTCTATTCTATTATTTAGATACTTCCTTATAAATTACGAGGTAATAACCCGAAACATTGAGCTCGTACGGAAGAATCTTTGGCTGTAACTATGCATTCTTAGTGAGATAAATTGTTATAGTTGATAGGAAAAAGCAACTTAACTATTTGTTATTTTTCCAATTCTTTATAAAGGATCTTTGTAAAAAAAAGTGAAAGAATTGAACCCACTAATAAACATGTCATATCCCACTGGGCGTCCCATATGTCTCCTTGCATTCCTAAAAAATCTTTTGTAGCTTTCCCTTCTTTCCCTATTTTTGTGCTTGCCCATTCAATGATTTCGTAGAAAGCCCCGATTGATAGTGTTATACATAGAGCAATAAAATTCGTCGTTTTACTTTTATATAAAGCTGTTTTCCTTAATAATATCTCTATTATAATTATGACCATAAGCCCCTTAAGAAAATGACCAAACCGATCATAGTTGTTTCTTTGTAAATCAAAGTAATCTTTGATCCATGTAAAGAGGGGAACTTTGGAATAGGAATAGTGCCCTCCGATAAACGTTAAAATAGTAAGAAGAGTAATAATAGCATAGGAAACTGTGGTAAGGCGAAATTGGTTGTATCTTGATATCAAGAATAGTAAAACTAATACTGAAGGTAAAACTTCCATCAACAAAACCATATAACCTTCCTCAGGCTTAATCAGGGACCAAATAACAACAAGCATAATAACAAATAACAAGAAGAAATGTATCGAACTACCTTTTTTACGAGACACTCAAATCACTCCATCAGAAAACAAGATGTATTTAGTATTTGCTAAACATAGCAAAGGAAATCTTTTTAATAATTGCCTACAAGTATCATTAGCAAAGACTTTTTGGAAACTAACCTTCTTGCGTTGCCTCAATAACAAAATGAATCGCTGCAGCTATCCCACTTTTCAACTCTTGCACCCAATTGTTTAATAACATTAATAAAGGCACGTTATTACTGTTGCCTGTTAAAAAAGCAAGGCCCAATTGGCCCTGCTTGTTATTTGACTATTACTTTTCCCACCATTCCTTCATTGAAATGGTACCGACATATCAGTTCATATGTACCAGGGTTTGTCGGTTTCACGGTAATGGTTTTTTCTTTTCCCGGCTGGACTTCCGCATCAATTCCGAGCTTTTCCACTGTGAAGGTGTGTTCTTTCGCACCTTTGTTTTTCAATACCAACGTTGTCGTTCTTCCATTGGAAATAGTGATGACTTTCGGATTAAAGTAATCATCGTTCAACTCGATCTCAATCGGTTTCACCGTCTCCATAGGTTGTGTTACGACACCGGTTTCGGCAAATACGCCGAGTGAGCCTGGAGTTGTCACAACCACAATCATCGCAAGCAAAACGACGAATCCAATTAACCATTTTTTCACAAACATTTGCAATCCCTCCATTCCTAAGAACTATTTTTTCCAATTCATAAAATATTATCAATATAAATTGGAGAATTGGCTTTAGAAAAAACACCAAACGATAAAAGATTTTTATGGAGGACAATAAAATAATGTATTTCTATTTATTAGAAATTTCTACTACAATCAAAGTTCATAAAGCCATAAAAAATATTTATAACCAAGATGTTAAAGACTACTGCGCTACTGGATAAATATTAATAAATTTGATGGGTGGTGGCAAGAAAATAAACCAAATTGATTGTAGTGATCAATCATACTTCTATCAAAGATCTTGAATAATCGAGTTAATAATATGCATAGATTCCCATTCTCCTGAAGAAAGAAAGGTGATCGGATATTTTTTGGGAAAAAGGGTTTTGCTAATCTGACTGGGTGTCATGCCATCTTCGTAGTGCTTGATAATTTTTCCTTGGAGTTCTAACAAATACTCTAGCTTTCTCTGTAAAGCAGCACGCCCATCCTTTAAAAAGCCAGCATGGCAGCAAAATACATCTCCGAAATCATAGGTTAATACTCTTCTTAATGATTCGATAATGGTTGGAATGCTTTCTTCTCGTAAAATAACCTTTGTTTTTTCCTGGCAATACAAATCTCCAGTAAATAGCTGTCCCGTTTCACGATTTAAAAACGCTACATGATCGATGGCATGACCTGGTGTGTCAATTACGTCCCAAGTCGCATTTTGGGATGAAAAAGTTTTACCGATGGCGTTTGCATGAAATGGCTGGCGCTTCCCCCAGAAAACCTTTCGATACATAGGATAATCGGGCTTCTTTTTACAATGATCAATCTTCATATCATTCATATATATTGGTAGATTCATTTCTTTTTGTAAAAAAGCTGCGCAGCCTGTATGATCTTCATGAAAATGTGTGATGACCACTTGATCAATGACTTGTTGTTTAAAAAATGGTTGAAACTCCTTTTCTAATGAAGCCGCACCCGTATCAATGAGAACACCGTCTAAGACGAAGCTATGAACATTTAATTTTACCCCTTGAAATGCTACTGTACCGTTACCAGTTTGAACACCGTTTAGCTTCTGCTGGCTGAAATTCTTCTTAAGCAACATAAAATGAATCCTCCCCATAACTATCCCTTTGTCAAATTTTAACACAAAATGAATGGTTATTCATTAATTTATAAGAATTATAGTAACAAACAAATATAATCATATTATGTTAACTGTATTATAAATAGGTGTTTTTCATTCTAAAGGAGGGGGTACAAATCCTCACGCTTCCATACGACTGTCCGAATAAATTGACATAGAAGTCAGTCGCATGGAGGGGAAAAATGAAAACAGGTAAATTGTTTTGGGTCATATTGCTAAGTGCTTTCCTCGTTCTTTCAATACTCCTTGTTTTTATTCGTGACGATTCCAAGCCAACAACTTCAGAACCTGTGAAAGGACCACAAACTATAACAGAGACCGGTAAAGCGGGGGAGGCGCCAGATAAACCACCTCAACCAGAGCCAGAACCAGAAGCAGAAGCAGAAGCAGAGCCTCAACCTGTACCACCACCGCAGGAGCCGCCACAAATTTTATGGGGAGTTGATACCGCTAGTCCGCTAGACCAAGCTTTTTTACAATGTGTCGTGGATAACTATGGGATGCCTACTGTCTTTGGAAGATATTTGGAGACCAAAGAAGGGGTATCAACTGGTTTGACACCGGAAGAAGTGGAGCTTCTCCATCAACAAGGGATTAAGATTATCCCCATTTACAACCATTTTACAAACGCGACAACCTATGAAGGCGGGGCTCAAGAGGCACAGGCGGCGATTGCCTATGCGCAACAAATAGGAATCCCTGAGGGGAAAGCGATCTTCGCGGATATTGAACCGACTTACCCAGTAGATGAAGCGTTTATCCGTGGATGGGTCGAAACCTTACAAGGTTCGCCGTATAAGCCCGGTATCTACGGGGTCTTTACCAACGAAAGTGCACTTACAACTGCATACCAGGCAGCTATTGCCGCCAATCAGAATATTCAATCCCAAACGATCATCTGGAGTAGTAACCCTGATCCTGGCGTAACGCCGCAGTCTAATGCCCCAGAATTTCAGCCAGGCGCACCTGAAAACGTTCCAGTCTCGATTTGGCAATATGGAATTGATGGAGAAACCTGTAACATTGACACGAATCTTATCCAATCCAATATCTTAGATTTTTTATGGTAATGAATCGTTGTTAAAAGAGAGTCTTGGAGGCTCTCTTTCATTTTTTTGAATTGGAGGGATTAGGCAGGCTGTGCTTGATGCTTACGGTAAAGAGTGTTCCAATTTGCAAAATAGGTACCCTTTTTCATGCAACTCCACGGTTACTTGTGCTTGACAGGCAACCGCAGGGTTGCTTATACTCAATATATGAATTGGGAAAAAGACGCCATATTCAAAGCACTAAGTGACTCAACGCGACGGCTCATTTTAGACGAACTAACCGAACGCAACGAGTTGTCGTTGTATGAACTAACGGTACGTCTTATTATGAAGCACGACATTGCCATTTCTAGACAAGCAATAGCTAAACATCTTTCTGTATTGGAAGATGCAGGTCTCGTAACATCAAAAAGAAAGGGAAAATATCGAGTAATTGTATTCAACAATGAACCACTAAAGGATTTGCTAAAAGGATGGATAGAGTAACAGTAGTATGAAGATATCATAGGAGGCAAATACAGTATGAAAATCGTTGTTACCAGTTTATTTGTTGATGATCAAGAAAAAGCATTGAAGTTTTATACGGGAAAGCTTGGCTTCATAAAAAAGCATGACGTGCCCACTGGCGAATATAGGTGGATAACACTTGTTTCTCCTGATGAACAAAACGGTACTGAACTTTTGCTCGAACCGAATGTCCATCCTGCCGCAAAGGAGTATCAATCAAAGATAGCTTCTGAAGGCATTCCAGCAACCATGTTTGGCGTTGAGGATATTCATAAAGAGTATAACCTATTATTGGAAAACGGCGTGAAGTTTACTATGGAGCCGACAAAAATGGGTGATGTCACAATAGCTGTATTCGACGATACATGCGGTAACCTTATTCAGATCATTCAGCAGTAACTTCAAGGACGGGTCACGCAGTTCTTAACGGCTTTATTGGAAGGGTTAAGTTCGGTAAATACTCGTTTGCAAAAACGCTTGGATTACCCCAAGCGTTTTTGTGTGTTAAATATTTGTGGTATTCGCTTCGGTGGTTGAAGTGAATCTCCTAGCAGGTGCCTCAACGGTCAACATCTATACATACTAATGGTTAATTATTAATTGAGTGGACAGAAATAGTTCACTGTTAATTTATTTAAGGTTTCATATATGTGCACCTATATAAGGATACAAAAAATTAATAAAGTGAATTAATCAGAGCTGCCGATACGGTAGCTTTTTGTATTCTAGCGGGGCAGTGTAGTCGAAAATCGTAAAGTTGTTTTAGAAAGAAGGTTTAGGAAGCGACTGAATCGAAGTATTTATTAACAACACATTTGGAAATAGGTTAACCGACTTTTTGTTTATCGGAGGTGTATTTTATGGAATTACTTATTATGGTTTTGTCCGCACTTTTAATTTGTATTTTTATTGGTTCGCTGCTGAATATACTACTTAAGACGACGAAAAAAAGGGATTGGCTGGTGACAATCTTAATAAGTTTAGTTTTATCAATCATAATAGTCCCTCTATTAAATTCATTTTAAATCATCATCTTGGTTGAGATTAGGAAATACCCTTGAATAATTTTCATTGAGGGATAATCGTTATGGGGTGATTCAGTTGAGTGTATTGAAAATAGTTGTACTTAGATTGATTGAAATCATCACAATTTTAGCGATCGGGTTACTTTTAACCGTTTATATTTTAAGTCCTATTTACGAGAACTTTGGAATACAATTTACTGGAAATGTATGGGTAAACTGGTTTGGAGTTTCTTATATTTTATTTGTCTTTTACTCGTTAATTGTTGGTTTGTGTATTTATAAGGAAAGTGAACTCCATAAACATCGATTTACATCGGTTCTCTTTTGGCTTTTGTTTATTGGTTCAAATTATGTAATCTTTATCCCTTTTATAAAAGGATGATTAATATAGCATTTATTTCGTCTAATAAAATAAAAAAAGCAAAGCTTCTTACCGGTATTAAAGTGCATCGCCATTCAAAGAGAAGAATCGTATATCAATAGAAAAAGAACCCATTATTGAGTTCTTCCTTAAGACTATTTCACCCGTTAGACAACTCATGCACAGTTCTTTAACATCAAAGGTTAACGGAAACTTATATTTCCTTGTTAAATTATCCTTATGAAAATCGCAGCGCTATTTATTTATACAGTTAATATTATTGAGAACCATGATTATTGGAATCTGTTTCGTCATCTGCTTCAGTCCCCTCCCCAATCTGGTTACCAATAGCACCGCCTGAAACACCGCCTATTACCGTACCAATTAGTCCAAATTGAGAGCCTATCATAGCACCTGCAATCGCTCCATTAAAAGTTCCTGCAGTTTCACCAAAGTCATTGGTACCTTGATTAGCATTACTACCAGCTTGATTGTTGTCACTTTCTTCTGCATTGGCACCAACTTTATTGCGTTCGTCACTCTGATTCATTTATCCACTTCCTTGTATATTATATAATGCTAATTTTATGAGAATACACCTTCACAAACATATCCTACCCTGCAGAAGCAGTTTTACTCGCTTTCTGTTTATTTTCGAAGGCATAGTAGAAATGGATGAAACCTAGGAGCGAATAAAAAATGGATGTAAAGACAATTTTGTTACAACAATGGGCAAGCTGCTTAGATGAAGAAGACTGGTTTCCACCACTTGAAAAAGTGCTAAAGGATATTGCTTTTGAACAGGCAATTTGGAAACCAGTGGGGGGGCACATTCCATTTGGGAATTAGTTTGTCATATACTTTTCTATGAAAAGAGATTTCTGATGCGATTTCTTGGTGAAACAGCGAATGAACCACAGGCAGAAAACAATGATTCTACATTCCGATTACCAACTGAGACGGTAGAAAATTGGAAGGAAACAAAACAAGAATACTTTTATGTTCATCGTGAACTTGGAAAAATACTAGCAAAATCAGAACAAGAAGATTTGTATAGACAAATCCCAGGAGAAGATCATTCATTAGTGCGCGAACTGAAGAGTTTAGCATTGCACGACGCATATCATATTGGGCAAATTGTATTCCTAAGTAAAATGCAAGGAGCTTGGGCAGGGAAACGCAGCTTTTAAAAAAGCTTCATTCGCTTTACAGTTATTCCATTTGGAATATATGAAATAAGATCGGGAACGTCCAAATCGGATGTTCCCATATTTTATACCTGAAAGACAAAGATACTAAGTATCAAAGCCTTTCAAAAAGAAGGAATTACCAATGTTTTAAAGAATAAGAAAGTTTGTAAAGAATAGTTTTGCAGGAGGTACCGCGACAGATGAATCATCAAACAATAAAATGTATTGATGAAATGGTATTTATGGATAGAATGAATGAGTTCGAATATCCCGATGTCATTCTTTACCATCCGGGTCATTTCCCAGAGTTAAATGATCAATTAGTAGACTATTATATGCGTTATGGTGCTAAATTAATTATGATTCCAAGCGTTTTTAATACTTTCTTAGAATGTAATGAGTATGATTATTATACTCCTTTATTAGTAAATGGAGGTATCGGAAGAGATAAAATCATGCCAATTCATAATAGCGTTGATGGAACAAATGGAGTTGAAGGTGTTATTGAATCCGCTTTTAGTTTTCTAAATAGCACTGCTCATAAAAATATCTTATTGGCTGGAAAATCATTTTTTTGTAAACGATTCTATTTATTAGCTATGATCTATGCAAACGATGTAAAGGTACTAGATGTATTACCACTCCAAGATCATAGAGAAATTATTCCTAGCAAATGGACACAAAGTGAAAAAGGCAGGGCAAGAATCTTAAACGAAATCGAACAATACGCAAAAATTTTAAAGAATCAATCTACAGTTATTACTGGGTAAAAAGGGGGATGTTGGAGTGGATTTTCGAATTGAAGTATTAGATTTTGAGGTTGAGATTGTTGGAGTTAAACAAAAGGTCGTTACAGAGGAGGCTTTTAATACAATCCCTAGATTATGGGAAGAAGCGACTAAGAATGGATTATTACAAAGACTAATTGATATGTCATGGGAAAATCCACAATGCAAAATGGAAGGGATATTAGGTGTATGTGGAAACCAAGCTGCGATTACTGACGAAGAGTTTGATTATTTTATGGGGTGCCGTTATATAACTGAAATCCCCAGCGATATGGAGAAATTCGTGATTCCGAGAAGTACATGGGCAGTTTTTCCTAATATTACTGACGCATGGAAGCGTCTATACACTGAATGGCTGCCTGCTTCAGGATATGAATTGGCAGACCTCCCATGCATTGAAAATCATTTAGCACCAGATCGAGTTCCTAATAATGAGCTTTGGGTTCCTGTCAAACCTAAATAGTTTAACCAAGATAGGGGGATTATCATTTTAGTTTTTATCGGTTTTTTCCTTTCTTTTATTAGCATAATATTATTTTTAATTTTATGTGCTAAAATAACAATTTCTTACATAAAAAAGAAGCCATTCCCTAAAAAATTGCTGATTGCGACGTTGTCTGTATTTGTACTGATATCTTCCATCTATATATATGAAGTGTACTTTTTTACATTTAAGGAAATTGATAGAGAATCGACACAAAAAGGACCTGGACCTATCATCTCACCGACTGGAGAATATACAGCCAATGCTTATTATGAACTATATGGTGGTGCAGCTGGCGGTGTAAATGTATGGGTTGATATCACAAACAAGAATGAGAAAAATAAGGTCCAAACAATATATTACAGTGATGTAAAGAGTAACTTTTCTATGGAATGGGTGGATGAAAATATACTGTATATTCTAAATACTGGTCCTAATTATCCAGATTCTAATAGAAGTATTAAATTAGAAATTGGTAAAGAGATTTATCATGAAAATGGTTTGGCTTGTAAAAGTTTAATAATGAAAGACGAATATGTAACCTGCTACCAAAACTAAATTCTCTAAGCGATTCTTCAAGTCTATATACTAGATTTGTTTTTGTTGATCTTCAGCAGATTATTAAAGTATGTTTCTTCACAATGTAGAGAAAAAGCCATTCTTCCAACTTTGAAGATTGGCTTTTTTCTAACATTTATTCTTTTATCCTATCGCTGGATTTCTTCTTCATGCGATTGATATCTTCTCTTGGAGAGCAGCCAAACATGCGGGAATATTCCCGACTGAATTGTGATTGACTTTCGTAGCCTACCCGAAATGCAACATCAGCGATATCAGTTGAATCCGCTAGTAAAATGCGCCGAGCTTCCTGGAGTCTCAATTGTTTTTGGAATTGAATGGGGCTCATAGCTGTAACCTCTTTAAAGTGCCGATGAAGAGAAGCAACACTCATATTCGCTATTTCTGCAAGCTCTTCGATTTTAAAAGAGACGTCAAAGTTTTTAATGATATGTTCAATAACCTCTTTTATCCGATCCCCGTTGCTGCCCTTTAAGGCCATTTGTGCTAAAGACTCACCATGAGGACCTTGTATAATCCAATATAGAATTTCCTTCGTGAATAAAGGAGCAAGAACCGGAATATGTTTCGGATTTTCGAGCAGCCGGGCTAACCTTATGACAGCATCTAACAGAGCTTGATCTACTTTGCTGACAAACATCGCACGTTTGGCATTTTTTTTCTGTCCTGATCGAATAGCAGAATCGCTTAAAACTTCTAAAATTTGATTAGGTGAAAATTCAAGTTTAAGAGCCAAATAAGGACTGTCAGCTGATGCTTTTATGACTTGGCCGGTAACCGGCAAGTCAGCAGCTGCTACAATGTATTGCGCGGGACCGTACCTAAAGCATTCCTCTGCTAACCATACTTCCTTCTCCCCTTGGACGATTATGCAAAAGGATGTTTCGTTCACTCTTGCAATGGGTTCGGTAACAATCGATTCACGGATTAAAAATAAGGATGGGATAGCGGTGGGATGAACCCCGTCCAGCTCGGAATAACGTTCAATGAATTTGGCAAGCTCAAGCTGCTGTTTTTTGATTTCTACTGACATATTGGATTCTCCTAAATCAATGTAGTCACATTCTAGCTCATATTTGTTGGCTATGTAAATGCCTTTGATAGGATTAGGCAAAAACTTGATAGGAATGAGCTAACGTTTACTGTTTGAATTGTTGCATAATTTACATAGTCCGATGTATTTTAAGGTAGCTATAGGAGTGTATGTGTACATGAATGAAAAACAATATCATATTATGTCTAATACAGGATTTGCCCGTCCAGCACGTATGTTAGTAAGTATTTCTGCTAAATTTCTATCGAAACTAGCTCTCGAATATGAGGGGATTGCTGTTGAATTAGATTACTCAGCACAGTCTATAATGGATGTTATGTCATTGGGAATTAGAACTGGGGATCCATTTATTATAAGGGCTGAAGGGATTGACTCGTACCAAGCTTTACAATCAATAGAAGACCATTTTAGTAAAATGAAAGTAATTAGCAACGTTTAACTATATTATTTTTTTGAAAAGGTGAGGGTGATTAGAAATGGAATATGTAAAACTTGGTAGCACAGGCTTAGATGTATCTCGATTATGTCTGGGGTGCATGGGTTTTGGTGACGCTAGCAAATGGATTCACCAATGGGTACTTAATGAAGAGGACTCTCGCCCCGTTATCAAAAAAGCACTCGAGTTGGGAATTAACTTTTTTGATACAGCCAATGTGTACTCTCTAGGGACAAGTGAGGAATACCTTGGACACGCTCTAAAGGAATATGCTAATCGTGATGAAGTGGTCATCGCAACCAAAGTACACGGACAAATGCATAAGGGTCCGAATGGTTCTGGTCTTTCCCGGAAAGCCATTATGAGTGAAATCGATAAAAGTCTTAAGAGGCTGGAAACAGATTATGTGGACCTTTATATTATCCACCGCTGGGATTACCATACGCCTATTGAAGAAACAATGGAAGCATTGAATGATGTAGTGAAGGCTGGTAAGGCAAGATACATCGGTGCTTCATCCATGTACGCATGGCAGTTCCAAAAGGCATTACATGTAGCCGAGAAAAATGGATGGACTAGGTTTGTATCCATGCAGAATCATTTAAATCTCATTTACCGTGAAGAGGAGAGAGAAATGCTGCCACTTTGCAGGGAAGAGGGGATTGGGGTAACTCCGTATAGTCCGCTAGCATCAGGTAGATTGACGCGTGATTGGTCTGAAACCACACAACGTTCAGAGATGGATCAAATTCAAAAATTTAAATATGATTCGACTGCCGATGCTGATCGAGTGGTTGTGGAACGAGTTGCAACCCTAGCAGAAAAATATGGTGTTCCACGTACCCATATCGCACTTGCCTGGCTATTGCAGAAAGAACCAGTAACATCTCCTATTATCGGAGCTACGAAATTATCTCATCTCGAAGATGCCGTTGGTGCTCTATCCATTAAGTTAACAACTGAAGAAGTAACATATCTAGAAGAACCATATGTACCACACCCAATAGTTGGACATAACTAATTGAAGATTATACCTTTATCTGAGTTTGTTATCCAGCTAAAGAATATAAATGTTCCACCTAAAGCAGCAAATTAGGGCGATCCTTCAACATGAAGGTCGCCATTTTTGTTAGTTGGAGGATTAGGCATTGCTTGTTCTTTGGATAAAGAGTGTTCTTTACATAAGCAGCCATTAGCTTTCAGCTATGTCTTTCGTTTTAGGACGAGATATTATTAGTAGTAAAAATTACAGGTTAAGTAAATCAACAAACATCCTTTACTTCCCTCACTTCCCACTTTTCCCTATATTTACTTTAACATAGCCTTACTGGTAATGAAGCAAGACATCTTGTTGTTTAAATGTTGGATGAAACTTAACAAAAATGAAAAGGATTTATGCGCTAAAATCAATAGCACATCTAATATTATTCAAAAAATTCAGAAAAGGGTTTCCGATATAACTGTAGAAAGCTATAATTATCACTATTAATAAGGGGGAATACAAAAAAATGAGAAAAATGAATCAAACCATTAAAAATTATCTCCTTTCCCTCCCATACCGAGTAAAATTAATCCTGGTTTTTTCTTTTCTTATTTTACTTACTGCTACGATTTTAGGTAGTATTACCTACTATCAATTTGCGAAATCGAGTCAGAACAAAACAGAAGAATACCAAATTCAGTTGGCGGATCAAATTAACCAGCATTTAAATCGTTATTTAAAAGAAATGCAAATTATCTCTTTGTCACCATTTTATGACCAAGAGGTATTGGACATCTTGAAATCACATCAAACACCTAGTAATGGTACATCTTTTCCTCCAGCAGCGGAACGAGTCCCGATGTGGAGGTATATTTCTAGCCTGATCCATATGCGAAATGAAATTAGAGGAATACATATCATGGCAAATGACGGTACGATCTTTAGTAATTTAGGTTCGAATACGGTCATGCTTAAAGTTTTCGAAACAGATAATGACTGGATTAAAGAGATTAAGCAGGCAGATGGGGAGTGGGTCCTGCTGCCATTGCATAAACCGAATTATTATTTAAATAAAGACACTTCTGTATTTTCTGTCGCAAGGCTCATTCGAGATCCATCCGGACATGAACCACTTGGAATAATCAAAATAGACCTAAAACAGGAATTAATCAATGAAATTGTAAGTAATTCAAATATAAAAAGTAATATTTTTATCCTAAATAAGGACAACCACTTTATTTACCCAAATAAGGAGGATAAACTGATCGAATCCTCCTTTCTATCAGAAATTGAGAATATCAAGGTTAACAATTACACAAACATTCCAATTGATGGAACAGAATATATGATGGTCTATCATCAGTCAACCTATTCCGGTGTGAAAACGATCATGCTCACGCCGCGGTCTAGTGTCTTTAACGAAGTGAATCATCTAAGGAAGGTAATCATTTTAGTTGTAATCGTGGGAATATTAGTCTCCTTTTTATTAGGATTTTTGCTCTCAAAGCCACTCGTAGGCTCCATTCACACATTAAGAAAAGCAATGGGGAAAGTAGAAAAAGGAAATTTCGCCCAGAGGGTAACTATTCATTCTAATGACGAGATTGGTGAACTAGGCAAAGGATTTAACCTTATGATCAATGAAATTGATCGCCTTGTCTCAGAGGTGTACAAGACTAGTTTGCGAGAAAAAGAGGCTGAAATAAGAGCGTTGCAAAGTCAAATGAACCCGCATTTTCTTTATAACACATTAGAATCGATTAATATGCTGGCCATTACAAAGGGAAATCTGGAAGTATCGGATATGGTATCATCACTTGGAAAACTACTTCGGTACACGATTGATAATTCATCCAAAATTATTACCTTAGATGAGGAGTTAGCCTTTATTCGTTCCTATGTGGCGATTCAAAAGGTAAGGATCGGTGAAAATCTCCAGTTCTGTGAAGAGATTGACCAAAGTCTCAATCAAGTCTTACTGCCAAAACTCGTATTACAACCATTTGTCGAAAATGCCATTGTTCATGGTATTGTTCAACATGGCGGACACATTTTTATTAGGGCATGTGAAGAGAAAGGGATTTTAAAAATAACCATTAGCGATAATGGAAAAGGGATTTCCGAATTAGAATTAATAAAGCTTAAGAGATTAATAGAGAATCAACAACAGATATCATCTGAAAAACATAATGGGATTGCACTTTCAAATGTGCATGAACGTCTACAGCTCCTATATGGAAAACCATTTGGAATTACCGTGGATGGCAGGGAACAGAAGGGGTTTTCGGTGACATTGACAATACCAATTCAGAGAATGGGGGAAGAAACGCGTGAAAGAAATATTGGTGGTTGAGGATGAAGCGATTATTCGACAAGGGCTAAAAGTATTACTTGAACAAGTGATTGGCGGATATCAAGTGGCGGAAGCCAAAAGTGGTGAGGAGGGACTTAGCCTTTTTCACCAAAGAATACCGCATCTAATAATTACTGATATTCGAATGGGTGGCATGGATGGACTAACCTTTGCTTCAAAGGTGCGACAGATTTCGGATGATGTACCCATTATTATTTTAAGTGGTCATAGTGATTTTGAATATGCACGGACTGCCATGCGTTACAATATTAGCGATTATCTATTAAAACCTATAAATAGAGTCGAGTTATCAGAGACATTATCAAAAATATTTAAGGATGAAGAGGAAGAGAAAATAGAAACCTCTAAGCAATTCCAAAAAATCCTTCAATACATAAATGACCACTTAAGTCATGAAATTACATTAAAACACATCGCTGACCATGTCTATTTGAATCCACAATATGTCGGACAATTATTCAAGTCCGAACTGAATCAAACTTTTACAGAGTATATAACGGAAGAACGGTTAAAACGGGCGAAGCACTTATTAAAAGGTACTAGTTTAAAGGTGTATGAAGTGGCACAGCTATCAGGCTATAAAAGTCCCAAGCATTTTATGACGGTCTTTAAGCAGGAGGTTGGTACTACACCTGTCCAATTTCGGAAATATTCATAAATTTTTTAAAAATCTATGATTAACGAACTATATCTCTTTTTGAAGGGATATTTTTTGTGAGGCTTCATCTTTAAAATAAAAGACAAAGGGAGGTAAGATAAATGAAGAGAAAGATAGGAATCATTTTTTTAATTCTTTTAATGGTAGCGTTTACAGTGGCTTGCAGTAATAACAGCACTGAAACGGGATCAAAGGAAAATGGCTCAAAGGATGAAGAAGTTGAGTTGACCTTTATGATGTGGGGAAGTGAAGCGCATCAAGAAGTGTACAACAAATTAATCGCAAAATTTACCGAAACACACCCGAATATAAAGGTGAAAATGGAAAGTGTACCTTTTCCAGATTATCAGCAGAAAATTACCGTTTTAGCTGCTGGTAGAGAGCTGCCGGATGTAGGTTGGGTGGCTGAGCGGATGGCACCTCAGTTTATGGAAAATGGACTATTGGCAGATGTTTCTTCCTTTAAAGAAGATAAGGACTATAACATGGATGACTTTTTCCCATCCACACTCGATTTATTCGAGAAGGAAAACAAATTATACGGAATTCCTTTCTCAACCCCACCAATGGTTATGTTCTATAACAAAGATTTGTTCGTCAATGCTGGTGAAAAAACACCAAATGAACATGTAGTAGCGGGAACATGGACTTGGGATCAGTTTGAAAAGTCAGCAAAGGCGATTTCGTCTAATGGTGTCTATGGTGCTAACTTCTTCCGTGATTGGAATACATGGATTGCCTTACTATCCCATACATGGGCTAATGGTGGCGACTTATTCAATAAGGATCAAAGCAAATTCACTTGGAATAGCCCACAAGGGGTAGAAACTTTAAATATGCTAGACCGCATGATGTTTAAAGATTCCTCCCATCCAAAAGCGGGTGAGCAAGTAAGCTTTGAATCTGGAAAAATCGGAATGTTCTTTGATGTTTACAGCTATGTATCCGCGGCTCGTAATGTAAAAGATTTCGAGTGGGACATTGCCCCGCTTCCAGAAGGATCAGAAGGTAGATTTCCTATGTTAGGTCAGGCAGGATATGGATTATTCAAAGATTCTAAACATCCAGAAGAAGCGAAAGAACTTCTTAAATTCTTTACTAGCCAAGAGGGAATCACAGCTACATCTACATTCTTTGTACCACCACGCGAATCCGTGTTAAGCTCTGATGCGTTTATCAATCAGCCAAATAACCCACCAGCAGAAAGTATTAACCGTGCCGTTATCGATGAAATGGATAATGCCCGTTTACAAGCTGGTAATGTGGAATGGCAAAAAATTGATACGGCCATCCAATTTGGGTTTGACGAGCTATTTGGTCAATTGAAAAAGCCAGAAGAAATACTAAAAGGTATGGAAGAAAAAATCAATCCGATTTTGAAATAATCATTGAAAAGATGCGGTTAATCCTGAAGGGGCTTAACCGCATACCTTTTACAGGGGTGAAAGACTATGACAGCATCATTAAAACAAAATCTTCATGAAAATAAAATGACCTTAATTGTGAGTTTACCAGAAAATCGATTCGATTTAGCAAAGGCAGCTATTCAGACGGGAGTGGATGCAGTTAAGCTGCATGTGAATGTCAATCATCGTGCATCAGGAAATGTGTTTAAGTCAGTGGAATCTTATGTGGAAGAATTTCGCAATATTAGGGATGAATTTTCTGGACCGCTTGGAATCGTTCCAGGTGGATCATTTAATGATATAAGCCAAAGTGAAATGGAGCAGCTGATATCTCTAGGTTTCAATTTTTATTCGATTTATGCCCATGATAAACCGAGCTGGATGCTAGGTCTAGAAAACATCGAAAAAACATTCGCCATTTCGAGTAACTATTTTCTCGATCAAATAGGTAACGTAAAGCATTTGGGTGTTACTGCTTTAGAAGCTTCCATCATTCCAGGAGTGGAGTATGGAACACCACTGACATTTAAGGATGTACTTTCCTATAATTGGCTTGTCCAACATGTCGATGTTCCGGTTCTCGTTCCTTCTCAAAGAAAGCTTGTGCCATCTGATATTCCAGTACTAGCTAAGACAGGAGTAAAAGCGGTGATGCCAGGGGCTATGGTGATAGGTCAAACCGAAGAAAGTATTAAAGAGGCAATCAGCTCTTTTCGAAATGCGATTGATTCTTTGTAAAGGGGGTAGGAGAGTTGGAATCAAATGTTCAAACAGCGAAAGTTCTACCCACAAAGGGTAATAAGCGGAGAAAGAAATTCATCGGCAGTGAAGCGTTTTATGGCTATTTATTTGTTAGTCCTATGGTAATTGGCTTCCTGTTGGTGATGTTGTTCCCGCTTGTCTATTCCATTTATATGAGTTTAACCGATTGGCAGTTGCTTGGTGATCCCAATTTCATTGGGACGGAAAATTATCAGCGATTAGTCAATGATCCTGACTTTTGGGTGGTATTGAAAAACACACTTATTTTTGCAGCCGGGTTGGTACCAATCAATATCCTGATTGCACTTTTATTGGCTTTGCTGCTACAGAGGAGTTTACCTGGAATCGGATTTTTTCGGACGGCGATTTTTATTCCCGTTATGACTTCGATTGTTGTTTGGTCGATTATTTGGAAGTATATGTTTGGTACTGAGGAAGGGTTCATTAACCAAATTCTTGCTGCAATTGGAATTGACGGACCTGCCTGGCTTTATGATCCTGATCTAGCAATGGGTGCCGTTATTGTCGTAAGTGCCTTGAAAAATGTTGGTTTAAATATGGTGTTATTTTTAGCAGCCCTTCAGCAGGTTGATAAAAATCTCTATGAAGCCTCTTATTTAGATGGAGCCAATAAAGCAAAGCAATTTTGGCATGTAACACTGCCAATGATTACCCCTACTGTATTTTTAACATTGATTTTAACGGTAATCGGTTCGATGAAAGTGTTCGGGCAAATCTATGTGATGACAAATGGCGGTCCTGGAAATACTACCAAGGTATTAGTTTACTATATTTGGGAAAATGCATTTAAACTATTTGATTTTGGTTATGCATCGGCGATAGCACTTGTTTTATTTGTGATTATCTTATTTTTTACCATCATTCAATGGAGTGCGAGAAGAAGGTGGGTTTTCCATGAAGAATAAAAAGAAAAGCGGAATTTTTATAAAAATCGCCTTTTACGGTGTGCTTTCCCTTATATCACTTATCATGATTGTCCCGTTTTTATGGATGATCAACACCTCATTCAAGGATTCAACAAAAGTATTTTTATTCCAATTAATCCCCGATCCGTTTAAGTGGGAAAATTATTTACAAGTGTTAGAATCCACGCCGTTTCATCTTTTCTATTTTAATAGCTTATATATCGCGATACTAGTAACGGCCGGCACCATCTTTTTGGGATCGTTAGCAGGTTACGCTTTCGCGAAGCTAAAGTTTAAGGGGAGCTCATTCCTTTTTCTATGTTTGTTAAGCACAATGATGATTCCGGTAGAGGTCATCACCATTCCTTTATTCTTATTTATGAGAGATTTAGGGTTAATCAACACACATGTTCCATTAATTGCGATTCCGATTTTAGGTCCGGCTGGAGTATTTGGCGTTTTCGTAATGAGACAATTTTTCCTATTGGTGCCTAAAGAGTTAGAAGAAGCTGCAAAATTAGATGGCTGTTCGTATTTCCGTATTTATTGGAATATCATGCTTCCTTTAGCCAAACCTGCTGTCGCAACACTAACAATTTTTACATTTTTAACAAGCTGGAATGAATTTTATGAACCGCTTATTTATATTAACTCAAAAGAACTGATGACGTTACCGTTAGCATTGGCCCTTTTCACGGATGAGGTTGGGACGAAATGGGAGCTGCTTATGAGTGCGTCTGTGATGGCAACTGTTCCATTGTTAATTGTCTTCTTCTTTGCCCAAAAGCAGTTTATTGAAGGGGTTGCGATGACAGGCGGAAAGTAATAACAGAAATACAAAAAAGGATGTGTCTATTTTGAAAAGTGAACTAGAATTTGATGTCGTCGTCGCAGGAGGAGGTCCTGCTGGGATCAACGCAGCGATTGCTTCCGGCAGGGCAGGAGCTAGAACTTTACTTATTGAAAGATATGGTTTTCTCGGCGGGATGTCTACCGTTGCTCTTGTTTATCCATGGATGACCTTCCACACAGAATCAGGAAGACAAGTGATTAAAGGTATTGCGCAGGAAATCGTTGAGAGATTGATGGAAAGAGATGGTTCACCTGGCCATTTGCGCGATACCGTAGGGTTTACCAATACACTAACTCCTTATCACCCTGAAAAATATAAGCTGTTAGCATTAGAAATGCTTGATGAGGCCGGTGTAGAAGTTCTTGTTCATAGTTTTGTAGATAAGGTTGAGGTAGAAGGTAATAGGATTACTTCTATTAATCTAACCACCAAATCTGGACCGATACGTGTTGCTGCAAAGCAATTTGTTGATACAACAGGGGATGCAGACCTTGCATATTTATCCGGTGCTCCTTGTTTAAAAGGACGTGAAGGGGATAGTAAAACACAGCCGATGACGATGAAGTTCCGTATGAGAGGCGTGGACCTTCCGAAAGTAAAGGAAGCGATGAAGGCAAACCCAAGTAATTTTTATAAAAAGACACCGATTGCTGAATTGGATGACATTCCAATCACAGGCGTTCAGGGTTTTTATAAGGAATGGAAGGAGTCAGGGGTACCGATTAATCGGGATCAAGTTCTCTTTTTTGCCGGTCCAGAGGAGGATGAAGTGCTTGTCAATTGCACCCGTGTTCAGGGACTTGATGGAACGGATGTATTTGACTTAACCAAAGCGGAGAAAGAGGGCAGAAAGCAAGTCTTGATGATGGCTGAATTTCTACAGCGGAGCATACCTGGTTTTGAAAAAGCTTCGATCTCTGCTGTTGGATCGCAAATTGGTATTCGTGAAACAAGACGGATTGATGGGCAGTATGCCCTAACGATTGAGGATGTTGTCGCTGGAAAGAAATTCGAAGATACGATTGCGTTAAGCGGTTATCCAGTTGATATCCATGACCCAACAGGGAAAGGTGTTCAAGCAAATGACATTGAGGGTGATGGATGTTACGGCATTCCTTATCGATGTCTTGTACCAAAAGTGATAGATAATCTATTAGTAGCAGGAAGATGTATTTCTACCACTCATGAGGCATTGGCAACAACCAGACTGACCCCAAGCGCTATGGCAACAGGGCAGGCAGCAGGAACAGCTTCAGCACTTGCTATTACCGATCAAGTGGCACCAAAGAATCTTGATATTAAAAAGCTTCAAGGTATTTTGATAGAGAATGGTGTGGTCATATAAATTCTTTTTTGAGGAGGAAACTCATGAAACACTGGAGAAGATTTTTTTTCCTAAGTCTAGCTGTATTGTTATTTTTTAGTTCTTTCGCTATGATTTCAGCCGAGGAAATGAAACAAGAACAAGCGACACTCTTACTGATACCCTTAGATGATAGACCTGCGAATGTTTATTTTCCAGCGAAGGTAGGTGCTTCTGCGGGTATAAAGGTGATTTCACCGCCAAAAGATATGACAGGTAAATTCACGCAGCCAGGAAATGGCGAAGAAATTAGTAAGTGGCTATTAGAAAATGGAGATCAAGCCGATGGGTTCGTCATTTCAACCAGTATGCTTGCCTATGGAGGTTTAGTAGCGTCTCGTACAGGAGTTAAATCGCTAGAAGAAGCAACGAAGGATATTCAGGTAATTAAGGAATTGAAAAAATTGTACCCTGAAAAGCCAGTATATGTCTTCGATACAATTCAAAGGTTAGCCGTCACAGCCATAAGTGATGAATACTTAAAATATTATTCTCAAATTAGCGAGTGGGCAATTTTATATGATAAGGTAGTCAACCTTGGGATGCCAGGAAAAGAGAGACTTGACGAACTAGAGTCGATTATTCCTGCATCTGTTTTAGAAGATTACAAGAAAGCTAGAGCTAGGAACCATACCGTGAATAACTTAATGATTGATTGGGTTGACCAAGGATATATCGACCATATAATATTAGCACAAGATGACGCCGCTCCTTATGGACTTCATCGCGCCGAAAGGGAGCTTTTACTTGAAAAAGTGAACCAATTAGATGTCGAAAATCAAGTTGCTGTCTTCCCAGGTGCGGATGAAGTGGGAGTGGTTTTGGTAGCACGATTTGTCAACCAACTATATAAAACATCTCCAGCATTCTTTGTTGAGTATGGAGGCGTTCATGGTAACGACTGGATTGCACCTTTTGAAGATACGACCTTTGATTACAATGTGCAAAAGCATATTGTTTCTGCTGGAGGCAAAATCGTTAATAACGAGGAAGATGCAGACATTCATCTTCTATTAAACACTCCATCAGAGAATGGAACACCAAGGTCAGAAGATATTTCAAAGCTTGTCACGAGAACGAACGAATTAATAACCAATGGAAAACAAGTGGCGATTGGTGATGTCTTAATCGTAAACAAGGCGGATGAGGCATTTGTTACTGAGCTTGCTGAAACGGTGGATTTAACAAAAATTTTATCCTATAGCGGTTGGAATACAGCTGGGAATGCACTCGGAATTACAGTGGGTCATGCAACAGCTCGGACAGCATTTTTAGAGAAAGAATCAGGATTCGGTGTACCTTTATATGAACAGGCTGCTGAAAATCATTATGAATTTCTACTCCACCGCTTTGCCAAAGACCAAGGATATAAAAATGTTGTCCATCCAGCAGCAAGAGTCTATATCGGACAAATTGGCGCAAGTGAGTGGGACTTAGGAAATAAATACGATTTAGTAAACAGCTTTGTAAAAGATAAATTAACAGTTGAAACAGAGAAGTGGTACCAATATTTTGATGAAAAAGAAGTGTATATTGGTTCAAGAGAAAATAAGGATTTTTACAAAATTATTTCATCATTAGAAAGTGTTCATGTGAACCTGCCATGGCCAAGAATTTTTGAGGCAGAGTTGGAACCTGAGTTGGAACTCGATTAATGCAATCATAGTGGGAAGGAGTAATTCTGCTTTCTACCATGTATAAAGGAATGGAAGACAATTGCGGATGAAGTACCTTAATTACTGCGAGAGCAAAGGAAGAGTTAGCTGAAAAAGCAAATAAATTAATGAATAAATGGAACAATGAATAATCGATGTTGTGCTTTAGTCAGAAGAACAAAGATATAGACTGAATAAGGGCATTTTTTGAAAGCAATCTATTAAGGTTGCTTTTCTTTTTTATAAAATACTAGAAAAATATAGTAAAAAGTTATATAGTTGGAAAAAACAATGATTATTTTCTCAATATTGTAGACAAATAAAATATTAAAATAAGGAGCACAAGATGAACACGAAAGACAAATGGAATCTGAAACACCTGGATCGAATCACTCAACTGAAGGAACCTCAACCCAATCCAAGATTAAAGAAGCTGGCATCATATTTTAAGGAAGGCGGCACTGCCTTAGATATCGCTTGTGGTCTTGGAGGAAATAGTTTGTTCCTTGCAGGAATGAACAATCAAGTCGAGGCAATTGATATTTCAGACGTGGCAATCAACTATGTCCAAGAACAGGCAGCCAAGGATAATTTAAGTGTGCAGCCTCGAGTAACAGACCTTACAGATTTGGATACGTTAAATTGGCCGAGTAATCCCTTTGACTTTATTGTTATGTCTTATTACTTAGATCGCTCACTGTTTCCCATTGTAAAAAACGTTTTAAAAGATGGGGGTTATTTCTTTATGGAAACCTACTATCAGTCACCGTACACAGAGGAACAAGGGGTATCCGACCAATATAAATTGAAGTCAAATGAGTTGTTGACAGAATTTGGAGATTGGAAGGTTCTTTATTTTGAAGAGAACGAACAAGAAGGCTGGCAATCAATCTTTTGCCAAAAACGGTAAGAGCTAGTTCGTTGATAAATAGGCGGAGAAATTCCGCTTATTTCCCCCAAAACGAGCTCCATTCTGTATTTTACCGGAAAATCTCCGCTTAACTTACCTTTGCTTGTTTCTCTATTACTTGAAAATATATTAATCTGTGTCAATTAATTCTGTACCATATGAGTTATCAATTGCACACAGCCAATTGCCTTGGGGATTTTTCTTAAATACATATGTGGCCTTTCTATCCATTGAATACTCTATATCCTCTTTATCAGCTTCAAGGAATGTATGGGATAATACCAAGGCAGTATCACCTGCTTCTAGTATAATCATCTCTCCCTGTGTTGGTACGATACTGTTATTAAAGTATTTTGCAATGGCAATGAATGCTTTTTTTATTTCATCTTTACCCTTTGCAATCATTCCAGGTTTTACAACTAAAACTGCATCATCTGTATAGTAATCCATTAATGTATCAAAATCTTCGTTTTTTATTGCAAGGTCACACTTCTTGATTAACTCTTTTAATTCGTGTTCCATTATCGATCATCCCCCGTCTAAACTATATGGATAAATTTTACATCGATACTATCCTTTTAACAACCTTTTTGAAATGAATATTCTCTAAGACTTTGGATGCTGCGGCGTACAGATCTAATTGAGGTAACAAGGTAGGATTTTCAAATAATATAGTGGAATTAAGTAGTATCTAAATAAGTCAAGGAGTTTTACGATGGTTAAAGATTGTATTTTCTGTAATCTAGAACTAGAGCCTAACCAAAGAGTAATTTTTAGTAATGAATATTGTATGTTTTTACAGTTGGAACAATCCGAAATAAAAGGTGGTCAACTAGAAGGTGCAGGTCTTATTGTTCCAATTAAACATAGAGAAACCGCATTTGATTTGACTCGAGAAGAATGGGACGCAACTTACACTCTTCTTAAAGAAGTAAAAAAATATTTAGATGAAAAATACCAACCGCAAGGATATAACCTTGGTTGGAATTGCGGTGAAGTTGGCGGGCAGCATATCTTTCACGCACACTTTCACGTTTTACCAAGGTATGCAGACGAAGCCCTGGCAGGTAAAGGAATTCGTTATATGTTTAAAGGTAAAGAGAACAATAGAAACAAAGTACTTTGAAAAAGATAGAAGGTGATTTTCATAGTCACTACGAAGCAAAAACCGAATCCTACTCTCACACCCGTTTACTGTTAAGGGACGAGAGGATTAAAAAATAATATGGAAATTGTATAAGGAAAAGGCACCTTATTTAGAAGCTGCAAAACTTTTAATGGTATTGCCTTTTGGTTTCTCCTAACATGGCTATCCTATGGTTGTAGCTTAAGAATAGGTAGTTAAATTAGTAATAAAATCGTGGTGAAGGTAATTGTCTGGCAAAAATGGGGGAAACTATAGATAAAAAGCTGGAGTGTAAAGAATGCTTTTACTATATGTCGCACTATTCCTATTTGCAGCAATAAACTGGGGTGATTGGAGAAATTGGCGTGATTATTATCCAACCATCCTATTTTTCATGGTCGGAGACCTTTTGAAAAATTTTATCTTTTATAATCATTGGATGTGGACATATAAAGAAACCATGTTTCTGGAAAATATACTTCGAAATCATACCATTATTAACCTTATGATTATATTTATTGGGTACCCATCCACGATATTGCTTTATTTAGGGCGTTATCCAATTGTGAAATGGAAGCAAGGATTGTGGGTGTCTTTCTGGGTGTTTCTCTATTCAATTTTAGAATTTATAAATCTTCATTACTTATTTTTAATAAGGCATCATAATGGCTGGAATATGACATGGTCTGTGATATTTAATATCGTTATGTTTCCAATGTTGTTCTTACATCATAAAAAACCTCTAGTAGCTATAGGATTATCTATTATTTGGATTCTATTTTTGTTAAAGATGTTTCCAATCCCCCTTGAAAAAATGAAATAAAGTTTTTTTCTCTAATACTTATTGGTCACCTTAATCCAATTAACGATGGAAACAGGTGGTCATTTTTTGTATATTTTTCTTCAATTAAAATGAGAACTCCCCATTTGCCTTTTTTATAGGCAAAAACACAAAAAATAAATTTTTTCATATTTTAATTAATAATGTTGATAGACAGAGGGGATGGACCAAGATGAAAAGCTCACTTCTTGATAAAATTTTAAAGAAAGAAGGTACCACTTTTCCTTCTAAAACCTATACATCCATGGTACTTGAACCTGCCTATAATGAGGCAAAGCAACAATTTATTGACTCTATGGTGGAAATTCATCATGCCCATTTAATCATGCTTGTAGAACAAGGGCTTGTTGGAAAAGAAGAAGCAGAAAAAATTGTGAAAGCAGTTTCCAACATAGATATCGATAATGTGAAAACAAGAAGCTACACCGGCGAATTTGAGGACTTATTTTTTGAAGTGGAACATTCATTAATCGAGGAGGCAGGTGATATTGCAGGAAATCTTCATATCGCTAGAAGCCGAAATGATATGGGGATTGCCATTTATCGCATGACATTACGAAAGAAATTATTAATATTAATAGAAAAGGCGTTAACACTTCGCGAAGGTCTTATTGAATTGACCGACGAGCATAAAGAAACCGTGATGATTGGATATACACATACCCAACAGGCGCAGCCAACCACATTGAGTCATTACCTAAATGCAATGACCGACATACTTACACGTGATATCTATCGCTTTCAAGCAGCCTATAAAACGGTGAATCGCAGCAGTATGGGAGCTGCGGCATTAACAACATCGGGATTTCGGATTAATCGTGAACGAATGAAGGATCTTCTTGGCTTCGAGGACCTGATTGATAATGCCTGGGATGCTGTTGCGGGTGCAGATTATATAGCTGAGACCGCCACTGCCGTTCAGTTGTCCGCATTAAATCTAGGAAGATCGATGCAAGATTTCTTGATATGGGGCACCCAAGAGTATGGTGCATTTCTTCTTTCCGCACCATATGTGCAAATTAGTTCCATCATGCCGCAAAAAAGAAACCCTGTTTCAATCGAGCATATGAGGGCTCTTTTATCAAGTGTAGCAGGCGATTGCCAGACCGTTTTACTCATGGTTCATAATACGCCCTTTGGAGATATTGTTGATACAGAGGATGATATGCAGCCATATATATGGAAAGCGGTTGAAAGACTCGGAGGCATCTATGATTTATTAACATCTGTTTTACTCACGATGGAAGTGAATAAAGAAACCCTGCTGAAAAGAGCAAAGGAAAGCTTTGCGAACGTCACTGAATTGGCAGATACCATTGTGCGAAAAGATGGACTATCCTTCCGTCAGGCTCACCATGTGGTAAGTTTAACCGTAAAGGAATTAATGAAAAATGGGAAGACTTCATTAGAATCATTAACTTTGGATGTTTTGAATCAGCAATCAATAAAGGTTGTAGGAAAGGAATCTGTTTTAACTGAAGAAGAATTAAAACGATGCTTGAGTCCTGAATATTTTGTTCGAATCCGTGACCTGCAAGGCGGACCTAGCCCAAGCCGGATGGAAAAAACAATCAAGGTTCGAATACATGAACAGGAAGAATTAGAAAGCTGGTTGAAGGAAAAACAGGACCATTTGACCACATCGGCTTCTAAGGTTATGGAGATCATTACGAAATGGACTGGGGTCAATGAATAAGAACATAGTCAAAGTATCTACAGTCATAGTCAGGTTGTAAATCGGTGGATAAGATGTATAAAGAGTATGAAAACGAGTGTTTGGTGTTGAGAACCGTGAAACACTCGTTTTGATTTATATCTTCGAAAAAGCAGCAATTTTATTATCCCTACACTTTTCCCATACTGTTTATTTTTCCCTTGTCATTTTTACCAGCGTAATAATATCTTGTGAAACGGTATCATATGGAACGGATTCCGATTTTAAATTGTTTTTAATCTTTTCAATTAGCACAACTGCTTCGGGATTTGTTACTGTAAGGGTTTGAACATTTCCATTAAAGACTTTGTTCATATAACTTTTTGCTTTGTCGAGGTTATCATCCACATCTTGGGTAGCTGTATTGTTCATATTAGCAGCATCTTTTTTGTTTTGGTCTTTTCTAGACATTCCATCGACACCATTGAGGACATGTTCCTGCATTGAATCGTATTGATTGGAAGTCACTTCAGGGGTTGCACGTGCAAGGATGACTGTGTCATCTAAAACAAACACCTTAATCCCATTTATTCCTTCACCGCCCAATCTTGATTCAAGATGAGAAGAAATCCCGCCCTCATTCAAACCTGAGCTCCCAATTAAGCTATATACATTTGTTCCCGCTCCATGAGAGGTTCCCCCATGTTCATCCGTAGTTTGTGTTTTTTCCCCGTTTTCACTAGGTATAATTAAGCCATCATTCATATTTCTTGTATTAATACTTTTATCATAGACGCTTGTTTGATGTGCTCCGTGTGTGTCATCATGTTGACTTTCTTCGGCTTTAACAGATTCATCAAGTAGATTTTGTTGACCTGAGCATGCTGATAGGAATAAGGCTGCACTAATTATAGCCGCATTTTTCCAATTTTTTTTCATTATTTACCACCTCATAAAAATAGATTTAAGGTTATCATGCCCAACTTTTTTTTACGTATGAATGAATATTTTTGGGGTAATCTATCCTTAAAATGTAGGAGGTGGATTTTATGGCAGATAACTCCAAACAGCAAGAAAAGAAGGAATCACTTTCTCGCCGCAAATTCCTCAAGAGTTCTGGAATTGCGGTTGGGGGATTGGCTGTAGGCGGTGCTTTAGGCAGTTTACTTCCCTTTAAAGACAAAAAAACGAATAATCCAGTTGTTAAAAACCAACAGGTGGCAGAAAACTATAATCTAGCATTAATGTATTTTACTCGCGAGCAATTTAAAATGGTTGAAGCCGCAACGGAGCGTATTTTTCCGGCTGATGATAACGGACCTGGAGCTAAGGAATTAGGTGTGGCATATTTTATCGATCACCAATTAAGTGGAGATTGGGGCTTTAATTCAAGGGAATATATGCAGCCGCCCTTCTTCAAAGGGGAAAAAGTCCAAGGGTATCAAGGTCGGCTTAGACGACGCGAGATTTTTGATATAGGATTACGAGAATTGCAAAACCACAGTTTAACGAAGTATAAAAAGAATTTTGTTGAGCTTAGCGAAGAAGAACAAGACGATATTTTAACTGATTTTGCAGAAGACAAGGTTAACCTTACGACGCTTTCACCAAGTGGTTTTTTTAACATGCTAAGGAGCAGTACTTTAGAAGGGGTCTATAGTGATCCATTGTACAGCGGAAATCGAAATATGGATGGATGGAAAATGAGAAATTACCCAGGCAGTCAAATGGCTTATACAGAAGTCATTGATAAAGAATTTACTGTTATTCCTCCAAAAAGCCTAAAGGACCACCTTGGTCATTAAAGTATTTGAAAGTTTGCACTAAATCGACTATGAATGAGGTGTAAGAAGTGGCAAAGACATTACCAAAAGTTGATGTTGTCATTGTTGGTGTTGGCTGGGCAGGCGGGATTATCGCGGCAGAGCTAACGAAGCAAGGTTTAAATTGTGTTGGATTGGAAAGAGGTAAAGAGCGAAAAACAGAGGATTATTTTATGATGCACGATGAACTCCGTTATGCTCTTAGGTACGACATGATGCAGAGTCTTTCGAAGGAGACCATTACGTTCAGAGGAAATGAAAGAATCAGAGCTCTGCCAATGCGGCAATACGGTTCCTTTTTAATAGGGGAGGGACTAGGGGGTTCGGGTGTTCATTGGAACGGGCAAAACTATCGCTTCCTCCCTTACGATTTTGAAATTCGCAGCAAAACGATTGAAAGATACGGTGAAAAAAAGATTCCTCAGGATATGACCATTCAGGATTGGGGCATTACCTATGATGAATTAGAACCCTATTTCGATAAATTTGAAAAAATGGCTGGGATCTCAGGCGAAGAAAACCCGCTTGCTGGGAAAAGATCGAGTCCATATCCAACACCGCCGATGAAAACAACACCAGCACTTGAAAAATTTAGGAAGGCGGCTAACAAATTAAAGCTCCATCCCTATAATCGTCCTTCTGCAAATCTTTCAGAACCCTACACCAATCCTGACGGGGTTTCACGTGCAGCATGTCAATACTGTGCCTATTGTGAAAGGTTTGGCTGTGAATATGGGGCAAAAGCTGATCCTGTTGTGACTGTTATTCCAGTAGCAAAAAAGACTGGAAAATTTGAAATTCGCACGCATTCCAATGTCAGACGTGTCTTGAAATCCGGCAATAAGGCAACCGGAGTTATGTATGTGGATACTACAACAGGAGAAGAGATTGAACAGCCTGCGGATATTGTGGTGTTAACAAGCTATGTATTTAATAATGTTCGGTTATTATTACAATCGGGTATTGGCCGTCCCTATGACCCTGTAACGGGATCAGGTGTGATTGGGAAAAATTATGCTTACCAAGTCCAAAAAGGGAATGCAACTGGCTTTTTTGAAAAAGAAGAATTTAATACCTATGCTGGAGCAGGTGCTCTCGGTATGGTGGTAGATGATTTTAATGGCGACAACTTTGATCACTCCAATCTTAATTTTATTCATGGCGGCTCAATTGCCATTTCTCAAACCGGCTTGCGGCCGATATCAAATAACAAAGTTCCAAAAGGTACTCCGACATGGGGGAAAGAATTTAAAGCCAATTCGATTAAATATGCAAATCGGGTTCTATCCGTTGGCGGACAAGGTGCAAGTATGCCATTTAAGCATCATTATCTTGATCTTGATCCCACATACAAGGATGAATTTGGCGATCCATTAATTCGGATTACCTATGATTTCGAAGAGCAGGACCGTCAATTAGCCAAGTTTTTATCTGATCGGTGTGTAGATATTATGAAAGAAATGGGCGCAGATAAAATTGAATCTATGGAGGAACTGGGTCCTTATGATATAACCACCTATCAGTCCACCCATAATACTGGGGGTATCATCATGGGGGCAGATCCAAGTACTTCTGCCGTCAATAATTATATGCAAATGTGGGATGCTGATAATATTTTTGTCGTTGGTGCCACAGCATTCGCCCATAATAGCGGCTATAATCCAACCGGCACTGTCGGGGCCTTCGCTTATCGAGCAGCTGAAGGGATTTTAACCTATAGACAAAAAGGCGGAATATTAGCTTAAAACGCGCGAAGAGGAGGAAAATATGCTTTCGAATATTGGCATCCCAGGGTTAATTCTCATTTTAATCATCGCATTAATCATTTTTGGTCCTAAAAAACTTCCAGAAATTGGTTCAGCATTTGGAAAGACATTATCCGAATTCAGACGAACTGCCACTTCCATCATTGATGAAGAAGAGGAAGTTCTCGAAAGTAGTAAAAAACAGCAGCCATAATTAATGAAAGACCACAGCCTTAACCGTTGCAAAAGCCGGGTTAAGGCTTTTTTTCGTTTACTTAGAACCTGTTGAGGATTTCTCCCTTTTTAAAATCTTTTAAATAATTTATAATTATCATATAATAGTATATAATTAATCTATAAACAATGTATATGTTAATAATAGAGACAGAAAAGGTGTGTGACTCGGTCGCGCCTGCCTTGGTGTGACGCTTATATTTTTTCTGCAAATTTTAGTGAAAAGGTTGATAAAAATGAGCAACGGGGAAACTAAAACAGACGTCATATTGATTGGCGCCGGAATCATGAGTGCCACTTTGGGGACAATCTTAAAAGAATTAGTACCACAATGGGAAATAAAAGTATTTGAGAAACTTGAAAACGCTGGAGAAGAAAGCTCTAACGAATGGAATAATGCGGGAACGGGGCATGCGGCACTGTGCGAGCTTAACTACACAACCGAAAAACCCGATGGATCTGTAGATATTAGTAAAGCGATAAGCATCAATGAGCAGTTCCAGGTTTCTATGCAGTTTTGGTCTTACCTTGTAAACAGCGGGTTGATTCAGAATCCACAGGAATTTATCAGACAATTGCCTCATATGAGTTTGGTACAAGGGGAACAAAATGTAAGTTTTTTAAAGAGACGTTTTGAAGCGCTCACAAAAAATCCGCTTTTCCAAGGGATGGAGTTTTCTGAAGATCCGGAAAAACTGATGGAATGGATTCCACTTATTATGGAAGGCCGAAAATGGAATGAACCTATTGCTGCAACAAAAATTGACACGGGAACGGACGTCAACTTTGGTGCCTTAACACGTATGTTGTTTAACCATTTAGAAAATAAAAATGTTGATGTTAAGTACAATCATAGTGTGACTGACCTTAAACGAAACAGCGAGGGCTTATGGGAACTGAAGGTTCAAAATCAGTTTAGTGGAAATGTTAAACGCCACACGGCAAAATTCGTCTTCATCGGAGGCGGAGGAGGAAGCTTGCATTTACTGCAAAAATCCGGTATACCTGAGGGGAAAAATATTGGAGGATTCCCAGTAAGCGGAATCTTTATGGTATGTAATAATCCTGCTGTTGTAGAGCAGCATCATGCGAAAGTATACGGAAAAGCAAAGGTTGGCGCTCCGCCAATGTCTGTGCCTCATCTTGACACAAGATTTATTGATAATAAGAAAACATTGTTATTTGGACCATTTGCCGGGTTCTCACCAAAATTCCTGAAAACGGGTTCAATGCTCGACTTAGTAACCTCGGTAAAGCCGAATAATGTGTTAACAATGTTAGCTGCAGGTGCAAAAGAAATGCCTTTGACCAAATACTTGATCCAGCAAGTGTTGTTATCAAAAGAACAGCGTATGGAAGAGTTACGTGAATTTATCCCGACCGCAAAAAGTGGGGATTGGGATTTAGTAGTAGCAGGGCAGCGTGTACAGGTTATTAAAGATACGGAGGCAGGAAAAGGAACGCTTCAATTTGGTACGGAAGTCATTACGGCTGCTGATGGATCAATCGCAGCATTACTGGGTGCTTCTCCAGGTGCTTCTACTGCCGTTCAAGTAATGCTTGAGGTAATCAAAAAATGCTTCCCGCAGTATATCAATGAGTGGGAACCAAAAATTAAGGAAATGATTCCTTCTTACGGTAAGTCACTAATGAAAAATCCAGATCTTCTTCGTGAAGTCCATTCATCGACTGAGCAGTCGCTCGGTTTAACTGAAAAAGAGCTGGCTTATAATTAGTTCATTAGTAATAGAAAACAATAATTTAATAAATCAAAGAGCAGAAAATTTGCAAGTTTTTTACTTGTAAATATTCTGCTTTTTTTACATCCTATACCAAATACTGTAAAACTATCGTTCTTTTTAGTTGTAAAATATAGATATTTATAACTATGCGAAAAGGAGGAGGATAAATAAAGGTTAAGTTATTTCCATTTTATGCTAATATCAGATAAGTAGTATTAAATTTGCAAACTATAATAATGTTAACTAACACACCCCTCAATTCCGTTTTATGCAAATGAAATTTGGATACGATATTGCAAAAAGGAGGCTTTTCTTATGAAACCCACAGATAAATTCAGCGGGAAGGCAGATGTGTATTCAAAATCTCGGCCAAGTTATCCAAATGAATATATCGATTATTTACTTTCAGTCAATTCTTTGAATGAGACTAGCAGGGTTGTAGATATAGGTTCAGGGACAGGTATTTTAACCAGGCAGCTACTGGAAAGAGGAATCAGCGTTATAGCGGTGGAACCAAATGATGATATGAGAACAAAAGCGGAACAGGACTTACAAGAGTTTGACCAATTTATATCAATGAAAGGTTCAGCAGAAGAAACTTCTTTACCGGACAAAAGGATCGACCTGGTCATCGCAGCTCAGGCATTTCATTGGTTTGACCAGGATAAGTTCAAATTAGAATGTCAACGCATTTTGAAGCAGGAAGCGAAGGTGGCACTGGTTTGGAATAGTAGAGATTTCTCCAGCCCTCTATTAAAGGAGAATGCCGAGATCTTTAAAAAGTATTGTCCAAATTTTTATGGGTTTAGCGGTGGAATTGGAGAACGTGAAGAAGTATTTAATCAATTTTTTCGGTATGGAGAATTTGAATTTAAAAGGTTTCCCAATGATTTAGTCTTGGATTTTGAAGGCTTCTTGGGCAGGAACCTCTCAGCGTCTTATTCACTTAAAGAAACAGACAAGGAATTTGAATTCTTTGTTGGTGCGATCACAAATCTATTTGAAAAATACAGCCATAATGGAAAAATCGTCATGCCAAATTATACCCGAAGTTATCTAGGAAACGTATGAGGTTATATAACTATCGATCCATAAAAAATATTTATGCAGAGTAATTCACGTATCTGAATGTGCTCTGCTTTTTTATAGAAAATAGAAATAAAGATGCTTTTTTAATAAAATCATCGATTATAGACAGATTTTAACTAGTACAATATTGTTTAGTTTATAATGTTATTATTAGTGGGGCAGCGATACTTCTAATATTAATCGTCTTAACCAAAATACAAACAGAAGAGGATTTTTAACATGAACAAACAGGAAAGCAGCTATAGATGGGTTGTATTTAGTACCGTCTTATTGGCTTACTTTATCATAATAAGCCAAAGAACTGCGCCAGGACTTATAACCGACCAATTGATGAAAGATTTTCATGTTTCCGCGGCTGTTATAGGTCTTATGAGTAGTTTTCAATTTTTTGCATATGCAGGATTTCAAATTCCGGTCGGCTTATTATCAGACAGGTATGGTCCCAATCGATTTCTTATTTTGGGCACTATTCTTACGGGAATAGGCTGCATTATTTACAATTTTTCTCCAAATGAATATGTTTTGATTTTCTCCCGGTTTTTGGTTGGTATAGGAGATTCGATGATTTTTGTCAATCTGGTTATCATTTTAAGCCAGTGGTTTAAAGCAAATGAATTTGTAAAATTATTGGGTGTGATCTCGCTTTTTTCGAGTCTAGGCTCATTAATGGCTACTGTTCCATTTTCTGTGTGGATTACATTCGCGGGCTGGAGAACACCTTTTCTCACGATAGGTATCATTTTAGTATTATTATCCTATTTTCTATATACTGTTCTTGTCTTGAAACCTAAAAGAATCTTTCAGGATGATTTTGAATTAAAAAAGAAAAGTGCCAAAAAACGAGAAAGTATTTGGGGGATTCTGCGCCGGACGATTTCCACACGTCAAGCTTGGGCGACGTTTCTATGTCACTTTGGACTCGTTGGGGCATACGTAGGATTTATCGGTTCATGGGGAGTACCTTATGGAATCCATGTACTGGATTTATCCCGTTCAGCAGCAAGTCAGCTAATGATGTATGGTCTTTTTGGAGCTATTCTTGGCGGCCCTTTGATTAGCTGGATTACAAGCAGACTAGGGGTTATGAAAAAAGTTTATACCGTTGTTCACATCATTACCTTTTTAAGTTGGGGAGGATTAGTTCTGTCAGGTGTGAACCCTTCATTTTTACTAGTAGTCATTTTGTTTTTTCTCATAGGTTTTGGAAATGGTGCAAGTGCATTGACTTTTGCAGTGGTGCGGAAATCCTTTCCTATAGAAGAAGTAGGGGTTGTAACAGGATTCTCCAATATGGGAGGATTTATAAGTGCTGTTTTGTTACCGATTGTTTTCGGAAAAGTACTAGATCTTTTTCCTCAAGATTCTATCAATATTGGATATTATTACGGATTTATCATTCCAGTTCTGTTTTCTTTGATGGGAGTGGTAGGAGCCCTAATGATCAAAGAGGAAAAAACGGAAGAAAAAATCGTATTAAATGCTTTATAATAAATGACGTAATTCGTGACTCTCGCATGCAAGAAAGGCACTAGGGGGATATGTATATGAAAATTGTTGAGCTTCAAAAGGGGAATGAATTTTTGGAGGAAGGGATTGAGGTTTTTTGGAACGTTTGGGGAACGGAAGAAAATTATAAGTTTTACGAGGATTGTATTCTTCATTCCGCTGAAACTCCAGAAGACCTTCCAAGATTCTATGTTGCAATAGTGAATGGAAGCATTATTGGCACGTATGCCATCTTGCGAAATGATATTAATAGCCGCCAGGATCTATGCCCATGGCTTGCATGCCTATTCGTTGATAAAGAATACCGGGGGCAAGAAATCGGTGCGAAGCTTTTGGAACACGGTTTGAGTGAGGCTGCCAAAAAAGGGTATAAGAAGCTTTATTTGACTACCGATTTGGAAAAATATTATGAAAAATATGGATGGGAACATAACGGAATTGCCTATGGTCCAAGCGGCGGTCATTTGAAAATTTATCAAAAAAGTACCAGTATTTAAGATAGCCACCAATTATAAATTAGCTTTTTAATAGAAAGAGTGTTTCATCGGTGCCATGCACCGGTAAAACACTCCTTTTTATTATTTTAATAAATCAAATCCCATTGGGAGTGTAAAACCTAGAGCAAAAAGGATTATGAGAACGAGAGAAAATGCAATCCAGATTACATCTGTTTTCTTTCCTTTTTGTTTCCGGACGATTACCATTTCAATTAGACCAATCATGACTATACCGAGAATTGCTTTTAAATAGTATGATAACGGAATGGAATAGGCTGCAAAGAAGAGCATACCTCCGGTTACGATAATAAGTATGTATGTAGCTCGCAGAACCATATGCCATATTTTAATATTTTTTCCTTTGTTTTGAAGAACAGCAATGATGATTAGTAAAATTAGTGATAATACGAGAGATGTTAAGTGTGCGTGTGTCATATAATTACTCCTTTAGTAAAATGAATGTTCTTATCTACAAACCTAGTCTAATAGGAGAATATAAAAGGAATCTAAACTAAGTATTAAATTTTTCTCAAATAGATAAATTCAAACAAAGATTTTGATAAATTCAAAAAGTTGAACAATAGGTCTTGGAAAGTATCAGAATTTAGTATAAAATAAGGAAAATAAAAAATTAAATGATAAAAACACAATGATAGGGAGTATTAAGGATCGTTTATTGTTTAGAGAGCTGTCGGCTGGTGAAAGACAGTCAATAAACTCCCCAACTCGCCCAGGAGTGGTAAGGCTGATAAGTAGGTCTTAACGGTTGACAACCGTCACAAAGTCTTAAAGTGGGTTCGTTTGTATCTAAATGAACCAAAAAGAGTGGTACCACGAAGGCAAAGCCTATCGTCTCTTATGAGATGATAGGCTTTTTTATTTTATCTGAACATAATTGAAAAGGTGGTCATTAGAATGAAAAATGTTGAAAAGTATTCAAGAGGTTATTTTATGCCCCCTGTCAAAAGCTTGAAATGGACAGAGAAGGAGTACATAACGGAGGCTCCTACTTGGTGTAGTGTGGATTTACGAGATGGAAATCAAGCTTTAGTTGTTCCTATGAGTCTGGAAGAGAAATTAGAATATTTTCAGTTGCTGTTGGAAGTAGGTTTCAAGGAAATCGAAGTTGGCTTTCCCGCTGCGTCCGAAACAGAATTTCAGTTTTTACGTACATTGATTGAACAGGATTTGATTCCAGATGATGTTACCGTCCAAGTGTTAACACAGTCTAGAGAAGCGATTATTAAAAAGACTTTTGAAGCGCTGGAAGGTGTGAACAAAGCTGTGGTTCACCTATATAATTCTACCTCAGTAGCACAGCGTGAGCAGGTATTTAAAAAATCAAATGAAGAAATCATCGATATTGCCGTAACCGGTGCGAAATTGCTTAAGAAGTATGCAGCTGAAACACAAGGGAACTTCCAGTTCCAGTATTCACCTGAAAGCTTTACGGGTACAGAGATGGAGTTTGCGCTTGAAGTTTGTAACACTGTACTGGATATTTGGCAGCCTACTGCAGACAACAAGGTGATTATTAATCTTCCAGCGACTGTGTCCATGTCAATGCCTCACGTTTACGCGAGCCAAATAGAATTTATGGGAGATCACCTAAATTACCGGGACAATGTCATCCTTTCACTGCACCCACACAATGACAGAGGAACGGGGGTTGCTGATGCAGAACTGGGTTTGCTTGCTGGAGCTCAGAGGGTGGAAGGTACACTGTTTGGAAATGGTGAAAGAACAGGTAACGTAGACATCGTGACACTTGCATTAAACATGTATTCCCATGGGGTGAACCCACATCTTAATTTTGAGAATATCCGTGAAATTAGAGAAAAGTATGAAGAACTGACAAAAATGAATGTTCATGAAAGACATCCATATGGGGGTGACCTTGTCTTTACTGCATTCTCAGGCTCTCATCAGGATGCCATTGCCAAGGGAATGAAATGGCGTGAGGATGAAGAACGTCAATATTGGACAGTACCTTATCTTTTAATTGATCCGAAGGATATTGGCAGAGAGTATGAAGGTGATATTATCCGTATTAACAGCCAATCTGGTAAAGGGGGTATCGGTTATCTGCTTCAGCAGCATTATGGACTTGATATGCCTGCAAAAATGCGTGAAAACTTCGGATATAAGGTGAAAGATGAATCAGACAAAATGCACAAGGAAATTATGCCTAATGAGATCTATGACATATTCAATAAAGAATATGTGAATATTAGTGCTCCGCTTGCGTTTAACAATTACCGTCCTACCCAAGGCGATCATTACGAAACGATTGTATCAATTCGTATAGATAACGAAGTGCATGAATTTACGGGTGTCGGGAATGGAAGACTTGACGCCATCAGCAACGTTCTTCAAACCCAATTGGAAATCCAGTATAAGGATTTGGTCTATAAGGAGCACGCCCTAGAAATAGGCTCCAAATCCAACGCTGTTTCCTATGTGGGTATTACTGGTATGGATGGTACTGTCTATTGGGGCTGTGGAATTGACCCTGATATTATGACATCCTCTGTAAAAGCATTGTTTAGTGCCGTTAACAACATGGTAACTACTCTCAATGCACCAATTGGAAAAGGTTTCTCTCTAAATAAAAGAAGATAAATAATGGGTTATACAAAGAACCAACAGCAAGAATTAACATGCTGTTGGTTTTTTATTTCAATAAGATATGAAACTTTCATCCTGCGGGTGAATAGCATGTAGGCAAAGAGGATTGCCCATGTTGTTCAGTCAGCAGAACTGAAATTGAGGTGATTCCAGCTAAATGTAAGGATAGATTGGAGGTAAGTTAATGCAGTTATTTTACACAGTCCGTCCTGGGGATACACTTTACCTGATTGCGAGACGCTGGGAGCTCCCGTTAGAGACGCTGATTGCGGCGAATAATCTGACCTCGCCCAACTCTATTTTTGTGGGTCAGCAGCTTTCCGTTCCTCCTGGTGTAGATGTCATCCGTGTGAAACCAGGAGATACTGTTAATCAAATTTCTCAAAATTTTGGGGTTCCAGCTTCGGTTATCATCCAAGCTAATGAGCTTCAGCCCCCTTACGTAATCCAAGCTGGTCAGTTGTTGAAAGTACCACCTGGTGTCCCTCACTATGTGGTCCAGCCTGGAGATACCTTATTCCAAATCGCAAACCGTTTTAACGTAATAACTGGAAGTCAAAGCAACTTCGAGTTAATAATGAAAGTTAATAACCTGTCGTCTACCGTTATTTCACCAGGTATGAAACTCATCATTCCATACGCTCCTCCTGGTGATAGGGGTGTAATTGCTTATACCTCCAATCGAAGTGGCAGCTATGATATTTGGATTTATAATCCTAGTAACGGTGTGAACCAACAAATCACGAATGGATTAGCAGAATCTTATTCGACTCCTTATTGGTCACCTGACAGTACAAAAATCGCCTTTGTAGGAAAAAATGGAATTCTCGACATTCTTAATTTAGTTGATAACAGTATAACGCAAATAGACCAGTTTGCAGACGGATTAGGTGTTTTTCTCGATTGGTCTCCTAATAGCCAAGAGATTGTTTATACAAAACCAAATGGGTTGGTCATTTACAATGTGATTACCCATAGTGCCCGAATCCTTAATGCTCCTGGTCCAACAGACGCACAATGGTTTCCAAGCGGTACTGATTTGCTTTTTCAACAAGAAAATACCAAAGGAGTAAGCCAGCTTTTTCGCATTAAAACCAATGGAACGGGTAAAGTGCAAATCACTAGAAATACAGGTGGAAGACTTAATAATGTTCGACTTTCTCCTGACGGAACCTATGCTTTATATACAACCCCAGGTGCTAGTATCTCAATCATTTACAGTGTAAACCTGGCAACTGGAAACGTAATAGAGGTAAAAGGGGGTCCTTTAGCGAAGAATTATTTCCCAACCTGGTCACCTGATTCTTTAAGCTTCGCATATAGCGCCACTGCTTTCGAAAACATTGGCTATTTCTCGCTGATAAGAACAGCTGGAAGACAAGGGATGAACGAAGTAACAAGAGCGATTTCCGATTGCTTTGCCACCCCTGTGACTTGGTCGCCAGACAGCAGGAAAATTGCCTATCTTTCTGGATGTAAGCAACAAGGCAGTCCCAGTGAAATCTGGCTGATGGATTTAACTCATCCTGTTCCAATACAACTAGTAGAAGGTGGTGCGATCACAGCCTTACAATGGTCACCGTTACCAATTACTACCGTCAAAAAAACATACTCCAATTCAGTCTATAAAGTTCGTTTCCAATATCCATCCCATTGGCAGCGTGTAAACGATGAAAGATATGAAGGGGAAGATGGTTTCTTTCAAATTTCAGCCATAGCCTCTGATCAATCGATTGAGGTGGTTTGTCAGAATGAAGCCTTCCACAAACTGAACCCATATGGCACCCAGCCGCGCATCCAGCACACAAATATCCAGAATCAACCGGCCTGCTTCATTTACCCTTCCGAAGACCAGCAGGTGGAAATGAGAAATCAAGCAGCATTGATTGTACGTTATCCGACTCCGGTTGTAATAGAAGGAACAGAATATCAGTACTTTATTCTGTGGGCCGACCAGAACCACATCATTGAAATGAGCACTTCACTTACATTGCAATGATCACCAAAACGAGTTGCTCTTCCTATAGAGCAACTTTTTTGATAGGGTGAGAATGTATATTAAATTTAGTATAAGGATGATTACATATGAAAAAAGAAGAACAACAACTGAACCAGGTAGTTGAAACCATGATGGCACATCGCTCAATTAGGAAATACGCTAATCAACCAGTTTCAAATGAAGATTTGGATAAGATTATTCGTTCTACCCAAGCAGCCCCCTCCTGGGTAAACGGTCAACACGTTACCATAATTTCCATTCAAGATCCTGAGCGAAGAAAGAAAATGGCGGAGCTTGCAGGCAACCAAAAGCATATTATTGAAGCACCCGTTTTTCTGGTGTTTTGTGCAGATTTCCACCGTATCAAGGTAGCTTGTGAAATGGAAGGAATCGAGTTCAGGGCTGCTGTCAATCCTGATTTATTACTAGTTGGAACAGTAGACGTTGGTATTGCGCTAGGAAATGCCATAACTGCTGCGGAATCATTAGGTTTAGGGACAGTGCCAATTGGGGGAATACGGAGAAGTCCACTAGAATACATTGAACTGCTGAATTTGCCAGAGTATGTCATTCCAGTTTCAGGCTTATGTATTGGCTATCCAAGTGAAACTCCGGATTTGGTACCGCGATTACCAAAGGAAGCTATCTATCATGAAGAAAAATACAAAGAGAATGTACATGAAGAAATCGAAAAGTTTAATCAAATTCATCTTGAAGCAACGAAAGGAAGACAAAGCGGAGGTTCTACCTGGACACAAAGAATGGCTAATTTTTATAAGGACCCATTCTATATAAATGATGGTTATAAACACGTAGGAAAAATGCTGAAACAACAAGGTTTTACAAAACGTGAAAAATAAGTATTGAATTGCCTATGGAATGTATTGTTTATTCCATAGGTTTTTAATATTAAAAAAGTAAAAGATGAAGGATTTCAATAACTGACATAATATCATTAACACGACCACTTGAAATGGTACCTTTTTTTCATAAATTAGTAATTAGTAATGTCATATATTTTTCCCCCGCATAAACATATAATGCATGTCTAGGGGATAATGCTACAACCCTAATTAAAACCTTCTTAGCTTTAGGAAAATTGATGGAAGAGGGATTACCAGGGATTTTATGTCTTGGATATACAACATGCCTAGGTATGGAGGTTAAGATGGAAACAAATTTTAAAAATCAAAGGGTTTTAATCACAGGGGCAAATGGTTTTATAGGATCTCATATGGTTGAAAGAATGGTAAAAGAACAGGCGCAAGTTTCTGTTTTTGTTAGGGATTCCTCCGACTTATGGAGACTGGATGAAGTTAAAAAGGATTTAGACATCTATAGAACAGATTTAGGAATTTGGAGTTGGTCAATAAAAACGTAATGCAAATAAAACCAGACTTTATTTTCCATTGTGGTGCATATGGCGTTGATGGAAGACAAAAGGATTTTTTTGTGGCTGCGGGTGCCAATATTAATGGAACCATGAATCTGATCCATTCACTGAAAGATATTGGCTGTAAAAAGTTTATTAATGTTGGAACGAGTATGGAGTATGGCAATAAACAGGAACTCATTAAAGAGGAGTCTTTTTTAGAGCCAGTAAGTATCTATGGGAGTACAAAAGCCTCAGCCTCCATCATGGCCCACCAAATGGCAGGAAACTATGATATTGATTTAGTTACACTAAGACCTTTTGGAGTTTTTGGAGAAAAAGAAGGCTCCCATAAGTTCTTTCCTTACGTCATTTTATCAATGCTAGAGGGTAAACAAGTAAACTTAACCCCTTGTGAACAATATCGGGATTATTGTTATATTGAAAATGTCATTAACGGATTTGTTTTAGCCACTCAAAACAATGCCATCAAAAATGAGATTTTTAATATTGCAAGTGGTGAAATTCACAAACTTAAATTTTACGTGGATATTATTAAAAATGAAATGAAACCTGTGAACCTACCAAATTATGGGGCAATACCCTATAGAGAAAATGAAGTTTGGAGACAACAACCGGATATTTCAAAGATTAGAAATCATTTGAAGTGGGAGCCAAAGATAAGTCTTCAAGAAGGGATTGCTAAAACAGTATCATGGTATAAGGAGAATAAACATATGTTCATAGGAACGACGAGGTGACACAGCAAAGGTAATGGGTGTTGATGCAGTAGCAATTAATAATACAAATGAAATTTCCTCAAAATGATTCCCTCAACTATTCTATTAATTACCAAATTACGCTTAAAGTTGCTGAGGCTGCAATACTTTTTACTCCGTGTCCAATATATCGGAGTTGGTCTTGCTCAAATTTGCAATAAATAAAGGGATGATAATATGGAGAATTGGTATGAATTGATTCACTTTCAAACTTTTGGAGATAAACGCGGAAGCCTTAAGAAGTTGTTAATGATAAGTCAACTTAAAGACGTTGAAAAAATTGAAGAGATATACGTTCTCTTTTCTAATCAGGGAAGTGTCAGGGGAAATCACTATCATAAGGAAACATTAGAATATTTTTCTGTAATAAGCGGTAAAGCGAGAGTGGCATTAAAGAATTTGAATACAGGTGCCTTTGAAGAAATCATCATATCAGCAAATAATAATGTTATCCTCAAAGTTCCACCCTACGTAGTGCATGCTTTTAAAAATGAAGAAGAGGAACCGTTTATTATGCTTGCTATATCCTCAAAAGAATACAATAAAAATGATACTGATACATTCCCAATGACAATCATTTAATTTATATAGATGGATACGGTTTTCAGAAACTATCCGGTATTTGGAAAATATGGAAAAAGGGAATGTGATAAAAATATGAAGAAAATTTGCTTTGCAATCCTTGTTCATGAAAATAGAGAAGTGATTCAAGACCAAATCGAGAACATCCGTTACTTTTGTCCAAACTCTTCTATTGTCTTTTTTCAAAGTGGTAATGACGATAATTTATGTAAGGGACTTGGTTATCCTATTTGCCCAACTTCACATCCAATGAAATATGGAAGAACATATGGCTGGTTCTTTTTCAATATCATGGAATGGCTTGAAAATACGGGTTATGAATATGACTACTTAATCAATTTAGATTCAGATTCTCTCTTTGCAAAAAAGGGGTTTGAGGAATTTATTATCTCGGAAATGAACGAATTTGATTATATGGCTGCACATTATGGAATGGCAACAGAACATTGGTTTCCCGGGAATACAATGAAAAAGGTTTGGCATTTATGGCAGCCAATATTTAATATGGATTATTTTTATGGTTGTTTTGGCTCACAAGTTTTTAGTCGGAAGTTTGTTAAGCAGATACTTTCCTTTAACAAATTGGAAGAGATGAAAAGGATTATGAAACAAACTGAAGATGATGTATTGGCTTTAGAGGAAATGTTATTTGCAACTTTAGCAAAAACTCTAGTTGTAAAATCAAAACCTTATCCTGCTAATATTGGTAAATGGATGCGTGATAGACCAAAGTATAGGAGAAGAGAACTTATAAATGCTGTTAAAAATAATGAGCAATGCTATTTGTTACATCCTGTCAATAGATTTATGAATGATCCTGCTAGGACTTTTATAAGAAGTATGGTTCATTCCGGAAAAAAAGAGTAGATATATAATAGGATTAACCAGGCGGAATCATCCATAGAATACTAGTAGAAAACAAGATTTAAGGAAAAATAAAATTTGTATGCCTATGGAGGTTAGCCTTCCATAGGCTTATTATTTTCATTCTTAACATGGAAAAGTCCTCCATACGTAAAAACAGGAGGACTAATCATATTTTTATGTAATATTTTGCTTGGACTTCATGTAGACCTCTTCAAAAGGCTGAATCACCACAAAGCCGTCACCTTCAAATTTCATTTGAATCGACTCACCGCTGCCTCTTCCTAGCAATGTTTTTAACGTAATATCCGTTTGAAAGGTTGGCATCAGATTACCAGACCAGGCGACGGTTGCATTTGGATCCGTAATGACAGGGTTTCCTGGTGTTACTCTTAATGTGATTGGTTCATAATGCGCCGTAAAGGCAATCATCCCAGTTCCTTGACAGCGAACGTTGAATAACCCACCAGCAAGCATTCCAGCAATTTTTTTCATTAATTTAATTTCCCATTTAATACTAGGTTCAAAGGCTAATAGATCGTTCCCGTTAATATAAATAGAATCATTACTTAAATTGAGGATAATAATTTTCTTTCCGCTATCCGCAAGATATAATTTTCCTCTCCCATTGGCCTTCATTAAAGAAGCGCCTTCTCCCGTAAATGCCTTTTTTAATGCAGTCCCGAGACCATGCTCTAATATTCCTTCACGGACAAACTTGATTTCACCGTGATACGCAACCATGGATCCCGCCTTTGCCCAAACCTGTCCGTCTAAGTTTACCTCCAACATCCGTGGCGTCTCCAATTCAAAAAAACCTTCGCCTTTATCTTTCTGCTCTGTTTGTTTAATGAATTCTTCAATCGAATATCTACTCATTATTCCCACATCCTTCCATTCTTTTATTATGTAGCTCTTCTTGCTGTGTTTCAATATTTTTATAAAAGAAAACCCACTATATTGATCCTAATCGGACCTGATAGTGGGCTGGATATTATTCTGCTAAATTGATTTCTAGAATGTTTGCTCCTCCTAATTCATTGTCTCTTTTTAACTAGAATGGAGTGGGCATTACCGACTTTTTCTTCTAGATAACTCAAAGAAAAATTACCGGAAGGGTCGGTTAAATCACCAACGGCACGTGAGAGGTTATCAATTACCATTGTTAGGAGTTCTGGCGGCATTTGCACATTTCTAAGATTTACCTCATCCATAATTTCATGAGCTTGCCTTTGAATTTTTCGTAAACGTAAACTCTCAGATGTCATCATCTAAATGTCCTCCTTTATTATCATCTGCCAAAAATATATGTAGCAGAAAAAGATTCTTGACAACAATTTAACTATTCAAATAATTTAGGACCTAAATTAGAAAATATGATTGACATTGATAATCATTATCAATTATTATCGGATTAACTACGTTGAACAAATACATTTAGGGGGAGGTTTGTCCATGAATCAAATACAGGCTATCACAGAGGATAACTTAAAAGACTTCATCACATGTCCTTACAAATTTTATTTTGAGTACTACGAAAAGAGAAAGCGTTCTATCAACTGGAGACAGGTAGTGCAACATGTGGTAAATAAGGTGGTTTATACTTTTTATAAACTTCCTTCTGAACACCGACATTCAGGAAAAGTGCTAAGACTTGTGGATAAATATTGGAGTAATGTAGCTCCACACCTATTTGAATCTAGGATTCAATATTATTTGGTAATTGCCAAAATAACAGATAATCTAATTCAACATATACAGGCAGAATCCAAGGAATCTCCACCTTTGTTTTTGTTTGAAAAACTAAATACATATATTGAAGAGCTGGATGTCGACTTATCCTTAACATTTGATGTTGCCGAGTGGTCTGATTCCTCTTTTGTGATAAAGAAGTACTTAGTCGACGCAACACCAGAAATGTTAACGCTCTACTATCATCTGTCGATTGTTTTTTCTGAAAAGGTATTTAAAAGAACCCCGAAGAGAGTAGAAGTCATTACGCTGCTCGACGGAAAGAAGCATGTCTTCACACCGACCCCTGAAGATTTACAGGAAGGTCTTAACTATCTACAAGTCATGAAATATTCCATTGAGGATCCTACTAACTACTTTAAGACAAGCAATGTTCATGAATGCAATTTATGTCCGTTTGTTAAGGACTGTGATCACGATACTCAAGAATTTAGCCCCAAAAAATACTTGTCATAATCGATATTGAAATATGTAAACTCCCACTCGGTTGAAGGGGAGTTTTTTGTTAACCTCGATGCTAGATTTTAAGCAGAGATCCCATGATATGTACAGGTTTTTAGCTAAACTTTTACAATTGGGTCATGCGTTATAAATGTTTTGAATAGGATAGGAGTAATTATTCGAAAAGGGGTATTTTACGGTGTTCGCTCGTTTGTGAAAGGAGTTCAAAGAATGATAGCTAAGTATAAACACCTTGTAATCATGCACGTCTTGGTTATTTTTTTCTTTAGCATTTTCGCTTCAACAGCGGGAGCGAAAACTCATTCCACTATTCCTAAAAATAAAATTGTTGCTCTTGTATATGATGATTCTGGCAGTATGTGGGAACAGTCTGGAAATGTTCCGATTGATAATTGGAAGTATGCGAATTACGCTCTTCAAAGCTTTGTTTCTCTTTTAGAAAAACAAGATCAGTTAAGAGTTGTTTCTATGAGCTCACCGACCATACCGGAGCCGATTGAATTAGATGAAAGACTTCGACAGCATGAAATTGATCAAATTCGAACCTGGACCGGGAAAAGAAATACTCCGCTAGAATCTTTACAAACCGCGATTAATGAATTGGATAAAGCTGTGGACAGCAATAAAAACTCTGATTTCTGGTTAATCGTTCTTACCGATGGGATTTTTAATGAACTTAACGATCTTGAACAAAAGCTTTCAGCCGCACAAATTGAAGAGAACAAGAATACCCTTTTTACTAGTTTGAGGGTACTAAAGGAGAAAATGGACCAAAACGGTGCTAGTTTTCACAGTACCTTGATTCCCATTGAATCCTATTTGAGCACAGAAGAGCTAGAGATTATGGCTGATTTTAAACGACAATGGACCGAAAGTTCAGCTGGAAATGTGCTAGTGAGCAATGGAGAGCAAGATATCATACAACGCATTAACGAGGTTGCAGCTCTCATGACCAATCGAGATCCGAGTGAAGAGGAGAAGTTTGATATACACCCTGTTTGGGACGGCAATCAATTAGTCTTAGAGTCTCCATTTCCATTAAGGAGAATTACTCTCATTGAACAGTCCGCTGAAGAGAATGCTTCCTTTAAGGAATTTTATATAAACAACCAACGCATTGAACAAGGAATGGAGGGTCCCTACAAAGTATTTACACCCGATGACCCAGCAAAATTACATCCGCCCATACAAGGAACTTTCACGCATTTTAAAAATGTGAATGGTGATGGCGTTGTCGACAGAGGGACATATAAAATTGTTTTCGAAAAGCCACTATTGGAAGAACAACAAGAGTCTATCAAGATATTAGCAGAACCAGCGATTGATTTTAGAGTGAATTTTAAAAAAGCCACGGGTGAAGAGAATCCTGAATTTTTCTTTGTAGGCAGTAAGATGGTGCTAGAAACCACACTATTGAAGAGTGAAAGTAATGATGAAGAAATCGATTTACGTGCTATTGACGTAAAAAGTTTGTTTGAAGTAGAAGCTGAAATTGACGGGGAGAAGCTTCCCCTTAAATATGATCCTAAGATTAATAAGTTCATCGGGGATTTCGCGTTACCTCAAAAGGAAAAAATTTCTGTCAATGTAAAAATCAATATTAAGGGATTCTATCAAAAAGTAAAGGAATCAAGCATTCAAATTAACCCAACGCGAAAGTTGAGCCTAGTGGCAAATACTGATACCTGGAGTTCATCGTTAGATAAGTTAAACGACGCAGCTCCCTTTGTGATTACTCCTATGGTCAACGGGGAGGAAATGACATCGGAAGAGCTTAAAAAGGTTTTTAAGCAACTAAAAATAGAAACCCCCAGCCATATAAAAATTGAAAAAGAACAAAAAGGGAATCAAATTCTTATTTACCCTAAGAGTTTAACGCCGATCTTCCGAACATCGGTAGGTGACGTACCCCTTCACGTTACCCTACCCGGTCAGTACCCTAATGAAATAGCGGAAGAGACTTTTACACTAAACATTGAGGATATATCACTCTTTAAGAAATATGGAAAGGATGCTATAAAAGCGTTAATCTGGCTTGCCATCCTTGTATATATCATTGGAATCATTATAAAACCAAGGTTTGACAAAAACCACATTTCACTAGAATACAAGCAAAGTAGGAAAAGAGAGAGGCTTCGGGATGCACGTGGAATGACAGAAAACTTCTATACGAATTGGGTTAACAGATGGCTTGTGCCCTATTTGGCGGAAAAAAAGAGTATTGGCGATTTAACATTTAAGGCTGATCGAAAAAAGGACCGCGTTTGGCTCGTGAAAGAATCACAGGACCCAAACCTGATTGTGAGACATGAAAAGCTTGAGGGAAGAAGTAAAAAGGCAGACTTACAGATTTATCATAACGATGAGATTCAAATTGAGAGAAGTAATGACTATTCAATTTATATATTTAAATCCCATTAAAAGTACTTTAAGAGGTGGTAACTAGATGAGCTTTAATGTTCCAACGATATTAATTGGTCTAGGCGGAATAGGGAGTAATATTGCGAATATGGTATATGGCCGTGTTCCCCTCGAGCAGCGGGGAAGAGTTGCGATCCACGCGTTTGATACTGATGCCAATAGCATTTCAAAATTAGAACACTTAAGAAACAGTGCTACACAAACAAGCACAAGCCATTCCGTTAATGAATATCTTCAAGCGAATCCAGAAGTATTAAAATGGTTTCCAAATAATCCTCAAATAAAACGGAAAACGATGACAGATGGAGCCGGCCAAGTTCGGGCAGTATCGAGACTTGCTTTTCGGTCAGCGATGTCACAAGGGAAATTAAATGCGATGTGGGATGGAATTGAAAGAATTTTTCCTGTCGACAGCCATGCTGAGTCGTATAATGTCCGAGTGATTATTATTAGTTCCTTAGTTGGCGGCACTGGTTCAGGGATTTTTCTGCAAATCGCTCTCTATCTGCGTGAAATGCTGGAGAGAAAGCTAAACTCTGAAAGCGTTCTGATTCGCGGCGTTTTTTTACTACCGGATATATTAGTAAGAAGTAATACGGTTGACCAAACGGAGTGGGAAGCAGTCCAAGGGAATGGGTATGCCAGCTTAAAAGAATTGAATGCCATAAGCTTGAGCGCATCGGGTAATCATAAACAAAATGTGACGATTGAGCTCGAGTATCGGCCGAATCAAATTGATTTAGAGGGCAGGACAGCACATGCGATTACAGATAAACATCTTCCTTATGATTTTTGCTTTCTATTTGATTATGAAAATACAAAAGGGCAGCATTTGACGAACGTTTCGGAGTATATAGACCAGGTGGCACGATCTGTTTATCTCCAACTCTTTAGCCCGATTTCAGCTAGAAGCTTTTCACAGGAGGATAACCAAATAAGAAGTTTGGTCGAATCAAACGGGCAGGCACGGTACTGTGGTGCTGGAGTTGCTTCCTTAACGTATCCATATGAAGAGATTGTTGACTATTGTGCACTAAAATGGTCCATTAGCGGCTTAGATGGCTCTTGGCTCCGATTAGATAAGTTATTTAATGATGAAAAAAAGAGACATGACGATGACTTAAGAAACGGAATTCATAATGAAAAACCAAAGATTAGAGAGCTTTATGTTAAGTACTTTGAGCAGATTGTGAATGACCAAGAAAAACCAAACCCTTTTTTCCGTCAGCTTGATTACCAAGTTCATGAAATCGAGGATAAGGGTAAAAAAGGCGCTTCGAAAGCCGATATATTCTTATCTGAGGTAGAGGAATATGCAAAAAAAGTGCTGAAAGATGATGTGGAATTAAAAGAGGATTATGAAGATCATTGTGTGCTTGATGGAGGAAAACTGAAAATAAAAGATCGAGCGAAACAAGAAATTAATCGAATGGAATCCGCCCTAGAAGACTATGCCAAAGAAATTAACAAGAAAATTAATGAATACAGTCATTTTATTGTTTATCAGATAATTGATGCAGATTATCATTCGCCGAATGGCGCAAATGGCAGCCGGTTCCAGCTTAATACTTGGATTTTGAAAAAAGATTCACCTATTCATCCTGTTGGGGTGCGATATCTGCTCTACAGTATTCACAATAAACTTATTAAGAAGATTTCCCATTTAAAAGAAGAGAATCGGAGATTTAAAGAACAGATTGAACGCTATCAAGACATTTATGATTTAGACCGCAATGACGGTGATGTAGATGATGCGGTTCGACGTGTGGATAAAGCATTAAAACAAGGCTTTGTTTCCAGTGTGTTTCGAAATCAATTTAAAGATTTTATTGATGAGTATACGGAAAAGGCATCTCATCAGCTGAGTACCCTTAATCGCTATAAATATTCCATGTTATTAGAGCTAGTCTTTTCTGCTCTCAATCAATCCATCAAGGAAATGATCGAGGATTGGCAAAGGTTCTTTGATCATTTAATTGAAACAAGAGAAACGCTCTTGTTGGAAATAAATCAATTAGCAAGGAAGTTTGATGGCGTGAGCGATCCGACGAAAAGGTATGTTCTAGCCAACAAGGAAATGCTGGAGCAAACGTGGGAGCGGATACGTCAATCGGTTGATCATGGCTTCTTGCCAGATAGTATCTCTCAGAAGATTTATCAAAGTCTCTATAACCGGTTTATCGAGCGGAAAACGAATCGAGGGGCAGAGGAGTTTTATAAAGAAACCAAGGTTGAAGTGTTTTTTAGAGAGAATGTTTTAAACTTTTGCCGGAACGAATTGGCGAGTAAGCATCATGATAAACTAGATTTAACCATCACCCAGGCGCTCAGAATAGAAGCCAGTCGGTTAGGGATTGACCCAGATGATTATCTATATAAAAGAATGAAGGCAATAGAAGAACTGGCACAACCATATGTTCCGATTACAAATGAGTATCGAAGTTTAAAATACTGGGGACTCCATACGGAAAGTTTTAACCTGCTCTCGGAACAGTTGCAAAATGAGTTGTTTAACGAGAAGCAAATTGTGGATGATGCCTTTAAGCGAAATGAAATTGTTTGTTATCGTGCCCATTACGGATTATCTGTCAGTGACTTTACCAAATTTTCTTCTGGAAAAAATGGAAAGCCACCAGGTGTTTATTATGAGGCCTATCATCGCTTAGTGAGTAAGCTAAATGAGGATGAAAATCGTACAATTACCCCGCATTTGGACCGAAATTGGCATCTTCCTGCGTATATGCCAGACTTAAATCCAGAACGCGCTGAACTTGAAACGAATCGGACGGACCGTGCACTATTGCTCGGGGTAATCTATGGCTGGCTTCAGTTAGTCAACTCTGACGGAAAGAGAGTCTATCAATATAGTGGAAATCAAGGCACAAAATTATTACTGAAATTTGGAGAAAAGGTGGAAGAAGATACCTTCAATCTTCATGAAGCATTACCACATAATCCTGTTATCTATGATGAAATTTTAGAAAGATTCCAAGAAACACAAGAAACCCAAATCAGAAATAACCGAGATATTCATGAACATGATTTTATTAGGGGGGCCGTTGAAATTTCGAAAGTTAGAAAAGATGGAATTCGTAATATCCTAGATTTAGTGTTGGCGTATGACCAAGAATTTATCTCCAATCCTTCCTTAACGGAGCGGGCCGATCGTTTACGACAATGTCTGTTAACAGAGATTTGTGAGTACTTCAAAAAAGTAAAGAGAACGGAGTCGGCAAAACGTGGTGCGGCAAATTTGATTTACCAACTTTGGAAGGAATCTGAGGTCAGACAAAGAACTCCACAGGATTCAGAAGAGTACCACAAGTGGTTGAATGATATTAATAATAAACTGAACTCACTTAATCAAGAGCGAGTTTTAGTATAGCTTGTTTAAAAAAGGAGTGATCTTTGATGCACTCAATCGTGATTCATTTTGGCAAAAAGTATGAGGATTGGAATTTAGTTGAGCCATTCTTTTACAAGCTGCAGAGTTGTAATGAATTAACTTTTTACTGGGAGGAGGAGGCCCCGGCCTCTAATCCTCTCTTTTTATCATTAGTCGATCGAATGATTGAACATCTTGACCGTCAGCGAATAAAGGATTGGCAGTTGATTATTCTTTTGAATTTAGATGATGAGCTAAATAGAAGGTTACGACTCACAACGCATCTCTCGGAAATAAGAAAAGACCTGCTAGAACCTCTAAAGGACAAGGGATTCTATCCATCTCAAAGCACTTTACATTTAATTGATAAAATCAAGAGAACTTCTAATTATGCGCCAATAGAAGAAGGGTTAAAACGGTACTGGGAACTTGACCATTATGGCTATCTTATGAAAAGCCCTGGGTGGCCAATAGTGGGTAATGCCTTCATCGAGGAGGAAATTAAACAGCTTGATGAAGAATGGGGGGAACCCATTCAGCTTCAAGATATAATCTTAGATCAACCTGGTGCAGAATTTATGGAGGCTTTAGAGATGAAATGTGAGCGGGTCAAGACCTGCCTAGCTAAGAAGATAGACAAAAAGAAGGATTATTTGTTGTTACGTGGAGAGAAGCCAAGTCATGATGAATGGATGACTGAGGATCAATTAAATATCGTTATGGAAGATTTCGAGAAAAAGATTAAGCAAATATGTACGCTGCCGTTAACTCCTTCTTTAACAAACTTTACTCCATCAGGAGAACTCTCAAGCAGTTTAAAGTACCATGTTGGTATCCAAAGTGAAATCGGTGATATTCGCCTTATTCGTCAGGAAATCGTTCAAAGTTCTCATCGGGAAAGAATGAGAGGTTATTTGGAACTCACCTATTTTCTTCTCACGATTAGCCAACATCCAAAACTAATTGAAAGGTTGGAAAAGGGAAGTACCAGTGTGATACAAATTTCGTTAGAAACTGATAGGCTGGAAACATTAATCAATCATTATTTTATGAGCTTGTTGAAGGCGAAAAGGCAATTAGAGGATCAATTATTACTCCAAAATCAGTTTCATACGAATCGATTTCGAGATGATGATTTTTCTCCTTATACGGCAGCAAGTATTGAAAAAAGAAGAGATGTTAATCACCCACTATTGAAGAGCACAAAGCTTAACTATCAATTCTTTGACCACTGGCAGGATCAGCTTTATAAAGCTGAAACCATTCTCATTGATCGCGAAAATGAACTGCTAAAAAATTCAAGAGAAGCGATAAAAAAATTGCACCTTGTAAAAAGAAGAAATGACATTTTGGAAGAGGAAGAATTGATTGACATAAATGACTATAAACAGGACATTCTCCAAAAAATTAGTGTTGTGGAAAGGGATGTCATCCATTCTGCTCCTGGGACATCGGAAGCACTTTCAAAGTGGAAAAATTTAGTGACGAAAGCGAAAAACCAAATGCATTTTCACCTGCAGCTACTCCCAAACCAGCATCAGTTCCTGATGATGAGTTTCCTGATTATTATGATCCTGTTCATTCCTTTTCTGCAAATGTCGGGTTCAACTGAATCTACTAAGGTAACAGCCTATTTTTATGGTATTGGTTTGGTTGTCACCCTCCTTGTGACGTATATTGGGTACTACTTTACCAGACATATATCCCATCAACACATATGGAAATTTCAAGAAAAAACCTATGAATATACCGAGAATATTTATCAAATGCAAGTCGATGCCCAGCACTGCTATAATGACTACTTAAACCATTTATTTAAGCTATTCTCGTTACGTAAATATCTCGAAAAATTATCCTTAATCGGTGAAGAAAAGAAGGAACAGAATCTTCTTTACCGCTACCACCTTATTAAATTAGACGAATTCGTCCAGATGACAAATCGATTGCTTCATATCCTTCAGATAAATAAAGAATCATTTTCTTCTAAACAAGAAATACGGGTGCCAGGTATTAAATTTGAAAAAGGTATCATCGAGAATCCTATCTATTCTCCGTTTCAACAGCTAGGGGTACAGGGATCAAACGGACATGGTATTGAAGTGTATCTCGGTAGTGCGATCGAACAATACCAATCAGCCTACTTGAATGAACTCGAGCAAATTCGAATCCAAGAAGATAAGGTGTATAAACTATGAACTTATACCTTGAACTGTTAGGAAGTTTCGTTGTTTTATGTCTTAGTATCATTCTTCTCTATACGGCAAATTTTCCTCAGAATCAACGTTATAAACAACTTTACCTACCACTAGTGACTTTATTTATTTGTTTATCCTGGCTGCTTTTGGATAAGTGGCTTACGGGTATATACCAAGAATTTCTTAATGAAAGAATGCCATCTCTATTGTCGAATATCCAATTGCTTATAAATATAACGATTTTGGTCTTGGTATTGACTGTTAAATGGTGTTGGAAAATCACAGGAAGTTTGCCTTCTAAGAATCTTGGAAATAATCGCATCTTGAAACCATTTGTGAAAATAGTAAATAAGGCTGCGTCTGTTCTCTATCCGAAAGAACTTGTGGAAAATTCGAAAACGAAGCTGTCGAAGCAGGGTACAGTTTCACTAGTATATTTTAAAAGCGGGGGAAGGATTTACTTGAAAAAGGAGTGGACCTATCTAGCTGCTTTTTTTAAGATTGCAGCGATTTTCCCACTACTTATACTAGTGCTTCTTATCATTGCCAATGTATACGAACTGACGATTAATCAGTATTTGCCGACATATCCTATTATTTCTTTTATTCTATTAATGGAGATTGCATGGTTTTTAAATGGTGAAAAGGTGCCTTATAGTGAAGGTATTATAGCGGGTAATGATGCCGTTTCAAAAAGATTAATAACCTATGAAGAATTATTTAATCAATACAAGGAATTATGGGAAGATCGACTGCTGGCTTCAGGGATTCTGAAAGAAGATGAACATTTTCATCAACGTAAAGATCATTTTTCCTATGAAAATATCTCTCCAGACTTGGAACATCAATTGATTATTGATTCGATTTGTGAGGAATTAAAGAAAAAGAACATCATCATCGATGAAAGCTATACGACGATGATGTCAGAAATCATTCAAGAACATGATGTAATGATTGAGGATGTTAATTACAATGATTTTTCCTCCTATTTCTTTCCGGCATTGTATCATTTGCTGGCTAAAAATAAGAAGATATTAATCATTGCACATAGCCAAGGTGCGGCAGCGGCAGCGGTGGACTGGGTGTCAAAGGGAATGAAAGAAGTATCAGGGGTGGACCAGTTATGGAAGATAAGCACCTTTTTAGATGCACTTGAACAAAACATGAATTCAGATGTATTGATTGTTTCACCCGAAACGTTGAAGGAGAAACGATTTTTGTACTACTTACGTCAGTTAGAAAAAACAAAACTGTTGGAAGGAATATTGTTGTTACATGCAGAGAAGCTGATTCCGGCTTATTCAACCATCATTCATACTTTTAACATAAATGTTAGGGAGCTGACTGGGAAAAAACCACAATACATCATATTAACAGAATGGTATGAAGGATTAGAACATACCGTACGTTCACTCTTGCAATGTGAGCCTAGAGATATCGTTTCACCGTCCAGTATAAGTCAAAATTTATTTTATATGGTTTGGAAAAATGAAGGTGAAAATTGGTTTCAACAAAATATCCTGCCAAAAATTTCGCATCGTCAATTAGAAGCGGAAGTGGTCTTAGCGATCCCTGCTTTACAGGCGAAAATTGACCCTGTTCACTTGATCAACCTGCGAAACACTAACGTTAAAGAAAGTATCCACGAAATCATGGATATGAAGAAGTCTTTATTTGACCTTGGGTTTGATTTAGAAACGCTAGATCATATGGTAAAAATGATTCAGGTCGAGGACAGTAACCTTTCGATTCCGATTGATGATTTTACACTTTTTCTGATTCGAGATGACCACTACAATTTAGTGAGGCGTTTAAATTTGTGGAAAGGAACTGGCAAAGTGGCTTCATTTGTTCACATCGTCAGCCCTCCATACTTACTTCGAGATTACTTAGCAGATCAGTTGGATTTCTATATGAGTACGAATCGGACCATAGCACCATTAGCTCCACGATTATCGCAATCACTTTGGAGCATTGCTTATACTCTATTAGAGCGATTATGTCATTTTTATATAATGAAAGAGGAAGTGGAAAGCTATTTAACAAGAGCAAAAATTAGCTCTTATCGCTCGGTTGTCGAGGGTGTTCACGAGCTGTTCTCTAACACCTTTGGTCCTAAATTAGCATACCGTTTTACGATTGAATCAGAAGAATTAGTAACCTTTGACCGTTTCAAAAAGGATTTTGTGAAGAAAACACGATACAGGATCCCGTATTCAGCTAAGGAAAAGATTTTACCAAAGGGGTTCCGTTTCTTCCAGATTAAGCATAACGATAAGTGTCTTTCTGAGATTCTTGAAGGACACCTCTATCAACAATACCTGCCTGGTCAATTCCATTCATTTAATGGCGAACAATATAAAATCCAAAAAGTTGATGTAGAGCATGGAATCGTGGAAGTCACCTATGAACACATTTTTAGGCAGAAATACTATCGTCCTATTTCTGAATTTAAGATAAGCAATATGGCAGAACAACGCAATTTCAAGAGGAATACTATTCTCTTGGAACAGTTTGAGGTCTGTATGGGGGCGGTACAGGCGGATGTAAGTGTTAAAACAAGCGGATATGTGGAAATGAGTGAAATGTCAAACTTAAAATCGATGAAATTGCATTCTTATCATCAAGATGAGCAAATCACCAGGAATTATGAAAACGGCCATCTTTTATGTTTAGAGATACATTCCAAAGAGGGTACATTTGAAAATGCCGCAAAAATCAAATTTACATTATCTCTCTTATTGAATGAGTTGTTTGTTTCTTTATTCCCAGATACACACCATTTTGTGAAGGTATGTGCTAGGTTGGATGAATTATTCTTTGACCAAACAGATTCACAGTCTAAACATCTAAAATGGATTACTCCTACCATCCAATTAGATGATGTCAATGAGGAAGAGGGGCAGATCTCGCTCTATATTATTGAGGATTCTCCTGTACACCTTGGCATGTTAGAAGCGATTAGTCATAATTGGGAACAAATCTTTGATATAGTAAACGACTATCTTTATTGGTTATTAAATGAAAGTAACGGAAATAGCGATTATCTGTATTTTGGTTACGGCCACTATCCTAAAGAATTGGCCTTAAGCGAAACTTTTGCGATTTTAGATACGTTGTTACCAAGGAAAAAATTAAGGGAAGTTCGATCAGGATATCTTGGACGTATGGTAAATGAAGAAATCGTAAATATCAACAGCAGTGAAACGCAATGCGTGTTCTGTGGCAGTATGGTGGCTGCAGCGCAAGTCATTCAACTCAATGATGGCAGACAAAGGTGCTTTGCTTGTAATGAGTCGGCCATTGACCATGTATTACGAGTGGAGCCACTTTATCGAGAAGTTCGTCAATTTTTTAAAGATGTATATTTAGTAAACTTACCTGAAGATATCGCGCTATACGTGTTAAGTCCAGCAGAAATTCATAAAACGGGCGGTTTACCTTTTATTTCAGAGGCAGGTAATCCACGATTAACCAGTAAATCCAGCCTGGATAGTGATGGTAATCTCAAGGTTCTTGTGGAAAATGGGTCACCGAGAACCCATACACTTTCCACCTTAGCCCACGAACTAACACATATTTGGCAATTTGAGAATTTACAAGTGGATCAGCTGCAAACGGAAGAACTTGAGGGATTTGCCTCATGGGTAGAAGTACACATGATGACCCAAATGGGAGAAGTACCGTACGCCAACATGCTAAAAGAACAACTAGAAAAAGGTCAAGACCCCTATGGCAGAGGATACCGACTTATCGAAGAGAAATTAGCCATTCTCCCATACAATGCAACCCCGTTTGACTTGTATGTACCTGATGAAGTTGAGATGTAATTAATAGAAAATAGCTTGGTGTGAAATTGTTCATACCAAGCTATTTTTTATTGATTAAGGAAACTGTGCGATAAAATGTTGGTTTATTTTAAAAAATAGTTTATGAAGGACAAATAATGTAGTAGCGGGCTAGGATTTGTCTTTCAGACCCTGTATGAAGGACAATTCTTCCAGAACCCAACCAGGATTTGTCCCTACCAATAAATATTACAGTAATTCTAGTCTAAGTTCGAAGGTTCCTAAATGAAATATTTGTTCTAATGACTGTATTTCATGTAAAATAGGTAAATGAGACGTTAAGGAATTGTAAATAAACAAAGCATGGGGGACATAAAGTGTCGTATCAATTGAAAAAAGGTATTAAATTGTTTTCACTAAATTCTAATCAAAGCTTGGCAAAGGAAATAGCGAAGCATTTAGGCTGTGAGGTTGGGAGGAGCTCGGTCACTCAATTTAGTGATGGTGAAATTCAGGTAAATATCGAAGAAAGTGTGCGCGGCTCTGACGTGTATGTTGTTCAATCCACTTCACACCCGAATAATGACCATATCATGGAGCTGCTGATTATGATTGACGCTCTAAAAAGAGCTTCAGCGAAAATGATTAATGTGGTTATTCCTTACTACAGCTATGCACGTCAGGATCGAAAAGCTAGATCCCGTGAGCCGATTACAGCCAAATTAATAGCGAACCTCCTTGAAAAATCAGGTGCTACCAGGGTGCTGACAATGGATTTTCATTCACCGCAGGTACAGGGCTTTTTTGATATTCCAGTGGATCATTTATTTGGCATTCCGATTCTATCACAGTATTTTGAAAAAAAGGGACTTGAGGATGTAGTTGTTGTCGCACCACATAACGGTGCTGTAGGGAGAGCAAGGAAAATGGCCAAGTACTTAAATGCCCCGATCGCCCTAATTGATCGACGACGTCCTGAACCTGATGTTTCCGATATTTTTGAGATTATTGGGAATGTTGAAGGGAAAAATGTCATTATTTGTGATGACTTAATTAATACAGCCACAACGCAGACATTAGCAGCCAATGCTTTAGTAGAGCATGGGGCAAAGGCAGTTTATGCTTGCTGTACACACGCAGTACTCTCTCAATCTGCTGTTCAAAAAATTGAATCATCAGCGATTCAAGAATTGGTTATAACGAACACGATTGAGCAGCCAGAAGAAAAGAGAATTGATAAAATTACGATGCTGTCTGTAGCCCCATTACTAGCAGATGCTATAGATCGAATTCATAATGAAAGAGCAGTAAGTCCGTTGTTTGAATAAATAGAAGAAAGAGTCGTGATTATCACGGCTCTTTTACTTTTTTCACTAAAGATTATAATCCAATTTTTTTATCTAACATTCCAGTCTTTTTAGTGCCTTCGATAACAGTGTATTCATTTTTTTTATAAGCAAACCAATAAGCCATTCCAATAAAGAGTGCTCCGCCAACGGCATTCCCTAAGAAAACAGGAATAAAATTACCTAAGTAGTCCATCCATGTAAGGTGTCCTGCAAATATTGCAGCTGGTATGACAAACATGTTGGCGACAACGTGTTGGAAACCAATCGCTACAAATGCCATTGTTGGGAACCATATACCCGTGATTTTGCCCATCATGTCTTCACTTCCGTACGATAACCACACTGCTGCAGCCACTAGCCAGTTACAACCTATACCTGAGACAAATGCTTGAAGAAAGGTAGCCTCTACCTTATGTTCAGCAATATGAACGGTACTATCCAAATAGACGCCTGTTTCAGTTAATCCTACAATATGTCCGAAAAAGTAAGCAACGAAAATCGCACCTAGAAAATTGCTTACGGTGATGAGAAACCAGTTTTGCAGAACTTGTTTTGTAGTAATTTTATTTGCAAACTTTGCTAATGGAACCACCATCATATTTCCTGTGAGAAGTTCTCCGCCTGCTATTAATATAAGGATAAGTCCAATCGGAAAGACAGAGGCACCTAAAATTGCGCTAAGTCCAGATAACCCTTCGGATAGTGGCGCTGTAACACGTAAATAAAGCAGAAATCCTAATGAAATAAATGCGCCTGCCTGGAAACCTAACAACATGGTTGTAAGTAACGGATAACTAGTCTTTTTCATTCCATTTTTAATGGATATTTCGAGTATTTGATCGGGTTTGTATAATGACATGACTGTATTTCCTTCTTTCTAACCTGAAAAATTGTGAAGTACATCACATTTTGATTCGACTTTATTTTAACGCAATAAAGGATAATATGCTGTGAACATTTCTTTAACTTTTTATATTTATAGAAGACCTGTCCACACGTTTTTATCCCCAGTGCGTAAGCTAATATAATAAGGATTACAGAAAGGGGTGGAAATAAGGTGCCAAGGCTTAAGATCGCTATTATTACTCCAGGCGTTTATCCGATTCCTGGTAATAAATCAAGTTCTGTTGAGTTAGTTGTCCAAAATACATCCAATCTGCTTCAAAAAGATGTTGATGTAATCATATTTGGAATAAAGATGAAAAAACAATCAATCTTTGAAAGAAACGGAAATATAACTTTTTATCGTTATGAATTTAATACAAAACCCTATATTCAACAAGTAGTAGAGCAGCTGCAACATGACAAACCCGATATTATTCAAATAGAAAACCGCCCCAGAATAGTTAGATCCATTCGTCATGCATTTCCAAATGCAAAAATTATTCTAAACCTTCATTCGGTAAAATTTATCTCCCCTCCATACATGAATGAACAAGTGCTGATAAACTATTTAAATTTAACGGATTCTATTATGGTAAATAGCCATTTTTTAAAGAGTTATATATTGAATAGAACCAATTGTGATTCAGAAAAAATTTTTGTTAACCATTTGGGAGTAAACACTGAGCAGTTTAAATCTAAATGGGATTTAGACATTAGCCTAACAAAAGAAATGTTAAAAAAAGAACTAGGTTTATCCAATAATAAAATTCTCCTATATGTAGGGAGACTAATCGAAATCAAAGGGGTACATCATATCTTAGAAGCACTGCCAGAGCTAATTAAAGCGGACCCTTCTATTCGGTTGTTAATTGCAGGCAGTGCACTTGAAAAGTCTACTAACCATACCTCTTATATAAACCAATTAAAAAAACAGACTGAGAGCATAAAAGATTACGTTGTTTTTACTTCTTTTATACCGCATGATAGGATCCATACATTGTTTCAAATCTCTGATTTACTTCTCGTTCCTTCCGAGCAAAATGAAGCTTTTGGACTTGTAAATGTAGAAGGAATGTCAACCGGTATCCCTGTCATTGCTACGGAATCCGGCGGTATGCCTGAAATTATTGATCATGGAAAAACCGGATTCTTAATAGACCCTTCGAATGTGCGTGAAGAATTAACCAAACACATTCTCGACTTACTATCAAATCCCGAAAAGATTCAACAAATGGGTCAGGAAAGTGTGTTACGGGTAAGAAACTATTTTACCTGGCAGCAAACTGTTGAAAGACTGTTAATGCTTTATCGGAAATTGACAGAAGGATAAAAGGAATAAACAACGGTCAAAGGCAATCTTGGCCAGTGGCTTCTTTTATGCTAGTAATGGTAAACTTTTTTTGTCATAATCATGATAAAACTAAGAAACATACGAGTTGTAAAAAGCTCGTATGTTTCTTGGTTTCATTAAAGATATTTTCACTTCTTTTGCCTCAATTATCTTTTTGTTTTGACATTTGTTCAGGATGTCTCCTATAGTAATAAAGCACTTCTGGGAGGTTGTTAGCTTTAACACCATTATTAATACATTTTTGAAGAAATTCAAAATCTGCTTCCTTACCTAATTTTCTAGTAAAGCCGCCAAGACGGTCAAAAACGGATCCCCGGAAAAGGGTTGTCCCGTGGCAAATGCAATGTCCCCCGCTTTGATAAACTTTATAGATTTTTTCATCGAATTTAATCCAGCTTACTGGTCGACGTATGCCGAAAAATTTCCCATTTTTGTAATTGAAGAATGACGAAAATAAAGTTCCTACAAGCTCATATTGCGGGTTAGCGTTTAAATAGCTGACCTGTTTTTCAATCCTCTCTGGATGTGAGAGGTCATCCGAATCCTGAATGGCGATAAATTCACCCTTACTGAGAAACATACCCAAGGTTAAAGGTCCTGCATATCCAACGTTCCTCGGCAGTGATATCGAGATGATTCGATCTTTCATTTCCGGTCTTTTTTCTACAGCTGCCCTTTTAAACTCATTAAAAATCTGTAATGTATTATCAGTGGAACAATCGTCTACTAAAATAATTTCTATTTCCCTGTAAGTTTGTGCCAATATACTTTCTAAACAATCCTTAATATATTTCTCCCTGTTAAAACTAGTGATAATGATACTGACCAAATTCTTTTCTCTCGTGATCAATTCAACCATCTCCATTTTTTTTCGGTCTTGCTTTTATGAGTTCTTGTTGATATATATCAATGGTTTCCTGCAAACCTCTATCTAGTGAATACCTAGGCACCCAGTGAAGTTCCGTTAAGGCCTTTGTATTATCCAACCTGCTTTGAGCAATATCACCTATTCGCTGTGGTTTAATGACCGGAGTCAAATTAGTGTTTACCTTTTTCACCATTAAAGTTAATAACTCATTTATTTTCGTTTCCGTATTGGTACTGATATTAAATGTGTGATTACTTCCATTATGGAGTGCGCAATATACCCCATCTGCTACATCCTTTACATAGACAAAATCTCTTGTCTGCTCACCACCATAAATAATGGGAGGGATCTGTTCAAAAATAGAATGTAAGAATATTGAAATTACACCTGCTTCACCATGGGAGTTTTGTCCCAGTCCATATACATTGGCAAATCTTAAAATACTGTGGTTTAAACCAAAATGTTTAGTATATAACTTTATATATTGTTCTGAAGTCTGTTTCGAAAGGGAATAAAATGAGATGGGGTGTTGTGGATGATCTTCATCAATTGGGAGATATGCTGGTTCACCATATACCGCGGCTGATGATGCAAAAATAAACTTTTTAACATTATATTTCACGCAATTTTGAAGGAGATTAACGGTTCCAGCAATATTTGCTAGACAATCAGCTAAAGGGTTTTTCATAGAGACCGGTACGGATACCTGTGCTGCAAGATGAACGACGTAATCAGGTTTCTCAATAGCAAATATGTTTTCGATGGTTAAATCCTCAATGTTGGCCTTGTAAAATGCTGCAGATTTTGGGATTCGTTCTTTGATTCCGCTTGATAAATTATCTATAATAACAACATCTATTTTTTCTTTTAATAATTTTTCAACAAAATGAAGACCAATAAAACCGGCTCCCCCTGTAATTAAAACCTTCATAAATCATTCACTGCCCATTCTGTTATTTTTGTTTTCATTCAAAAAACGCATAGTAAATGAGAAAAGTAACAATTTTATCGGTGGTTCTTTAAGAATGCAATATTATAATATTAAAAATTTACTATTTTGGTTTGTGTGCTTGTCATCACAAATGAATAATTTACAATATCCAGCATGATTGGAGGCTCACTAAGAGTTAAGGCACATACTTATATGAAGAGGAAACTGTCCCCAAAATATTACATATAATAATAAAGAAATATATAAGGATGGGGGGAATAAATATCATTTCAATCATTACTTGTACAGTAAGAGAACATTTAATTAGTAATATCATTGAGAACTACACGAATCAATTATTTCAAGATAAGGAGCTTATTATTATATTAAATAAAGATGAGATGGATATAAACCTCATAAAGGGAAAAATTGGAGGCATTGAGGGTATTACTATTTATCAGCTTCCCCAAGATTATTCGCTTGGAGAATGTTTAAATTATGGTATAGGGAAAGCAAAATATGATGTCATCGCAAAGTTTGATGATGACGATTATTATGGTCCGGAGTATTTAACAGAGGCAATGAATGCATTAAAAACAACAAATGCTAGTATCGTCGGTAAAGAAGAATTTTTTGTTTTTTTGAAAAGTAATCATGCATTACTATTGCGAGGTCACGGGCTAAGTAACAAATATGTTAAGCATGTTAGTGGAGCAACCTTGGTTTTTGAAAAGTCCATAATAGATAAAATTAAGTTTCCCAACTTGACATTGGGAGAAGATACTGAATTTCAAAAGAAATGCATTATACATGGTTATAGAATCTATTCAAGTAGCAGGTATAATTTTGCAGCGATAAGAGAAAATGATGTAAATGAACATACCTGGAAAGTTAGTGATAAAAGACTTATTGAACATGGAGAAATTGTTGCATATACAGATGACTTTAAAAGTATGGTTATTAGAAAATTAGATGAAATATAAAAATGCAGAGATTAAGAAATCTCTGCATTTTTATGGGGTTCAATCAACAGGTGGGCATTTAAATAAATCGGTTGGTTTATTACGTTCACCAAACTTATAAAGGATCGTCTCAACAATCCGTCTTGAGGCTTCACCATCTCCAAATGGATTTGAAGCTTGTGCCATTTTCTGATAAACCTGTGTATCTGTTAAAAGTTCATGAGCCATTGAAAAGATAGATGTTTCGTTAGTTCCTGCTAATTTTAGTGTTCCGGCTTTAATTCCCTCGGGTCTTTCTGTTGTATCTCGAAGGACTACTACTGGAACACCTAACGAAGGAGCTTCTTCTTGGATGCCGCCGCTATCGGTTAATATTAAATACGATCGAGCTGCGAAATTTTGAAAGTCTATGACCCCTAAAGGTTGAGTCAAATGGATTCGTGCATGGTCGCCCAAAATGTATTTTGCATCATCCTGTACCAACGGATTTAAATGAACAGGAAAGACGACCTGGATATCCTTATGTTCATTAACCAGTCTTTTTATTGCACGAAATATATTGCGCATAGGTTGACCTAAATTTTCTCGTCTATGTGCCGTTACTAAAATAAGACGATCGTTTCTATTTTATCAAAAATTTCATGAGAATAAGATGTTGTAACAGTTAACTTAAGTGCGTCAATAGCTGTATTACCTGTAACAAAAATAGATTCTCTGTTTTTATTTTCACGTATTAAGTTTTTTTCAGCCTCCAATGTTGGGGCAAAGTGTATGTCTGCCAAATTACCTGTTAATTGTCGGTTAACTTCCTCAGGATAAGGAGAATGTTTATTATAAGTGCGAAGGCCTGCCTCGACATGTCCAATTAATACTTGATTGTAAAAAGCCGCAAGACTTGCTGCAAAAGTTGTTGTTGTATCCCCATGGACTAATACGAGATTAGGTTTTTCTATTTTAATGATTTCATCGATACCATTAAGAACTCGAGTAGTAATACTGGAGAGTGATTGGCGGTCTGTCATAATATTTAAATCATAATTAGGTTTAAGAGCGAATACCTTAAGAACTTGATCAAGCATTTCTCGATGTTGTGCTGTGACTGCTACAATGGATTCTATTTTATCTTTATAGTTGCTTAATTCATGTATTACCGGAGCCATTTTAATTGCTTCTGGTCTAGTTCCAAAAATTGTAAGCGCTTTAATCTTGCCTTTATCCATTTTTTAACTCCTTCATTAAATATCAAAGACAAACACAAAATTGTGATGGGAAAACTAATACCTTATTTCAATAATATGTTAGTAAATGGTTGTTCGTGTATGAATTTAATTACAAATTATTTTAAATGAATGAAAGATTTATACAAACATAATTTGGAGAAGATCATAAGATAAATATGATAGATAAATTGCGTTTTGGATATTGTCCAAAAGATTTTTTAAGAGAGTTATATAATGATCTCGTTCGTTTGAAAGGAGGGAAAAAATGGAGATTGGAGTAGTTCTTCCAGTTTACAATCAGAAGCCACAATATATTGATGAATGTATTCAATCAATAGAATCCCAAAATTTTCGTGATTTCCAATTAGTGATTGTTATTGATGGTGCGAATCATGAAACCGTTCAAGCTGTAAAAGAAGCAACTAAAATGTTAACGATTCCCTGCGAGATCATTTTGCGAAATGAGAATAAAGGGATTGCATATTCTCTAAATCAAGGATTCTCACATTTAAACCACTGTAGGTTTTTAACTTGGGTTTCCAGTGATAATCGACATTATCGAAATTTTTTACAAACGCTTTACGAACAATTGGTAAATGCATCTGAGGATACTGTTTTAGTTTATTCACTTTTTAATCTTATTGATGAGAATGGAAAAAGCAGGGACAATAATGAAATTCGCCGAGGTAAAATGGTGAAATTTATGTCACAGAATAAAGAAGACATACTGCAACAAAACTTTATAGGGGCGTCCTTTTTATTTAAACAAGCTGCTTTTACTAAGGCGGGAGGATACGATTCTAAATTTGAAAAGGTTGAAGATTATGAGTTTTGGATTCGACTTCTTAGAATTGGCGAAATTAAATTTATCCCTCAGTTTTTGATGGAATACAGATTAAATGGGGAACATTCTTATACCACAATCACACCACGAGAAGACATAAAGATTAAAAGTATAGCGGCAAGTAATTATCATCGCATAAAGCAAGGGGATACTCCGAAAGTTACAGTATTGATTAGCTTTTATAATGAGCGAAAATATATTAGACAAGCAATCGGAAGTGTATTAACTCAAACGTTTAAAGATTTTCAATTGATAATAGTTGATGATGGTTCTACAGATAATCCTTGGGACGAGATTTTTAAATTTAATGATGCAAGAATAATCCCACTTAAAATTGAAAATGGTGGGAAGGCAAGAGCATTAAATTTAGGATTAACCTATGCATTAGGTGAATATATATTGGAACTTGATGGTGATGATTGGTTAGAAGAAGATGCGATTGAAACAATGGTAGATGCAATGTCCAAACAACCGGACGATGTGGGTCTCTGTTATGGGAATAGAAAGAAATGGATTCAAAAGAGATACACAGTTGTACCAGGTCCTGTTTACAAAGGGATGAATTATAAAAATAAATATGAAGTATTAACCGAAAGGAAAACACACTGCCCTCGGTTATATAGAAAAAGTGCACTCGATCACATAGGTGGATGGCCAATAAGCCAAGCTGAGGACTTTAAGATTATGTTAAAGCTGGCGGACCACTATAAGTTTTATTGGATTGACAAAACGCTTTATAATCAGCGTCATCATAAGAATAACATTACTTTACGACAACAAAAAGAAAATGAACAACAAACAAAAGAAATGATAGAGGAAGTCCTTAAAGAATGGGGGGATATTTTCAAACCAGAATTTATAGAAAAAAATGGTCTTATTGAAAAAGTTAATCTTTCTAAAAAGAATAAAAGATAGATATAAGGTCACCGCAAAAAAACACCTCTTTTAGAATCAAAAAGGAGGTGTTTTTGAATTTATCACATATCCAGCCCATAATGCTTTTTATAGTATTCCTTAGCTTCCTGCAGTTTCTCGGGCTGACGAAGATTTGAACTGGGGACTGCATTTGCTTTATGAACCGCAACTGCGTTTTTGCATACGATGGTTTCATTAATGCCTAAGTTTTTACAGATTAGAAAAAAGGCTGAATCTTCACGAACAAATAAACTTGGTATGGTTACTTCCTTCTTGAGTGCATCGCGGCAAAGGACTAAACAACCTAAAGGACCCCAATCAGTCACGGTGTACGTTCCCGAAACAGTTTGATTTGCTCTTCTTTTCAAGGTGTTACCTCTAAAATTCATCCTAGAACCGGCAATTTGAACTCTTCCGCGTGAATCTGTTACAACTCCTGTAAAGATTGAATGCTTTGGGTGATCCTCAATGCCCGTTATGATGGCTTCAAACCATCCTTCATGTATGAGCATATCATCATCGAGAGAAATAATAATATCAAACTTTTCTTTCATTACCTCAAATAAAAAATGCCGACCTCCTCCACACCCGACGGGGTCCTTGTTTATTTCTCCTAGATCGTTGAAGCATTGAAGGGTGATTTCATTAATTTTCGTTATAGGAATGACACTCTTAATCTCATCATAAAGCTGAGGTCCAGCATCATTATATATATAGATTACGAAGGGCGGAGGGACAAACTTAACCAGGCGTTCTAAGTTCTCAACCAATACTTGTTTCCTTACTTTAACTGTAGTGATCATGATGCCAATTGACTTACTTTGCATGATTTACTCCTTTCTAAATTCTCTCTGTAGCAAGGGATGTTGTACTTGATTACTGAGTATTTCTAAGAGCGGAAATAGCTATTTTTAATTCATTTGCAGATTGATAGCGGTCGCTTTTTTTATAACTTGTTGCCTTCTTTAAAACACTTTGTAGTGCGGCATCTTTGACTTGATTACAAGCCTTTTCGAGAAAGAAGGGGGCTTTGCCATTTAATAAATATAAAAGGATACAAGCAATACTATAAAGATCGGTACTATCGTTAAGAGGCGATAAACCTTTCCTTTTCTGCTCGGGCGGGTAAAAACCTAGTGTACCTATCATAGGCTTGCCATGGAATTGTCCATTCTTGTCTTTGTGAACGGTACATCCGAAGTCTATAATTTGAATAGATTGTTGATCTTTAGAGAGGAGTATATTGTGCGGTGAAAGGTCACAGTGAAGCAGCCCTGCTTTATGAAAAGGTGCTATCCCTTCTAGAATGTTTAGTGTTATTTCTATTGCTTTGTTAGGGGGGTAAATTTTTCCATATTTATAGAAACCAAGTCTTTCACCGTTTATATACCCCATTACAATATAGGCATACAGTTGATCTTCAAAAAAGTCTATATATTCACAGAGAAAGGGATGTCTAGGAATTTTTTTCAAGATATCAGATTCTTTATGCGCCTCATCACTATTACTCATGCGCTTAATTGCAACTTCCCGATTAGAAGTTGTATCGATTCCTTTAAACACTTGGCTGGTTCGACCCTCGCCTATATGCTCAGAAAAATATTTATATCTTCCGTTTTTTAATTCTTGCATTAATATTAATCTTCGCTCCTTCGATATTAATACGTTTTTACTATCTTATGTCATGAGGGAAAATGGTTTCCTCATTTAGTTAAACAGAAGTTGTTAGATGTATGATCAATAAGAGGTTGAATTCGGTGTGCATCGAACTCAACCCCTATTCCTGTCTTTTTATTTCTTGGATATCTTGAACTAAGAATTAATAGCGTTCTCTAGAATGGTAAATAAATGTTCTGGTTGAGCCCTGTGACAAATTTCTAAGCCAATTAATAGGACATCACGAGTTTTTTCTTTAATAATGACAGGATAACCCTTTGCATTTTCAAAATCTGGCCAATTTCCTGCAATCAATCCGTCTTCGTCGCTTGATAAGCTCGCGATGATTTCCACACCATCTGTATTCGAAAACCAAACAGGTCGATAGACATAACCAATATCTTTAGGTGAATAGCCCTCATTAATAGGGTGGTCACGGTAATCGACGTGAATAATGGCATTATTGTTCCTCTGACTGGTATTTACTGTACAATTGGTTAAATTAAAGATACTTTTTGTAATCAAAGCTGGTCCCGCTCCAATTGCTATGAATTTGCCTCCGTTTGTGAGAAAATACTCAATTGTTTTTTTACACCTTTTTTGTTGTTGTTTCGATTCAAGTACATGCTTTTGATAGTGTGGTTTAACTCTTTCTTTCGTATAAAACAAATGCTCGAATCCATTATAAATAAGTACATCAATATCTTTTAAGGATTGTTTATTAAACAAACTTCTTGGATGAAACTCTTTTACCGTGTAACCGAGCTTTAATAAGCAGCTTTTAAGGCCTGCATGAGATTGCTTTCTATAAAACCCGCCATCATAAATAATTCCAATTCTTTTGTCATGTGACGTCTTAATTTCTTCTTGATCAGGAATATCCATATTAGTTATTTCTTTAGTTTCAAAAAGGAGTGATATTGAAGTTGTTATACTTTGAACTCCCCAAAGGAGAGGTAAGCTCCAAACACATATATCTGAAAAATTCCCCTTAGGTTCTTTTTCTCCTTTCCATAGCAGGGTATTGGCTAGCACGGCTTTAGCTTGGTCCATTCGTACCACAAATGTTCCTTTTGGAACAAACAATTCCTCGACGGTTGTGTCCTCTAATGTAATATCTACTCTTACACCGTTGTTAATGAGATGATTGACGAGCCTGTTTACCTTGTGGGAATTACTGTCTGATTCAGTGAAAATATAAAAAGATGGAAAAAAATCGTTTGGGTGATTAGGGTGGTTCGAATCAATTCCTCTTTGAAAAAAAAGCAGGTAGTCTGAAAGAATTTCCTCTTTATTATCAATTAATAGACGACAAGCTCCTAAAATGGCTTGTAACATCCAGGGAATGCTATCGTTATCGCTGCTAGGTGCCTCGACCGTACACCCTATTGCTCCGTGTAAAATGGCATAACTTGACGTGCAAAATGGTGCATAATCATCCCATCCTGAAGATAGGTCTCTAAACGGAATACAGACTCCCTCCATATTTTTATATCTGCTGGAAAAAAAGTTGTTTCTATGAAGCAACAAATTTTTTTCCATTTCTTCGGCCATCGGTAATGCCCACTTAATGAAGAGGTCATATTCATAATGAGGGTTGTGTGGATGAGTACATGGTTCAATCACTCCAATTTTATCTTTGAATCTAGAAACGTATCCATGGAGGTCAAATAAAACAACGGGGTTACATGTCTTTATGAGGTTAACAATTGCTTTTGTTTCTGGTTGGGTTTGAAAAATAAAGTCCCTGTTTAAATCAAATCCATTTTCATTATATCTTGTCCCCTTATTAAGACCATCAGGGTTAGCCATCGGTACACAGATAAAAATAAAATGTTTCAATAATTCTGATGCGTTCCCGTTTTCGTTCTTCTTTATATAATTAACTAACTCTAGGACCACTTTTGCACCAACTGGTTCAGTTCCGTGAATAGAAGCGTTAATAAGGATTGGTAATTTCATATCCTTATACGTACTAGTATGTCTTGAAGGTTTAGAAGTTAGTTCTTTATATTGTTTTTGACAATAGGAAATCCCATATTTCATTGGGTCTTCACTAATTACAATGCAATCTATATCTTCTCCCAATACCGATTTTCCAATGGTTTCAATTAAAAAATTAGGGTTATCTAGTTCATTTTTTAAAATCCTTTTTATTTTTTGAACTAAAGTTACATGTCGAACCATGCTATTCCCTCCCAGTTTTATAGTTTTGAGGTAAGTTCAGCTTTTGTTCGGTTCAATGGCTTTTCGACTGACCTTATAATAGTTAATTCAATTGGAGTGAAAAATGAAATAGATGAATCAATCATTTATTTAGGGTTTTGTTATTTTAAGAAATAATACTAAAATAGATAATAAGTCTGTTTGTATTTTAATAGGTTATAATCATTATTATTAGTATTGTGTGGAACATTGGTATGGGGGAATGGTTTAATGGCTGCAGTAAAGTCAGTTAAAATTGATGGTGAGACTATACAAATTTTTAATAGCGCCATTTATATCTTTGAATCTACTTCGGGGTATACACTTGAATTGGATTTGATCGTTAGTGAAGTTACGGAGAGAAAATATAAGAAAGAGCAAAATTTAATTATTGAGATAGAATTAGAAAATGGCAGGCTGATTGATTCTATTATGCACTTAAAAACATTGTCAGGAGGATTACCACAGCTTAATTTATTCTGTGACCTCGACTCCATTGATGAGTACGAAGAACTTGAAAGGGTAAATGAAAATAGTTCATCGTTTCCGAATGTAGAAGAGGGAATTACATTAGAAGAGATTAGAAAAGTAGAAATGCCGAATGAGAACATTAGCCTAAAATTACATTTGCCCATCGATCAGGTCGAATGGTTAAAAAGCCAAAAAAAGGCTAGTTTAAACGAAATGTTAAGCGCGTTTATATCTGAATATTGGAAAAAATAGGAAGGAAGGAGTAATCTCATAGGAAGTGGAATAAATATAATATCGGATTATACGTTGTTTTTAAAAGAGGGGTGGGACTCAATTGGCTGCAACTCCAAAACCGGCCTCAACTGTAGTGTTGATGGACGAATTATCTAGGGTGTATCTAACAAAGCGACCAAGCACTATGAAGTTTTTGGGCGGATTTCATGTGTTCCCTGGAGGAACGGTAGAAAGTCATGATACATTAGTGCAAGATGAATATGTAAATTGTGATGAAGCACTAATTTCTATTAATCTTTCATATTATATTGCGGCAGCTAGAGAATTGTTTGAAGAAGTGGGGATATTGCTGTGTAATTCGTTAGATGGTCTCCCGGTTTTATTGTCTAAGGAGAAGGCTGTGAAATATCGAAATGATCTTGTGAAGAACGAAATCCATTTTATTCAGGTATTAGAGCAAGAAAAGGTTTATTTTGATCCTCAATGTTTAACTTATTTCGGGCAAATTATTACACCGGAGGAAAGTCCGATTCGTTTCGATACCCGTTTTTTTCTAGCAAAACTTCCACAAGGACAAACTCCAGAACCAGACCAAAACGAAATTGATGGAGCGATGTGGATTAAGCCGGAAGACGCAATAACTGCACTTGAAAATGAACAAATTAAACTCGCACCACCAACGATTCTTACCCTTCGAGCGATCATTGATTTTAAAAAAAGTGGCGTCTTAAAGATGGCTGTAACAAAAGAGGATTTAATGAAATTGTTTAAGTATTTATAATAGTAAAAAGGGGATCGCTTCCATGCAAATTACATTTGAGAATATACATAAACATACTCATTTAATGACGGAAAATGATTTATACCAACACTATCACTTTCCGGAAATGTTATCGCGTTACGATAGCAATTATATCGAATTTAAAACCTTTCCTACACTAGATAAATTAAAAGAGGCAGAACGTTATTTACGTGATTTCCATCGAAAAAATGGTCAGAAGCATGTTAAATTTAAGTTTCCTGTCAATGAAAGAGTCCCAGCTGATTTAGTGAATTACTTAAATAAGGAACATTATGATATTGGTTTTCTAGAATTATATGCAATTGAACCGAACCAATTTCCAAAGGTAAAGGATCACCCTGACATTGAGGTTCAAATTGTAACAAATCAAAATTTGAAAGCATTTCTTGCTTTACAATATCAGCAAGATATCGTGTTTGGGAGCAATTTCGCCAATCAAAAGGTTGAGTTAAATAAGTGGATTTTTGAGAACCCGAATTTTATGCAGCTGCTTGCATTATATAAAGGAACGCCAGCAGGTACAGTGGATGTCATTATTTCGGAGGATACAGCTGAAATTGATAATTTAGGTGTGGATGAAGCTTTCCAAAAGAAAGGAATCGGCACCAGGATTCAAAAATTTGTGATGGATAACTTCCACGATAAGACAGTTATTTTAGTCGCAGATGGCCAAGACACCCCAAAAGAAATGTATAAGAGACAAAACTACCAATACCTTGGTTATCAATATTACACACAAAAAGTTGAAGATTAAAATTGAATAAAAAATGCTTGGGTTCTTTAACGTCACTCGGAGTTACAATGGGAACTGAATGATTAGAAAGAAAAAGTCGTTTACTTTAATGGTAAGCGGCTTTTGTTTTACCTTATTGATTTAGCAAATGAGTGAAAAATAGTTTTCTGAATAGTTTTTATATATTGACACATTAGTCATAAGTGACTACAATTTTATATATAGAAATCTGATTCAAATAGGAGAATAATATGAAAGCTGAAAATTATTCAAGAACTGACCGTCGAAAGGCATTAATACGCGAGCAGATTGTGAGTGGTGCTTTGGAGTCTTTTTCCGAAATGGGCTACATGAAAACAACTGTGAATGATATTACTTCACGTGCTGATGTGGGGCATGGAACCTTTTATCATTATTTCAAAAATAAGCAGGACCTATTAACTAAACTGGTAGACGAACTGGCGGAGAAAGTGGATGAATATGTCCAGCCAAAGAATATGCAACTAACCGTTTACGAGAGAATGAAATATGAAGCTCAAAGAATTCTTGAGTACTACGTAAATAACAGTAGCATTTTGCTGGCGTTAAAAGAAGCGCTGATGGTGGACAGACAATTTGAGGAACAATGGCTGAAAATTAGTGAAAGCTTATTTAAGCGAATTGAGCGCGATATCAAAGGTTCGATCCAAAAGGGATACTGCCACGATGTGAATGAAGAGGTCACGATTCGAGCTTTAACATGTATGTTTGAGGGTTATGGGCATCATCTAATGGTACAGCCAGTGACACCAGCAGAAATACAAGAGGTTGCTCAATCATTGACAGATTTGTGTTATAAAGCTGTATTTAAGGAATAATGTATTCGATTTACTAAATAGCTAGAATAAGCAGCGAAGTTAATCCTATTGTTGCTTATTCTTTATGATTGATTTTTCCTTTTTAGGAAAATTTTATATTTAATGTATGCGCTTACAATATTAATTTAATTTTACAGATACAAATAAACTTTAATTTTTTCAGTTTGATTTTATTTTAAAGTTTATTTGCTTCTTTTTACTTATAAATGACAGAGAAGTCACGTTTGATTGTGTTGTCATTGTTAGAAAATTAAAAGGAAAATATGCCGATGCTGGCGAACATTAAAGGAGGTGAGGAATAAACAAAAAACTCGATCATCGTGATGTGAAACTGGATGACCATAATTTCAGTTTACGTCACCCTTATCGTAACTGCACATAGGAAACATCATTGAAACCATACTTAGTACTATGCATAATGAACCAAGTCAAAATGAAGTAACAACCATACATTCGTTTTTAGTGCACCTATAGATTCTACAGTGTAAACAATGGAGTCATATTAAATAGATGCAAAGGGAGAGGATTAATTTGGCGAAACACGAGATTTACCATTCTACCGTATTAAAGGAGTCTTACTGGCCGGCTGATACTTCACTTCCATTAAACGATTGGACTGTTGCTCAAGTATTAAGGGAAGTTACAGCGGAAGTTCCTAATCGGATTGCATTAGTCGAAGGGGGTGCGGATTCGGCAAAACGCAGAAGATGGACATACAGTCAGTTGCTAGCTGATTCTGAGCGAGTTGCTTCTGCATTGCTTACAAAATTTAGGCCTGGGGAACGGGTAGCGGTTTGGGCTCCAAATGAAGTGGAATGGGTACTGATTGAATTTGGCTGTGCCATTGCAGGAGTCACCTTAGTGACTGTTAATCCTGCGTTAAGGGAGAAAGAACTAGATTATTTGTTACGTCAATCAGAAGCAGCAGGAATCTTCCTTGTTGATGAATACCGTGGCTATAACATGCTCGAGGCGGTTACCAATGTTCGCGAAAATTTACCATTACTGCGGGAAGTGATTCGTTTTACGAATTTTGAGGAATTCATAAATTGCGGCAGTCAATCAACTATTTTTCCAGTAGTAAAGCCTGAAGATCCTTTTGTCATCATGTATACCTCAGGTACAACTGGTAAATCCAAGGGTGCCATCCTTCACAATAAAGGCATAACCAACTCAACTAAATTTATGGCTGAACGTGCAGGAATGGAAGTCGGCGGTGTATGGGTGAATGTTATGCCGCTTGTTCATATGGGCGGCTGTGGGTTTGCCGTACTCGGAACCCTTCAACAACGAGGCACTCATGTACTCGTAAATGCGTTCGACCCAGGATTATTCCTTGAATTGATCGAGAAAGAGAGAGGGTCCTTCGCACTGCTTGTACCAACAATGGTTGAAGCAATCCTAAACCATCCTGATCGGAAAAAATACAATCTCTCAACCTTTAAATCTCTACTATCTGGTGCCTCTAAGGTTGAACCTTATTTAGTTCGCCGGGTGAAAGAAGAACTTGGCTGTGGGATGTCGATTGTTTGCGGTCAAACCGAGATGCATGGCGGAACAACTCAAACGCACCTTGATGATTCCCCTGAGGACCAGGCAGAAACTATTGGGCAGCCTTATCCGCATATTGAAGTGAAGATTGCTGATCCTGCAACCGGCGAAGTGCTTCCGCTTGGTATGGATGGGGAGATTTGCTGTCGCGGGTATCAAACAATGGTTGGCTATTATAATATGCCTGAACAGACAGCCGCTACCCTTAAGGACGATGGCTGGCTGCATTCAGGCGATATTGGCTCAATGGATGAAAGAGGTTTTATTAAAATTAAGGGTAGATTGAAGGATATGATTATCCGCGGAGGCGTCAATATTTATCCAAGTGAAGTGGAATCACTGTTGCGAGACCACCCTAAGGTAGCCGATATAGCTGTAGTAGGCATGCCGGATGAGTATTGGGGAGAACAAGTCACGGCGCTTATCATCCCAACTTCCTTTGCTAATCTGCCAACAGAATCCGATCTTACAGAATACTGTAAAGCCAATATGGCAGGTTTTAAGAGACCAAGGAATTGGTATTTCGTTAAAGAATTTCCAAAGACAGCAGCAGGGAAGATCCAGAAATTTAAGCTGCAGGAAATGGTCAAAAATGGTGAAGTAGAGCAAGGTACTAATTTAACGATATAAGGTGCAGGGGTGTTCCAAGTTGGACACCCTATTTTTGTTGTCTTTGAATACTAAGAGAATAGATGAAAATTTTTATATTTTTGAATTATCAGTTTATATTGACATTAGTGTCATATATGACTACAATGTTTATAAAGGTAAAATTTACGAAAAATAGGAGTTAAAAATATGAAAATGGCAAAATCTCAGAAGGCAACGAAAGTACACCGGCCGAAGACGTTGAATCAGAATCAAATCATGTTAAGTGCTATTGAAGTGTTTTCTGAAATCGGTTACATGAAGGCGACTGTCAAAGACATCACGACAAGAGCTAATGTAGGACATGGAACCTTTTACCATTACTTTATAAATAAAAATAACCTCCTAGATCAATTAGTAGACGAACTTTTCGAAAAGGTTAAACATGATGTACAGCCCAAAACCTTGTCGAAAAGCCTTTATGAAACGATGAAAGATGAATCCCGAATAATATTAGACTTTTACAATCAAAACAGAGGAGTACTCCTAGCATTAAAAGAAGCGATGATGGTCGACCAGCATTATAAAGAAAAATGGTTGGAAATAAGTGAGAGATTATTTATAAGGATTGAGCGCGATATTAAAGGCTCTATGAAAAAAGGATACTGCCACAATATGAATGTCCAAGTTACGATTCGTGCACTTGCTTGTATGTTTGAAGGTTATGGAAATCACATTATGCGGCAGCCAACTAGCTCAAGAGAAATAGAGATGACTGCTGAGTCTTTAACGGACTTTTGCTATAAAGCGGTTTTTAAGCTCGAAGCCTAAGTACTAGAGTAGTAGCTGGTGCAATTCTATAAAACACAGGTACATAGGAAGTAAACAAAACAAATTAGTCAATAGGAGGTTAGCAATAATATGCAGGATGTTTTTATTATCGGGATTGGGATGAACAAATTTGGTAAGTACCCCGGAGAGACAGTTAGGACCATGGCAGAGCAGGTAATACAGCAATCTTTGGAGGACGCTGGAATTAGCGCAAAAGATTTACAGGCTGGCTTTTTCTCAAATACCTTTTGGGGAATGTTTGATAAGCAGCACTCGATTCGCGGTCAGGTGGTTTTCAGAGGGATGGGGATTGATAAGATTCCCGTTACAAATGTGGAAAATGCTTGTGCAGGAGCCTCAACTGCTCTGCACCTAGCATATACAGGAATTCGAGCTGGCATGTATGATGTCGCCATTGCCGTAGGTTCTGAAAAGTTAACGAACCCAGATAAAGCAAAATCATTATCCGCATACTCAAGCTGTATGGACGTAGAGAACTTTGATAGACAGATCAATTTGTTATTGGATTATGGAAAGAACCTAGAGGTTGCACTCCCTCAGGAAGAATCACCACCTGGGGCTGGAAGAAGCGTTTTTATGGATGTTTACGCGATGATGACTCGTTGGCATATGAGCAAGTATGGTACAACCCAAAGACAACTAGCAGCAATTGCATCGAAAAACCATTTTCACTCTTCTCTTAATCCAAAAGCACAGTATCAGAATCGGATGAGCATTGAAGATGTTCTGTACGATAGTCCTGTTACCTACCCTTTAACTCGCAGTATGTGTGCTCCAGTTGGGGACGGGGCAGCAGCAGTTATCGTTTGCTCTGAAAGATTTTTGAAAAAGCTTGAAAAATCTCGTCCAGTTAAAATTCTTGCTTCCGTCCATGGTCAAGGTTCAGACAGAGACCTTGATGGGGAGGATATCGGTGAAAGGCTTGCAAGAGAGGCGTATGAAAAAGCAGGGCTTGGTCCACAGGATATTGATTTAGCTGAATTACATGACGCTACTGCTTATGGTGAGCTGCACCAAAGTGAAGCAATGGGATTTTGCCCTCCTGGTGAAGGGGGAGCACTAGCAGAATCAGGCGCCACAACGCTGGGAGGATCGATTCCCATTAATACGAGTGGTGGACTTGAAAGCAGGGGCCATCCAATTGGGGCTTCCGGTCTTGCACAAATATACGAAGTTGTTACCCAGCTTAGAGGGGAAGCTGGAAACAGACAGGTTATTGGGGCAAGAATCGGTCTAGCTGAAAATGGCGGCGGCAGTATTGGTGTCGAAGAAGCTGCCATGTGTATTCATGTCTTAGAAAAAGTATAAGTGGAGGTTTTGAACTGTGGATTATAACTTAACAGAAGAATTGTCGATGTTAAAGGATATGACCTATAAATTTGCAGCAAATGAAATTGCTCCACATTCTGCGGAATGTGATAGAGAAGAGAAATATACTCCTGAAATTGTAAAAAAAGCTGCAGAATTAGGTCTCGTTGGAGCATGGATACCTGAAGAATATGGCGGCGCTGGGATGGGGATATTAGGCCAGGCCATAATTACAGAACAGCTATCCCGTGTAGATATGGGAATTGGAACGAATATTATCACAGCAAGTTTCGGATGTGAAGCAATATATCTATACGGCTCCGAGGAACAGAAGCAAAAGTATTTACCTAAGGTGTGCAGTGGCGAGTGGGTCTCATCAGGAGCATTCACCGAGCCTAATGCCGGAACGGACGCGGCAGGGTATCAAACAAGGGCCGTTCGTGACGGAGATGATTTCATTATTAACGGAAGCAAAATCTTCATCACAAATGGTACAGTAAGTGATTTTATGGTGGTGCAGGCGATTACCCAGCCAGATGAAAAAAGACATAAGCGCTTCTCGCAAATCATCGTTGATGCCAATACTGAGGGTATTACCAGAAGTAGGCTTCATGGCAAGTTAGGAATACGTTCCAGTGATACGGCACAAATTTCTTTTGAAAATGTCCGCGTCCGCCAGTCCAATCTAGTTGGGACAGATGGAAAAGGATTCCCACAGCTTATGCACTTCTTTGATATTACTCGGATGATGGTTGCTGCTCAGGCATTGGGTATTTCTCAGGCTTGTCTCGATGAAGCGGTCAAATACTCAAAAGAAAGATACGCCTTTGGTAATCCGATTGGAAGCTACCAAGCGACAATGACAAAATTAACGGAAATGGCCGTTAAGGTTGAGGCACTTCGAAATATCGTCTATAAAGCAGCATGGCTTGTTGATTCAGGAAAACCTGATTTTACGCTTTCGGCAATGGCAAAATACTTAGGTGGACAGACAGCAGTTTTTTGCGCTAATGCGGCGATCGAAATTCATGGCGGGTACGGATATATGGAGGAATACAGTGTCCAAAAATGGTACCGAGACGCGAAAATTCTTGAAATCTATGAAGGAACGAAAGAGGCAGAAGTAATGGCCATCGGACGTGTACTCCAGTCTTAGTTTCTATGAAAATATCTGAATATTAAATCTTGTCCAAAAAAAGGAGAAAATCATGATTACAAATCTTGAAGGTAAAGTGGCATTAGTTACAGGCGGAACAAATGGAATTGGTAAAGCAACGGCATTAAAGCTTGCAAAAAGTGGAGCAGATATAGTAGTTAGCGGCAGAAATCATGAGGACGGAATGAAAGTGGTTGCGGAAATAGAAGAAATGGGAAGACGTGCAATATTTTTAGAATGTGACTTGTTTGTCTACGATTCAGTCAAACTGATGGCTGACCGTGCTATTGATGAAATGGGAAAGATTGATATTTTAATAGCAAATGGCGGTGCAACCGTTCAATATGCAAAATTCTTTCACGAATTAGACCCAAATGATTATGACGGCTGCTTAAATAGCCAACAATCTTCTAGGCTTTATGCAATCCGGGCATTGCTCGACCATATGAGAGAGCAAAATTATGGGAAGATTGTCATCATTACCTCTGACGCGGGAAGAATTGCGACCCCGAGAGAATCACTAATCGGATCGGCAGCAGCTGGTCTTGTACTGATGAACAAAGCGTTGGCAAATGAGTTTGCTCGCTGGCAAATTCGCGTGAATGCTCTTTGTTTAACGGTTATTCAAGACACGCCAGGATTTGATGCCGTAATGGCTACAGAAGCAAGTCATGTTTTTCAGAAAGCTGTCGACCGTGCGAAGCTTGGTTTACCTAATGCGGAGGATGTTGCAGAGGCTGCGCTTTTCTTTGCCTCACCTGAATCTGACAGAATAACAGGTCAAACCTTAAGCATTAACGGGGGCCTTTCATTTGCAGGGTAAAATATCATTTTCTTTTAAATATAGGAGGGAACACAATTATGTACCAAAATTTATCATCAGATGAAATCTTAACTAAATTAGCCCAAGTAGCAGGGGACCCCTATGAGAGAGCAAAAGAATGGAAAATGGAAACCGGATCCAAAATTATCGGCTGTTACATCATGCACTTTCCTGAGGAGTTACTACATGCAGCTGGCGTCTTACCGATTGTCCTTCAAGTAAAAGAGGAACCGATTACTACCGGGCACGCCTATTATCCCGCTTATTTCTGTGGTCCGACCCGCAGTATCGTCGATCAAGCAGCGAAGGGAGAATTAGATTTCTTAGACGGTTTTGTCGGTGGTGATTATTGTATCCAAGCCGTCGGTGGTGCAGAAGTGGTAGGAAATCTCCTTCCAAAGGTCAATAACATGTTCTTCCGTTTGCCTGTTGGCAATCAGGCGTGGACACATGGAGATATAGTTACAGGATTGAAAGAATTAAAACGGGATATTGAAAGATTTGCAGATAAAGAGATTAGTGATGAGGACATCCTAAATAGCATTCGCATTTATAACAAAAACCGCAGCCTAATTAGGAAAATTTACGAGTTAAAATCATTACATCCGTCGCTGCTAACTTCTAGTGACATGATATCGATTATTAAATCTAGCATGGTCATTCCGAAGGAAGAGCATAACGAAATTTTAGAGAGTCTGCTTCCAAAGCTTCAAGCTAAGAAGGATTCTATCAAAGAAGAAGGTGTGCGTGTCTTCTTATCTGGTAGCTTCTGCGGCGCACCGAAAAACGAAATATTAGAACTTGTAGAACAATCCGGTGCTGTTGTTGTAGGAGATGACCTTTTCCACGGCTACAGATATATCAGTGATAATATCGCTGAGGACAGAGAGCCACTTGCAGCCATTGCTGCTCATTATATTGATAAAAATACTAATGTCCCTTGTCCTACAAGATGTGACCCTAAAACGGATTGGCCTCAATACCTCGTTGATTCTATGCGAAAGTATAAGGCAGACCAACTTGTCATCGTGATGGCACAATTTTGTGAACCACATATGTTCTTCTACCCAGATATTAAAGATGCCATGCAAGAAGCTGGAATCCCACACCTACTCCTAGAAATCTCACACGAATTAGACTCCATCGAAACCATAAAAACTAGACTAGAAGCCTTTGTTGAAATGGCTGTTTAGGATATTTATATAAAGCAAACAAAATCGAGAGGAATGATGATAGATGGCAGTACAGGAAGCGAAAAGAGCGAATCGATTAAAGTCAGGAAAATTGGTGAATAAGCTTGTTAATGAATATTGGGAGGATCTGATTAATGCCAAGAAGACCGGTAAAAAGGTCGTTTATACGACTGGTCTGCCAATTGGCCCATTTATGGCTGCTCAGGATATGGCTTGGATTCACGGGGAAGGGTACGGTGCCCGTGTTGCGGCAAGACATGAGGAAAAAGAACCGCAAACCTTTGCTGAGAACAAGGGATTTAATCGTGAACTTTGTTCCTATGCGCGAACACAAATGGGTTGTGCTATGTTCGCTGAATTAGGTGTACCTGATGATTTAAATCCAGGTCCAATTGCGACTGAAATCCCAGCACCAGACGCGATTGTTACTTGTTACCCAGGCTGTTCCACTGGACCACAGTGGGATTGGGCAATCGAGCGTGTTTTTGGTAAAAAAATCCCTTGGTTCAATGTTGTTATTCCTTATCATATGGGGCGTAACGGTTCTACCTACATGAAAGGTGAAGAATTTGAGGAAAACGTAAAATACGTTGTTAGACAGTTTGAAGATTTAATTAAATTTTTAGAGGTAGTAAGCGGAAAGCCATATAACTGGGATAAATTCCAAGAGTTAATGGGTGTAACGAAAAAAGTTGGAAAGCTTCGGATGGAAGCGATGGAACTATGTAAGGCAAAACCGGCACCTGCGAGCTTCTTTGATTGGTCGATTCAAATTGCACCGGTTAATTATCTCACTGCATGGCCAGGAACGGTGGAAGCAATGCAAGCTGTTAAAGACGAGGTTCAAGAGAGACTCGACAACGGTGTAAGTGCAGTTCCGAATGAGAAATACCGTATTTTCTGGGAAGGAATTATGAACTGGAATAAGCTGGGCTGGATGGCAGATAAGTTTGCAAGCTATGATGCCACAGTTGTTGCGGGTCGATATACGCACATGGCCTTCTGGCACGAGCCTGACACAATCGATCCCGAACACCCATTAAGAGGAATTGCGATTAATCATTTGGAATGTCAGCTTAACCTTGGCTACCCGATTACCGAAGAGCGAATGATGACACTTTCCAAAGATTATTCCATCGACGGTATTGTCTTCCATGGTGCAAGAACTTGCCGATCTTTCTCTCGTTCACATTTCCTATTAGCTGAAAATTTAAATAAAAAAATGGGCATTCAATCTACTTCCTTTGAGGGAGACATGGTTGACGATTCCTTCTACAAGGAGGAACTGGTAAATACTCGCATTGAAGCATTGATTGAAAGTCTCGAGGCGCAAAAAAGCAGAGGATAATAAACGGTAAACCTGTCCGGGACAATGGTTCCCGGACAGATGAAAACTTTGATAGGTAATCCCTAAGGGAAAAAAAGAAAGATGAAGGAGAGAGTTAGATGACATCGAAAAGTGATGGTTCTTCCTTTTATACAATGGGTGTGGATAGCGGGTCCTTAACAGGAAAAGCAGTAATCATTGATGGAAATCGCCGGATTGTTTCTCATAGTGTCAAACAGCTGGGATTTGTTAGCCAAAAAGCTGTCATGATGGCGATTGATGAGGCATTGGAAAAAGCGGGATTGGTTCTCGATGATATCGTTTATACCGTTAGCACTGGTTATGGACGAAAAAGGTTAGAAATTGCAGGAAAGAATTTAACGGAAATTAGTTGTCACGCAAAGGGAGCCAACTACCTCTATCCTGAAGTAAAAACAGTCATTGATATCGGCGGTCAGGACAGCAAGGTAATAGCGGTCGACCCATCAGGAAATATTAAAAACTTTGCGATGAACGATAAATGTGCTGCTGGAACTGGACAATTTCTTGAAGTACTGGCACGAGCTTTGGACGTCGAATTAACTGAAATTGGCGAGTTGTCACTGCAATCAGATGCGGATATCAAAATTAGCTCAATGTGTACAACATTCGCTGAGTCCGAAGTAATTTCTCTGGTGGCGGAAGGTCATTCAACGGTAGACATTCTTTCTGGTATGCATAAGGCGATTTCAGGGAGAATGAAAGGATTGGTTGGCCGTGTTGGAATGCAGTCGCCAGTAATGATGACAGGTGGAGGCGCGAAAAATATTGGATTGGTGAAAGCGTTAGAAAAAACGTTAGGTGTGTCTATTTTTATTCCTGAAGAACCTCAGATCATCGGTGCTTTGGGGGCTGCGTTATTTGCGAATGACTTTGCTACAGGAATACGGAAAAAAGTAGAAGAGGAGCAAGACTTAGATAAATCTCGTGCACCAGCTAAAAATTGCGGCAGCTGTTCCGTTCAGAATTATCAATTAAACAAAAACTAGTTCCGCTTTTCGGGAAGGAGAACGTTATGCACTATGAAACGATTCAATTTGAGCGTCGCGGTGCCGGCGCTTGGATTATTTTAGATAGTCCCAAAAATATGAATTCTGTATCATCCACGATGCTGGGGGAGTTGGAGAGTGTACTAAAAGAATGCGAAAAAGATAGCAGTACTAAGGTTGTTGTTCTAACTGGCGCAGGATCTTCCTTTTGCGCTGGGGCGGATCTTAAAAATGTCCTTTCTTCTTTAAATAATACAGAGCCTGGGTCGAAGGACTTTCTTGATATGTTCGATCAGGTAGCAGGTCTTCTTCGTAGAATGCCAAAACCTGTGATAGCGGCAGTAAATGGGTTAGCTCTTGCAGGAGGTCTGGAGCTTGTGATGTGCTGCGATATCGTATTTGCGGCTGAAAGCGCCAAGATTGGGGACGCTCATTCTAATTTTGGCGTTTTTCCAGGTGCGGGTGGAGCGGCGGTATTACCAAAGAAAATCGGGCTTAATCGAGCTAAATATCTTCTTTTTAGCGGTGATTTTCTATCAGCTACAGAAATGGAGAGATTTGGTTTGGTGAATAAGGTTGTACCTGACAGTCAGCTTGTGGAGGAAGTCGAAAACTTTGTTGAAAAGCTAGCTGCTAAAAGTCCATTGGTACTCCGCCGGATGAAGGAAGTTGCCAACGCATCGGTTGATCAAACTCAAGACGCAGCATTACGGCATGAAATGCTTCATTTAAGGCAGCATGTTCGCTCCTATGACTTAGCAGAAGGTCTAAAAGCGTTTGCAGAAAAACGTAAACCTGAATTTAAGGGCTATTAAGGGGAGATAAAAATGAAAATCGAAAATCTTGTGTTAATCATAACAGGTGGGGCATCGGGTCTTGGTGAGTCCTGTACTAGGCAGTTTGTGGAACAAGGCGCAAAAGTCGGAATTTTAGATATGAATGAAGACCGAGGAGAAAATCTTGCGAGAGAACTTGGTGAATCTGTTATTTTCTGCAAGACAGACGTGAGTGATGAAAATTCTGTAAGGGAAGCTGTGGAAACCGTCTCAAACACATTTGGCGGGATTCACGTAGCAGTCAATTGTGCCGGTCTTATTTATGGTGCGAAGGTCCACTCTAAGAAAGGACTTTTTCCTATGGATAAGTTTAATAAGGTAATCCAAGTAAATTTAATCGGCACGATGAACGTCGTCCGATATGCGGTTCAAGAAATGTTGAAGAATGAACCTGATGAAAACGGGGAAAGAGGTGTTATTGTAAATACTGCTTCTGCAGCAGCCTTTGGCGGTCAGCTTGGACAAGCGGCGTATAGTGCGTCAAAAGCAGGAGTGGTCGGGATGACGCTTCCAATTGCCCGAGAGATTGGGGATTATGGAATGCGAATTGTTGCAATTTCCCCAGGTCTGTTCGATACACAAATGTCTAGTGGAATGCATGAATCCTTTAAACAAGAAGTAGCACAGCATATACCTTTTCCAAAGAGGCTGGGCAAACCATCTGAATATGCAGCCATGGTTAGACATATTGTTGAAAATCCTTATTTAAATGGAACCACGATTATGCTAGACGGTGCAGCACAACTACCAGCGAGATAAACAAAATACAAGGATAAATGAAAGGAGAAAAAAATGTCTGGAGCATTAGAAGGTTTAAAAATTTTAGATTTTAGTACATTGGTTCCGGGACCTTATGCCACCATGTGTTTGGCTGATTTGGGAGCGGAAGTCCTTAGGATTAAATCGGGAACGCGGCCCGATGTTGTTGATTTCTTACCTCCTTTCCTGCCTGGAACAGAGCTTTCGGCTGTATCGGCACAATTGAGCAGGAACAAAGAGGTTATGACCCTCAATCTAAAAGATCCTCGCGCGGTAGACGTGATTCATCAGCTGTTACGAGAATACGACATTATTATCGAACAATTCCGCCCAGGTGTGATGGCGAAACTGAACCTTGATTACGAGAGTCTTAAAAAAGTAAATCCTAGATTGATTTATTGCTCGTTAACAGGATACGGTCAGACAGGACCCATGCGGGACCGTGCAGGTCATGACATTAACTACATAGCCATGTCTGGTGTTGCTTCTTATTCAGGAAAGAAAGAATCAGGGCCTCCATTGATTGGAATACAAGTTGCTGATATTGCTTCTGGTTCTAACAATGCAATTATTGGAATTCTTTCGGCAGTGATTTATCGAGAGCGAACTGGGAAGGGTCAGTATATCGATGTTTCGATGACTGATGGAATGATTGCATTTAATTCATTTATGCAGGGTGCTAGCTATCTGGTAAATGGTAAGGAAATTGGGATGGAGGAAAACCTTCTTAATGGAGGCTCTCTTTATGACTACTATGAAACGCAAGATGGTAAATATCTTAGTTTCGGTGGCGTGGAACCACAATTTTTCAAGGCCTTTTGTCAAACGATTGGTCAACCTGAGCTGGCTGTAGGAGGAGTGGAACCAGAAAATGTGGCTCAAATCAAAGAAGAGGTTCGTGAGATTGTTAAAACGAAGGCATTAGATGAATGGATCGAATTATTTAATACTGTGGATGCCTGTGTTGAGCCGGTACTTTCACTAGGTGAAGTATTAGAGGGACCTCTTGTTGAAGAACGAGGGATGGTGGTTGAAATACCTGGTCCTAATGGGACAACTGTAAAACAGATTGCCAATCCGATTAAGTTTTCTGAGTCAATTCCAGAGTATCGTCACACAGGTATCCCGCTATCAGAAGCGAATACAGAAGTGGTAATGAAAAATCTTGGTTACTCTCAGGAGCAAATCGACGAGTTTACCAAGACGGGTCTATTCAGTTAATAGAGTTCATTTTTCATATTAAGGGGGTATGGATGATGTTAAAGACAACTTTTGTAAAATTATATATTGAAAATAGGACAGCTGTTATTACGATTGAAAATCCACCGGTAAATGCACTTAGTGCACAGATTATGGAAGAGCTTGATCAGACTCTGGATATGATTAGGGAAAATTTTCAAGTTCAAACCGTTATTATTACTGGTGGAGGTGACAAAGCGTTTGTAGCCGGAGCGGATATTAAACAGTTTATTGATATGACTCCTGAAATAGGATATGACCTTGTGAAAAGTGGCCACCAAATATTTAATAAGATTGAAAATTATGAAGTTCCTGTGATAGCGGCAATTGAAGGATTTTCTCTTGGTGCTGGTTGCGAGCTAGCGATGGCATGCGATATTCGCATTGCCGGTGAAAAAGCGTTATTCGGACAGCCTGAGGTAAATTTAGGTATCATTCCAGGCTATGGGGGAACGCAGCGTTTACTTAGATTAGTAGGAGCTGGAAAAGCGAAAGAGCTTATTTTTACCGGGGATAATATCAACGCAAGTGAAGCATACCGAATTGGATTGGTAGATATTCTCGTTCCAGTTGGAGAAGCACTAAGTAGGGCACATACTTTATCGGCAAAGATTCAGAAAAAGGGACCACTGGCCATCAAAGCTGCCAAGAAGGCAATTACCCTGGGACTTGATTTACCGATGGATGAAGCATTAGAACTTGAGGCAGTTCAATTTAAAAGCCTTTGTTCCACTGAGGATCAAAAGGAAGGCGCGAGAGCTTTCTTAGCAAAGGAAAAACCATTGTTTCAAGGAAAATAAATTTATATAGAGGAGAAATAACAATGTCTCAACCTATAAACGTAAAAATTAAGAACGGAATTGGTTCTATCTTTCTCAATCGTCCTCAAAAGATAAATTCTTTATCTATTGATTTAGTAGAGGACTTAACAGAAGCGCTGCTCAGCCTGGATAAAAACCCAGAGGTGAAAGTAGTTGTCTTATCCGGTGAAGGGAAATCCTATTGCGCTGGAGGAGATTTAGAAACAATTCAGCAATTTACAAAACAAAGTGAAATTGCCTCATATTTAGATAAAGCGATAAATGTAACTCGAGTAATTTTGAATATGGATAAATATGTGATATCAGCCGTTCATGGTTATGCAGCAGGAGCGGGATTTAGCCTTGCACTTGCTTCAGATTTCATTGTCGCTGACTCGTCTGCTAAGTTTGGTTTAAGCTTTGTGAATATTGGAGTCATTCCTGATTTGGGCTTAATTAAGTTACTATCTGAACGAGTGCCCACTGCCATTGCCAAGGAATGGATTGTTACCGGAAAGATATTAGGTGTAGAAGAGGCTAAGGCATGGGGAATTGTTAATAAGGTCGTTGATGGTGATTTACTTCAGGAAGTAAGTGAATTTGCCCGCGTAATCTTGAATGGTCCCCCTTTAAGTAACCGATACGTGAAGAAAATGTTGAACCATGCGGCACAGCTCCCTTGGGAGGCATTTTTAGAACAAGAAACTATGGTTCAAGCCCATCTAATTGCAAGTGAAGATATGCAAGAAGGTGTGAATGCATTTTTGGAAAAACGGGCACCTAAATTTAAAGGGGTTTAATTTAATTTTTGGAGGGTGTAACATGTCTATTAAAACAATCGGTGTGATTGGGGCCGGGAGCATGGGGTCGGGTATCGCACAGACAGCAGCTTGCGCAGGTTTCAAAGTCATTTTATCGGATATTCAAGAAGATTATTTAACAAGAAGTTTAGGTGTAATCAGAAAGAGTTTGGAGAAGCTTTCCTCAAAGGGGAAACTTACTGACACTATTGAGACCATTCTAGATCGTTTTACAGCAACTACTAGATTGGAAGATTTGAAAGAGGCGGATTTAGTTTTTGAGGTTATCATTGAGAATATGGAGAAAAAGAAAGAGTTGTATCGGAACATTGATCAGATTTGTAAACCTGAAGCAATCTTTTGCTCCAATACATCTGGATTAAGTATTACCGAGATGGCCTCAGCTACGAAACGCGCAGACCGGGTTATCGGAACTCACTTTTTCAACCCGGTACCGCTAATGGAACTAGTCGAAATTATCCGTGGCAATGATACATCTGATGAAACCTATTTGATTGCTAAAGATTTATGTGAAAGCTTTGGTAAGAAATCAATAACAGTAAATGAAGCGCCATTGTTTGCCGTAAATCGTATCTTAGCGCCAATGATAAATGAAGCCATTTTCGTCCTTCAAGAAGGCGTAGCAACCAAGGAAGATATCGACCTAGGAATGAAACTAGGAGCCAATCACCCAATTGGACCATTAGCACTTGCTGACATGATTGGGCTCGACGTCATGCTCATGGTATTAGACACACTCTACCAAGAAACAGCCGACTCCAAATACCGCCCAGCCACCCTATTAAGAAAATTGGTTCGAGCAGGACACTACGGCAGAAAAAACGGCCGCGGATTCTACGAATATTAAATGGTGCCTGTCACCGCTCGTGGACAGTGTCCACCTGAGGCGGACAGTTGAAGGAAGGTCGTATTCTATATTTTTTTAGATTCGGCCTATTTTTTTTAGATTCTATTTTGGGGTGATAAAGTTGGAAACGAAGTATATAAAAAATCCATTTGATCATTTACTCAAATGTAAATATGAAAAAATCAGTGATAGTAATCTGAAAGTAACCTTGCCCATTCAGCCTTTGCTGTTAAATACTGTAGGGTATGTTCAAGGTGGGATTATCAGTTTGTTGGCAGATTTAGCAATGGGAAATACATGTAATACCTTTGATGAAGACGAAAACTCTCTTCAATCAGTAGTAACAGTCGATCTCAAAACAACCTATTTAAAAGGAGCAAAAGGAGAATTCCTCATTGCAGTTGCTCACCTCATCCATAAGGGAAGGACCCTTAACCACCTCGACTGTGATATTTACAATGATCAGAACGAACTAGTGGCAAAAGCAACTGGCATATTCGCTAACATAAAGTAAATGGTGCCTGTCATCTCTAAAAAAATCACCATGATATCCACCTACGGTTGACTGTGTAACTGTCAAACATATCATCTAATCTGGCTCAGTCTTGTGACTGGGTTTTTATTTTCATCTAAAGTATTTATCTATGATTTTTTTATAATTGGGAAAGAATGAATATACATCTCAATCTATTATTATGGTATCTTTATTTAGGTGAACTATACTAGGGGGTAGTGCCTGCATGTTTGATACCGCATTATGGTATTTTCCAATTCTGATTTTTGTTTTTTTAATTTCTTATAAAATAAATAGGCTAAATGCTAAAAATAAATTAACAGCAAGTAACATAGACTTGCAATTAGAACGTGTGATTCGATTCTTAGAAGACAATGGTGGTAATCATGTATCTCATCTAATTTTGTTACAGGATAAGGATGTATATTGGGCAGCGGAAGACCAAGTGCTAATTGTTTATAAGCGAATAGGAAATAAATTAGTGGTATTGGGAGACCCGATAGGTGTAGAGTCTTTGATTCCAAAGTCTATCAAAGAATTTCAGGAATACAGTGTAAGTAAAGGGCTTAAGCCGATCTTCTACCAAATCAGCCCTCGTTTCATGCACTTGTATCATGATACAGGCTACCGATTCTTAAAGTTAGGGGAAGAAGCAATTGTAAATCTTGCTAACTTTTCCATCGAGGGCAAGCAAGGAGCTAAATTACGAACGAGGGTTAACAAATTTACTCGTAATTCTTATACATTTAGCGTCATCATGCCGCCGTATTCAAATGCTGTCCTGTCTGAGTTAAAGGGAGTATCAGATACTTGGCTTGGAAATCAGAAGGAGAAGGGATTCTCGGTCGTTTCTTTTAGTGAGGAATATGTTTCTTGTTTTCCAGTCGCTCTATTAAAGGATCCAGAAGGGAAAATTCTTGCTTTTGCGACACTTGCGACTGATTACAAACAGTCAATCACCATCGACTTAATGAGAAAATTCCCAGATAGTCCACATGGAACGATGGATGTTTTATTTATTCAGATCTTTAAATGGGCGAAAGAAAACGGATACCAGAATTGTAGTTTGGGTATGGCACCACTTTCAAATGTAGGGGATTGCAAATATTCCTTCCGAAGTGAAAAGTTCTTTAGATTAGCCTACCTGCATGGAAATTCATTGTATAACTTCAAAGGACTCAAAGAATTCAAAAGCAAATTCGCCAGCGGATGGGAACCTAAGTACCTTGCCTACAGTGAAACCTTTCTGCCTGTCGTCATCATCCAACTGCTGCTGCTCATCAACAGCACACCACATCCAAAATCCGTAGTAGACAAAATCAAATACTTAATGAAAAAAACAGGATAAAAGGCGCCATTCGGTGCCTTTTTTCTACTTTGCGGAATCGTTTGTTAAATGATTACTTTTTCTGTGCTAACCATGCTGCAACGATTTTTGCTTCTTCTGGTGTAATGACCCCCGCGGGCATTGCTCCTTTTCCGTTTTTAATAATATTCTCAATATCACCTTGGGCATACTTTGAACCAATTTTATTTAAAGCAGGACCTGCTCCACCTAGTAGATTGTCTCCATGGCATGTTATACAAGAGGTACTAGCAATTTCTTCTGCTTTTGCTGAAGTGTCTGTTTTGCCCCCTGCCGTTTTCTCAACAGCTTTGCCTGCATTTGGAGTTCCTTCGTAATTAAAGAGCAAAAATACAAGAAATCCTGCTAAAATGATATTGATTCCAGTAGTAGCCCATATTTTTTTCATGTAAAATCCTCCACGAGTTTTTTTAATGAAATATACCTAGAAGAGAGGACCAATTGAATACAATTGACCAAACAATGCTGCTGACTATTAAACCAGTAATAAACATACTCCAACTGTGTTTTTTCCTCTCCCAACAAGCAACCATTATCGCTAACCCTATAGGAATTCCAATAAAGGGCAGCCAGGGAAAAGTCTCAAATGTTTTGTATAAATAGATGGCTATACATGCTGTTAACAAGATTGATAAGAAGAGCTCACTTAATAATGATAATTCTGATTTTATATGACTGGTCATATTTTTGCCTCCTGCCATAGTACTGCTTACATTCATTTGATTATTAGCCCCTCGGTTTTTATTAAATCCAAGGATCATTGCCTATTTTCAATTAATCATTTGTACGATTAGGGTTTTCATGGTGAGGGAATCGACTGTTTTCACGGTTTTTATAATCATTATTGCTCTCATTTTCATTGGTTTTACGTTCATAACGAACAGGACGGAAATTTACATCATCATCTTGATTTAATGCATCTCGTTTCTCAGCATTACATGCTGTTAACAATCCTACTAAAAGAAAAATAGTCAAAATGGTGATTTTCCATTTGTTTTTCATCCTATTACTCCTCGTATGCATTTTTTATTGGTAATATTTTTACTATGCGCGTTCGTAAATTTTTTAGTCCAATTCGACAATGTGTAAATTTTTACAAACGAATAGACCACTGCTCTTCCTAAACAGAAGGAAAACAAATGGTCTAGATAATGATTATACAAGGGAACACCATGTTTATGGTATTTAATAATCCCTTCTGCGGCTCGATAGGAAAAGGTACCTAAAGTTGCCATCATTGGGGATGCCCTATGATTATAAAAATCAAGATCGTGAATTAGTAAAATTTATGGGTAAAGTAACAAGGAAGTGAACCAATACCAGCACCATTTGTGAGGTCCCACATAGCAAAAAGCAACTGTCAAGACAATAAAAAAGCTGTTTTATATAAAAAACAGACTCTATTATATTGTTTTAACATTTTCAATATTGATATTTATTCTATTTATTATGAAAGGCATTAATTGCTTTACGTAATCTTCTGGTTGTGTGGTTTGATTTTGCATCCAATGCATCGCAGCTCCATAAAGTGCCCAGCTTAACATCACCGCAAAGACCTCTATTTCAGATTTGTTTTGATTCGGCCATTGCTTTTTAGCCCACTCTGAAAAAAAGGCTTCAAGTTCCTTTTTAAAAATCGTTTCTATTTGGGGTGTAAATGCCTCGTAACTTCGCCGGCATTGGTTACTGATAGAGGTTTGGAACTTTATAATGGATAAAAATATAGCCTCGATAGTCTCTTCATTAATTACCTCATGTGTACTAACTTCTTGAATGATTTCTCTCATCACACTCTCACTTAATACCTTTTCAAGCAAGTCATATTTGTCAATGAAATGAGAATAAAAGGTTGCACGATTAACCGTGGCAGCGGTTGTAATATCTTTAATGGTGATGCCTTTAAAGTCTTTTTTCATCGATAACTGTATAAACGCATCCATAATGAGCTTACGGGTACGGAGAATACGGGGGTCGATTTGTTTTTCCATAAATTTTTCTCCTATTTTTTAGACATTTTTATCAATATGTTGTTTAAGCAATATATCTGTTATTTTTGTTGGTTGTTGAATGTTTACCAACTTGATATATTAATTTTACAACAAGTGTTGTCTAAACAAAAGATGTTGGAGTGAGAGAAATGGAAATAAAGATTTTAATAACTAGGGGGCATGGGAATGAAACCATTTGAATTTGGAGTCTATTCATTAGGCGAACGAATACCAGATGCCAATGGGAATAGTCGAACTGCTCAATCTAGAGTAGAAGAGATTATCCAAATGGCAAAAATGGCAGATGAAGTAGGACTTGATATTTTTGGTGTTGGAGAACACCACCGTCTCGATTTTGTCACATCTTCTTAAGCCATGCTGCTTGCAGCGATAGCACGGGAGACAAAAAACATTAAACTAACCAGCACGCTTTCTGTTATAAGTACAGCCGATCCAGTGCGTGTTTACGGAGATTTTGCCACACTGGATTTATTATCTAACGGACGCACCGAGATTATTTTAGGACGTGGGGCATTTTTAGAATCATTCTCTCTCTTTGGAGCAAGTTTAAATGATTACAATGAATTGTTTGAAGAGAAGCTGAATTTATTTTTGAAATTACAAGAGCAGGAAGTAGTCTGTTGGCAAGGGAATTTCCGTTCCCCCCTTCGAAGTGCACAAATCGCACCTAGACCTGTTCAGAAGATACTGCCGCTTTGGATTGGTGTGGGGGGTACTCCTGCCAGTGCCGTTCGTGCAGGAAGACTTGGATTAAATATGGCCCTTGGCTTGTTAGGTGGCCGTCCAGAATCTGTTAAACCACTAGCAGACCTATACTGGGAAGCCGCAAGAGAAGCAGGTCATGATGTATCGGAGTTAAGAGTTTCTGTGACAGGGCATTCGTATATCGCCCAAACAGGAGAACAAGCCATTACAGAATTTCTTCCGCATTACAATCAATATTTTGACTACTTTTCAAAAGATCGTGGTTATCCGCACTACAATACATGAGCGGAGCAATTGACGCCTCAGCGAGCACCTGGGCAAATTTTAGCCGTTGGAAGTGCAGAAGAACTAGCAGAAAAAATCTTGTACCAGCATCAACTATTTGGACATTCGCGCTTTATGGGACAATTTGATATGGGTGGTCAGCCATTAGCCAGAGTAGAAAAAGCAATTGATTTACTGGCAAACAAAGTAGCTCCAATCGTTCGCAGAGCTTTATCTAAATAACGTAAAACTGGTGAATGGCTTTGTTATAAAAAATAAATGTACAAAAAAGGGGAGAAGAAGGATGGAAATTTTAACTTATGTTTTACAAGGAATTCTTGCCTTAATGTTTTTAATGGCTGGATTCGGGAAAGTTACAGGTTCTAAAATGCATGTAGAGGCATTTACGCATTGGAGATTGCCACAATGGTTTCGAGTTGTAACAGGGCTTGTTGAATTAGCCGGGGCTGTCCTTTTAATTGTTGGATATTGGGTTCCTGCATCGGCAATTGCTGGAGCACTTTTACTTGCTGTTACAGGTATAGGAGGCATCCTTACGCATATTCGGGTAAAGGATCCATTTAAGGATACGGCTATGATTCTATTCTTAGCTATTCTATCGTTTGTAGTATTTTTTCTATATATATCGTAAAAAATTCATTTAAAACTAACAGGGATTTCGGAGGAAAAAACAATGAAAATATTAGTTACAGGTGCAACTGGAAAATTAGGATCAAAAGTTGTTGAGGAGTTATTAAAAACTGTACCAGCAGAACAAATCGCGGTTAGTGTCCGCAATCCGGAAAAAGCAGAAGGATTAAAAGCAAGCGGAGTTGAAGTCCGACAAGGTGATTTTGATAAACCAGAAACATTGGATGCTGCTTTTTCAGGCATTGACAGGCTGTTAATCATATCTTCATCTGAAGTACGGCTTGGAGGAGATGAAATTAGAAGAAGCAACACGCCAATGCAGTTGCAGCAGCTGAACGTGCCAACGTTAAATTTATTGCGTTTACCAGTGCACCTAATGCAAGCGACAGTGACTTTTTCCTTGCTCCAGTTTATAAAACTACAGAAGAAGCAATTATAAAATCAGGTATTCCATATTCATTTTTAAGGAATAACTGGTATCTGGAAAACGAAATCGGAAGTATACAAGCAGCTATGGCGGGGGCTCCCTGGATAACAGCGACTGGAAATCGAAAAGTTGGCTGGGCCCTCAGGCAGGATCTGGCTGAGGCAACTGCAAACGTATTGGCAGGATATGGACATGAAAACACGATTTACGAACTTTCCGGTAAACTTATGACACATAAAGATTTAGTCTCTATCCTTGAAACTGTATTAGGGAAAGAGATTCCTTTTCAACAGGTAGATGATGACACTTATGCTGGAATCATGAAAGGTGCGGGAGTACCAGAAGCCTTCCTTCCTATGCTTATAAGCACACAAAAAGGCATTCGTGAGGGTGGATTAGAGGTTGAAAGCAACGATCTGGAAAAACTTCTTGGACGCCCTGTCACACCGATGAAAGAGGCTTTAACTCAAATTGTAAGCGAACTATCTCAAACTAACAGTTAAGTAGCAATAAAATCAGAATATCAGCCCCTGCCAAATATGGTGGCTGATATTCTTTTTTATTTAGGCTCTGTAAAAAAATAATGTTGATTTCACTGTGTTTGGAAAATAAGCGGAGAATTTCCGTTTAAATTGGGTAATACCCATATTTCCTTAAAAATAAGCGGAGTTTTTCCGCTTATTGTATCAAAATCCCTTGAATTTGTCTTATTTAAAGCAGTTAACCGGAATATCTCCGCTTATATCTGCTTCTTAAGGTTCCTCTATATACAATAGCCGGAAATTCTCCGCCTATGAATTCTCAACCCTTCACGAAAATCAACAATAAATAATAATAGAGCCTTTATTTAGGGAAAGTTTCCAGAATGCTCAATGAAAAAAGATTGTGAACCGTTGTGCTTAAACTAGCGGGCTGCAAATGATTAGAATAGATGAAGGATTTTTAAAATCACATATGGAATAAAAGTTAAAAATGCTAAAAACGTAAAGTTATATAAACTAAACTTTAGCAAATATTGTTTACCTTGGTTGGGATAGGATTGAATATATAACTTATAAGAAATGACACTGGCCATAGAGGCTATAATTGTCCCAAGTCCCCCTATATTTACCCCCAATAACAGCGGTCTCCAATTTGATGTAAACTCAGCCAGAAGGATAGAAGCAGGAACATTACTAATGAATTGACTCAATAGAATTGAGGTGAAATAAATAGAATCAGAATCTTTCAGATTAGAACTGGCCATCGTATGAACGGCGTTAGTATTCGAGATATTTCCTACAAAGATGAAAAAACAAATAAAAGTTAATAGCAGGAAATAATCAATTTTAAACAATAGCTTATGATTTATAATGGCAGCAGTCATTAAAGTAATGATTAACGCAGCTTGGTATGGAATGACACCGAAAATGGATGCAATGATAACAGCTAAAACGATGCCCCAAACCATGGTTATCTTCGGATCGTTAATTTGTATCGGAGCAATCTCTACCTTCAATTCCTTTTTAACCAATCTATGGATAATGATATAAATAGAAAAGATACCAAGAACAGCGAGTAAAAGAACTGTTATGAAAAAGGGCTTAGGTGTTAGTCCATAAAATGAATAGATAAACAAATTTTGCGGATTTCCCATTGGGGTGAGACTGCTGCCAATATTTGCAGCTATCGTTTGCAGGATGATCGTTTCCATCATAGGCATGTTCATTTTCCTGTTAATCACGAGTGTCAGGGGTACAAATGTCAGTAATGCCACATCGTTTGTAACAATCATCGAGCTAAAAAAACATAACAATATGAGAATCGCTGATACCGATTTACTATTATTGCATTTATTTAAAATTGAAATAGCGAATTTATCTAATACTTTTAGTTCCTCAAAAGCCTTGATGGCAAGCATTAGGTTAAATAAACTAATCAATACGGGAAAATTTAGATACTCTATTTTAGGAGTTTGAAATATACAGCTTCCTGCTGCTAAGACAAGAGAGATGGTAAAAACCATGTCTTTTTTTAGAAAGCCAAGATCAAGCTTCGTTCTTTTTTTATGTTGAACTAATACAGTTTCTTTCACAAGACACCACCGATAATCTATGTTTACTAGACTTATTTAACAACGTTAAGATTCTATCATGGTGAAAGCGAATTGGAAATAAAAAATCAAACCAGGAATTGTTTGGGTGGGAAATTTTGTATTATCGGCAAAAATGGTATATTATGCTATTGTAGTCAAAAAACATATGATAATGGAGGAAATACAATGTATACAGCTGTCTCTCATTTTATTAACGAATGGAATCAAGAAGCCGTTTCAACCCAAAAAGTTTTGGATGCTTTAACAGATGAGTCGCTTCAACAAAGAGTTTCGCCGGAAGATCGCACATTAGGAGAAATTGCCTGGCATATTGTTGCGACTACACCTGGTATGTTAATGGAGTTTGGTGTAACAGTAAAAAGTTCGTTAAACGAAGCTGACCTTCCAACCTCAGCTAGGGAAATCGCTGAGACGTTCCGGAATGTGAGTGCAGAAACTAGTGCCGCTATAAGTGAACAGTGGACTGACCAATCCCTAAGTGAAACGAAAAGTGTATTTGGAATGGATCTGCCAAGAGCTGTTATGCTTAGTATACTTAACAAGCATATCATTCATCACCGTGGACAGATGACCGTTCTAATGCGCCAAGCTGGACTGAAGGTCCCAGGTGTGTATGGACCATCACGAGAAGAATGGAGTCAAATGGGGATGGATGCAAACTCTCTATAGGGAGAAGATCTTTGTATGGTTAAAGCCGTGTTCACGATTGTGAAGCGGCTTTTTAATTGGGTAAATAGTTATTCTTTCACCAAAAAACAAACGGTTGGCGTGCAAATTAAATTACCTGCTTTTTGACAAATCTCTCAGACTTTTGATGTATTTTGTAGAATAAAATCGAAATTTATTTATTTTGGATGTATAATAGATTCTTGTGTTGGTCTATTAAAAAGAAGGAGGTAGTATTTCGATGGAATGGACATTATTCGGATTGTTTCTTCTTTCCGCATTATTGCTTGTATTTTCAATATTTAAGACATACCGTGATTCTAAAGCTGAAAAAAAGCAAATTGATTTAGTACATGTATCCATGATGAAAGAAATCAATAGCATACAAGACTCAATCCGAGATATCGAGCTTGATATAGAAGTAGTAATAAAAGAAGCTGGAATTCAACTTTCTGCAGAAGAGAAGCTTTTTATGCGTGAAGTTATAGACTTATATAGACGTAATTACTCGATTGAAAGCATCGCTGAGATGAAAGAAGTACCAGTAACTCAGATTGAACAGCTGCTAACACCTTATCTGAAAATAAAGGATGAAGGGGGACTAGTGGCAAATGCGAATTAATTTATTGAGCAGCTTTGCAGCAGGAATCCTAATTGCCACAACGATTTGTGGTGTTGTTTACTTCACTGATGATACAACCACTGAAAAAGCGTCCGCTAAATCTTCCGGAGATGTTAAACTAACTGCATCACAGATGAAGGATGAGCTTGAATCTGCGGGTTATGTCGTTCAAACGAAAGAAGAATTAGAAAAGACTTTGGAAGCAGCAAAGGGTATTGAAACAAAGCCATCTGATTCAGAAGCGAAGGATAAACCTGTAACTCAAGTTGTAGTCAATGTCGCAGATGGAATGACGAGTATCGATGTTGCGAATGTGCTGGTTCAAGCGAGTTTAATCCCCGATGCGTTTGTCTTCACGCAGGATATTGAGGCTAGAGGGTTACAAAACGCTTTGCGTCCCGGTTCCTATACAGTCAATAGTGGAATGTCGTACGACGAAATCATTGGTACTATATTTAAAAATTAACACAAAAGCCGTTCTCTTCACGAGGCGGCTTTTCTTCATGGAACAATCTACTAGTATATTCCAAGTGTGCCTCGATATGATAAAATAAGAGTACTATATTTAGAGGAGCTTTTACATGGACAAACAATCATACTTCTATCAATTTATTGAGCCGCTTTCGAAAGAACTGGCGTTAGTCGCACGTGAATTGGAAAATAGTATTTTTACCAGCCCAAGAACGATGCTGACACACGCCCGTGTGTTTGTGGAAAATATATTACAGCAGGTGATTCGAGCAGAGAAATTGCCTGAAGATCCTCGAGCCGCATTAAAAGACTTGCTTGATATGCTTAACGACAAAGGCTATTTAATTCCTGAAATACGAGATGCTCTCCATTTTGTCAGGCAAATTGGAAATCAGGCGGCCCATAATTCAAGAATGTTCAGGTATTCTGAGGCGCTATTGTCTTGGGAAGCATTATACAAAATTGTTAAATGGTATGTAGAGGGATATGGACCAGTAGATATTATCGTTCCGGATTATCAGGATCCATCTCCAACTATGGAAAAAAGATATGATATGTCTGAGCTGGAAATTAGACTCAAATCACTCGAAGAGCTCCTTTCTCATTCGGTGGAAAAGCTCTCTACTGAATCTGCACTGGCAGAAAGTGCAGCTGCTGTTGAAACACCGGTAGCAGAAGTACCCGTAATGGAAGAGGGAATTCCAGGCGTGACGACGATTCGTACACTTACCTTTAATGGCAGACAATTAGAAGTTCCCTATTTTCTTCGTGATGCATTCCTATTGCCCCAACGATTCGATAAATCCGAAACGTTTCTGATTCGATTAGGTGCAGAGCAGCAAGCACGGATCATGAGTGAGCTCCCAAAGAATCTTGCAGGACTTCACAAGCATGTAAAACGGTACAGCGAAAAAAATGATGAGATCCTATTTGAAGAATTAAAAACCTTTATTGAAGAAGAAAAAATTAGAAGGAAGCTTTCGCTTGAACGACCTGGTGAACTGTTTTTCTTTTACAAGGCTGACCATATCATTGTCACCGAGGAACTTGCTAAGGTTCTGCTTACCTCGGAGGAGTTCACGGGAATTCCAAGTCTGTTAAGACAACTAAACGAAGACCAAATTGAAAGTGTCGGGCAGCTGCCGAAGGAGCTTGTGATTCTCGCAAAATATGAAAATGTCGGGATTGGCACCGTAGAAAAGCTGTTTGAGCAGTTGAAGAAAAAAGTGAATGAAAAAGCTTCTGCAGTTCCAGAAGTTGAGGAGTGTATTCGGACAAGTTATAAAAAGTGGGATTCTTTGTATATCAATGTAAAGCTTGGAAAAGGCAACACGGTTATTCGTGGTGAAAGCGTGCCGGCGCTCTGGAAAGAAGGGTTGAATTGGATTGAGGATCATCATCTTCCGCTTCATGAAAAGATCAAAGAGGGAGTGGTTTTAGGTTCCACTGATACGGGAAAACGCTATGCGATGGCGCTTGAACCGGTTCATAAAGATAAACGGAATTTTACTCAAATGCATACGTATAAATCGAAATTAACTGGTACTACCTATTACCTTGAAACGAAAATCAACCCGAAATCTGGACTTGAAACCCTGGCTAAGTTACTGACCAAATTAGGGGTAGAGGTAAAGATTCCATTGTTAGAGAGTAATCATTAAAACATTTCTAACACCGGCACTCGTCCAAAGAGACCGGTGTTATTTTCATTTTGGTAAAAATAATTATATCCATTAAACAAGATAGGATTTATAATAATATGGAATAAATTTAGTGTGCCGAAATAAATTTAGGAAGATAGTATAATAAAAAGGTGTTGGAGAGAATGAAAGAAACAGAAAAAGACCTGAAAATGAAAACGTTGTTCATTTTCTTTATTCCCTTAGCATTATCTGCGAGTCTTGTTACGATATCCCATATTATTATCAACAGTACGTTAGTTAGAGCGGATAATTCTGAATTTATTTTGGCAAGTTATGCGATCGCTATGAGTCTATTTGGAATTACGGAGAGGCTGGGAAATTTGCTTCGTCAAACGTGTTCTTCATTGGTAAGGGATAGAGGTTCGTATAAGTTAATGTCCCATTTTTCATTTTACCTCATCGGAAGTTTAATGTTGGTGGCATTTGCAGTTGCATATACACCTGCAGGAGATTTTATTTTTGCAAAAATATTTGGAGCGAAAGTGAGTATGGTGGATGATATAAAGGCTATCTACCAAGTACTGATTATCGTCACGATTTTCTCTGCACTTCGTTGTTTAGCCCAGGGTGTGATAATTTTTAATCGACAAACAAAATGGTTAACCATTGGAATGGTCATTAGGCTTGCCGCGATGTATTTGTTGTCGTTATATTTCATTCACACTGGTCACATTACAGGTGTATCCGGTGCGCTGATTTTTTTAATAGGTATGATTGTCGAGTGTACCATTAGTTTCATAGAAGCGAGGTCATTAGTACGCAAAATGCCCGAGAAGCATGAGCTGAAAATAGAGTCAAAGAAAAGTATCTTTAAATTTTATAGTCCGCTTATGCTATCTTCTGTAATTGTTGTTATGATTGGCCCTGCCATCAATATTGCTTTAGGTAAAACGGTTAATATCGAGCTGTCAATTGCAAGCTACGCTATTGCCTTAAGTGTGACACAATTGATTTTAAGTCTATTCTCCTATATCCATCAAATTGTTATTAATTTTTATGGAGAACATCATGCTCTTGTAAAAAGGTTTTTACTTTTAATCGGTTTTGTTCCGTGTATATTGGTTGCTATTTTATCTTATACTCCACTGGGGGAATGGTTTTTTGAACATGTAATTGGGGTCAGCGGAAGGTTGTTGGACGCTAGTATACAGGTGTTCAGAGTTACGATGTTAATGGCGCTGGTGTTTCCATTTGTAGATTACTTTAACGGTTTATTAATGGTTTACAAACGCACGAAGATAACGATTTTTTCTCAAGGAGCAAATTTTATCGTCACATTAATCGCTTTAATCATTGGCGTGAATTTTGCGGCTCAATGGAATGGGACCATAGGCGCGATCGGCCTCTCGCTTGGTTCATTAGCTGAATTAATCGTCGTAGGCAGCTTCGTTCAAGCTATTGAACGTAAAGATGGTAAAATGGCTATGTTTCAGATAAAAGGGCTTTTGAAAGCAGGAAAGAATCGATAATGTTTTTAGCTCAGAAATAGGAAACCACCAGTTGGTGGTTTTTATTTTTTTGATGTGTGGGTTTGTCCCATGCGATGAGGTGTATTTTACATAGTATAGTAGGTAATTAATTTATGGCGGTGACGAAATTGCTTACTATATACCAACCGGAAAAAATACACATAAATGGGAAAGTACGCTTGCAAGCTAGATTTGATGATTCAGGAAGTGAGAATATACTTTGGTATGAGAGTAGTGAGACATATGGAACTTATATGACGACAGAGCGGGTCGATGCCTTTTTGGTTGGTCTGCTTTGGCTTGCGCTAAAAAAAGGACAAAATATTTTGGTCAAAGGTGCTCTCTCGGAAAAACTTTATTATTCTTTAAATCACCATTTAATTCCGTTAATTGCGCAAATCTATAAACATAAGCATATTAAAGTGCTATGCGATAACCTTGTTTCCACACCATTACCAAATGAGGGGGCAGTGGGAACAGGTCTATCATGTGGTATTGATTCTTTGTGTACGGCTTATGAGCATTTAGGCCGGGCTGTGCCAGCAAAATATCAAATTACTCATTTTACCTTTTTCAATACAGGATCTAATCAAATGATGGGAAGCCAGAAGTGGCAAGATAAAATCTATCAAGACAGGGTGGCATGGGCGAAGGCCTGCGCACAAGAGTTAGGAAAAGATTTGATTGTGGTTGATAGTAATATCCACGATATCCTAAAAATGAGTTTTGTAAAAACCCATACCTTACGGAACATCTCAGCATTATTGGTATTTCAAAAGTTGTTTCATGTTTATTACTATTCTGCCGGCTATCAAACCTTAACAGCCAAATTTAATCAGGATTCTGCGTCATATGATCCGATTAGCCTACCTTTGTTATCGACAGAAAACGTGACCTTTTATTCGGCAGGAAGTAATTTCAGCCGGGTACAAAAGACAAGAATAGTTTCAGAATTTGAACTCTCCTATAAATATTTAAATGTGTGTCTCGTTAGAATCAAGAATTGCGGCAGATGTCTGAAATGTAAAAGAACCTTATTGACGTTGGACGTGCTCGGATCAATTGAAAAATATAAGAATATCTTCAACCTCGAAGCTTTTTACAAAATAAAAGATTCTTATATAAAAGAGGTAATAGAAGGTAGAAACAGAGATATCTTGTTTAAAGATATTTACGACGAAATGGTGCGTAGAAACTATCTAAAGAAATAGAAAGGATCATAAGCACTTCATAAGGTCTAACTTTTTTGATATTTTAGGTTTTTGGGCGTCATGAACGCTTCATGAGTCCTGATTTATTCGAGAGGTTACGATTATGGGCTTCATGAACGCTTCATGAAGCCTGATTTCTTCGAGAAGTTACGATTATGGGCTTCATGAACGCTTCATGAAGTCTGATTTCTTCGAGAAGTTACGATTATGGGCTTCATGAACACTTCATGAGGATTAAGTCCATATAATTGTGTAAAAAGAAAGAGTCATTTTATTCACTCTTGGCAACACTGTTTTCAGCGACGATAAACAATGAAAAGAGGAATTAAAATGACTCACATACAGTTTAACCTAGATTTAGACCTTTTAAAAGAATCCGTTATCAATTCTAATCTAGATATGGTGATTAAATCAGCGATTGTCTTAGTCCTTAATGAAGTCATGGAAAACGAGAGAGACGATTATTTACGTGCGGCTGCTTATGAACGGTCTCCAGATCGCCGAGACTACCGAAATGGCTACTATGAACGTGAATTGATCCTAGGTATTGGCAAACTAAAGCTAAAGGTCCCAAGGACCAGAAATGGTGAGTTTTCCACTTCCGTCTTCGAAAAGTATGCTCGCTGTGACCAAGCCCTGGTCCTCTCCATGCTAGAAATGGTCATTAACGGTGTTTCAACTCGGAAAGTCACGCATATAGTCGAGCAGCTCTGTGGGGAAAATATATCGAAATCATTTGTGTCTTCCCTTACCCAAAAGCTTGACCCCATTATTAATGATTGGAACAAACGCCCTTTGAATGTCATGTATTATCCTTATGTTTTTGTGGATGCCATGTATATTAAGGTCCGGGAACACAACCGGGTTATCTCAAAAGCCGTGTACATTGCGACTGCCATTACTGAGAAGAATACACGTGAAATCCTTGGGCTTAGTGTGGATCATGCAGAAGACTTCGAGAGTTGGAGTCGTTTCTTCCAACAGCTTAAATCCCGTGGGCTTCAATCCCCCAAACTGGTCATCTCAGATGCTCATCTAGGGCTACAAAAGGCAATACAGCGCGATTTTATTGGTACTACATGGCAAAGATGCACGGTACATTTTAAACGCAACATAATAGGGAAGCTCTCCAAGAAAGATTCCGTAGAGATACGCTCCATGATTAAACGTGTCTTTGAAGCTGTTACGATTGAGGATATCCGTAGATTTAAGAATGAATTAATGAACCAGTTTGGGGATGAAGCTAAATATGCCAAAGCCTTGGAAACTTTAGATGAAGGCTTCGAAGATGCCATTCAATACCTAAACTTTCCTGAGAAGATGCACCCTCATATACGAAGTACAAATTCACTTGAACGCTTAAACCAAGAAGTCCGTAGAAGGGAGAAAGTTATTCGTATCTTTCCCAATACTCAATCTGCCTTTCGATTGGTAGGTGCTGTTCTCATGCAATACCAGGAGGTCTACTCCAAAAGAAAGACATTACTTAATAACTAATTAAACTTTTATTTTTCGCCTCCACTTCCATCATGGAATGATCACATATCCAGGAAGGGCTGTCAAAGTGAAGAGCCTTTGACAGCCCTCCCCGGATATGTAGATAAAAAACCATGGAAGTTTCGTCAAAAAAAAAATGAAAGGGTTTGGATAGATAATCAACAAAAGTGAAGTTGAAAACAATTGCTTTTGATTTTACACAATATTCAGGACTTGACTCTTCATGAGGCCAGATTTTTTCGAGAAGTTACGATTATGGGTTTCATGAACGCTTCATGAAGCCTGATTTCTTCGAGAGGTTACAATTATGGGCTTCATGAACGCTTCATGAAGCCTGATTTCTTCGAGAAGTTACGATTATGGGCTTCATGAACGCCTCATGAGGTCCATTTAGTACAAACACATACGATTATCGGCTTCATAAAACGAATACACGATTACTCCGTTACTTATTCTAGAATTTCGTTTATATAAAACGATGGGATAGCAGCCCCAATTATTTCTTTAGTTTCAATTTCTGGATTTTGCAAGGTAGCAAAAATTACGCCAACGACTTCACCATTTTGATTCAGTACCGGGCTGCCGCTATTCCCCTTATAAATTGGGGCTTCTATCATCATTACTGGTACGTCCCAGTCCGTTAATTGAACTTTACCGATGATTTTACCTTGATTGGCTATTTGGGTAAAAGCTAATGGATTTCCGATAAAGATGATTTCATCGCCAACCGTACTTTCCCAATCTTTTTCGATTCTTAATGGAAGAAAAGGAAGGTTTTCTGCACTAATGTCGACAATTGCCACATCTATTTCCGGGTGTTTTGCGACTACCTTGCCAGCATATGACTCACCCGATTTAAACTGGACATTTACTCTATTTGTATGTTCTACCACATGTTCATTGGTAACGATTAAACCAGAAGGTGAAACGGTAAATCCCGTTCCTTTCACTCCATTCCATTCAATCGTAACAACCGATTTTTTGTACTTTTTTACTTCAGGCTGCTTGGATAAGTGATTAGACACTTTAACAAAGTTAATGGCAGGAAGGTTGAAAATATTAATCCATACCTCTAATCCGCTTATTAAAAGCGCCAATACGAGCAGGGAACTAACGATTTTAACCAGAAACTTTTTTCGCTTTTTCTTTCGAAGTTTCTCATTTTCCCATTCCTGTTTATTTTCAGGATTAAAAAATGCCTCCCAGTCAAATTCTTCTTCTGAAGAGTTTGGTTCGTTATTTTCGTTATCCATGTTTTATCCCTCATTACAATATTTTCTATCTTTCTATTATACCGAAAAACGAATCATTATTAATCAACCAAAAATTCATGATAAAATTTAATAAAAAGCGGAGAGGACTTATCGATGGAAATTAAAAAAGTATCGATTATCGGATTAGGTGCATTAGGGATTTTATTTGGGAACCATTTTGCCAAGAAAATGCCAAAGGAAGATGTAAGAATTATTGCGGACCGTGAAAGAATTAATAAATATAGAAGCGAAGATGTTTATTGTAATGGTGAACCTTGTTCCTTCAACTATGTGACACCTGAAGAACCTTGTGAACCAGCAGATTTATTGATTTTTTCGGTAAAATACGAAGGGTTACATGATGCCATCCAAGCTGTTCGCCATCATGTGGGGAAGGACACGATTATTTTATCGGCCTTAAATGGAATTACAAGTGAGGGTATTATTGGCCAAGTTTATGGAATGGATAAGATTCTTTATAGTGTAGCCCAAGGGATGGATGCGGTAAAAGTGGGAAATAAGCTTACATATGACCATATGGGTATGCTTTGCTTTGGTGATCAAGAGCCTGGGATCATTTCTGACAAGGCCAAGAGTGTTGCGGCTTTTTTTGATAAAATTGATTTCCCATACGAGGTAGACACTAATATGAATAAGCGGCTATGGGGAAAATTCATGCTCAATGTAGGAGTCAATCAAACCGTTGCTGTTTATAAAAGCAATTACGGTGAAATCCAACGGGATGGAGAAGCAAGGGAAACCATGATTGCTGCGATGAGAGAGGTTATTGCGTTATCAGAATACGAGGGGATAAATCTAACAGAGGCAGACTTAAATTATTGGTTAAGCGTGTTAGCTACATTAAGCCCAGAAGGGAAACCTTCTATGGCGCAGGATTTGGAAGCACTCAGATATAGCGAGGTGGCTTTGTTTGCTGGAGCAGTATTGGAAATGGGTGAAAAACATCGAGTACCAACACCTGTAAACAAAAAACTGTATGATACCATTAAATCCATTGAAAGTACTTATCACCTTTGAATAAGTAAACGAGTGTGGTAAACTAAACCTAACTTATAAGAAATGGAGGTTTTCCCTTTGACTGCGTCTATGAGACTACGATTCCCAGCTTTGAACTATTAATTGAATAGGTTCAAGGACTTTGCTTAGTGCAAAGTAACGGGAGTGGTCTGTCTATTTTTAGGGAAACCTTTATTTTACGGAAATGTAAAACAAGAGGGAGATGATTCTGCCCTCTTTTTTGCTGTCTTTTTTTAAGATAATTTCAGTTTCTATAAAAATGTCCTTGACCCAAAAACAAAAAAATACGATATAGGACGTGAAATCTATGGAAACATCTAAGCACGAAATGAATCATTGGAAACGAAGTACGATTCTCTTTTTAGGAAGTCAGACGATATCTCTTTTTGGATCAGCCTTGGTTCAATATGCGATTATGTGGTATATCACCTTGAACACGCAATCAGGTGTGATGATGACGATTTCCATCATATGCGGCTTTGTCCCAACTTTTTTTCTTTCTCCTTTTGCAGGGGTTTGGGCAGATCGCTACAATCGAAAAATACTGATTATCCTATCAGATTCCTTGATCGCGATTTCAACTCTTGTGTTAGCAGTTCTGTTTTTAATGGGGTACGAGGCACTTTGGTTATTATTTTTAATGTCAGCAATTCGGGCAATAGGAACAGGTATTCAAGGTCCAGCGGTGGGAGCTATTCTTCCTCAGATGGTTCCAGAAGATAAACTGACAAAAGTGAACGGAACGAATGGCAGTATCCAAGCACTAATCATGCTCGTGGCGCCTATGGTCAGCGCAGCATTACTTACAATGGCTTCCATGGAGGCAATCTTCTTCATAGATGTAGTCACTGCAGCGATCGCAGTTTTTATCTTACTCGCTTTTTTGCATATTCCCATCCATGCAAAAGCGGCCGAAAAGCAGACGACCAGCTATTTCAGCGACCTGAAACAAGGTTTTGTCTATATCCAGAATCATGCTTTTGTTAAGACGTTTTTTGTCTTTTTTGCGTTTTTCTTTGTATTAGCGGCCCCGGTGGCATTCCTAACCCCGCTCCAGGTTACTCGCACTTTCGGTGATGATGTCTGGCGGTTAACAGCGATTGAAATTACTTTTTCGATTGGGATGATGATTGGCGGCGGGTTCATGGCATCTTGGGGAGGTTTTAAAAACAAGATTCATACGATGACACTCGCAGCGCTAGTAATGGGTGCTTGTACATTTGCACTTGGTATCACCTCGAACTTTTGGATTTATATAGTTTTCATGGGGTTGGTAGGGGTAGCGATGCCGATTTTTAACACACCATCGACTGTCTTGCTGCAAGAAAAGGTGGAGGGAGACTTTCTCGGTAGAGTTTTTGGTGTCTTGGTGATGATTTCTACCTCGATGATGCCACTGGGAATGCTCATATTTGGACCAATAGCAGATATTATTGAAATTGAATGGCTGCTAATCGGCACCGGATTATTAATGTTTATCCAGGGATTCTTTTTAATTGGCAGTAAGGTGCTGCTAGAAGCAGGAAAACCAGTTGTAAAAGAAAGCACGAATTAAAGACTCCTTTATGAAAAAAATGAAAGGCACCTTCCACATGATTGGAAGGAGCCTTTCATTTTGTGTAAAATTATGAGTTTGCAGCTCGTTTTCTGTCATCTTTCATATCTGTTTGATAACCGTCAGCCCAGAATTCTGCATTCTTAATACCTAATTTAGTAGAATTAAATTTAGGGTCAAGGCCTTGCTTGAGCTGCGCTTCATAATCCTTTAGAGCGATATTCGCTGGTTTAAATAATAATAGAATGGCAAGTAAGTTTAACCATACCATGATACCAAGTCCGATATCACCCATTGCCCAAGCTGTTTCTGCGGTCTTTACAGATCCATAGAAAGTGGATCCTAAGAGAACTAATTTTAATATGGTCATCGCTAGTTTTCTTTGTTTGCCTTTAATTAGATAAGCAAGATTGGTTTCCGCAATATAGTAATACGCAAAAATCGTGGTGAAGGCAAAGAAGAATAGAGCAATCGCAATAAATCCTGATCCGAATCCTGGGAGGATGGTATCAACGGCCGCTTGGGTATAAGCAGGACCCGTTTCGACTCCTTTAAGATTTTCAACTAAGACTTCTCCCGTTTTTTCATTTATAGTATTGTATGAATTCGTAAATAGAATCATAAAGGCAGTAGCTGTAACAATTAAGAACACATCTAGATAAATAGAAAAAGCTTGGACTAATCCTTGTTTTGCCGGATGGGATACTTCTGCGGCTGCTGCAGGGTGAGCACCAGTACCCTGGCCAGCTTCATTCGCATATAGCCCACGTTTTACACCCCACATAATGGTCGAACCGAGAATACCACCGAACATTTCCTCAGCGCCGAAGGCACTTTTAAAAATCAGGGTAAATACTTCTGGAATTCTTTCAAAATTAACCGCAATGATGGCTATAGCTATCAGTAAATATCCGGCAGCCATGAAAGGCACGAGAAATTCTGCAACTCTTGCGATACGCTTAACTCCGCCAAAAATAATAAGACCCATGAGTAAAATAAGTACTAATCCGGTAATCGTATCGTCAATCCCAAATGCATTGCTGACGCCCTCTGCAATGGAATTTGCTTGAATACCTGGCATAAGTACAGCCATTGCAAGGAGTGTGGCAACGGCAAAAATAACGGCGAACCATTTCCAGCCAAGTCCCTTTTCAATATAAAAGGCAGGACCACCTCGATATTCGCCATCTTGTTTTTCTTTATAAATTTGAGCAAGAGTGGACTCAACAAAAGCAGATGCTGCACCGATAAAGGTAATTACCCACATCCAAAATACTGCTCCTGGGCCCCCAAAAGCAATACCCGTTGCCGTTCCGGCAATATTCCCGACACCAATACGGCCAGATAAAGACATGGCCAATGCTTGAAAGGAAGAGACACCCTCATTAGAGCTCTTACCATTAAATAATAGACGCACCATTTCTTTTACATGACGTATTTGCAGAAATCTTGTCCGCACACTAAAGTACAGTCCAACTGCACAAATAAAAATGATGAGAGGTGGGCTCCATAAATAACCGTTAATGCTAGCAACAAGTTGTTCAAGCATAGAATTCCTCCTTTGTTATGTATTAATTGGTTTACAGTTCCAAATGTTGTGTAACAAGGTGACATTAAAAGTATAAAATAATATAGAATGATATTTCAATACAATATTCTATAAATTCTTTATATTGTGACTTTAGTAATGCAATAAAAATAAACAGTATGCAATACGAACAAGGACAAGCTTCATTTTTAGAAGCTTGTCCTTTACCTGTGGTGCCTACTGTTTATGGTTTCTTCCAGAATGTGTGCAATAATACACTTTTAATAATCCTAGGAGTCATCAAGGATGAAATCGGTCGAACTAGGTTCATCACTTTTACAAAAGCATCGTAGACTTCTTTATTTTGAGATGATAAGAGGAAGATTTTTTTTGCGTACCATTGCTGTATAAAGATACCGAATGGCGTTTTCCCAGTGGTAGCCGAATAACGGAAATCTTCTGTAATGACCATATTCCAAATCGGGGAAATAACTTTCGCAGCCTTTTTATGAAATTCCGCTGAATCTATTTGTCGTGTGCCTGTTTGTAACAGTTTTTGCAAAGTAAGAGCCTCTAAAATAGCTATACTCATTCCTTGACCAAAGACAGGATCAATCCTGCAGATGGTATCTCCAATTAACAAAAGACCCTTTGGTAGTTCCATCTTATCAAATCTTTTCCAAACAATATGTGGAATGCGATAGAAGCTTGTTTTCGTAAGGGGAGTGCCATGTTCTATCTCTTGATAGATATCAAGTCTTGGCAATTTCTTAGAAAGTTCAATAAAGCCGTTATCATCTTCTAGAACTTCTTTCTCATCAACGGCTTTATGATAACCCATAATGGTGACAATATAACGATTCCCCTCTACCTTTGAGATGGTGCCTCCCATTTTTTCTTGAGGAGGATTAGGATACACCATCTTAATCTTCCAGTTTCTTTGATAATTTTCATCCAGCTCAAATTGTTTACTGATATAGCTTAAGTTGATTTCAACGTTTTCTTTAGGTATATGTGTTCCTCGTTTACGTAACCATTTTGAGGTAAGACAGCTTACACCGCTGGCATCCACAACTAAATCTGCTAGTATTGGTCCTGTTTTTAGTTGAACACCTGTGATCCGATTTTCTGCTTCATTATATAAAAAATCCTCTACCACTTGATTGTAATGCAAAGCAACATTTGGAATTTGTTTTATGTATTGTTCAATATGCCATTCTAAATGTGGGCGCGTTTGAAGAGTCGTACTGTACCCGCCATCGTATCGAATCTTCCAAGCTCCATGGTGATACCATGAAAGATCCATGGTTGAATTGATTTTTACAGCCCCGCTATCATAAAATTTCTCTGTAATACCAGGAAACAGCTCCTCGAGACCGTGCTCGCCAGCATGGAGGAGGGCATGTAAATGTTCACCTTGCGGGACACCCTTTCGTGATGATGGTCCTTCTGATTCGCTGTCACGTTCGAGGATGATTACCTCTTTATAAACATCCGACAACACACGGGCTGCCAATTTACCCGAAATTCCTCCGCCAATAATAATTGCTTTTTCCATTGAGGCCATGAGATGGTACACCTACCAAATAATAATTTTCATAGAAAAAAGTAACCCACACCTAAGGCGGATTACTTCTTTAAAACAATAAATTAGGCACCAAGCTGATCTAAAATATATGAAGAATTTTGTTCATCCCAGCGGAAAACTCCTTCTTGGAGCTGGATAACGGAATCGAAAGGACGTGGAATTGGCAATTCGCCTAACTGCTCTAACAATTGCTCCCTTAATTGAAGAAGTTCTTTTTTGGAAGCAATTCGGATCACTTGTTTTAATGAAAGACTTTTAACAGTTATGTTCTTACTCGTACAAATGCTATCTTGGAAAGGCTTGTTAAATTGAATCATCATTTCTAAATCATTCAGGCAAGCGACACCAAAAACATCTTTTATGGTGTCTTCATATTTAAGCTGATACCCAGTTGCAAATTTAATCATATTCTTTTCGGGATTTTCTAAAATATAAATCGTATCAATTTCATTTTTCATTAATTAGCACCCTTTTGAAGCGGCTGGTTAGTTTTTTCATTTATATCACCGCTTTAGTTTGTTAAAACACAACTATTTTATTATAGCATACCTTTCTGTTTTCGTGTAAGAGACAAGCTGTATATGACGTTTGTCATACTCTGCATATGACACCTGGTACTTACATGAATGATTTTATTTCCCTATACTTGATTTAACGACACAAACCGAAGGGAATTAAAATTATGTCAGTACAAGAAAATACGAAGAATTTACGAAAACAAGTTGCTCCTTTTGAAGGGTCAACAACAAAAGAAAGTATATGGCAGATCATTAACACGGTCGGACCGTTTATCTTATTGTGGTTCCTTGCTTATCAAAGTTTATCTATTTCTTATTGGTTAGCATTGGTTCCAATGATTGCAGCAGCAGGGTTTTTAGTACGAATTTTCATCATTTTTCACGACTGTACCCATCATTCGTTCTTTAAAAACAGAAAGGCGAATCGCGCAGTTGGGACCGCAATGGGAGTATTAACTTTGTTCCCGTTTGATCAATGGGGTCACGAACACTCTGTTCACCATGCGACAAGTGGTAACTTAGATAAGCGTGGTACAGGGGATATTTGGACATTAACTGTCGATGAATATTTAGCAGCACCACTTAAACTTCGTTTAGCGTACCGTTTTTATCGTAATCCTATCGTGATGTTTGGTTTAGGACCCATTTATGTATTTGCGCTTAAAAATCGTTTTAACAGAAAAGATGCTCGTAAAAAAGAGCGAATGAATACCTATTTAACGAATGTCATTCTTGTTGCTTTAATTACTTTGTTTTGCATGACAATAGGCTGGCAGTCATTCCTGCTCATTCAAGGTACGATTTTCATGATTTCCGGTTCGACAGGTATTTGGCTGTTTTACGTCCAGCATACATTTGAAGATTCTTACTTTGAAGAAGATAAGGAATGGGAATATGTGAAAGCTGCAGTAGAGGGAAGTTCTTTTTACAAACTGCCTAAACTTTTACAATTCTTAACAGGTAATATTGGTTTTCACCATGTTCACCATTTAAGCCCGAGAGTTCCAAATTATAAATTAGAAGAAGCTCATAACCAGACAGAACCATTAAAAAATGTTCCAACCATTACACTTGCGACAAGTTTAAAGTCACTACGTTTCCGCTTGTGGGATGAAAATGCGAAGAACTTTGTAGCGTTTAAAGACGTGAAAGCTTTAGTGAAGAAACGAATTTCTGTTCAAGCAAAACCAGAATTGTAATTTGCCCGATTTGGCTGACTCTCCGTGCGCGGAGAGTCTCTGCATGAGGAGCAGTTGCCTGATAAGGAGAGATTGAAGATGATTCGAATTGTAATCGCAGAGGATCAGGCGCTGCTGTTAGAGGCCATGGGTAATCTGTTAAACTTGGAAGATGATATCGAAGTAGTTGGTCAGGCAGGTAATGGGGAAGAGGCACTTACTCTGGTGAGAAACTTGATGCCTGATATGTGTATTATGGACATCGAAATGCCTGAAAAGACAGGTCTCGAGGCGGCAGAAGAGTTGCAGCGTACTAACTGTAAGGTAATTATTCTAACCACCTTTGCACGACCAGGATATTTTAAGCGTGCAATGAAGGCTGATGTGCGGGGATATTTACTGAAGGACAATCCTAGTGAGGAATTAGCTTCTTCCATTCGAAGCATTATGGATGGCAAGCGAATTTATTCCGAAGAGCTCATGGAAGAGGATTCTGCTGAAGAAAATGTCAACCAGCTGGCGAAGGAATCCACTCAAAGTAACAAAACGGGATTAGTCAAAAATTATTTATCATCCATTATGGATAAAATGAAATTACCAACAGGTTAAAGCATCCAATTTTCACTGGATGCTTTTTTGTGTTTTTATAGGCAGATTAAACAATGGATGCAAAAATTCAAACATTTATGAAAGCTATGAAGGAGAGGAGATGATTAGAAAACATCAAACCACATGGGTTCATCATCTTCAGGGTCACCATTGTAATTGATTAAAATTTCATCTTCTTTTTTGATATCACGATAGGCATAAATATCAATGGTTTGGTTTTTTAAATTAAGCTCATAAAACGCATTAGGGGTGTAGGAGTGATTAAACAGCGAACCGTATCCAAGTGCTAAGGCACATTCGTTTAAATCTTCACCCCACCAGAATACATATTCAATCATGATGGTTTTTTTCAAATATTTATACTCATCTTTACCGGAAATAATCACGGGTGCTTCATGAATGAGCTCACCTCTTTTGATATCACGGGTTGCAAATATTCCTCTGCCATACTTTGATTTCTTCATTTCAAACATAGAATCATCACCACCATCATTAAATGAAACACTTTTTATTACTCTATGAATGAATGGGAGAATTTGTTTAAGTAATCCTATAAAAGAAGACTATTTAGGAGGAGAAGCATGACGCTAAATCATAAAACACATTGTGTAAACGAGTATGACTCATTAAAACGTGTAATCCTTTGTCAGCCCCAATATATGACCATACGTGAGGTTATCAACGAAACACAAAAGGAATTTAAGGATGAAGGGATACATATTAAACGTGCGTTGGAACAACATAGGGAGTTTGTTAGAACCTTAGAAGCCAATGGAATAGAGGTTGTTTTATTACCTTATCATAAAAAATACCCAGAGCAGGTATTTACGCGTGATATTGGCTTTACCCTTGGACAAACCATATTTGTTGCGAAAATGGCTCACGATGTTCGTATCGGGGAGGAAGATGTTTTAAAACAGTGGCTTGATGATGAAGAAATGTCTTATTACAATTTGGCTGAAGACAGGATTGAAGGTGGAGATGTAATCATAGATGGGGAGACAATTTACGTTGGTTTAAGTAACCGGACTCATCAGGAGGCCGTAGAACATTTGCAAGGTCTTCTAATCCAATACGAGGTAAAAGCCATCCCTTTTAAGGAAAAATATCTTCATTTGGATTGTGTATTTAATGTTATATCTCCCGATACTGCCCTTATTTATCGGCCAGCCTTAACAGAGGAAGATATCGGCCTTTTTTCGTCTCGCTATCAATTAATTGAGGTTTCAGAGGACGAACAATTTACACTAGGAACAAATGTATTAAGTATAGGCAATAAGAAAATTTTAAGTTTACCCATAAATAAGCAAGTGAACCAAAATCTGCGTAACCGTGGGTTCGAAGTGATAGAAGTAGATATTTCAGAAATCATTAAATCCGGTGGATCCTTTCGCTGCTGTACACTGCCCATCTTAAGAGGATAAGAAAAGGGCTGTCCGAGTCATTCGGACAGCCTTTTTCCGGAAAATCACAAGTTATATACCTTGTTGATTTCGTAATGTTTGTTCAGCCAACGCGACAAGACGTTTGGTCATTTCGCCACCGACTGAGCCGTTTGCTCGTGCGGTCGTATCAGCACCAAGTTGAACTCCAAACTCGTTGGCGATTTCTTCCTTCATTTGATTCAGAACATTGTCTGCCCCAGGAACCAATAGTTTGTTTCTAGCCATGATACATCACTCCCGACGAAGTTTTTTGAGCAATGTAGAATTGCTCGTATTTAATTTTCCCTAAATGATTACCTCAAATTCGTGTCACTAATTGGCATAATAGTTCTGGGTATAATAAGGCTGTGATTTTTCATTAAATGCGACACCGACTCCTAAGTACTCGTATTCTTGACGTAGGATATTTTCACGGTGTCCTAGTGAATTCATTAATCCTTCATGGGCAAAAATACTGCTTAATTGACCATATGCCAGGTTTTCCCCTGCAGTATGAAACGCAACAGCATCCTCTTTCATACGATCAAATGGTGATTGTCCTTGAAGATTTTTATGATCGAAATAATCATGTTCGGCCATATCAGCACTATGCTCTCGAGCCGTTTCGCGGACATGATCATCCCATGTGAGTATTGGGAGCTGGTGATTCACACGGGCTGCATTCGTTAAATCAAACATTTGATATTCGAAACCTTCTTTTAAGGTTGGCGAAGCTTCCGTGTAAAAGTCCTTTTTGTTGTCCTCCATCGTTTTGCTGATGATTTGTATCGCTGTGACCGTATTGTTTTCGTGTTTATCGTAAAAAATTGTCACATAGGCGTCATCAAGCAAAAATAAATCATTGTCACTTTCCTCTTGAAGCTGATAAATGACCATTCCCTTTTGCACTTTTGTTATCGGTTCGCCGAGAATACTACGAACACTTTCTTTTGATGAAGTACCAATTTTAATGCCATTGGTAGAAGTCAATAAATCTTGGTTGGTATATAAACCCGCTGCTTGATCATTATTATCATACATCACCATAAAAAAGTTATGGTAATTCTCATGATAAGCATGCCAATTGACCCCATACTCATTCAGCGAAGTTCGTTTTGCTATTCCCAAATTATGCTCGATGTCAGTCTTTGCATTCCCGAGCTCTATATTATGAATAGAAAAAGTTTGTTCAACAGGTGTTGTTAATTCCACCTTTTTCAGCGGTGTTTCAGGCGATTCTTCCTGAGTCAACGGCATTTCCTCTAATTGGAAACCAAGCTGTTTCAACATCTGTTGGATATCATCATATAAAACACTAATTGTTTCGGGTACTTTTAAATTTTCTTTTAACGACGATACAAAATTTGCATGGATGTCGGAATTATCGAGCTGTTTTGTGATAAATGGCCAGGAAATATATAGTAAAAATAATAAGGCAATTAATCGTAATAAACGAAACATTTTGTTTCCTCCAATTCTATTAGGAGTATAGCCAATTTCGATTAACTGTAAAATAAATTCGCCCTGAAATCAAGATAAATTTTCTTTATTATTGTAGTTGCAAAAAAATGAAAATGTCAGGCACACTAGCAAGTGCCTGACATTTGCTTTAAATTTCGAGGATAATCGGAAGAATCATCGGTTTTCTTTTGGTATGCTTGAACAAATACTGCCCGACTGATTTTTTAATATTTTGCTTCATCACGTTCCACTGGCGAATATTATCTGCTTCTAATTCAAGAATAACTTTCTTAACTAGGCGGTTAATTTCTCTAATTAAATCCTCGGATTCCTTTACATAGACAAATCCACGGGTAATCGTGTCAGGACCTTGGATAATTTTACGATCGGATTTGCTGATGGTTAACACAATGACAAGCATCCCATCTTCAGAAAGCTGTCTTCGGTCTCGTAAAACAATTTCTCCTACATCGCCAACACTAATGCCATCTACATACGTATCTCCAGCAGGAATATTTCGAGTCTGCCTTGCCACTGCATTTTCAATATCAACGACGTCACCATTTTTAATAATGAATGTATTTCCTTTTTCGACACCAACGGATTCGGCTAACTGCCTATGATGATGGAGCATTCTGTATTCCCCGTGAATTGGGATAAAATAGGTTGGCTTCATCAGAGTCAGCATCAGTTTCAGGTCTTCCTGGTAGCCATGACCGGAAACATGCATGCCGGTTGAACTGCCAGAGCCATAAATGACCTTAGCCCCAAGTTGAAATAAGTTGTCGATAATTTTAGAAACACCTTTTTCATTCCCTGGGATAGGCGACGCTGCTAAAACAACGGTGTCCCCAGGGTAAATGGTTGCATCACGATAATTTCCTGTTGATAACCGTGCCAGCGCAGCATTCGGCTCACCCTGACTTCCAGTACAGAGAATGGCAACCTTATCAGGAGGAAATTGTTCAATCTCATTCGCACTGATGAGCATACCTTCTGGCATATCTAAGTATCCGCGCTCCATTGCAACATCCACTACGTTAACCATGCTTCTTCCAAGTAAGGCAAGCTTACGGTTTGTCTTTATCGCTGCCTCAACCACCTGCTGAACACGGTTCACGTTTGACGCAAAAGTGGAAAGAATAATCTTTCCATCTGCTTTTATAAAAGCCTCTAATAAATGGTCACCTACCATTTGCTCAGATGGAGATAAACCCTTACGTTCGGCATTGGTACTTTCTGATATTAAGGCGATAACACCTTGTTCGCCGATTGCCGCCATTTTATGAATATCACTATACTGGTCATTTGAAGGTGTTAAATCAAATTTGAAGTCACCGGTATGGACGACATTCCCTTCTGGAGTGTGAAAGACAATACCTAAGCAGTCAGGGATGCTATGACTCACTTTGAAGAAAGACACACCAATTTTCCCAAATTCAAGCTTTGAATCAGAGTGAATGGTCACCAGCTCTGTATCCCGAAGAAGGCGATGCTCTTCTAACTTTAACTCAATTAATCCTAAGGTAAAACGAGTAGCATATATCGGAACTTGATTAAATCTTTTTAAAAAGAAGGGTATACCACCGATATGATCTTCATGCCCATGAGTCACGAGCATCGCCCGGATATTGTCCTGGTTTTCCTCTAAATACGTCATATCAGGGATTATTAGGTCAATACCCATCAAACTCTCGTCCGGGAATTTCCCGCCGCAATCAATAAGAATAATATCGTTCTCATACTCAATAACATACATGTTTTTACCGATTTCATTAATGCCTCCTAAGGCAAAAATAGATACTGAATTTTTACTCATTTTTCATTCATACCTCCCGATTTACACTTGCATAAGATTTAGTATCCCCTTAGAGGAGATGAGTATGATGAATGAGGGACAGTTCCTTCAAAAAAATCAATTGAAAAGATTATTTTTTATTTTGAAAAAAATGTATTGATTTTTCTAATAATAACAATTAATATATGTTTTATATTAAACCCATAGTTTTAATCGGAATTAAAAAAGTGTGAGTACGTAAGACTCAGAAAAGGGCGCAATAGACAAGTGCCCTTTCAGTAAACATTGCATATTTTATAACTATCTTAAATCCATTTTTTCAGAACTCAAGTGGATTATTTTTAGGAGTGAATGTTGACTGAAATACTCAACATTAATGGAGGAGGGATGGAATGAAGGTATCGAGCAAAGGTGAATATGCACTACGAGCCTTACTTCAGCTGGGAAACCATCAAGGAAATGTACTAGGCATTCAAGAGATCTCTGAAAAAACACTGGTTAGCATACATTATTTGGAACAAATCCTGCTTCAATTAAAAAAGCTGGGTTATGTTACGAGCAAGCGAGGTGCTAAGGGCGGTTATATGCTTCAACGAGAACCTGCAGAAATCAATATCGGGGAAGTAATTCGGGATTTGGAAGGTCCTCTGTCACCAATGAGCTGTGCATCCATTACAAAATATGAACCTTGTGCATTAGAGGGGGGATGTCAATTAAAGCCGTTGTGGTCAATGGTACGTGATACAATTGCTTTTGTTTTAGAGAGAACCACACTGGAGGATTTACTTTTAAACCGAATTACGAAGCTAGAAGGAGAGGATATCATTGTCGTCAAAAGTGCGTCTGGATCAACAAGTGATGGAAAAAATAGCTAGTTTACTAGAAGGCTTGGAATTTGGTACCGTCCAAATTACCGTTCACGATTCACAAATTACCCAAATCGACCGCTTAGAAAAGCACCGTTTGCCGCTAAAAAGCAAACAGATAACGCCATTATCAAATCAATCTAAAAGCAGGTAATAAACATTATGAATAGCTGCCGATCGGACACCCGAAGGCCCTTTAGTAACTTGTACATAGAGGTATGTACATGTGTGAACTAATGGGGCTTTTTTTATTGGAAAAAGCCTACTAAACGAATAGAGGGGTCAATAAACATGATGAAAAAAATTTGGATTACACTATTATCGCTAACGTTCCTTTTCGTGGCCGCGTGCTCGAATCAAAGTACAACCACAACTGAGAAAGATACAGAAGCTCCTGCTGTAAAAAAAGAAGTGGAATTATTAAACGTATCCTACGATCCAACAAGAGAATTTTATGAAGAATTCAACAAAAGCTTTGCTGCATATTGGGAGAAAGAAAAAGGGCAAAAAGTAACCATTAATCAATCTCATGGTGGTTCCGGTAAGCAGTCACGATCTGTTATTGACGGTTTAGAGGCCGATGTTGTCACTCTGGCACTAGCTTATGATATTGACGTTATCGCGGAAGCAGGAAAGCTTCCAGTAAATTGGCAGGAACGATTAGATAACAACAGTTCTCCATACACATCTACAATTGTCTTTCTCGTAAGAAAAGGTAACCCAAAAGGCATTAAAGACTGGGATGATCTCGTGAAAGATGGCGTATCCGTGATTACTCCAAATCCTAAAACCTCTGGCGGAGCTAGATGGAATTACCTAGCAGCCTGGGGATTTGCACTAGAGCAAAACAACGGAGACGAAGCAAAAGCAAAAGAATTTGTCACCAAACTCTTTAAAAATGTCCCTGTTTTAGATTCAGGTGCACGCGGTTCTACCACCACATTTGTGGAAAGAGGAATCGGTGATGTATTGATTGCATGGGAAAACGAAGCATTCCTAGCCTTAAATGAATTAGGCAAAGATGAATTTGAAATAGTTGTTCCATCTGTAAGTATCTTAGCGGAGCCACCAGTCACCGTTGTTGATGAAACAGCTAAGAAACATGGAACAGAAGAAGTTGCAAAAGCCTATTTAGACTATCTATATACAGAGGAAGGTCAAGAAATTGCGGCTAAAAATTATTACCGTCCGCGTTCAGAAGAAGTAGCTAAGAAGTACGAAGACCAATTCCCTAAAATAAACTTATTTACGATTGACGAAGTTTTTGGCGGCTGGAAAAATGCCCAGAAGATCCATTTCGATGATGGCGGTGTTTTTGACGAAATCTACAAACCGTAAGAATAAAGGAGAGTTTTAAGTGGCTAATAAGAGAAAGCGACATCGAGTTTTACCAGGATTTGGTCTTTCCATGGGATACACACTCATCTATCTAAGCCTAATCGTGTTGATTCCGATTGCATTCCTATTTTTAAAAGCATCGACGCTCAGCCTGGCTGATTTTTGGGAGACCGTTACCGACGACAGAGTGGTCGCTTCCTATAAATTGACGATATATACTTCTTTAATTGCAGCTTTGGTGAATGCGGTATTCGGGACACTGATTGCATGGGTATTAGTAAGATACGATTTTTATGGGAAGCGAATCATTGATGCCCTAGTAGATTTACCGTTTGCCCTTCCAACGGCGGTGGCAGGGATTGCACTTACCACCATTTATGCTCCTAATGGCTGGATCGGGCAATACTTTGAAGCCATGGGGATAAAGGTAGCTTATACACCACTCGGTATCATGGTGGCATTGACTTTTATCGGTCTTCCTTTTGTCGTACGATCCGTGCAGCCGGTATTGCAGGATTTAGACCGTCAGTATGAGGAGGCAGCTTCTACCCTTGGGGCGAGTTCGACTCAGATTTTCGTAAAAATTATCTTACCTGCCATTTTCCCCGCTATCCTAACAGGGTTTGCCCTTGCCTTTGCAAGGGCTTTGGGTGAATATGGCTCTGTTGTCTTCATATCCGGCAACATGCCGATGAAAACGGAAATTGTTCCATTGCTAATCATAACGAAATTAGAGCAATTCAATTATGCTGGTGCCGCCGCGATCGCGGTTGTGATGCTTGTATTTTCATTTGTTCTATTATTCCTAATAAATTTCTGGCAATGGAGAACAACGAAAAAGTATCAGATGAACTAGAGGAGATAAGGGAATATGATTGTTCAAGAGCTTCGAGAAAAAAATGTAAAAGCCAATTCCGAACCAGGTCTCCTAAAAAAGTGGGCATTAATCACCATTGCCTTAGGCTTTCTAGGATTATTCATACTTGTGCCTTTAATCGCTGTTTTTTCTGAGGGACTAAATAAGGGCATTGAGCTCTACTTCGCATCTTTGACAGAACGTGACGCCTTATCGGCGATTAAGCTAACGTTACTTACAGCTGCGATAACGATTCCAGTTAACACAATTTTCGGGGTGCTGGCCGCTTGGTCGATTACCAAGTTTAATTTTAGAGGTAAAAATATTTTAATTACCTTAATTGACATCCCGTTTGCAGTTTCACCAGTTATTGCTGGCCTCGTTTTTGTTCTTTTGTTTGGTTCACAGGGAGTATTGGGTCCGTTTTTAGAGGCAAATGATATCAAGATTATCTTTGCGGGGCCAGGAATCATTTTAGCAACTATTTTTGTTACGTTTCCATTTGTGGTCAGAGAACTACTCCCCATCATGGAGGAACAAGGAACAGAAGAAGAACAAGCAGCCATTACGCTTGGTGCAAGCGGCTGGCAAATGTTTTTTCGGGTGACATTGCCCAATATTAAGTGGGGCTTACTTTACGGAGTCATTCTTTGTAACGCTCGAGCAATGGGTGAATTCGGAGCGGTATCGGTGGTTTCTGGCCATATTAGAGGTCTAACGAATACCATTCCACTTCATGTTGAAATTTTGTATAACGAATATAATTTTACGGCGGCTTTTGCGGCAGCTTCCTTACTCGCGCTTCTAGCTATACTGACGTTAATTTTAAAAAGTGTTGTGGAGTGGAAAACGAAAAAACATTAAAAGAGAATCATGTGTCATTAAAATGGAGGATCGTAGAGATGGGGATTACAATCAAGGATGTATCAAAGGCGTTCGGAAACTTTCCAGCCGTCAACAATGTCAATCTAGAAATTCCGACAGGCGATTTTGTGGCTTTATTAGGTCCATCTGGTTCGGGTAAAACAACACTTCTGAGGCTGATTGCGGGGTTAGAGGGTTTAGATACGGGAGGAATCTTTTTCAATGACAAGGATTACACCTATAAGACGATAAAAGAACGGAATGTAGGGTTCGTTTTTCAAAATTATGCGCTATTTAAGCATATGACGATATTTGATAATATCGCTTTTGGATTAAAGGTAAGACCGAGGAAAACTCGTCCTTCTAAAAAAGAAATTGCCGATAAGGTAAACGAATTGTTAAAGCTCGTTCAATTAGAACAGCTGGCAAATCGCTATCCTTCTCAGCTTTCAGGGGGACAAAGGCAGCGGATTGCATTAGCAAGGGCACTTGCTGTAGAACCAGAAGTCCTGCTTCTTGACGAACCGTTTGGAGCACTCGATGCGAAGGTTCGTCAGGAATTGCGTCACTGGTTAAGGGAAATCCATCAAAAGCTTAACATTACGACGATTTTTGTCACCCACGACCAAGAAGAGGCACTGGAAATGGCTGATACTGTAGTCGTCATGAATCAAGGAAAAATAGAACAAATTGGCTCTCCGGAGGAAGTGTATCAAAAACCTGCAAACGCTTTTGTTTATAGTTTCTTAGGAAGAGTCAATGAGTTTCAGGATGCTGAGGCGTCGGAGGCGGTCAGTTATATTCGGCCCCATGAAATTGTCCTCCGTAAATTTTCCCAAGGAAACAGCATTTTGTCCGAGGTTTCACATATTCATATAATCGGTTCTACTGTAAGGATCGAATTAAGACGGCAGGATACGGGGGCTCTTTTTGAAGCCGAGTTGAGTATCGATCAGTATCAAAATATGACTCCTATAAAAAGAGGAGATATTCTTTTTGCAGAATTTAAAAATATTGTTGTATTTGATTCTAGTTCAGAAAATAAAATAACACATGAAGAAGCAAAAATTGGTATGAGAAACACATTAAAAAGCAAATTAATATAGTAGGAAAAAGTGCTAGGAAATCCTGGCACTTATTTTTATTGAGGAATCGTTATGATTGAAATATACATATATTAAGCATACATTAGAAATGAGAAGCTTTGCAAAATAACTATCGGAAGGGTTGATAAGATGAAATATAACTTTGATGAGATCGTTAATCGAAGAGGTACATTTTCTGTAAAGTGGGATGGAGGCCAACTCATAAAAAATATGGGTCTAACGGAAAGATATGATGAAGATACCATCCCGTTATTTACAGCTGACATGGATTTACCCGTTCCCCAACCGTTAATTGACGCCTTACATAAGACCGTTGATCATCGGATTTTTGGTTATTCTGTATTTCCTGATGAGTATTTTGAAGCGGTCCAGCATTGGTTTAAAAAGAGACATAATTGGGAGTTCAAGAAGGAAGAAATCGTCTACAGTCCAGGTACGGTCCACGCCTTGAATGTTGCTGTAAGGGCACTTACAAAACCAGGTGATGGAGTGATCATCCAACGGCCGGTTTATCCTCCTTTTACATCGTCTATCGAGGCTAATGGTCGAACGGTTGTAAATAATGCGCTCAAGAGTAATGAGGAAGGCTATTATTCGATTGATTTTGAAGATTTTGAAGCGAAAGCCAAAGATGAAAATACGAAAATGTTTATTTTGTGTAACCCTCATAATCCAACTGGAAGAGTGTTTACTAAGGATGAACTAAGAAAATTAGCAGATATTTGTGCGGAAAATGATGTGCTGATCATTGCGGATGAAATTCATGGCGATATTGTCCGACGTAATCAAACCTTTATTCCGATTGCAAAAGCAGCACCTGAGCATGCTGACAAGATAATCACATTTACTGCCATAAACAAGACTTTCAATGTAGCAGGACTTCATTGTACCAATGTCATTATCACGAATCCTGAGCTGAAGAAAACCTTCTTTGGCGTCATGGGCATGCATCTACCATCACCCTTTACCGTCTCAGCCCTTTTGGCCGTTTACCATGAGGGAGAGGATTGGTTAGAGCAGCTGAAAGAATATATCGACGGAACAATGGAATGGGCGGTCGAATTTTTAGCGGATAAAATGCCAAAAGTGAAGGTGAGAATACCAGAGGGAACCTACATTATGTGGATGGACTTTAGCGGCTACGGCATATCCCCTGATGAAGTTCATGACCGAATCTACAACAAAGCCAATGTCCTGTTGGAAGACGGAAAAATGTTCGGAGAAGAAGGCTTGCACTATCAAAGAATCTGTATTCCATCACCAAGACCGATGATAAAAGAAGCATTTGAGAGGATTGCTAGGGAGTTTGCTGACTTAAAATAGGTATTTGGTGGTTTAGTTGCGGATGTGCTGGGTTTAGTAGCGGATAGCGGAAAATACTTGCGGATGGTGGAAAATACTTGCGGATAGCGGAGAATACTTGCGGATAGCGGAAAATACTTGCGGATAGCGGAAAATACTTGCGGATAGCAGAAAATACTTGCGGATAGCGGAAAATACTTGCGGATAGCGGAGAATACTTGCGGATAGCGAGAAATACTGGCGGATGGCAGAAAATACTGGCGGATGGCAGAAAATACTGGCGAATGGCAGTAATACTGACGAATGGCAGAAAACACTGGCGCATAACCAGAAACACTGTCGTATAGCCAAAATATTGACGTATAGCGAAGTGCTAGCAATATGATAGCGTACATTACACAAGGTGATATCCCTTGAAAAGCACTAAGTTTCATAGGAGTGGTGATATGGAGAGCAGTATGCTTCGAACCTGCACGAACCTGATAAAGAATGCGAAAAACATTGTCGTATTAACGGGTGCAGGCATTAGTACCGAGTCAGGTATTAAGGATTTTCGTTCCCGAACGGGGATTTATCAAATGGCCCCTGAATATATACTCTCACTCGATAATTTTTATCATAATCCAGATGGATTTTATCAGTTTGCCATTGAAAATCTTTACCACCCAGAAGCACGTCCTAATCAAGGGCATGAAATCCTCGCTAAATGGGAAAATGATGGGAGGGTTAGCCATATTGTCACGCAAAATATTGATGGTCTCCATCAAAAAGCAGGTTCTAAACAGGTAATTGAATTTCATGGGACGATGAAAACTGCTTCCTGTCAAAACTGCCGTAAAACCTATACGACCGAAGAAATGATCAACAGACGAAACACAATGGAAGAATTTTATGTTTGTGACCACTGTAGTACGTCTGCGAAAAACAAAAGGTACATCAAACCTGATGTTGTCCTCTTTGGGGATACCGGTGAATGGTTTACGATGGAGGGTTTCAACGAAATTATTAACATCATCCATCAGGCGGACTGCATATTGGTATTGGGAACAAGTTTAAAGGTAACCCCATTCTCAACGTTCCCACAATATAGAAGAGAAGGCATACCTATGATTATTGTCAATAAAGGCGATACACCCTTTGACAGAAACAAAGATTCCTATGTAATCCATGACTCTATCGGAGAAACATTAACCACTATTAATAATCACATTAATCCACCTATTTCCTAGAGGTGGATTTTTTTATCTAAAAACAATTTTGATTATTTAAAAAGCTTGATATAATTTTTAAAAAAAGTAGAAACAAAGAATAGGAGAATATCAACATGTCTAAACCAATACTTGTATACAGAGGCGAATACCTTGAAAGCAGTCATGATGTACATATTGCCGTGGTAAATAATGAAGGGAAACTGCTATATTCCTATGGGAATCCCGACAGGCTGACGTTTCCACGCTCTTCGATGAAACCTTTCCAAGCTGTCCCGTTAATTGAAACGGGAGCGGCCGAGCATTTCCGTTATTCTCCCGCTGAACTGTCTTTAAGCTGTGCGTCCCATAGCGGTGAACAATTTCACCGTGAAGCGGTTTTAAATATTTTAGAACGACTAGGACTTACTGAAGAAGCACTTCAATGCGGAACACATATCCCAAGGGACATAGAGAGTTATAAGCAGCTCCTTCGTGACGGGAAAGATTTAACGCCGGTGTTTAGCAATTGTTCTGGAAAGCATTCTGGGATGCTTGCCACAGCGGTTCATATGAATGAAGATGTCTCATCATATCGTGAAATTCACCACCCGCTGCAGCAGCGAATTCTTGAAGTCATTGAAGATATTTGTTCCTTTTCAAAGGAAGAAATTCAACTTAGTGTGGATGGCTGTGGGGTACCGGTTCATCAATTGCCCCTATCACATGCCGCATTAGGTTTTGCAAGACTGGCAAAACCTAATGAAACTCTATCACCAAAGCGTGCTGTTGCACTAGAAACCATTCGTAATGCCATGATGCAGCATCCAGAGATGGTAGGCGGGACGGATCGTTTCGATACAGACCTGATGAAAATTTATGACGGTAGGGTCGTGGCAAAAGCAGGTGCTGAAGCTGTCCAATGTATCGGTTTAGTAGAAGAGGGCATTGGAATTGCTATAAAAGTGGAGGATGGTGCACCTCGTGCCACAAGTGTCGCCGCGATTGAAGTGTTAAAGCAGCTTGGTATTGGTGACGAACAAATTTTTGAAGTTTTAAAGGATTATGTGATTGCACCTGTATTGAATGCGAGAAATGATACAATCGGGATCATTAAAGCAGATTTTGTTTTGGAAAAAGCATAATCGTTGTCCGCCCCCAATGGTAAAATTGGGGGATTTTTAAATTTTCTAAATAGATTGACAATTATTAGCAAGGAAAATAAACTAAAAGGGTAGGTTTTTTTACAATAAAGCAGAAACGCTGTTTGTTATTACGCAACAATTGGAGGTGAAGTGATTGATTACAGACGAAAGTCTCACTGAATTAAAAGCGTATTTTAAAGACATACAGATAAGTGAAGATGACCAGCATCATCCATTTGGGAATTCAGGCAGAGTAACGATTTTTCCAAAAACAGAACAAGAAATTTCAACTGTTTTAGCGTATGCCAATACCAATGGCCACTCTGTTTTCATCATGGGAGGCGGTACAAAGAGAGGATACGGCGGGATGCTTGAAAAAGCAGACATTCTCTTATCGTTAGCTCAATATACTGGAATCGTTGAGCATAATCCTGGCGATATGACATTGACTTTAAAAGCCGGTACCACTTTCCAAGAAATTCAAGACTATTTAGCACCATACAAGCAAAAAATCCCGCTAGATCCATACAATCCAAAACATGCGACGATTGGAGGAGTTGTTTCAGCTAACGATAGCGGACCCAAAAGACTTGGATATGGGGCAGCCAGAGACAATGTCATCGGCCTCCGGATGGTCTATCCCGACGGAACTCTGATTCGTTCAGGTGGAAAAGTAGTAAAAAATGTTGCCGGTTATGATATGAATAAGTTATTTATTGGAGCAATGGGCACGCTCGGTGTCGTATCACAGGTGACCGTAAAGCTGCGCCCGATAGCTAAATATGAATCTATTCTTTTTGTAACCTTCCCTGAAAGAAATGTTGAAGAGATTCGAGCATTTGCAGCAAAGGTGCTTGATTCTATGATTGAACCCATCAGCCTCGAGATACTAAACCCCTCCTTAGCTGGGAAATTGACAAACATTAATCAATATACATTGCTGATTTCGTTTGAAGATGTAAAAAGCTCAGTACACTACCAAGAGGATGTTATCAAAAAGATAATTCCTGATAAAACCACCCTAAGATCCCTATCACAAAATGAAGCAAAATCCTTCTGGGATAATTTTTACCACCAACAGCCTAACGGCTTAATAAACGTAACCACAACTGAGGCAGTTTTAAAAATTGGCGTTGTCAACTTGGATGCAATCAAGATTTTACAAGAAGCAGAACTAATCGCTGATGCTTGTCATGTTTCCATCGAAGCACATGGCGGTTTAGGGACGGGCATATGCTACTTGACCATTCGTGGCGCAACCGAGGATATATTATCTGCGATTCCACACATGAGAAAGAGTGCAGTGAAGCATGGAGGATATGCTGTTGTAAAGCACCTTCCCTTTCCACTCCGTAAAAAAATCCATGTCTGGGGAGAAAAAACGGCGGCGCACTTTCTTTTTAAGGGAATCAAACAAAAAATCGATACCAACATAATCTTGAACAAGAATCGTTATGTCGGGGGGATTTAACATGAGTGTGAAGGAAAGTGATTTAAACGAAGACACACCTTGTACATCCTCGTTAGGTAATTATCTATGGCGTGATCCTCCTCAGGAAAAAAAATGGGCGGATTGTGTCCATTGTGGGATGTGCTTGGAGTCTTGTCCTACATATGAACAAACTGGGGAAGAGCAGCATTCACCCCGAGGACGTGTGTATCTCATAAAAGCAGTAGCAGAAGGAAAGCTGAGTGTAGATGAAGATTTTGCAAATCCCGTTTTTTCCTGTCTTGATTGCCGTGCCTGTACGACTGCCTGTCCTGTGGATATTGACGTTGGCGGGCTGATTGAGGAAGCAAGAGGGCAAATCCGTCAAGCGGTGCCGCTAAAAGGCTGGAAGGGAGCAGTTAACAAATTCTTTCTACATGGTGTGTTCCCGCATCATAATCGGTTACGGTCTCTTGGCGGTTTGTTACGGTTTTACCAGCGGAGCGGATTGCAAAAGGCGGTCCGGAAAACAAAGTTAATTAAAATCATGCCACAGCATTTAGTCGAACTGGAATCGATTATGCCTGAAGTCAAAAGGGCTGTTCGCAAAACTCTTATAAAAGCCAAAGGTGAAACCAAGCATGAAGTGGCGTTATTGACAGGCTGTGTAATGGATGTATTTTTTAGTGATATCAATCAATCCACCATCAATGTTCTCACTCGGAATGGAAATGACGTGAGCATTCCGACAAATCAAACCTGTTGCGGGGCATTGCATGTTCATGCCGGTGACCGGGAAATGGGCAGAAAGCTTGCAAAGCAGAATATTGAAGCTTTTGAAAATGCAGAAAAGATCATCGTCAATGCGGCTGGCTGCGGATGCATGATGAAGGAATACACAGAATTATTTCGTGATGAACCAGATTGGAAAAAACGAGCAGAAGAATTCGAAAAGAAGGTAGTGGATATCTCCAAATACTTGCACGACACCGGCTATGAAAAACCAAAAGCAGCCATTCCTACTCGAATCACTTATCATGATGCCTGTCACCTAGCGCATGGGCAGGGAGTGAGGCAGGAACCTCGTGACATTCTGCTTGATATCCCGGGAGTAGAAATGGTGCACATGCCAAACGCTGACCGGTGCTGTGGGAGCGCGGGAATCTATAATATTACCAATCCTGAAATGGCAGATGCTGTTCTTAAAAGTAAAATGGATAACGTTCCAGAGGATGTTGAAATGATCTCGATGGGAAATCCCGGCTGCATGATGCAAATGGCATTAGGCGTGCAAAAATACGGCAGAAGCCAGAAGATTGTTCACACCGTTCAGCTTCTTGATTGGGCCTACCAAAAAGAAGAAGGAGATGACGATCATGTCCGTCTTAAAGATTGATACCACTGACAAGCATATTATCAATCTCGCAGCAATCGTAGGCGGACCACGTTCCATTTTATATAAAAAAGCGGACCTGCTCGCATATGATTGCGATGGCTTTACGATTCATAAGCATCTGCCAAAGGCCGTTGTTTTTCCAAAAAATACCGAAGAAGTTTCCAAACTAGTAAAATATTGCTCTGATCATGGTCTCCCATTTCTGGCACGCGGTGCTGGAACAGGTTTGAGCGGTGGGGCCATTCCTGTAAATGGTGAAGTCATCATCAGTATGGTTCGGATGAAAAAGCTAATCAGTGTTGACCTTGAGAATCGAAGAGCGGTGGTAGAGCCAGGCTTTGTCAATCTTAAACTAACAAACTCGATATCTGATAGAGGTTATTATTATGCCCCTGATCCTTCGAGCCAATATTGCTGCACAATTGGCGGGAATGTTGCAGAAAATGCAGGAGGGGCGCATTGTTTGAAATATGGAGTCACCACGAACCATATTCTTGGTCTAGAAGTCGTGCTTCCGAATGGAGAAATCATTGAGATTGGCAGGAATGGTGTTTTGGATGAACCCGGATACGATTTACTTGGACTCTTGACCGGTTCAGAAGGTACGCTGGGTATTGTCACGAAAATCACGGTCCGCATTTTAAAAAATCCAGAAGGAAAACAGACGGTCCTCGCTTATTTTGACAAGGTAGAAGATGGCAGTCAAGCAGTATCAGATATTATCTCTGCAGGCATTGTTCCTGCAGCACTGGAAATGATGGACAAAACAGCAATTGAAGCGGTGGAGGCGGCTGCATTTCCTGTTGGTCATCCAATGGATATTGAAGCGGTTTTACTTATAGAAGTTGATGGGATTGCCGCAGGCATAGAGGAACAGATAAACCAGATTTTGGAGGTTTGTAAAAATAGTAATGTTCGAGAGGTCCGTGCCGCCAAGGATGAGGCAGAAAGAGGCAGGTGGTGGGCTAATCGTAAAACAGGATTTGGAGCGATGGGTGCGATTTCACCTGATTATTTAGTACAGGACGGGGTAATTCCGAGAAGCAAGCTTCCGGAGGTCCTGAAGAAAATTGCGCAGATTAGTGAAGAATCTGGTTTGCGGATAGCGAATATTTTTCATGCAGGCGATGGAAATCTCCATCCACTTGTTTTATTCGATGCCCGTAAACCAGGAGAAATCGAAAAAGCACTGGAAGCTGGAAGCTTATGTTTGAAGGCTTGTGCCGATGTTGGCGGAACCATCACTGGTGAGCATGGAGTAGGAATCGAAAAGCGGGAGGAAATGCGTTTTGTTTTTAAAGACGAAGAAATACTCGCACAAACGAATATTCGTGAAGTATTTAATTCTGATAACCTCTTAAATGCCGGGAAACTCTTCCCGACACCAGGGCGCTGCGTGGAAATAAAAAAAGAAATCAATGCGAGGTAGAAAAGCTAGGGAGGAATGTTTGAATGAGTAATTATGTGAATGTAGGAGATTTACAGGTTGCAAGTGAATTATATGAATTTATTAATTCTGAAGCATTGCCAGGAAGCCAAGTGGACCAGGATACGTTTTGGGCTGGCTTTGAAAAAATTATTAAGGATTTGACGCCGAGAAATAAGGAATTGCTTGCAAAAAGAGATGATCTGCAAACAAAAATTAATAGATGGCACCGGGAGAATAATGATCTTAATTTTGATAGATATAAAGCATTTTTAGAAGAAATCGGCTATCTACTGCCAGAACCAGAGGATTTCACTATTTCTACTGAAGGAGCAGATGATGAAATCGCCCTAAAAGCAGGCCCTCAATTAGTTGTACCTGTTGATAATGCCCGCTATGCCATTAATGCTGCGAACGCCCGGTGGGGAAGTTTGTACGATGCCTTATACGGAACAGATGTAATTAGTGATGAAGGCGGCGCGGATAAACAGGGTGGATATAATTCTGTTCGCGGCGAGAAAGTCATTGCATTTGCTAGGAATTTCCTTGATGAGACAATCCCTCTACAAGTTGGAACACATAAAGAGGTAGTAAGCTATACTATTGACCAAGGTTTGAACGTTACCTTACGTAATGGAGATATTACCCGTTTGAAAAATGAAGAAAAATTCGTTGGCTATCAAGGTCAACCAGAGCAGCCTTCTGTTGTGCTGTTTAAAAATAATGACAACTATTTTGAAATTCAAATCGATCGAAGCCATCTCATCGGAAAAACGGATGCTGCAGGTGTAAAAGATATTCTCCTAGAATCGGCTCTTACTTCAATCATGGACTGCGAAGACTCTGTGGCAGCAGTTGATGCACAGGATAAGGTTCTCGTATATCGGAATTGGCTAGGCTTAAATAAAGGTAGCCTAAGTGCTACTTTTACAAAAGGAAATAAAACCTTAAAACGGACACTCAATCCTGACCGCAGTTATCTGTCGCATAGTGGCAGTGAATTTACCGTGCCAGGGCGCGCTTTAATGCTGGTTCGGAATGTCGGCCATCTGATGACCAATAATGCCATTCTTGATGGTAACGGGAATGAAGTACAGGAGGGTATTATTGACGCTGTCGTTACCTCTCTGTGTGCAAAGCATTCACTAATTGGAAACACTTCTTTCAAAAACTCAGAAAAAGGTTCTGTCTATATTGTAAAGCCAAAAATGCATGGGCCAGAAGAAGTTGCATTTGCCAATGAGCTTTTTAACCGGACAGAGGATTTACTCGGGTTAGCTAGAAACACCTTGAAAATTGGTGTAATGGATGAGGAACGCCGGACATCGTTAAATCTTAAAGCCTGTATCAAGGAAGTACAGGAGCGTGTTGTCTTTATTAACACAGGTTTCCTTGACCGGACGGGTGATGAAATGCACACGTCGATGGAGGCAGGTGCGATGATCCGCAAGAATGAGATGAAATCTACTCTTTGGCTGCAAAGCTATGAAAAATCGAATGTGAACAATGGTCTTTCTACCGGCTTCCAAGGACGTGCTCAAATCGGTAAAGGAATGTGGGCAATGCCAGATTTGATGAAGAGCATGCTCGAGCAAAAAATCGGACATTTAATGGCTGGAGGAAATACCGCATGGGTTCCATCACCAACAGCCGCAACGCTTCATGCTTTACATTATCATCAAGTAAATGTAAAAGATATACAAAATAATCTTCTCGGCAGTATTTCTGACTTGCGGGATGATATTTTACAAATTCCTGTTTCTGACCATACGAATTGGAGTCCAGAGGAAGTCCAAGCAGAACTTGATAATAATGCTCAAGGGATACTCGGCTATGTCGTTAGGTGGGTGGAGCAGGGAATTGGCTGTTCAAAGGTACCGGATATTAATAATATTGCATTAATGGAAGACCGAGCCACCCTCCGTATTTCCAGCCAGCACGTTGCGAACTGGCTGCACCACGGAATTTGCACGAAGGATCAAGTGGTAGAAACGTTGAAGCGAATGGCGAAGGTAGTAGATGAACAAAATGCTGGGGATCCTGCATACAGACCAATGGCACCTAATTTCGAGGAATCTGTCTCATTCCAAGCAGCGTGTGATTTAGTATTTAAGGGCTATGGCCAGCCAAGTGGATATACGGAACCTATCTTGCATAGTCGCCGTCTAGAAGCGAAGGCAAAATATTCAGTTCGATCGAAATCATAGACAGAAAATGCCCTGACAAAGAGGTGGGGAAGTTTGCAAAGAGATAATATGGTAAAGTCCGTAAGCAGGGCGCTGGATATCGTCGCGCTTGTTGGGATGAAAAAGGGCGGTCTCGGTGTTACGGAGATTGCCAATCAAATTGATATCAATAAAAGCTCGGTTTTTAGAACACTGTCAACACTTGTTCAATATGGTTATATCGAACAGGATACAGAAACAGGGAAATACAGGCTGGGCTATAAGTTCCTGGACATTAGCTCAAAGCTGTTAGAATCAATTGACCTAAGAACCGAAGCGAAGCCCTTTCTCCAAGAACTCGAAAATATGACGAATGAAGTGATTCATCTTGTTGTCTATGACCAGGGAGAAGTCGTTTATATTGAAAAATTAGAAGGAAATGAAACCTTACGAACCCATTCAAAGGTTGGAAAAAGAGCCCCGATGCATTGTACGTCTGTTGGGAAGGCGATACTTTCCCATTTACCTGAAAGTGATGTTGTGGCCATCCTTGACCGAAAAGGGATGCCTTATCACACAGACCATACTATTACTTCAGCGGAGGCGTTTCTTCAGGAACTTAAACAAATAAGACAAAGAGGGTACGCGTTAGACTTAGAAGAAAATGAGTACGGGATTACCTGTATCGCTTCACCTGTTTTTGATCATCTAGGAAATGTCGTTGCAGCTGTCAGCATATCTGGTCCAACCACACGAATGACCACAGAGCGGTTGAACCAGCTCGGACCGATCATGATTCAAACAGGCCAAAAAATATCAGCAAGACTCGGTTATCCAGTTCCCGTTAATAGTGACAATTAAGGCAAGTGGTAATCTGAGCAAGACCGAAGCCTAAAACGTTCATTGATGAGAGCCCTAAAAGTGGTAAAAGGAGAGATAACGGTCACGCATAAGGATGATGAGTGCCCTCAAAGTGGTAAAGGAAGAGATAACTGTCACTCATAAAGGTAATGAGAGCCTGAAAACTACTAAAAAAAGAAATACGGTCACTCATAAAAAGCCGCAAAACTTTACCTAGTTTTGCGGCTTTTCTATTACATTTTTACGATTGGCACTTTTATTATTCATTGTTGATTTTCGTGTAGGGTTGAGAATTCATAGGCGGAGAATTTCCGGCTATTGTATATAGAGAAGCTTAAGAAGCAGATATAAGCGGAGATATTCCGGTTAACTGCTTTAAATAAGACAAAATCCAAGGATTTAAATAAAATAAGCGGAAAAATTCCGCTTATTTTTAAAGAATTATGGGAATTTCCCAAATTAAACGGAAATTCTCCGCTTATTTTCCAAGCACAGTGAAATCAACATTCAGTTTTAAAAGAGCCTTACGATAAAGCGTCCTCTTACCTGCCCTTGTAAAATGATAGGGAGAGTCTGTGGAAGCTCATCTAAACGTATTTCTTTGGAAATGGAATCGAGGACTTCCGGTTTGAAATCACTGGCCATTCGCTCCCATAACGGTTTGCGAGCTTCCATTGGACAATACACAGAATCAATTCCAAGAAGATTAATACCGCGAAGGATAAACGGAAACACAGTGGTAGGGACATTACCGCCGCCTGTTAATCCACTGACTGCAACGGAACCATTGTAGTGAATTTTACTTAAAATAGCCGCAAGCGATTCTCCGCCAACCGGGTCCACCGCACCAGCCCAAAGCTGTTTATCTAACGCTTTGACCTTTCCGTTATAAACTTCTTCCCGAGAAACAACCTCATTCGCACCGAGTTTATGTAAATAATCATGTTCACTTTCTTTTCCAGTGCTGGCGACAACATCGTAGCCTCGTTTTGCAAGGATTGCCACAGAGATACTTCCAACGCCGCCAGTAGCACCAGTTACTAACACTTTACCTTTTTCAGGCGTAAGTCCATTTTCTTCAAGTCTTTGTACGGAAAGGGCTGCTGTTAACCCAGCCGTTCCATAGATCATCGCTTCTTTTAAAGAAAGGTTTTCAGGTAATGGAACAATCCAATCGGCAGGAATCCGTGCATATTCACTGTAACCGCCATAATGGGAAACCCCAATTTCATAGCTGGTAGCAATGACTTGATCTCCCTCTCTATAGCGGGGGTCTTCTGAAGAAACAACCACGCCCGCTAAGTCAATCCCTGGTATAAAAGGGTAGGACCGAACAATTTTTCCTTCAGGAATACTGGCTAAGCCATCTTTGTAATTAATACTCGAATAAGTAACTTTTATTAATACTTCACCCGCAGGCAAATCATTAAAAGAAATATTTTTAATCCCGACCGTAAAATCACTTTCTGTCTTATCAACGACTAAAGCTCTGAAATCCTCTTTCAAAATAACAACCGCCTCTCCAATATAAAAATTTCCATTTCCATCATACTACATTATTATAAAAGTATAGAACTCTGAGCTGGAGGGATGTTCATGTTTGCTGCAGGACAAAAGGAAATGCAGAAAATGGATCAGTATACGATTGAAAAACTCGGCTTACCTGGCGTTGTGTTAATGGAGAATGCGGGAGCAATTGTAGTAGAGGAAATACTTAAAAGTACAACTAACAGCAACCCGAAAGTGGTGGTTTTAGCAGGAGGCGGCAATAATGGTGGTGATGGCTTCGTCATTGCACGCAGGCTATTTGATCATGGATTACAGCCCCAGCTATGGCTCTTGGCAGATCCTGAACGTATAAAGGGCGACGCTAAACTACATTTAGATGTTTATCTGAATAGAGGATTACCACTTATTCAACTACAGAAAAACAACATAAATATACTTCAGGATGAATTAAGCAACACTGATATTATCATTGATGCTATTCTCGGAACTGGTGTAAACGGTCCTGTTCGGGAACAGTTAAAAGATGTGATTTCACTGGTCAATACATATGCAGGGAAAAAAATGATCCTTTCTGTTGATATTCCATCAGGGGTATGCAGCGATACTGGTAAAGTTGAGGGGGAAGCGATTAAAGCTTCTAAGACGATTACTTTTGTATTCCCGAAAAAAGGGTTCTTTTTAAATCATGGACCTCAACATATCGGTGAGTGGAAGGCAGTAGACATTTCTGTGCCGTCTTCGATTGTTGAAAAATTAGGATTAGAGATGCCTAAGCTCATTACTGAACATCTGGCCAAGGCTGCTATACCAATCCGTCCGAAACATGGTCATAAAGGCACTTTCGGTCATGCACTGATTATAGGAGGTTCTCGGCAATATGTCGGTGCTCCCATCTTCTCGGCGAAAGCTGCCTTGCATTCCGGAGCAGGCTTAGTTAGCCTGGCTATACCAGAAACGATTTATCCAATCGTTGCAGCGCAAAATCCTGAATCTTTATTACTGCCTTTGCCCGATGAGAATGGACATTTTGCAGAAAGTGCAATCGATGAACTCAAACCGTTGCTCCATCAATTTGACTGTGTTGGGGTTGGGCCTGGAATTAGCAGGTTTCCAAACGGAGAAGAGTGGATGGTATCATTATTTTCTCACCTCACAAATCAACCCGTTGTCGTTGATGCAGACGCTCTTTACCTAGTACGAAACCAGATGGATATGCTTAAGAACTATAAGGGTGTAGTAATCATGACACCTCACCCAGGAGAAATGTCAAATCTCCTGAATATAACGGTAAAAGAGGTAGAAGAAAATCGGTTTGAAATCGCGCGTCAATTTGCCAAAGAGCATTCTATCTATTTACTTTTAAAAGGACATCGTTCTGTAATTGAAGCACCATCGGGAGAGCTATACATCAATCCACACGGCCATGATGCGCTCGGTAAAGGGGGGAGTGGTGACATTTTAACAGGTCTAATTGCGTCCTTTGTTGCACAGGGTGCTTCTCCATTACATGCGCTTATTTCTGCAAGTTATTTACATGCTCGTGCTGGTGAAGAAAGAGCAAAAGAATTGTCTCACTACGGTGTTATGCCTTTTGATATTACCGGCGGGGTAAAGCAGCTCCTAAACGAAATGCAGTAATCCAATCCGGTACTAAATTCAAAACTTTGAACTAAAATAGAAAAGGTAAGAAATTTTAGGAGTTGATTTCGTGTATATCGTAAGACCCCCTTGTTAATCTAAAAAGAAAACCATTCGTCCACCTCCTTACTCTTTCTTTAATAAGAAAAAAAGGAGGAACTAACTGGATGATGGTAAAAAACGTAAATAAGCTGTACCTAATTATCTTTTTTCATAACCTTATCCCAGCTTACGTAATCGAACGATTATTTTGGGAGCAGCGGGGTATGACAGTATTGATGGTTGTACTATGTGAAATCATCTATGCCGTGAGTATTGTCATATTTGAAATACCTACAGGTGTTTTTGCCGACAAATTTGGCAGAAAAACTTTACTCGTATTTGGTGCTGCCTTATCGGTGTTTGAATTTATTATCCTACTGTTTGCCTATGAATTTTGGACATTTGCTTTAGTTGTCTTTCTAGCCGGCATTTCAAGTGCCTGTACAAGTGGTGCATGGAATGCACTTTTGTATGACTCACTACTAACAGACAAAAGGCAAAATTCCTTTGAAAAAATTGTTGGCAGAATGAATTCACTCGATTTTATCGCATCACTAATTGCCGCTCTGTCAGGAAGTGTTTTGGCGAAATACGTTGGATTTGAATTTAACTATATCGTGTCTGCAGCAAGCATGTTCCTGGGATTGGTACTTACCCTCCTATTAAAGGAACCGCCAAGAAATCGTCAGCAACAGAAAAATGAAAAGAGTCAATCTGCCTTCATGGTTTACGTAAAAAAATCCATAACCTTTTATAAAACCAATCCAAAGGTAGTTACGATTATTACAAATGCGATGGGAATAGCAGCGTGTATTACGTATTTAGATGAGTTTTGGCAGCTTTATTTAGATGAGATCGGGTTTTCGGTACTATTTTTTGGACTATTTTCGGCATGTATTTCGCTGGCAAGAATTCCAGGAAATTTACTAGCCGCTTATCTCCTTATCTATTTCAAAGCACAATCCATCATTCTGTTTATACTAGGGCTTACCACTGTTTGCTTTTTCATCACAGCTATTTTTCCAGGTGTAATTGGTTTATTCATGATCATATTGATTTTTTTAGCCAGTGGGGTGATAGACCCGGTTGTAACGGGATTTCTTCATCATCATGGGAGTTCGGAGATTAGAGCAACAATTGAGTCTGTTCAATCTTTGATAGAGAGCATCATAACCTTTACAGTTGGTATCGGCTTTGGTATCATATCATCAAGTTTATCAATTGTATCAGGGTTCATTTTTTTAGGAGCATTTTCCTGTGTATTTTTCCTTTACTTTTTAAAAAGTGTTCAAGGGAATGTGAAAAACTAGAGGCCATCCTTCTGGGTGGTCTTACTAATTTTTCTATACAAAAAATTGAAACCTATTTATCAATTTATCCGTCTTTTAATTTGAAGCACCTTAGAAATTTGATAGGGAGAGATGATATGAAACGTTTTTATAAGATGGCTGTATTTACTATTATTCTTGCAATCATATTCTCTGTGAGCAGTACAAGCTTAGTGTCAGCTGATACTGGTGGTAACACGGAAGAAAGTATCAATGAAAAGTTTGGTCTGCCGATTGTCGTTTATGGGGAAGCATTATCACAAGCTCAAAAGGATGAAGTGAGAGAGTTATTAAAGGTAAACGATACGAGCAAGGTCAAAGAAATTACTGTAACTGGAGAGGATCTGGTTAAGTATATTAAAGGAGACGCTCATTCTAATATGTATTCCTCCGCAAAAATTACGCGTAAGGATGCGGGTGAGGGACTTGTTATTAATCAGGTAACTCCTGAAAATATTACAGAGGTTACCGATGAAATGTACGCAAACGCCTTATTGACAGCGGGAATTCAAGACGCAGTCGTGGATGTTGCTTCACCTGTAAAAGTCAGTGGACACTCTGCTTTAGTTGGAATTTATAAGGCTTATGATGCAGGTGAAGGTGCAACTCTTGATTTGGAGCGCACAGAAGTCGCCAATGAAGAACTAAACTTAGCTACTGATCTAGCGAAAAAAGAGGGGCTGGATCAGGATAAAGTAAGTGAGCTCTTAACAGAAATCAAAAAGGAAATAGCTGAGCAAAACCCAGCAACAAAAGAAGAACTTGCGGCACTAATTGATGAAAAATTAAAGACACTCGAAATCAGTCTAAGTCCGGAAGACCGGCAGTTGTTACTAGACTTATTTGAGAAAATGAGAAACTTAAATATTAATTTCGATAATGTTAAATCCCAGCTCGAAAACCTTACCCAGGATATCCAGCAGCGGATTGAAGAAGCAGTGGGCGACAAGAATTTTCTCCAACAAGTAGCCGATTTCTTTAAGCAATTAATTGAAAGTATCAAAAGTATATTCTCATAATATTAAGGCTCAGTCATTGGACTGAGCCTTTCGAACGTTTGTAACAAAATTTTAATGATAAAAAAAAGAGGAATGATTATAGGACTATATAAAAATCCCCAGATTTTTGTTAAAATAGAATTTAAGAAAAAAGGAATCGACAAAATTCACAAAAATATGCTTGAGTTAGATTATACTAGTGTAATAAATCTGCTAAAAGCTGTAAAACTTAAAAATAAACAATATAATTTTTTGAATTTTGAATAATGATGCAATGATTTTGCGGAAGCAGGAGGAAGTAGACTATGTGGGATTTTGAAATGGATATAGATCAAGTAGCAAGAATAAAAGTGATTGGTGTTGGCGGCGGCGGTAATAACGCGGTAAACCGAATGATAGAAGACGGTGTTCAAGGTGTAGAATTTATTGCAGTAAATACCGATGCCCAAGCTTTAAAACTATCAAAAGCAGAAATTAAAATGCAAATCGGTGCAACATTAACTAGAGGTTTAGGTGCTGGTGCAAATCCAGAAGTTGGCAGAAATGCAGTAGAGGAAAGCAGGAAGCAGATCCAAGAAGTACTAAAAGGAGCAGATATGGTCTTTGTTACCGCTGGTATGGGCGGAGGAACAGGGACTGGAGCTGCACCAGCGATTGCCCAAATTTCACGTGAGCTTGGTGCTTTAACAATTGGGGTTGTGACACGTCCATTCGGATTTGAAGGCCGAAAACGTGCAACGAATGCAGCAGCTGGGATTGATTTAATGCGTGAAGCAGTAGATACATTGATTATTGTTCCAAACGATCGTCTATTGCAAATCGTAGATAAAAAGACTCCTATGATTCAAGCTTTCCGTGAGGCAGATAATGTGCTCAGACAAGGTGTCCAGGGGATTTCCGATTTAATTGCCGTACCTGGCTTAATTAACCTCGATTTCGCAGACGTGAAAACGATTATGTCTAATCAAGGGACTGCCTTAATGGGTATAGGTATGGCTAAAGGGAAGGACCGAGCTGTGGAGGCAGCAAAGAAGGCTATTTCAAGTCCATTGTTAGAAACCTCTATCGATGGCGCTCAGGGTGTCTTAATGAATATCACGGGCGGCAGTAATTTAAGTCTCTATGAAGTTCAAGAAGCGGCCGATATCGTTTCTTCTGCTGCGGACAAGGAATTAAACATGATTTTTGGTTCGATTATCAATGAAGACCTAAAAGATGAAATCATGATCACCGTTATTGCAACGGGTTTTTCTGAAACAGAATTATCTTCACGAAAGAACACAGTTAGTCCATCAAGGGATGTTATCTCAAGACCACAATCTCAAGGTATCTCACGACGAGAACAAAATGTTCAAGAAGAGCCAAAGCCTAGTCAGGATAGACAAAGACCACATTCAGAAGATACGCTGGATATTCCTACATTCCTGCGTAATCGTAATCGAAGATAATGCCACCACAAGGGCTGCTGAGGAACCATCTCAGCAGCCCTTTTTTAGTTCATAAGTACAAATGATTCTTTTTCGACAATTTTTTAAAAACTATGAGGAGTAATTGAAACATTTATGCTAAAATAATAGTGAAATAACAACAGCAAGGAGAAATCGCTATGTTGAAAGATATTTTTATTGGCTTATCTCAAAATCAATTTTTAAATAATGCAGCTAAAAAGTATGGATTAAAAATGGGTGCACAAAGTGTGGTTGCAGGTACCAATATCGATGAAGTAATCAAAAGCATTAAAGAACTCAATGCACATGGAATTTCTTGTACCGTTGATAATTTAGGTGAATTCGTCTTTAAAGAAGAAGAGGCGACAGAAGCAAAGGAACAAATTCTTAACGTTATTGAAGCGATTCATGAGCATAATGTCGATGCCCATATCTCTTTAAAACCTACGCAAATAGGTTTGGATATCGAATACAGCTTCTGCTTGAGCAACTTAAGAGAAATCGTAGATCGTGCTAACAACTATGGAATTTTTGTAAACGTTGACATGGAAGACACCGGTCACCTGCAGCCTACTTTTGATGTTTTGGATGACCTGTCTAAGGAATATGACAACGTTGGAACGGTTATTCAGGCATATTTACTTCGTGCCGATGAATACCTTGAAAAATATAAAAACTTCCGTATGCGGATTGTAAAAGGTGCTTATAAGGAACCCGCTGAATACGCTTACCAAAATAAAAAAGACATTGACGCAAATTTTATTAAACTAATCGAATGGCATTTAGTAAACGGCAAATTTACTTCAATTGCCACCCATGATCACAATGTCATCAACCATGTGAAGGAATTTGTAAAAAAGAACAACATCCCGAATGATCAATTTGAGTTTCAAATGCTTTATGGATTTAGAAAGGACATGCAGCTGCAGCTGGCTAAAGAAGGCTATAACTTCTGTACGTATGTACCTTTTGGAAATGACTGGTACGGCTATTTCATGAGGCGTCTTGCTGAAAGACCTCAGAACTTAAATCTTGTAGCCAAGCAAGTATTTAACAAAAAAACAAACACGATTATTGGTGTTGCTGCAGGGGCATTTTTGTTAGGAAGACTGACGAAGAGTGCTAATAAGAAACGTAGATAAGACCGTTTAAAACTCCTTTCAAATGAAAGGGGTTTCTTTTTTATGGAGAAATAGCCCTAAAGAACTAATCTTGGTAAAATTGACAAGTTTGTACCTGACAATTAATAAGTATTCATTGATGGACGGTATTTTATAAAAAGGGGGAAGTTTTAAATGAAAAAGAAAAGGTTCTATCTTTCAATGGTGTTTCTCTTAACACTCTCTATGATTCTAGCAGCATGTGGAAACAAAGAACAGGGCGGGGAAAAGCCGGCAAACGAAGAAAAAGAAAAGCCACAATTTATTAGTATTTTAACGGGGGGGACTGGCGGAACCTATTACCCGTTAGGAGGCTCCTTTGCTGAGATTATTAAAGATGAAACAGGTATCGATGCGAATGCTGAAACTAGTGGTGCTTCTGCGGAAAACATGACGACCCTTAAGAATGGTGATGCCGAAATTGCCTTTTCCCAAACGGATATTGCTTCATATGCTGCTGAAGGAAAATTAATGTTTGCAAACAACAAGGTTGATAATGTGAAGGCAATTGCCACCTTATATCCAGAAACGATTCAAATCGTAACAACAAAAGAATCCGGGATTACATCGGTTGAAGATTTAAAAGGCAAAAAGGTTTCTGTAGGTGCACCTGGTTCTGGTACAGTGGCAAATGCCGAGCAAATTCTTGAAGTACACGGTATGACCTTTGATGATATTCACAAACAAGATTTATCATTTGATGAGTCTACACAGGGAATTCAAGATGGTACGATTGACGCGGCTTTTGTAACAGCGGGGACGCCGACGGGTGCGGTTGAAAGCCTTGGAGCAACTGAGGATGTAGTTATTGTGCCAATTGAACAAGATAAAATTGATGCCATCATCGAAAAATATCCATTCTATGTAAAAGAAGAGGTTCCTGCCGGTACATACGGGATGGAGTCTGCTGTAACAACGGTAGCTGTTCAAGCGATGCTTGTGGCAAGCAGCGATCTTGCGGATGATGTGGTTTACAGCATTACGAAAGCAATCTTTGAAAATCTTGATAAAGTGACACATGCCAAAGGGAAATTAATCAAGGTCGAGAACGCATTAAACGGCGTGGGAATTGAAGTTCATTCCGGTGCACAAAAATACTTTGATGAAAAAGGCGTTAAAGCACAGTAAAGATTCTGCTGGTGACTGAATTGGCCGACTGGAATGAATAACAGCCGGCCCCCTTTTTCCATGAGAAAGGGAGGGGGACATGTGTAAATTTCAATCTATCCCATATCTATTAATCTTTATTATCATCCTTATCTTTTTTGCATTCACACCCTTCCAGAAAGCCATTGTCTTTCAGCCAAACCACAGTAATGCAAAGTTTGCTTACATTCCTGTTAAAAACGAAACTCATTTTGAAATCAAATACACTCATTCCATTCATTTATCCGATGTGGTTGAGAGCTATATAATTACTCACGACGAGAGGATTCAACAATATGAGCTTATGTATGAGGATTTTGCCATCGGCATGCCCTCCAATGCCGAAAAAGGAGAAACATTCGAACAAGTAAATGGAGCTTATTACATCAAAAACATGAATCGGGTCTTTCCTTTCTTTCACTTACGAATCGGACAGGTTCGTGCAAATCACACAGTGATTTTTAAAAATAAGGAATACCCGCTATCTCGTTCAATAAAACCGGGCACGTCTGTAAAAGTGGAAATCCGTAAATTGAACTTTTTTAAGCAATGGAAAGGAGTGAATATTCTTGAGTCACTATGAAGAAACGCTGTCAGTGGCTAAGCAGCAGGAGCTTTTAGAAAAATATGACCCTGAAGCTGGAACACGAAAACTAAAAGGACTACCTCTTTGGATTGCCTTCGCAGGTTTATTAGCCTTTTCTCTCTTTCACTTATACACTGGAATATTTGGCATGTTAACCGCGCAGTTGCAGCGTTCCATCCATTTAGGTTTTGCGCTCGCACTCATTTTCTTACTCTTTCCTGCCCGAAAGAAAAATCGGGGAAAGGAGATTAAGGTCGTTTGGTATGATATCATTCTTGCCATCGTTTCAGTTATCGTTGGGGCTTATTGGCCGGTCATGATTGATGATTTGGTCTTACGGACAGGAAATGTCACCGGGATGGACTTTTTTGTTGGTCTTTCAGCTATTTTACTAGTTTTAGAGGCAACGCGAAGGACCGTTGGTCTGCCAATTACCATTATTGCAATTGTTTTTATGGTTTACGCGGTTTTTGGACCGTATATGCCGGGTGCCATTGCACACAGAGGGTTAGAATTGGATCGGTTAGTCCAGACGATGTTCTTTACAACGGAAGGTATTCTTGGTACACCAATTGGAGTATCTTCGACCTTTATCTTTCTCTTCTTATTATTTGGTTCCTTTTTAATCAAAACAGGGGTTGGCGAGTATTTTAACGATCTTTCGATTGCGATTGCCGGAAGAAGTGTGGGAGGACCAGCGAAGGTTGCGGTTTTTTCGAGCGCTTTACAGGGAACAATCAGCGGAAGTTCCGTTGCGAATGTGGTAACATCCGGGGCATTTACGATACCAATGATGAAAAACCTGGGATATAAAAAGGAATTTGCCGGTGCTGTAGAGGCGTCTTCGTCTACAGGTGGACAGTTAATGCCACCTGTTATGGGAGCGGCGGCATTCTTGATGGTTGAATTCATTGGAGGGGGTATCTCCTACTGGGAAATAGCGAAGGCTGCTGCAATCCCGGCCGTTCTTTATTTCACTGGTATTTGGATTATGACTCATTTTGAAGCAAAGCGAATCGGTCTTCGTGGGTTAACGAAGGAAGAAATGCCGAGCAAAAAAGAGGTCCTAGGGAAACTTTACTTATTGCTTCCAATTATTGCGATTGTGCTTTTGTTAATGTCCGGTATGAGTGTCATTCGTGCTGCGTTATGGTCTATTGTGATTACTGTCGTTGTAAGTGCAATTAGAAAGGAAACAAGGATCGGATTTAAAGGAATCGTTGAAGCTTTAGTAGATGGAGCACGGTCTGCTTTAGGTGTTGCAGCAGCAACCGCTGCGGCAGGGATCATTGTTGGTGTTGTAACGAAAACAGGACTAGGATTAAAAATGGCAAATGGACTTCTCGATATTGCTGGAGGGGCATTGCTGCCGACTTTGTTTTTGACAATGATTGCTTCCTTGATACTGGGAATGGGTTCGCCAACAACCGCTAATTATGTTATTACTTCAACGATAGCAGCACCAGCAATCATTCTGTTAGGTGTTCCTGATTTATCTGCTCACTTATTTGTGTTTTATTTTGGCATTGTAGCTGATATTACTCCACCAGTTGCTCTGGCTGCATTTGCTGCCGCGGCTATATCCGGAGGAGAACCGTTTAAAACAGGTGTGGAATCAACAAAGCTTGCAATATCTGCGTTTATCATCCCGTATATGTTTGTCTTGTCACCAGAATTACTAATGATTGATACTACGTGGACATATTTAATTTGGGTTGTATTTACAGCCTTTGTTGGCATGATCGCCATTAGTGCTGGAGTTATCGGTTTTTGGGTGCGAAAAATGAATTGGATGGAACGTATCGCTTCCCTTGGAGCAGGATTATGTTTAATTTATCCTGAAAATATCTCCGATATTGTCGGTTTAGTATTATTTGCGATATTACTCGCTTTGCAATATTTTTATAAACGTGGTCACATTCCTAAAGTGCAAAATTGAATAAAAGATGAAACTCGGGACTTCATTTTTGAGTCCCGAGTTTTTTTCTTATAAGTATTTGCTGACCTGAATAAAAATTGTAGTTATGATAAATTTTGCTTTAATTGGTAAAATATATAAGAAGTCTTGAACCAGGGGGATACATAAAATGGAACAAACCATTAATAAGACTGACGGGCCGCCTTATGGCATTATTGCGGTTTTAATGATTGGTGCCTTTATTGCTTTTTTAAATAATACATTATTAAATGTCGCGTTACCTTCTATTATGAAGGACTTAGACGTCGATACGTCGACAGTTCAGTGGCTGACAACCGGATTTATGCTGGTAAATGGAATCATGATCCCTACTACTGCATTCTTAATTCAAAAATATACTGTTCGCCGGTTATTTTTAGTCGCAATGGGATTGTTTACAATTGGTACGCTTATAGCAGGAATCGCCCATGCATTTCCTTTATTATTAACAGCGCGAATGGTGCAAGCTTCAGGCTCAGCAATTATGATGCCGCTGTTAATGAATGTAATGTTAGTAAGCTTTCCAATTGAAAAAAGGGGAGCGGCCATGGGGGTTTTTGGGTTAATTCTGATGTTTGCACCTGCCATTGGTCCAACTTTATCCGGATGGATTATTGAACATTATGATTGGAGGATGCTTTTCCATTTCGTAACTCCAATTGCAGCAGTAATTCTTATTATAGGATTCTTGAGGCTTAAAGATAAAAAGGAGAAAGTGAATATCTCTCTAGATTTCTTTTCGCTTTTGCTTTCGAGCATTGGTTTCGGAGGACTGTTATATGGTTTTAGTTCTGCCGGTAGTAGAGGATGGGACAGTCCGCATGTTTATTTGACAATTGCTATCGGCGTTGTTTCGTTGGTTTGGTTTATCTTACGGCAATTAAAGCAAGATCGGCCAATGCTCAACTTTAGGATATTTAAATATAATATGTTTGCTCTTTCATCGGCAATTTCAGCGATCGTCAATATTGCTATGTTTTCAGGTTTCCTGCTCCTACCCATTTATGTTCAAACAATCCGTGGGATTTCTCCTTTTGATGCAGGGTTAATGCTGCTGCCAGGTGCCATTGTGAATGCGCTCATGTCACCTGTCACCGGAAGATTATTTGACAAAATTGGCGGTAGAATTTTAGCAGTAGTTGGTTTGACTATTACAACAGTTACTACTTATTTCTTCAGCCGTTTATCGTTTGAAACATCCTATATGTCCTTGGTTCTTTTACATGCGATAAGAATGTTTGGAATGTCTATGGTGTTTATGCCGGTGTCGACCAATGGATTAAATCAATTACCGCAACGGTTTTATCCACATGGCACAGCAATGAACAATACTATGCAGCAGGTATCTGCTGCTATTGGTACAGGTTTATTGATTACAATCATGTCCAATCGTTCAGAATCCTATGGGAAAGAACTTGCAGCGGCTGCTATGCAAAATATGTCCGGGCAGACAACAAAAGCAGCACTTGCAGAAATGCAACAACACATTGCAATGGAAGCAATGTTAGAAGGCATTAACCATACCTTCTTCATATCTGCCATTATTATTGGCGCGGCATTGGTTCTTGCTTTCTTTATTAAACGAGCCAAACCTGCAGAAGATCGACTAGATGAGACTACTTCTAGAAAACAGGTCGTAAGTAAATTAGCAAAGACTTAATAAATAGATAGAGAAATCGTACTTATTACGATTTCTCTTTTTTTATTTGGGGTAAACGTAGAATTGTCCTAAATTTAAAAAATGAGAATATAGTTTAGTACGGTTAAAATATTTTATAGGCAGGAGGGATGAATTTTAAGGGATATTGTTAAAGAAGGGGTGTTTGAAGGTATCTGTAAAATTGTAAGCGATTACAATGTTTGAGTGGAAATGGGGGACTGTATTTGAACATCTTATTATGCTGTGCAGCAGGTATGTCCACCAGTCTTTTGGTGGCGAAGATGGAAACTGCTGCGAAAGCAGAAGGAATTGAAGCGAAAATATGGGCAGTGAGTGCAAATGAGGTCAATAATCACTTGGATGCTGCAGATGTGTTACTTGTAGGTCCGCAGGTACGCTATTTGCTGCCTCAATTAAAGAAAAAGGGACTCGAAAAAGGGATTCCAGTTGATGCGATTAACCCTGTACATTATGGAATGTGCAATGGTGCGGAGGTATTAAAGTTTGCGAGAAATTTAATAGGTTCATAATTTCACATAGGGGTGAATAGATATGGCCAAATTTACTCAAGTACTTGAAGAAAAGTTTATGCCAATCGCAGGTAAGGTTGCTGGTCAGAAACACTTACAAGCATTACGAGATGGAATTATTTTAACTATGCCTCTTATTATCATTGGATCGATTTTCTTAATTATTGGATTCCTGCCGTTTAAAGGGTATCCGGAATTTATGGCTGGTATATTTGGGGACGCTTGGCTGACGAAACTACTTTACCCAGTAACTGCTACTTTTGACATTATGGCACTGATAGCCGGGTTTGGTATTGCCTATCGATTGGCGGAACATTACAAAGTAGACGCCTTGAATGCCGGTGCAATATCTGTATCTGCATTTATTCTTGCCACACCATATTTTACAATGTTTACACCGGAAGGAGCTAGCGAAGCTATCCAAGTTGGTGGGGTGCTCCCTATTGCATTACTGGGAAGCAAAGGGTTGTTTGTTGCGATGATCCTTGCAATGTTGTCAACTGAACTTTATCGATTTATTATTCAAAAGAATATCGTTATTAAAATGCCTGATGGTGTACCTCCAAGTGTTAGTAAGTCTTTTATCGCTCTATTTCCGGCATTCATTGTTATTTTAGCAGTTTGGTTGATTCGTTTATTGATAGAAAATACATCATTTGAAACCTTACACAATGTAGTTGGACAGCTGTTACAGGAACCGCTTGGTGCACTTGGAGGCTCCTTAATTGGTGCCTTAATAGCTGTATTTTTTGTCCAGCTTTTATGGTCGACTGGATTACACGGCGCCAGTATTGTTGGCGGGGTAATGGGTCCTATCTGGCTGGCTGCAACGGATGCTAACAGAGTAGCACTTACGGCTGGTAATGAATTGCCAAATGTGGTTACACAACAATTTTTTGATATTTTCATTTACATGGGTGGATCTGGAGCGACATTTACATTTGCCTTAATGATGATGTTTATGGCAAAGAGTCAGCATTCCAAGACATTAGGCAGACTAGCAATTGGACCAGGAATTTTTAATATTAATGAGCCAATCACTTTCGGTGCGCCGATTGTCGCTAACCCATTGCTTATCGTTCCATTTATTCTAGCGCCACTAGCCCTAACCATTACCACATATATTGGCATGAGCACAGGCTTTGCACCTAAGACCGCAGGAGTCGCAGTTCCATGGACGACACCTCCAATTATCGGCGGGTACCTTGCGACAGGCGGGAACTTCAGAGGTGCCTTAATGCAACTAATCAACCTAGCCGTATCCTTCGCCATCTACTATCCATTCTTTAGAATGTGGGATAAACAAAACTACCAAGTCGAACAAGGTGCTGAAAAATAAACTGAGCTAAAGATAAATGCTGATAGTTAACACTCTGTTGATTTGCGCGGAAGGCACGAAGACTCCTGCGGGAGGACGGGTCTGGGGAGACCCCACAGGCGCTTTGGCGCCGAGGAGGCTCCCTGGACCGCCCGCGGAAAGCGAAGTGCCTCGTGACAGGCATAGACCGCCTGTCGCTGCGGTGATTATTCAAGAAGCTTCCCTTTGTGGAGCGCAAATCAACAGACTAATCTATGCACGGAAAAAATAAAAGAATACAAGAGAGCTTGCCCGGCGGCAAGCTCTTGGTATGTCAATTTTGGAGGGTTAAACCATGAATAAAGAAGAATTATATAACCTGTCATTTCAATTAATTTTGCATAGTGGAAATGCCCGAAGTCTGGCGATGGAAGCTATTTTTGCAGCCAAGGAAAAAAACTTCTCCGAAGCCTTTGATAAGCTGGATGAAGCTGATATTGAAATAACTAAAGCACACGTGTTTCAAACACAATTGATTCATGCGGAAGCAGCTGGAGAATCATTCGAAGTACCGATTATACTTATTCACGCCCAAGACCATTTAATGACGGCTATGACGTTAAAGGATTTAGCAAGAGAGATGGTCGAAATTCGTCAAGAATTGAACAAAGGATAACAAGGGGGAAGGATTTGTGCAAAAGTCTATTAAAATCACAACCATCGGCGGTGGATCAAGTTATACACCGGAACTCGTCGAAGGTTTTATCAAAAGGTACGATGAACTTCCACTGAGGGAGCTTTGGCTAGTGGACGTGGAGGAAGGAAAGGAAAAACTAGAGATTGTTGGCAATCTAGCAAAACGAATGTTTCAAAAAGCCGGACTTCCTGTTGAAGTTCATTTGACGCTAGACCGACGCATAGCTTTGGCCGGTGCAGACTTTGTAACCACACAATTCAGGGTTGGCTTGCTTGACGCTAGAGCGAAAGATGAACGGATTCCACTAAAATATGGTGTTCTTGGTCAAGAAACAAATGGACCTGGGGGTCTATTCAAAGGCTTAAGGACAATCCCCGTTATTTTAGATATTGTAAAAGATATGAAAGAGCTATGCCCAGATGCCTGGCTGGTTAATTTTACAAATCCAGCTGGAATGGTAACAGAAGCGGTTCTCCGCTATAGTGACCTTCGTAAAGTTGTTGGCTTATGTAATGTGCCAATCGGAATGGAAATGGGAATTGCAAAACTATTGAACGTTGAACATTCACGAGTTCGTATTGATTTTGCTGGTCTAAATCACATGGTATACGGTTTAGACGTGTACGTTGACGGTGTTAGTGTAAAGGAGCGTGTAATTGAATTCTTAACGAATCCGGAAAACTCAAGTTTTGTTAAAAATGTGCAAGGTCAAGGATGGGAGTCGGAATTCATCCGCGCATTAGGGGTACTTCCATGCCCATATCATAATTATTACTACAAAACTCGTGAGATGGTAGAGAAAGACATCAAGAATGCGGAAACTGTTGGCACAAGAGCGGAAGTGGTAAAGAAATTAGAAGATGATCTTTTTGAACTTTATAAAGATCCAAATCTTTCAATTAAACCGCCACAACTTGAGAAACGGGGTGGAGCTTATTATAGTGATGCAGCTGTTAGGTTAATTTCATCTATCTATAATGACAAATGTGACATTCAGCCTGTTAATACGATGAATAATGGCTCAATTGCCAGTATTCCTGATGATAGTGCTGTCGAAGTCAGCTGTATTATTACCAAAGAAGGACCGAAACCTTTGGTCATGGGTGATCTTCCTGTACCTGTCCGCGGTCTTGTTCAACAAATTAAGTCATTTGAACGGGTTGCCTGTGAAGCAGCTGTAACGGGTGACTATAATCTAGCGGTTCTTGCTTTAACGATAAATCCGCTTGTTGCGTCGGATTCCACGGCCAAAAAAATCGTAGACGAAATGTTAGAAGCGCATAAGAAGTATTTACCTCAATTTTTTTAAAAAATGGCTGTGTTAAAGGATACTGTTGATTTTAGAACCTGTTGATTGGAGCGGAGGGCGCTTGATCCTCGAAAATGCTATCGCATTTCCTTCGTGCGGTGATGATTCGAGGGAGTAAATTCAATGTCCTGCGGGATGAACGAGCTGAGTGAGACCCCGCAGGTCGGAACGACCGAGGAGAAGGAAAAGCGGAAGCGCCTTGTCCAGACCCGACAAGCGCTGGAGGGCCTGGCGTTGAAGTCGCTCTTTGACTTCATCGTCAGGACCGAAGCGACTCGAGGGTCTAGGCGCTGTAGCTAGACAGGCTCACGGGCGAGCCCGCGGAAAGCATAGCGCCAGGAGCGCAAATCAACAGCCTAGTTTAACACAGCCTAAAAAATAAAGAAGGGAGGGCCAACAGATTGATCAAACTGATTGTCAATGCAGATGATTTCGGATATTCCAGGGGAATCAATTACGGAATTATCGATGCTCATAGATATGGTATTGTTAATTCCACAACGATGATGATGAATATGCCAGGTGTGAATCATGCAGTAGAACTGGCGAAAGAGCACCCCAGACTAAAGCTTGGGATTCATCTGGTTCTAACATGCGGAAAACCTTTGCGGTCCGACGTTCCAACCCTGGTAGATGAAGAGGGGAATTTTAAAAAACTGAAAGATCTTACTAAAGATAATAACCTTTCCTTAACAGAACTGGAACTGGAATGGGCCGCACAAATCGACCGGTTTTTAGATAACGGCCTAACAGCCACTCATTTTGACAGTCATCATCATGTCCACGGTATTCCAGAATTCTTACCAGTGATTCAAAGGCTGTCCAAGAAATACAATTTACCTGTAAGAAGAATATCCGAACAGCCTGTTGAAGGGGTGCCGTCGTTCACTGACCGGTTATTTCATGATTTTTATGGCGAGGGTGTAACCCAAAATTATTTCATTGAGTTAACTCAGCGTGATGTGGATCATCAAACGGTCGAAGTGATGTGCCATCCAGGTTACCTGGATTTTGAAATTTTAAATGGTTCGTCATATGCAGTCGAAAGAGTGAAAGAGACTAAGATTCTAACCTCTGTTACCTTGCCAGATAATATTATATTACTATAAATTTTGAACAGCCATCGTATGATGGCTGTTTTGCTTTTTAAGACTTTTTTATAAATATTGAATATTTCCCTATAATTCGACAATTGGAAAAGTTTTTTCATAGTAAAATAGTACCGGGTTATGGGGTGAATATTATTTTCCAAGGAGATATTTTATGATGAATAGACAATATGATTTAGATTGGATTCGTGTTTTAGCTACATTAGCGGTTTTCATTTACCATTGTTTTATGTTTTTTAATCCTTGGGCCTGGCATGTTAAGAATAATGAGACTGACCCGACTTACATCACAGCCATTTCATTATTTATGAGCGCCTGGTTAATGCCAATCTTTTTCGCAGTATCGGGAATCAATTCGTATTATGCTCTACTGAAGAGAACGGGTGCCCAATACTTGAAGGAAAGGCTCTCACGACTAGGGATTCCACTTTTATTTGGGGTTATGATCCTAACTCCTCCTCAAATCTATATGGAGCGGGTCAGTCATGGGCAGTATTCCGGCTCGTTTTTCAACTGGTATCCTCACTATTTTGATGGAGTTTATCTCGATATTGGTGGGTCAGGAAATTTTGCATTTGTGGGATTGCATTTATGGTATCTCTTTGTGCTACTAGTTTTTAGTTTTATTACTCTGCCTATGTTTATAAGATAGAAACCTTCCGTATCCAAGGATTTAAAACCATTACACCTTATCGTTTTAACCTTCCCTTTAATTATCGTATCTGTTTTTGTGGATGTGGTAAATCTAGGTGGCTGGGATATTAGTTTTTATCTGGTAATTTTTCTATATGGTTATTTTCTCTTCACCAAAGCTTCCTTTAAGTGTATGGTTCAAAGGCTGCTGCCAATTACGTTGGCACTATCCATTCTTACCACTGTATTTTTTGTGTATGGTTTTATGACAGGAATGCCTGCAGCTGGTAATGGGCTATCCATCCTTTTAGCTGCTGTTAAAGCCTTAAACTGCTGGAGTTGGCTGCTTGTAATTTTTGCCTTTGCCTACAAAAAGCTACAGGCTCTAGGTGTTTCTTTTAAGGATCAGGATGGCCAGGAACTACCGTTCGGAGGCGGTGCATTGAACCAATTAGCTTCGATTGATTTAAGTCGATTAGATAGCAGGATTAACAATGTCAAAATTGATGTGGCATGTGATGTAACGAACCCTTTGATTGGCGTGAATGGGGCATCGGCAGTATTTGGTCCACAAAAAGGTTCAACCCCTGAAGTGGTGAAACTTCTCGATGAAAACTTAGGACATTATGCTGAGGTTATTAAACGAGTATTGGGTAAGGACATTGCACATATAGAAGGTGCTGGTGCCGCTGGTGGTCTTGGCACAGGATTAATGGCCTTTTTAAATGCTAACTTAAAAAAAGGCGTGGACTTAGTCATTGAATATACTGGTTTTGAGGATAGAATAAATGGCGCAGATTATGTTTTTACAGGAGAAGGCAGCATTGATGGACAAACGTTATTTGGCATGACACCTTTTGGGGTAGCATCAATTGCGGAGAAGTATTCGATCCCCGTGATCGCATTTGCTGGCAGAATTTGTAATGGTGTAGAACCGCTATATGACCACGGATTTACGTCCATTGTTGGGATATTGAAAGGTTGTCCTTCTTTAGAGGACGCATTTAAATCCGGTGAAACCAATTTAGCATTTGCAGCGGAAAATATCTGTCGTGTATTAAAAATGTAATGATTGAACATGCTGTCGAGTGATTTCGGCAGTTTTTTTATGTGAAATGGTGAATGAATATCGTGAAAAAGATAAATTTGTTAAAATAATAGTATGAAGGAGGAATTTCCAATGAATCGATGCGGCTGGGTAAATCAGGATCCACTTTATATTGATTATCATGATCATGAATGGGGCGTGCCCGTGTATGATGATCAATTGTTATTCGAATATTTGAACTTAGAGGGAGCACAAGCAGGCTTGAGCTGGTACACAATACTGAAAAAGAGAGAAAATTATCGCAAGGCATTTGATTATTTTGACCCTAATATCATCATTTCCTACGATGAAAACAAAATTGAAGAACTTTTACAGAATGAAGGAATTGTTCGAAATAAACTCAAAATCAATGCCGTCATTACAAATGCAAAAGCGTTTTTGAAGGTGAAGGAGGAATTTGGTTCCTTTAGCGAGTATATTTGGTCTTTTGTAGATGGTAAGCCGATTATCCATCACTTTAAAGATTTATCAGAAGTTCCAGCTACGTCAGATATAAGTGATAAGTTAAGTAAGGATTTAAAAAAACGCGGTTTTAAATTTGTTGGATCAACGATTTGTTATGCTTTTATGCAAGCCACAGGGATGGTTAATGATCATTTAGAATCATGTATTTGCTTCCATAAAAATACATAGATCAATCTGTTCTTTATATTGAAACGACTGAATGAATTTCACCTTACTTATTTTAATAAACCAATTTAACCCTTTACTCTGCTGATATTATACATTATTCTGTTCTTAATAAGGAACAAAAAGAAGGACTTTTTTCAAATTGAATTGAAACAAATTTGAATGAAGAGCGTCTAATATAATGAATCCAATTTCAGGAAATTTTTCAAAGGAATTTGCAGGAATTTTGTGTCGGATAACGGAATAGATTAGAAGAATGAGAGTGGAAATATTTTTCTGAATGTTCGGAAGTACTGCGTGAGGAATGACGAGATTTGGGGAAAAGAGGAGAAGTAATAAATGTCTATACGGACGTGGGCGATTTCATTCATATTAGTTGGCAGTTTAATAGGGTTAGCGGGATGTGCGGAGAAAACAAACGGTAAAGAAGCTGATCTGGAGCACAAAGTAACAGAACTCGAAAAGAAACTAGAAGAGCAAAAAGCTGCAGAAGAAGCGGCTAGGAAAGCAGCGGAAGAGGCAGAAGCAAAAAGAAAAGCTGAGGAAGAGGCTAAAAAGCCTAAAGTGGTTAACGTAGTCGATCCAACTACCAAAAACATTATTAAAAGCCTGATTCCAGTCGATATGGGATATGGAACTGATAATGAAAAATATAAGAAGGAGCTTGAAAACTGGGCTAGGGATTTAGCAAGAGGAACAGATACAACGCCTGGTTATGACACGAAGATGATGCTAGATAAAATTGATGCCAATGGTCAGGTGATCAAAGGGAAACCACTAGTCATTCTTGAAGAAGCAGAACTAGTGAATAAAATCATCGAGGCTTCCGTTAAGGGAGGAGATGTTTTTCTTCCTATTTATGTCACCGAAAGCGGATATAAGCCAGAGGATGCTGCCCATTTATCTGAAGTTGTCGTAGCCACATATACAACAAAATTTAATCCAAGTATAACAGGAAGAAATAAAAACATTGAATTGTCTGCACAGGCAATTGATAATGTGATAGTTGGAACAGGAGATATTTTCTCTTTTAACTATACAGTTGGACCAAGTGACGAAGCACATGGATACCAGCCCGCCCAAGAAATTGTTAATAAGCAATTGGTCATGGGAATTGGCGGTGGTATTTGTCAAACTTCCTCAACCTTGTTTAACGCAGTAGATCAACTTGCTGTCGACTATGTGGAATGGCACCATCATTCTCTGACAGTCGGTTATGTACCTGAAGGACGAGACGCAACGGTTTCTTATGGTGGAAAGGATTTTCAATTTAAGAATACAGCGGGTGTACCGTTATTGATTAAAGCGATTTATAATCCGAATGGAACCCTAACGGTGGAGATGAGGACCTCAGCGGCCTATCAAGCCTTACTTCAAAAGCGATAAATATTAACGTGAAAGACGTGTAGCCAACCACACGTCTTTTTTCCTTTTTTAAGATAAATAAGGAGATAGTTGTTAAGATTGGAGTAAAGATGCATGGAACCTTGTAAATAGGGGAATATAAAGGTCAAAAAAGGTGGTTCACAAACATTGGAATTATTATTACAAGGTCAAGTAGCTTTCATTACAGGTGCGGGATCAGGAATAGGCCGCGCCACAGCCCTTAAATTAGCTGAAAACGGAGCGAAAATTGCTTTAGTCGATTTACACCCAGAAAACTGTACCGAGGTTAAGCAATTGGTTGAGGAAAAAGGGAGCGAGGCTCTCATAGTAGAGGCCAATGTCTCTTCTGTAGAGGATATGATAAATAGTTATGATCAGGTAATTGAGAAATGGGGAAGACTTGATATTGTTTTCGCTAACGCTGGAATTAATGGCGTTGTCGCTCCCATCGAAGACCTTTCACCAGACGATTGGGACCTGACCATTTCTAATAATCTTAGAAGTACCTTTTTAACCGTCAAATATGCTATACCCCATCTGAAAGAAAAAGGAGGCAGCATCATCATTACGAGTTCGATTAATGGTAACCGTGTTTATAGAGGCTTTGGGATGTCCGCCTATAGCACTTCGAAAATTGGACAGATGGGATTCGGAAAGATGGCAGCTCTTGAATTAGCCAAATTTCGTATACGAGTGAATATTATTTGTCCTGGTGCAATTGAAACAAATATAAACGAAAATACATGGAAAGAAAAAGAAGAGCTGAAAGAAATTGAAATTCCAATCATTTATCCTGAAGGTAGTCAACCCCTTGAGCACCACGCAGGAAAGCCTGAACAGGTAGCGGAACTTGTGTTATTTCTGGCTTCCAAGCAATCCAATCATATTACAGGAACAGAAATATACATTGATGGTGCGGAGTCACTATTATAATAACCAAAAAAACACGATGAAGATTTTACTCTTCATCGTGTTTTATTAGGTTATTCTAAGCCTTCAATCACAATTTCTTTAGCAGGCAGGAAGTCTTCCTCCGTATCCAGATAGGTGACATTTACTCTATCTCCCTCTTTAAGATAAATGATCATTGGTTCTTTTTCAGATGATAGGATATAACTTTTCTTATTGTCTAAAAGGAATGACACTACAGTGAAGTCCCCAGACTTTTCTTTATAAACACGGAGAACATTACCGGTTATCTGCTTTTCGTCCGCCTTCGAACTGCCATCCACTGAACCTCCGCCACGTTGGAGAGCGGTTTTATATTGTCTTAGAGCTTCGTTTGGAGTTACACCAAACACGGATATTTCTGGATTAGCAGCTGATACGATAAAGTAATTCTGTAAAAATCCATTCGAATCGAGTACTGGTGTCAGCCAGCTTGCTTCCCCGTAGAAGTTATAAATGACAGGCATTTCCCCATGCCATTTCTTTTCAATAAATTTCTTTTCTATTATTTGCAGGGCACCTTGTGAATCCATATAGGATTCTTCAGGGTTACCTGTATAATAGGTAGCTTCCCCTGTACGCGAGTTGGTCAATGAGTACCCGAGCATGGAATCGACGCCTTCTTTAGGGGAGGTAAAATCAGTGAAATAATACATAACCCCATTTTGATTAAAAATTGGACTTACATTTGCCTCTGTTCCTTCATCAGAAGGAAGTTTGACATCTGATTTTCCAAAGAGGCTATTCCAAAATCCATGAACATAATTTCCAAAATAGCTGTTTTGCAGGCTGACAATTTCAGGTGATACTGCACCATCAATAAATTCAGGAACATTTGCAAGAGTATATGACTTTGTTTCCCCATTTTTCGAATCTACTACGACAACACCCTTAACGTCGAAGCCATTTCGCGCTGAAATAAATTGACCGTATGAGCGGATGTAATAGGGTTTCCCATCATCGTCAATTTCTAATTGAACATCGCCGTAGAAAATATGTTTTGGGAATTGCATACGAATATGGCGCTCTACATCTTTATTAAAATAGGAAGAAGGTGTATAAATCATGTCTGACTTGATAAATTTTGGGTTAGCAGAAGAATCAGTGGCGCTTAAAGTAAAGTAACCAGGTGTTTCCTTTCCTTTCCACCATTTGAAAAATCCAGAAAACTCAACAGGTGCAATATAAACATAATCTCCATTTACTTTTTGAATTTGAAGATTACCCAACTCGTAATAGCTCGTATTTGGTACTTGACCAAAAGCTTTTTTCATTTTATTGCGGGCAAACTCAGGTGGTACACTAGCAGGTGTTTCTTTCTCATCAAAAGATTTAATCTCTACTTTTTGGTCCATCTTAGCAATCTCATATTTTTCATCCGCGTTAAAGAGAAAGGCGGTGAGAAAGTAAATTCCAAGGACCAGACTCACTGCAAAGAGCAGAGCTTTCACTTTTCTTTCCATTCCAGTAGCAATGAGTGCACCTAATGCAGTAATAATAATTGCAAGAACCCATAAAGAAGATAGGTTTCGGTCATAATTCGTAAAATAATAGTATGCAAAAACAGAAGGAATCAAAATAACGATTAAAGCGATAATGGCTCCCGGAATTAACCTTCTAGCCCCGTTCGAACTCTTTTTATTACTTTTCGTATCGGTGGACTTATCATCCTTATAAATCGGTATAAGAACAAGAGCAGACATAATAGCGACGATCAACGAAAACAAAAACATATTCCCCATAACCAATTCCCCTTTTTAATCAAATTCTATTTATCTTGAGTCTATTTATATACGAATATCTAGGAAGAAAGTTTCATTAATAACCTTTTTTTAAATGGTCAATTCTGCATAAACTTTGTTTTAAAGCAAAAAATACCAATGCTTCTGTAGAAAAAACTAGGAGGAAATTTATGCAATGGATTTATAAGATGCTTGTATTTCTGCTTACGATCAGTTTAATGGGGTGTGCCGGTAATGAAAATGCTACAGATAGAAACCAAACAAATAACCAAAATCCACGACAAGTAGCCAATAACTCTAACAATGTAAACCCAAGGACTATGGCTCAAAACAATAGAGGTAATGCTGCCAACCCCACTCAAAACGTAGTAAATGATCAAGGATTGTCAGAAGAATACCATGGCCATATTTCAAATCGTCCGGAAACAAAACTTAAAAAGGAAAAACCGCCTGCTGCGAATAATCGATATATTCAGGTTCAACTTTTGGGGATTAATGATTTACATGGACAAATAAATGTAACGCGTAATGTTGGTGGAAAACCAGCAGGCAGAGCAGATTACTTAGCAGCTTATTTAAAACAAAGGGAAGCAGAAAATAAGAACACTCTTCTTGTACAAGCTGGGGATATGGTAGGGGCAAGTCCACCTGCTTCAGCCCTCTTACAGGATGAGCCAACAATAGAAATATTGAACAAACTGGGCTTTGATATTGGAACTGTAGGCAATCATGAATTTGATGAGGGAGTTAAAGAATTACTTCGTCTAATTAATGGTGGGACTCATGAAGAAACGGGCAATTTTGCTGGAGCCGATTTTCCTTGGGTGGCGGCAAATGTCATCGATCAAAAAACTGGAGAATCCATTTTACCTCCTTATAAAATTCTTAAGGTAAATGGGATGGATATTGGATTTATTGGGGTCGTAACGACAGAGACACCGACGATCGTAGTGCCAAGCGGAGTGGAAGGCTTAACCTTCTCTGATGAAGTGGAAGCTATTAATCGTAATGTAGCAGAATTGAAAAAGCAAGGAGTTCGATCTATCGTTGTCTTAGCACACAATCCAGGTACTTCAGGTGTGAATGGTGAAAATCCAACTGGAATGCTTGTCGATATCGCCAATAAGGTTGACGACGAAGTGGATATTATTTTTGGCGGACATAATCATGCTTATATGAATGCTACAATTGACAATAAGCTAGTCGTTCAATCCTATTCTTATGGTACAGCATTTTCTGATGTTGATATTGAGATTGACCCAAAAACGAAAGATATCGTTACCAAGAGGGCAGAAATCGTTACAACGTTTCAAGAAGGTATAAAACCGGACCCGGAAATAGCTGGAATGGTAGCGAAATACGAAGCTACAGTTGAACCGATTGTAAATAGGGTAATAGGCTCAACCTCGGTTAATTTAACAGCGCTCCGCAATGATAACGGCGAATCCATCCTTGGAGATTTAATAGCTGACGCTCAAAGGCTGGCTTTAAATACAGACATAGCCTTTATGAATCCGGGCGGTATCCGAGCCGATATTAATCCAGGGGACATTACGTGGGGCGAAATTTACACTGTTCAGCCGTTTAATAATGATATGGTTAAAATGACTATGACAGGACAGCAAATACGCGACGTGCTTAATCAACAGTGGGGAACAAAAACAACGATACTTCAAATTTCTGGATTCACTTACACATGGGACGAAAATGCTCCAAATGGACAAAAGGTTGTAAATATCCTACTTCCAGATGGTACTCAAATGGATCCGAATAAATCCTATACTGTAGCCGCAAATATCTTCCTTGCAGGAGGGGGAGATGGTTTCACAGTATTTACAAAAGCGCAAAATAAAGTGATAGGACCAGTTGACTTAGACGTACTCGTAGACTTTATTGCGGCTCAACCAAAACCGTTCACATATAAGATGGATAACAGAATTCAAAAGGTTAGGTATTAGAAGAAACGTAAATTTTTTATGAAGGACTAAACTCAATGAGGATCGTTTGTTTAGTCTTTCACCATGCTTATGAAGGACTAATCACATGGGGAACTCTCCTAATTTGTCTTTCATCATGCTTATGAAGGACTAATCTCATTGGGAATTCTCCTGATTAGTCTTTCATCATGCTTATGAAGGACTAATCTCACGGGAACTCTCCTGATTTGTCTTTCATCAACCTTTTAACCATTGTATTAATAAAATTTAACCAACAAAGCTTTACCAGATAACAAAAGCTCCCTCTGAACTTTGATTCTGAGGGAGCTTTACCTTTATTGAGGCTTTTTGTTTTCTTCATTCGAGCTTCTTACATCTTGTCTGACTGGAGCCAGCAGCTCTTCTGATGCTTCTGTTTGGTATTGTAATTGCCCTGTTTGCTGCTTCTTTCCGCCTTGGTTTTTAATGACATTATTTGCAACATATTTATGGAACATATATTCAAATATTGCAACTCCAATTGCGGCAATTAAAGACATTGAAAAATGGTTGTCACCATAGGTGAGATTTTCGCTCATAAACCATATGATTAGAAACGCTAAGCCAAAATCCGCAATGGTTGCAACCGTATTATTGGTTCTTGGTAAAATCATGAGGTCACCGATTAGATATGCTGCGACACCAAGAACAAGTGTGATAAGAAAGATGTTGCTAAATGCCATGTCAAACAATAAACCGAGGATAAGCGACAAAAGGACAAGACTTGAAACAAATTTAATGGCTAAAGCTTTTACATGCTTCATCTTAACACCTCCTTTAAAAAATATTGTGTATAATTTTTTAAGAATTATTCATGAATAAAAAAGTGCCAGGGACCTCTCTCAATGAGAAGGTGGCTGGCATTTTTTTACTCGTATGATTTTTCTAGTTCATCGATTAGGGAACCGACATATGCCACTGCTTTTCGAACTGGCTCTGGTGTCGACATATCTACACCAGCATGTTTTAATAGCTCAAGCGGTTTCATCGTTCCACCTGCACGAAGGACTTCCAGCCAGGTGTCAACAACAGGCTGACCTTGTTCTTGTATCAATTGCGCGACAGCAGTAGAGGCAGTTAAACCAGCAGAATACGTGTATGGATATAAGCCCATATAATAGTGAGGCTGGCGCATCCAAGTTAGGCTCGCACCTTCATCGATTTCCACCGTATCCCCCCAGAATTCTGTGAGTACAGCTCTAGTCACTTCAGATAATGTATTGGCAGTAAGTGCTCTACCGTTTTCTGCTAACGCATATACTCTGCGTTGATATTCAGCCTCTAGTAAGTGAGTAACAAAATTATGATAATACGTTCCAAGCAGCTGAAGCACTACCCAGCGACGCATCTCCTTGTCTTCATTATTGGCTAACAGGTGCTGCCCTAATAAAAGCTCATTCATAGTAGATGGAGCTTCAATAAAATACAAGGAAGGACGAACATTCATGATTCTTTGATTTTTGTTTGCTAAATAAAAATGACCGGCGTGACCGAATTCATGCGCAAGGGTAAAGCAGCCGCGCATATTATCCTGCCATGTAACTAAAATGTATGGGTGTGCACCATAAGGGCTAGAACAGAAGGCACCTGTCGATTTACCAATATTATCGGCCAGGTCCACCCATCGCTCCTTAAAGCCCTTTTCAATGATTTCACTATACTCTGGTCCCATTACCTTCAATGATTCCAGGATAAGTTGACTTGCTTCTTCGTAGGTTGTTTCAGGATTAAAATCGGGATCCAATGGTGCTTTTAAATCACAAAACTTCATGACATCAAGGCCTAAAGTCTTTTTCTTAAGATCAGCAAACCGGCGCATATGAGGGGAGAGCTCTTTAAAAATAATATCGATTTGATTGTTATACATTTCAAGTGTTACTTGCTGTGGTTCTAATAGCATTTGTTCAACTGACTGATAATTTCTTAAACGTGAAAGAGTGACTTGCTTCTTTATTTCAGCAGAATAGGCAGCTGCGATCGTGTTTTTGTATTGTTTAAGAGTAGAAACGAAAGAGTCATATGCTTTTCTACGTGTTTCTGTATCTGCAGAGAACTCATAGCGATTTTCAAATAGAGCAAAAGAAACCGGTAACTCATTTCCTTCGCTATCAACAATAGGGGAAAAGTCCATGTCTGCTAATTTAGCCATATTATAAATGGTATAAGGGGCCCCATGTACTTCACCCAAAGCGGCTAATACTTCTTCTGTTTCAGGTGAAAGCCGATGTTTTTTCGTTTCAAGCAGCTCGAGTAAATCTTTTCGGAATGGTTGAAGTTCTAAATTCTCTTGTAAATATTTCTCTACAGTACCTTCTTCAAGTGAAAGGATTTCAGAATTTATAAATGATAATGCAGCAGTCATTTTTGTCCGTAAAGAAGCTAATTTGGCAGAATTAGCTTGGTTGAGGGGATCTGTTCCATCAGCAGATTGCTTTAAGCTTGCATATGTTGCTGCTTTGACCATTTTCATTAATAGTTGCTCTTGTGCAATCAAGCATGCTGATAACTCTTTTGAACCAATATGTAACGTACCTTTAAAGCTCTCAATTTTTGCAGTGTCATTTTCAATCACCGCAAGTTCTGCCTCCCATGCCTGATCTGATACAAATAAATCATCAAGATTCCATGTTAATTCCTCTGGAACTTCTGACCGGGTAAGCCGTTTTTCTACTGTCTTTTCCATTTATTTCTCCTCCTCTAAACCTTCGTGTTCCTAAGTAATATCATATATTATTTGAATATTAAAGCAAATAAAAAAATGAGTCGAACTGTTAACATTTCGACTCATTCTTTTCACCATTCTCTAGGTTCATAATTGAGATCACTAAATAATTGCTGCTTTTCCTTTTTCGTTAAATCTCTCCATTGGCCAACAGGGAGGTTTCCTAAGTGGATATTCATAATCCGAATTCGCTGAAGGCGGACAACGGAATATCCGAGAGCAGAGCACATCCGTCGAATTTGACGATTCAACCCTTGCGTCAAAATAATCTTAAACACATACTTTGACAGCTGTTCCACTTTACATGGGAGGGTTTTTGTATCTAGAATTCTAACGCCTTCAGACATTTTTTTTAAAAATTCCGAAGTAATCGGCTTATCAACGGTTACAATATATTCTTTTTCATGTTTATTCTCCGCCCGCAGTATTTCGTTGACGATATCTCCGTCATTTGTTAACAGGATTAACCCGTCTGAATCTTTATCTAATCTCCCTATGTTAAAAATACGCAGTGGGTGATTCACTAAATCAATGATATTACCTTTGATATGTCTTTCGGTGGTACTTGTAATTCCAACGGGTTTATTTAAAGCAATATAAACATTATTTTTGGCTACCCGGATGGTTTCACCGTTTACACGGACCACATCCCCAGGCTCGACTTGACTGCCGACCTTAGCGACTTTCCCATTAATCGTGACTCTTCCTTCTTCTATCCATTTATCTGCACCACGCCTTGACGTTTTACCAGACTCGGAAATAAATTTATTTAATCGCAGGTTAAACACATCCTTAATTTCGTTCATTATGTTTTTAGAATACTTAACTGCTAGCTGAATTTCAAGGTTAAGCTTACTCTAGTTTTTACCTAAACCAACTCTTTTTCGCATTTGTTATAAAGTTCGAGCAGGGGAAAAAGGTTTCTCTAGACCCACTAGATGTTTTTGTTCAATAATATAGATAAGGATTAGAAATGGGTGAAGAAAATGGAAGAACAAGGCTTTTTGGATTTAAAAAGAGGAGAGCGCGGAGCGATCGTTAGTATTATTGCCTATATTTGCTTGTCAGCATTAAAACTAGCAGTTGGATATATAGCAAATTCCGAGGCATTGAAAGCAGACGGTTTAAATAATCTAACAGATATCATTGCATCAGTGGCAGTTCTGATTGGTCTAAGATTATCCCAAAGACCGGCGGATGATGATCATCCTTATGGACACTGGAAAGCAGAAACCGTAGCTTCCATGGTCGCTTCCTTTATCATGGCGGCCGTCGGTTTAAAGGTTGCATACGAAGCGATCGTAAGTATTTTTTACGTACAAATAGGAGCACCAGATGTTATCTCGGCATGGACGGGGCTTTTTTGTGCGTTCGTGATGTACTGGGTTTTTCGGTATAATAAAAAACTAGCAACAGACATAAATAGTCAATCGGTCATGGCGGCAGCAAAGGATAATCTTTCTGACGCTTGGGTAAGTGTGGGTACCTTTATAGGTATTATGGGTGCACAGTTCGGACTCCCTTGGCTTGATCCTTTGGCAGCAGTAATTGTCGGTCTTCTCATTTGTAAAACGGCATGGGACATTTTTAAAGAGGCCTCGCTCTATTTAACAGATGGATTTGATGAAAAGGAAATAGAAATATATAAACAAACCATCCATCATTGCCAGGGCGTAAAGGGTGTGAAAGAAATTAAAGCTAGAAATTACGGGAATAACGTCGTTGTTGATGTTGTCATTCTCGTAAATTCCACGTTAGATGTAAAAAAGGCGCATGATATCGCTACACAAGTTGAAGAGGAGTTAATCAGGACACATAAGGTGTATGATGTACATGTTCACGTAGAACCGAAATAAGACCATACATAAAAAACAAAAGGATGGAGCTTTTATGCACCATCCTTTCTTGTTCCTTCTAGTAATTTCTCCTGCGCATTTTATAAACCAGCATATTATTTCCATCCCAGCCTCTTGTGATAATGAAATTACCACTTATCGTTTCGTATAGTCTTACACTGCTAGGATTGGATTCATCTCGTTTTTCTTTAGGGGAATCATCGGTTTCAACGTCTTCGATAGAATTATCGGTTGCCAGGTTTCCGATAGTATTATCGGTAGCCAGGTCTTCAATCATGATTATCGGGCTTTTTTCTATATCTGCGCTTAGAGAATCCTTGAGATTAGGTCTATGACCCCAGAACTTTAAAGAATCAAATATTGATCTTCTTCCATTCTTATCCGCCATGAAATCTCCCATTATTTTGCACCTCCATAGCTTTATTTAGCAGTGCCAGCTGCTCATAGTAAAACAAACCATTGTTTTTACTAATTTACGTAAAACTACCTAGAAATGCATGGGCAAACGCTCAGTCTATAAAATTCTCATTAGCAAAATGTCATTTTAGTGTTCTTCTTCATTTTCCTCCAATTGTTGGAAGTAGGCAGTTATGATTTCGTTAAGCTGTATAAGCTCTTTTTCCCAGACACCTGCAGGGTTTTTTTGCAGGGTTTGGAGGGTGCTTTCGATTAGGAATTTTCTTGGAGCACGAGTATGCATGATTTCTTCTTGGATAAAATCTAGCAATTCATTATATTTTTCTTGATCGTTTTTATTTTGAAAGTGTTTTGTGATGCAATTTCTCATAGGACTGACGATTTGGTAAAATTGAACGATTAGTTCATGGTTGTTTTTTTGAAGCCCTGGAAGCCATTTTTCTAAAAGCTCAGGGTGGTGCAATTGTTCTTCAGCTTCAGCTACTTCGTCCACCATTTTAACTAAACGATTTACACTAAATCTGACGACCTGGCTAATTTTCTCATTTGAATCCGTTGCCAAGCGATTGTATTGGAGGTTATGCTGCATAAGCCCCTGAAACATGATGGCACAATCTAATAAGTATGGTTTATTTTTTTCGCCGAAGATATCAATAAACCTGGTATACATCCATCTGAGTGAACGTAATCGCGCGATGCGGATATATTGTTTCAAATCTGCATCGTTTGTTGACATTACTTCCTCATAAAGAGCAATTAATTTATTTTTGCGGTTAGAAATCATTTGCATTACTAATTGTTTAATAAAGACCTCGATATCTGAAGGGCTTTTGCCAATTAATAAATCATCTCTTTCCTTTTGGAGTTTCTTAAAGGTTGCTTTATAAATCGCAATTAATAGCTCGCTTTTGGATGAAAAATATTTGTAAAAGGTTCCTTTTGAGATACCGCTAAAATCCAAAATGTCCTGTATCGATGTAGCTTGAAAACCTTTTTCTATAAATAATTGATGGGCCTTGTTAATGACATGCTGTTTTCGATCATTCATTTTATCACCTATAATCCGGAGTATACTAACTGTATAAAAATATACTACATCAAAAATTTGGGCATTACAAATCCATAAATTTGTAGTGTTTTTTGATTGCAAAAAATGAACCGACGGTATATTATTAATAAAGCGTGAAACAAGGGTATAAAAAAATGAACAAAGAGTTTAAACAGGGGGTATAGAACATGGAACAAGTAAAAAATGAAACGAAACGTCCCCCATACGGGATTATCTCAATCCTGATGATTGGGGCTTTTATTGCTTTTTTAAACAACACACTACTAAATATTGCACTTCCTTCCATCATGGCGGATTTAGAGGTTGATGCGTCAACTGTGCAATGGCTAACGACAGGATTTATGTTAGTGAATGGTGTATTAATTCCAACAACTGCATTCTTGATTCAAAAATATTCGGTGCGTAGGCTTTTCATAGTAGCAATGGGCTTGTTTACTGCGGGTACCATTCTTGCAGGTTTTGCCCATGTGTTCCCAATTTTATTAGCAGGCAGGATGACTCAAGCTTCTGGCTCAGCTATCCTAATGCCGTTATTAATGAATGTCATGCTAGTAAGCTTCCCAATTGAAAAAAGAGGAGCAGCCATGGGGATTTTCGGATTAATCTTAATGGGTGCACCGGCCATCGGGCCAACATTATCAGGATGGTTAATCGAACATTACGACTGGAGAATGCTATTCCACTTTGTGACGCCAATTGCGGTGGTTATCTTTTTGATCGGATTTTTCCTATTAAAAGATAAGAAGGAAAAGGTTGATATTCGAATTGATATGATATCCGTTTTACTTTCAAGTGTCGGCTTTGGAGGTTTACTTTATGGCTTCAGCTCTGCAGGAAAGCAAGGATGGGATAGTCCACAGGTTTATTTGACGATTGCAATAGGAGCTATTTCATTACTAGTATTTATCCTGCGTCAATTAAAACAAGAACGTCCAATGCTTAATTTTAAAATCTTTAAATATCCAATGTTTGCCTTATCATCGGCCATCTCAATGGTTGTTACAATGGCGATGTTTTCTGGGATGCTGTTGTTACCGATTTATGTTCAAACATTACGCGGCATTTCGCCGATGGATGCTGGTCTTATGATGCTGCCGGGAGCAATCTGTATGGCGGTTATGTCACCAGTAACAGGTAAGCTTTTCGATAAATTTGGCGGCAGGTTGTTAGCTGTAATTGGTTTATCGATCACAGTAATAACCAGCTACCTTTTAAGTCAGTTAACATTTGAGACTACTTATTTTCATTTAATTCTTTTATATACAGTTCGAATGTTAGGGATGTCAATGGTAATGATGCCGGTTTCGACCAATGGTCTAAACCAGCTGCCTGCACGTTTTTACCCGCATGGTACAGCTATGAACAATACACTTCAACAGGTTTCTGGAGCAATTGGGACAGCATTATTAGTAACAATCATGTCTAATCGTGCTGAGTCAAAGGGGAAGGAACTTGGTGAAGCTGCTATGGCAAAATTGACTGAGCAGCCAACACAAGAAGCTTTAGCTCAAATGAAGCAGCAAATTATGATGCAGGCAACATTAGATGGTATAAATTTCGCGTTTTTCATCTCAGTATTTATTGCGGCAGTTGCACTAGTCCTTGCCTTCTTTATGAAACGTGCAAAACAAGCAGAAGATACTGTTGAAGAAAACCCTGTCGGAAAAAAAATCGTAAACAATAAACTTGCAGAAAATTAATAGGACTTAAAACGTCTATACTCTTTGTGAGTTTAGGCGTTTTTTTATGATAAAAAATTTGCTTTTTTATTTGACATAACTCTATAGTAAAAGTGGGAATGCCTAATAGGAGGTTGTAAAAATGGAAAACACTAGTTTTAATGAAGCTTATATTGAACGTTGCAGCAAAGAAACAGAAACGATGATCGCCAATGAATCGTCAAACTTCTTAAACCAGCCACTTACTTATTTAAAAGAACATAAAAGTGAATTTATTTATGTAGAGTCTACGTTGTTTGAGGAAATTGGTATAGAGGGTGTGTCACTTGAGGTTGATGATGTCTTTGGAACCTATGATGTGATGCTGGGTTTAAAGCTTCAAAAGAAGTTTGAGAAACTATTAAAGGAACAGCTAAATCATTCTT